>NZ_JASJOR010000002.1:0-644994 GCF_030068545.1 Xanthocytophaga flava | reverse complement strand
GGGTTTGTTGGCTTTTGGGCAAATCCTTCTTAAATTTGTTCAAAAGCGATGGGAGTAGTTTTTCTTCTTTTTTCACACATTGATAACTACTACTGCCTCGCTTTTATTCCGTTTGTCCAGCAGTCAGTAATATGAGCTAATTTAGTTGAAGTACTTATGACATATTACAATCAACAAGTTTTGCGGATCAGAGAACAGTATTATCCTAAACCCTATATCATAGATCGGTTAATCCAGGCGCGTAAACTGATGGATCAGCATTCAGGTTCATCTATTTGTATAGATTCTATGTCAGATAAGGTCTCCTTATCGAAATTTCATTTCATCCGTTTATTCAAACGTTGCTATGGCCGCACTCCTCATCAGTATCTGATAGAACGCAGGATCAGTGAAGCAAAGATTCTATTAAGTAAAAATATGTCTGTTATGGACACCTGTTTTCAGATAGGTTTTGAGAGTCCCACTTCATTTTCTCTTTTATTCAAAAGATACACTGGTTTAACACCTTCCGACTATCGTCAGAAAAGCAATTTTCGATAAGTGACTTAGATGCTTAAACGGGATATTTGCTGGCACAAACCAACAGAGAAATCATGAGAATTAGCTTATTGAGTGTCCTCGTCGATGACCAGGATAAAGCATTCAACTTTTACACCACGATATTGGGATTTATCAAAAAAACAGAAATTCCAATGGGAGAGCATAAATGGCTTACTTTAGTTTCAAAAGATGTACTCGATGGTGTAGAGCTTGTTCTGGAGCCTATAGCCTTTGAACCAGCAAAGATTTACCAGAAAGCATTGTTTGAAGCCGGGATTCCTTTGGTTGCTTTTCAGGTAAATGATGTAGATGCTGAGTACAGTCGATTGGTATCCTTAAATGTTGTGTTTAGTTTGCAACCTACACAAATGGGGACTGCAAAAATTGCGGTTTTTAATGACACGTGTGGCAATCGTATCCAGATTTTTCAAGTACTTTAGTAAGTCCAAAGCCTTTCTATCTATCAGAGCCAGAGAACTATTTTAGCTTTTGTGCTGAAATAGTTCTCTGGCTCTGGTCTTTATAGCCTACTTTAGAAAGTTTGCAGATTTATTTGTTTAATTCAATTTAAGATATTTTTTTTTATATTTTGCTGCAAATCTTACATTTGTGTTACTAAACCTGGTGTACAAATGCAACCTTCTGAAAAAAATCATGATGAAGTTTTATTTCAACACCTGCAAAATGGGGATAGTGACGCATTTGCAGAATTGTATCGTCGGTATGTAAAAGTATTGTACAATTATGCCTATCGCCTGAGTGGTAGTAAAGACAAGGCGCAGGATGCTGTACAGGATACATTTGTTGAAATCTGGAATAGAAGAGAATCAATCGGTAAGATACAGAATGCAAAAGCCTATTTGCTAAGCTGTACCCGACGTCGGTTAACCCTTGTGGTTCAGGAGCACAATTTTGTGAGTTCACTCTCCGTATCTGAAAGTTATCTTGATTTGTTGGTTGCAGAACATACTGTTGAACAGTTTATTATTACAGAAGAGAACTTCAGACAGAGTGTGTATTTACTAAAAAGTTGTTTGCAAGAATTGCCCAAGCGTGAATATGAGTGTCTGCACCTTCGTTTTTTTGAAGAACTGAGCTATGAAGAAATTGCTCAGATTATGAATATTACCACCCAGTCTGCACGAAATACTACCGGAAAAGCTCTAACAAAACTCAGACAGCACTTTCCAAAATCCTTACTGATTTCACTATTACCTTATGTTTTCCTGCTAATAGCATAATTTTTAATTTTTTTTTATAAATGAAGGGTTAAAAACTATTTTTTTCTCTCTATACCTTTAGTAAGAAAAAATATAAGTTAATCCGAAATGCCTTTTGAAGACTATACTCCTCAGGACTTCGTAGAGAATGAGTTCTTTTGTCAGTGGGTTTTACATCCTACTGAAGATACATCTGCTTTTTGGGAAATGTTCCTGAGCTTACATCCTGAGAAATATCAGGATATTCTGAAGGCTAAAGCATTAATTCTGGCAATAAAGGAAACGCCTGCTATAGTACCTGATGAAGTACAGATTGAACAGATGTGGCAAAATGTAGTGATACGTACAATAGCAAAATCAGAAAAGGAGGACTTTGAGAGTGACTCTATTTCACGTTCATTGTGGCGAACCTATCTAGGCTGGGTGGCGGCATCTTTAGTGATAGTAGTGGGTGGAGTATGGTTATATAATAAGCCCATATTGTTTCATTCTAACACAATTACCTATCAGCATCTGATAGAGTATCAACCAGAAAAGCTTTCTGAAACCAGAAATATTTCTTCTGACAGTCTACAGATATCCTTACCAGATGGTAGTTCTGTCATCCTTACCAAAGGGAGCCGCCTAAGTTATCCTCCTTCGTTTGGAAATATTCGCAAAGTATATCTGGAAGGAGAGGGCTTTTTTGAAGTAAAAAGAGACACAGCAAGACCATTTGTGGTATATGCAGGACAGGTGATAACCAAAGTAGTGGGTACCAGCTTTTGGGTGAAAGCACACGATGAAAAGTCAGATATCGAGGTAGATGTACGAACGGGTTGTGTGGCTGTAGCTGTAGCGAATTTTGTAAATGAACCTTTGTCAGAAATAAAACCTCAGTTTTTGTTAAGTGCAAATCAGCGTGCTTCTTATTCGCAGCTTGACAAAAGACTGGAACGTTCACTAGTCAATAATCCTCTGCCAGTAATTAGACCGAAAATTGTTAGTGAAATTGTGTATATGGATAAGCCAGTAGTCGAACTATTTGAAGAACTAGAGAAGACATACAATGTAGATCTTGTATTTGATGCAGAGACCTTAAAAAATTGTCGTATCAATACTAGCTTTTCCAATGAGACCTTTTTTGAACGTCTTGAGATTATCTGTAGAGTATTGAATACCAACTATCAGATAGTAGAAACACAGATTATTGTGAAAAGTAAAGAGTGTAGTTAACAGTTGAACTTCTTCTGGCCTCAATCAAATAACCTAAATAAAATCACTTTAAAAGCCACTTACATTATGAAACAACTACCACCTTAATACAGAATGACAAGAGCCGATGAGGGTCGAGACTCATCAGCTCCAAAAATTCTATCCTTTCTAACCGGTTCGCCAAAACCAGAAAGGATGGTTTTGCCCTAACTAATCCTAATCAGTTCAACAAAACGCACAAATGTATGCATTTTTCTTTACATCCATCCTTACTGTGGATAATTATGCGCATCACAGTAATACAACTACTTATTGCCATATGTTTTGCCAGCATAGCGTCAGCAACAGATAGCAAAGCTCAATCGGTACTTGAACAGAAAGTTTCTATTCATGTAGAGAATCAGACTGTCGAAAGTGTACTTGCCAGGATCGAGAAGCAGGCAAATGTACGATTCTCATATCAGACAAATGTATTTGCCAGCCGTGAACGTATTACACTTTCAGTTACGGATGAACAACTATCCACGTTGTTAAACAAAATCCTGTTACCATTGCAGGTATATTATGAAGCTATTAATGACAAACGCATCATATTGCATAAACAACCTTCCGGATCGTCCCTAATTGAGCAGTCAGATGATATGTTAGCTGAAGCTGCCCATGTAGTATCAGGAAAAGTTACAGATGAAAATAATGCAGGAATACCTGGTGTAAGTGTAAGTGTAAAAGGCACTACTGTAGGTACTTCCACAGATAAAGATGGAAACTACACATTATCTGCTCCAGATGGCAGTGGAACTTTGGTGTTTTCATTTATTGGATATGCAACGGAAGAGATTGCTATTGGTAATCGTACATCTGTAAATATAACGTTGGTACCAGATATCAAAGCCTTGAATGAAGTAGTAGTAGTAGGCTATGGTACCCAGAAGAAAATTGATGTAACAGGTGCAGTTGCTAATGTAAGCGGAGAGGAATTGCTAAAAGCTCCTGTTAATAATGCATTGCAGGGCTTACAGGGAAAAGTAGCCGGAGTAAATATATTTCTTAATTCCGGATCTCCTACTGGTAGCCCAAGAGTAGTAATTCGTGGTGCTGGATCTATCAACTCTACATTGAGTCCTTTGTATGTAGTGGATGGTGTCGTAATGGAAGATATTCGGTTTTTGAATCCTAATGATATTGAAAGTATTGATGTATTGAAAGATGCTTCCTCTGCTGCTATTTATGGGGCAAGAGGTGCCAATGGCGTTATTCTGGTTACGACCAAGCGGGGAACGAAAAAAGAAGGGATTAGTGTCGGTTATGATGGGTATATCAGCATAGGACAACTACGTAAGAAAATGGATCTGCTGAATGCCAAAGAATGGATGGAAGTGGTGAAGACTGGTATGGAGCATACATCCAAGTATCGTCCGGGGCAAACAGCAACTTTTACAGCCAATGATCCACGTCTGTTTGATGCTAATGGTAATCCGCTGTATGATACAGATTGGCAAAAAGAAGCTACTCGTACAGCTGTATCCTACAATCACCAGATTTCTATTCAACAGGGTGGACAAAATTCTTCTTTTGGGGCATTCTTGAATTATTCCCGAATGGAAGGGATTATGCTGAACAGTTGGCTAAACCGCTTGAATGGAAAGATTGCTTTTGATGCAAATCCTAAAAAGTGGTTATCTATTGGCATGAACGTTTTAGCTAACTATACGGTCGAAAATGAGGCAGAAGAAGGTGGTGGACATCAGATGCCACGTCGTACAATGATTGAGATGCCCCCAATTTTTCCAGTAAAATTCCCTGACGGTACCTGGAGCAATAGCTCCATGGTGACAGATGATTATCGTCTGGAAGGCATGGCAAATCCTGTGCATGTGCTTGAAACACAGGAAAGAGGAAGAAAACGTACACAGTTATTTGGTAACCTGTTTACCACCTTTCACATTTTGCCAGGTTTAGATCTGCGTACTCAGTTTGGATTTGATAAACATAACCGGAATTTTCAGGAATACTATCCAACTGATCTGTTAAATATTTCTTCTCCACTGGGTCGGGCTTATCTGGAAACTCAGCAGGTAAACTACTGGCAGGAAGAAACGTATCTGACATATAACAAAACATTGGCAGAAGTACACAGAGTCAATGCTATGTTAGGTTTGAGCTGGCAGGAACGCACTTATCAGCAAAACTCAATACAGGCGGAAGGCTTCTCTGATAATTTCTTTAAATATAATCGTATTCAGGCTGCCAGTAAGCCAGGTGCTCCAAACTCCGATTTTGATAAATGGGCTATGAACTCCTATTTCGTTCGTGCAGGTTATACTTACGCAGATAAATATCTGGTAACATTGACAGGTCGTGTGGATGGTTCTTCCCGGTTTGGTGCTAATAATAAGTATGGCTTTTTCCCATCTCTGGGTGTGGGTTGGGTGCTATCAAATGAGCCATTTCTACAAGGCCTTTCTTCTATTGATGAGTTAAAGTTACGTTCCAGCATTGGCGTAACAGGTAATACAGAGATTCCTTCATACGGTTCCCTGGCAACTGTTGCCTCTGGTACTGTACTTATAAACGGAAATCGTGCCTCCGATAGTTATGTAACACGTTTGGCAAACCCTAATCTGAAATGGGAACGTACCCGTACTTTTGATGTGGGAGTAAACTTGTCTATGTTCAAAAGTCGGTTGTCTGTTGAATTGGACTACTACCACAAGTTGACTACAGATCTGTTGTTAGACAGACCAGTTCCTCATACTACTGGTTTCCAGACTGTAAGGGATAACATCGGATCAGTATCCAACAGAGGTTTTGAAGTATTGTTAACTGGTGCAATCGTAAGAGGTGGCAAGTTTTCATGGCAGAGTTCATTAAACTTTAACTACAATAAAAACCGGATTGAAAAACTAGGTGAGAATAATGAAGATATAGAATCCGGGCCTTATTGGGTTTCTGGTAGTCAGACTATTCTGCGTGTAGGTGAATCTTTAAGTTCTTTCTGGGGGTATGAGAGATTAGGAACCTGGAGTACTGCTGAAGCAGATGAAGCCGCTGAGCGTGGTTATTTGCCTGGTGAAGCTAAACGCTCTGTAGCTAAAAAGATCTTAGGCAAAGGTTTACCTGACTGGACTGGTAGCTTTATCAATAACTTTACCTATGGTAATTTCGATTTATCTGTCAACCTGCAGTTTGTATATGGTGTGGATATCCTTCAGCAATTCTATCACTCTACAGAAGACCGTTCAGGTATTGCCAACGGCCTACGTTCAATTCTGACTAAAGGATGGACTCCTGAGCGTCAAAACACAATGGTACAGGAAATCCGTAACCAGGCTTATGCAGGGCAAAATAGTGAAATTGATAGCCACTGGCTGGCAGACGGTTCTTATTTACGGGTGAATGCCATTACAGCCGGTTATAATTTCAGCAGTGATCTGCTTACGCGTTTACATCTGAAAACACTACGTGTATATGCAAGTGTGCAGAATGCTTTTGTATTTCATTCCAAAGATTTTCAGGGCTATGATCCGGAAGCTACCTCATGGAGTGATCAGCAGTGGGGACAAAATATGGTATTCTTCCAATATCCTAAGCCGCGGACATTTACACTAGGTGTCAATGTGAAATTCTAATCCACCTAAACGGACATCAATATGAAAAAAATACATATAGTAATTGCATTAACAGCTCTTCTTTCATTCTCCTGTGATAGCTTTCTGGAAGAAAGGCCCCTTGATGAACTAAGTTCCCAACAAAACTTTAAAGAGCCAAATCACGCTTATAATGCAGTAAACTCTCTTTACCGGAATGGAGTTCCTCAATTATTTGATGGTTCTCATTATGGTGGTGCAGAAGCGATGATAGGGAACTATATGTCAGGTTTTTTTGACAATGAATACAAAGGCCAGGAAATACATGTACAGCATACCCAACAATTAACCCTGAACGGAAATAACCTTTCCAGCTATCTGGGTGGTATCTGGGATGATTTATATTCAGGTATCTCAAGAGCCAATAACGCGATTAAATACATTCCTACTACTCCTGGTTTAGCAGAAGCTGAAGCGAAGAAATTGTTGGGAGAAGCCAGATTTTTCCGGGCTTATGCTTACTTCTACCTGGTTCGGATGTTTGGTGGAGTTCCTTTGGTGACAGAACCTTATGAATCTTTGGAAAACCTGTATATAAATCGGGCTTCTGTAGCAGATGTATATGCCTTGATTGAAGAGGATTTAAAATTTGCTGTAAACGAGGCAGGACTTGCTACAACATCAATGGTTACAAATGGAAAACGTGTTACGAAAGGAGCTGCTGCAACATTGCTAGCAGATGTTTACTTGAATATGAGTGGATTTCCTTTACAAGCTAACCGATATGCAGATGCAGCTGCAATGGCTAAAAGCGTTATTGAAAGTGGTACATATAGTTTGGAACAACATGAAATGTCAGGTGGCAATGTAGTAATGGAGAATAGTGCCTATAACAAACTGCGTAAAAGTGATGCTTCTGCCACTGAATATGTGTTTTTTCATGAGTATGCTGTAGGCATTGCTGAAACGATATATCCTGTATGGAGCTATACTACTTCTAAACCATCAACTGTTAAGTATGCCATTACCAATGGAGCATATGCACCTAGAAATCAGTTTTTGTGGGGATATGATAATGCTAATGATCTTAGAGCACAGGAGAAGCAATATTACCATTCATCTATTGTCATAAATGGTGAGACCAAAACATTTCCTCCTACCCCTTACTTCTGGCATGATGATCAGGCATTGTTTGAGACTGCTAGTTCTGGAAAAGATATTGAAATGTATGGATATGCAGATGTGCTTTTAATTGCAGCTGAAGCTATTGCGAAATCACAAGGTGTAACAGCAGAAGCTGCAGAGTATCTTACTCAGGTTAGAAGCAGAGCTTACTGGAAATCCAATGCCGCAACCATCAAAAGCGGATTACAAGGTCTGTCCGCAAATGATTTTGTGGAAGAAGTATGGAAAGAACGTTATCGTGAACTGGTGTTTGAATTCAAATTGTGGTTTGATATGATACGTACGCGTAAATACCCTGAAACAACGCAGAACGGAAATGGAGAAATTACATTTGTAGATTTGATAGGCCATACCAATACATGGGGTAAAACTTTTGAAGAAAAACATCTTCTTTTTCCTATATCTGAATTGGAAAGACAACGAAACAAAAATCTAGGGGAACAGAATCCAGGTTATTAACAAAACATAATAATTGTGTTGATTCTCATAAAAAAGCTGGCATTACTTAATGCCAGTTTTTTTATTGTCTTTGGTGTATTGAACTCTGATAATTATTCAAATTTTATTTTTCGTTTCTTTTTTCCAGGATTGTTAATTAAGTAAGTTAACTTATCAATAACTATCGAAGTACATGCGGTGTCACTACTAAATTCATAAGTAAGTATAAGAGTATCATTTCTAATCTTCATATTTCCAAAATGCCCACCACAACCATTAGCTTCTGCATAGGTAGATACATAAATGATATCTTCTAGATAACGAACTTTTAATACATTAAGCTTTTGCTCTAGCTTATTTCTCTGATAGTTATCATCTAGATACTCTGTAATGTACTCAGACTTAAATCCTAACAAATCTTTATGGATGATTGGTTGGGATGGTTGTTTTTGGTTACATGAAAGAGAAAATGAGAGAATAGCTATAATAAGGGCATTCTTCAGTATTGTGATTTTCATTCAGTCTATATTTTACAAGATATATTATCAGGATTTCCAATATTGGAAAATAGATTTATGAAATACAATAAGCAGATTCTTACGAAATATTCCCCAATACTAGTTTTTTAGACAAGTTATTCTTAAATCAACTATCAGAATTACATACTCTGCCTATAAATAATAGCAAACTCTTTCACAAAGTCTGTAAATTTTCGTTTGCCAAACACAAGAGGCTTGTTGGCCTGGTAATGCGAAAACAAACGTCCTTCTCTAATAGCCACCCCAAGTTCTGCAAATTTGGATGCCATATGGCTGGAAAATCCGTTCTCTGTCATTGCTTCCTGCAGTTTTTTATCTGGGAACACAATCCATTGCAGATCAGGCTTATTAACTGCTTCCCCTAGAGCTTCTGCTATTTCTGTTCCTCTCTTTTCATCACTTACAACATACTGTACCTCTTTTCCTGTAAAAGAAAGTTTGTCCAGTGCTTCTGTTGCGACATCGGCAATATCATATGGATGAGTCATTGCTAATGATAAGGTTCCATCAAAATTATTTCCAATGATATGCCTATGTTTTATCATATCTATATTTCTATAAAAGTTGGTATAAAACATTCCTGCCCGTAGATGCAACACATTGGTGGATGACAGCTGATTCAGTTGTTCTTCTTCATAAAAGAACGTTCCGGACGGGCCATTGCTATCTGGATTATGTGCTCCAATACTGCTTAGGTTTACTACATAAGAAACTTCGGCTGAGCGAATTGCCTGAGCATAGGTTTTACCAATTTCTGTTACAAATTTTTGATAATCAGGAGTATGATAATTAGGAGGAACCATTGTATATACTGCATCTGCTCCCAAAAATGTCTGAATGAGGAAATCAGCATCTTCTATTGAACCAATGGCTGCAGTAGCGCCAATTTCTTCAATAGCTTTAACTCGGGATGAATCATGGCTTATGACAGTAACTATATGTCCTTTTTGGATTAATTGCTCTGTGAGTCTGCGACTTACATTGCCTAATGACCCTGTAATAACGATCTTCATGTTTTTATAGTATTTGTTGGATTGTATACACGCAAAAGTATTTTTGCACTTACTTTTCTACAAGTACTTACCCTAAAGTATGTATTCATGACAAAAGTCAAAGAAGCTTCAACTATCCAGGAAAATAAGAAAATTGCTTACGCAGAATGCCCTATAACCTATGTGATGGAAAAAATAGGAGGATATTGGAAACCTATTATTCTGTTTCAACTTCTGACAGGTAGCAAAAGATATAGTGAATTAAGAAAAGGCATTCCTGCTATCACAGAAAAAGTGCTAATCCAGCATTTGAAGCAACTAGAGTCTGATAATCTCATACATCGAGAATCTAAACCTGTTGTTCCTCCTCAGGTTACCTATAGCCTTACTGATTCTGGTATGGCACTGCGACCTGTTTTATATGCAATGGCAATCTGGGCAGTGGATGACAGCAAAGAAAATGCGGATACTTTTTCCCGAAAGCTGGAAGATTTTCCTGCGCCGTAGGTAGCTACTTGTAAAAACAGAGTGGTTAAGTTGAATATATTCTTTTTTTTAACCAGTTGCTATACAGGTATTTATGATGAATAAATGAGGCATGAATTTTTGAATAAAAAGTTTATGACAATTAGTAGATAACTTCTATCATCTTATTTTTTATCAATAATGAAGCTTCAGAAATCTTCTTTACTTAAGCTGGCAATAGGTGCAGGCATCTTGTGGGCCGCAAAATCATGGATTCGGATGCGTCGATCTTTCGATGTAGAAGGCAAAGTAATTGTAATTACAGGCGGAACTCGTGGCTTGGGTTTATCTATTGCCAGAGAGTTAGCTTCTCTGAAAGCGAAACTGGCTATTTGCTCTCGAAATATAGAGCAATTGAAAGATGCAGAAGAAGAATTGAAAGACTATGGTATAGATGTGCTTGCTCTGCGTTGTGATATTACCAAACAAAGAGATGTAGAAGAAATGATGGAGCAGGTTTATGATCATTTTGGACAAATAGATGTATTGATTAATAATGCTGGAATTATAGAAGTAGGAGCTCTAGACAATCAGGCAAAATCTGATTATGAAGAAGCTATACGAACACATCTATATGCTTCTATCTATACAGTATATTCCGCATTACCTTATATGAGGCAAACAGGTAGAGGACGTATTGTAAATATTTCCTCAATAGGAGGGAAAGTAGGTGTTCCACATCTGGCACCTTATTCTGCCAGTAAGTTTGCATTGGCAGGCTTTTCTAAAACTTTACGAGCAGAATTATTACGTGAAGGGATTATTGTAACAACTGTATATCCTGGACTGATGCGTACAGGTAGTCCAAGAAATGTTACCGTAAAGGGACAACATCAGAAAGAATATGCATGGTTTAAGACAAGTGCCTCTCTGCCACTTCTGACAGCTAGTGCAGAAAATGCCGCATTACAAATTGTCTCTGCTTTAAAAACTGGACGTGCAGAGCTTGTCATTACATTACCAGCTAAACTGATATCTGTTTTGGACGAATTATTCCCTGAGTTATCTGCTGACTTTTTTGCTTTGATGAATAGATTTCTTCCAGCTGCTTCTCCTGAAGGTCAACATAGTCTGGGGCGCAAAGGTTATGAGAGTGAAAGTGCTGCTTCTCAGACTGTTTTGTCTCGACCAAGTGATCAGGCAGCTGTCCAGAATAATGAACTTTAGGTATCTCAGTTACTGAACAACATAGCAAAGCCTCATAATTTATTAAGTTTATGAGGCTTTGTCTTGTGTTATTAATCTTAAGATATAGATATCTTTCTTACAAAATTGATTTTATACCCCGACGATTTCTGGTATGATGCACCCATGCATACGTAGCGATTCCTGCCAAGATAGCCCCTCCAATCATGCCTAATACTTTAGGGGCCGGATCTGCAACAGGAGGAGGTACAAAATCTACACCTTGTTCACTGAAGCGGGCAGGTTCCTGTACATACCTACCTTTAGCCGGAAGCGCTTCCTGCGAAAAGTTTTCAGCCAGTTTATGTAAGGCCTTTAGCATAAATGGACCTTGCATAGGTAAGCCATGTCCTGTAGCAACAACACTGGGCTCTAAGCTTGCCAGTGTTTCAACGGAACGTCTGGCTGCATCCCAATCTTGGGTGAAATAAGCTGGTGGTCTGTGAATTTCTTGTTTTTTAGTAACTGTCGCAGCCCAAAATGATTCCTGGTTGGTTGTTACAAAGGCATCTCCAGCAATCAAAACCCGATCTGATTCTCTGAAAAGAGAAATATGTCCTGGGGCATGTCCTGGTGTATGGATAATACGCCATCCTGGTAATTCTTCCAGTTCTCCATTCGATGGGATCAATCGGACCCGATCTTTTAGATCAATGGGCTTGGTCGGAAACAGGCGGGCTATTTCGGTCATGAGACCTCCACCTACTGTCGGATCAGGAGGGGGATAACTAGCCTTTCCTGTCAGATAAGGTAATTCAAGAGAGTGAGCATATACAGGTACATCCCATTCCTTTACCAATGCCTCTAATGACCCGGTATGATCAAAATGTCCATGTGTTAATACAATAGCTCTTGGGTGTGCACCTTCCCCAAAACATGTTTCTGCTGCTTTCTTTATGCGTTTGGCATTTCCGGGCAAACCTGCGTCAACTAGTACCCAGTTATCTTTGGTACCAATCATATAGGCATTAACGATAAGAATAGGTATTCCTACAACTCCTGGTGCCACAGGTTTGAGAGTTCCCCAGTGTGGCGGTTTAACTAGAGTGTTTGTTTCCATACATCTGAATGTGTTTTATCTACAACATACTATGGCTAAACTTTAGTAAAGCCAATAAAAGATTTGTAAACAGTGTAAAAAAATATGCCTATGGTAAAATAAAAAAATACTTATAGCAGGTTACTATTTCTTACTATTTACATAAAATATTGCAAATGAGCACCATATATACTAGAATCATTTAGACGAGAACTATATGTTTTACAACTTAACTCTGATAAAAGATGCAAAAAGTCATACTACCTTTCCCGATCAATGAGAGCAAACTCGCTAGTGGCAGTATTGAGTATGTTGATTTTGGTTCAAAGACCTTTAAAGTTTGCATTCCACCTAAGGCAAGAATAGGCCAGCAGTTAAGGCTGAGAAATTTTGCAGGCAAAATTGATGAGAGTTTCGGAGATCAGGACGTAATACTGATTTTACAAAGAGAAAATCATGTATTTACTTCTTTACAAAGAGATATCCTTATCGAACTTCCTATTGATACTGCTAACCTTAGCAAAAGTACTATCACAAGAGTTCATTTACTGGATAAAAAGTATGATGTAAAAGTTCCGATTTCGGCCAGAAATGGGCATACATTGCGTATGAAGGGATTAGCAGAAAGATTTAACGGTGGATATCCGGGAGATGTTTTACTAAAGATATTAGAACGACCCAAATTTTATAAAGGTAACTGGCATACTATCATCGGAAATTTTGTGGGATTTGGTATGCCGCTGACAGGTTCTAAATTCAGCATCACTTTTAAACTCCCCTGGCTATTTGAGGTCTCTAATGAATGGCATTTCAGATCTTCAGACGCCCATTTTCATGGACACTATTATTAAAATATTAATATATACTATAATTGTTTGATGATTATGCAGGTAATATAAAAAAAGTATGTTTACTAATGTTCGTTAAACATATTAATTTATGTGCTGGCTTATACCGTCTATTGCTGCCATTTGCACTTTTAGAAAAGATTAATAATTTTTTGAGTGCCTATACCACAGTTATACTGTTTGGTACTTGGCAATCTGCTTACTATAAAAAATGTACAAAAAAGTGGTCTAATAGAATTTTGTAACCCAGAGCTTTAAGGTTTGAAAAGTTTAAAGTTGTAAGTTAAATGGATTATACTTTCTTTTTTGTATAACATTCAGCGAAAACCCCAAGTCACTCTCTGTAAAAAAAATAGTATTCCTGATACAATCCATATCAGGGTGTTATTTCGTATGTCTAATTGATTATAGGGATAACAAAGTCATTACTATGTCTTTTGTCGTTCATACTTAGCCTACTAATCAAACCATAAAATCTGAATTTAGATGAGTCGTATTGTCCAGTTGGATGGCCTCCGTGGCCTTTTTATCATTCTTATTACTATTAATCATGTCAAGACACCTCTAACCGAGTTTACTTATCAGCCTCTGGGATATGTCTCTGCTGCTGAAGGCTTTGTCTTTCTATCTGGTTTGGTAGCAGGATTAGTTTATTACAAGAGATTAGCTAGAACAGGCTTAAGAAAGGTTGTTATTGGTGCTATTCAGCGGGCTCGAACCATTTATATTTATCATATTATCTCACTTTTTATTGTTTGTTTAGTAGGCTATTACTCTATTATTCACTATCACTATTGGACAGAGGTGCTAACCCGGTTTTTTCAAACACCTGTTCAGTCACTTTTCCTAAGCCTGTTTTTACTTTATCAGCCTGATTTTTTAGATATTCTGCCTTTATATTGTCTATTGCTACTTTCTCTTCCTTTTCTGATGTATCAGTTTCGTAAAGGGAATGGTCGTTGGGTGTTGGTAGTTAGTATAGGTATCTGGGGAATGAGTCAGTTGGGACTTGGACTTAGTTATAAGGCTACCAAACTACTTGCAAGTTACCTGCCTGGTGCGGAATTGAGTTATATGGATATCTTTGCCTGGCAGATAATATTTGTAGCAGGTGTATATCTGGCATATCGAAGAGCAAATGGCAATGAATTGCGTGTTCCCGCCTATATGATATGGCCCGCAATTGCTATTATCACAATGCTAACTTTAAATAGATTTGATGTCTTGGGTAAAACCGAAGATATGTGGTGGAATTTGATTGATAAGCATCGTTTGGGTCCCTTGCGTCTGATTAATTTTGGGGCATTGGTAATTGTTATTGATTTTTTAATGCGCTCTTATAGGGGATTATTTGCTCAATCCTGGTTGGTAATCTTAGGCAAACATTCTTTACAGGTATTTTCCCTTCATATTGTTTTAATATTTTTATTATTACCTCTGGTTGCTTACTATAGTGATAATAACTCAATAGCTTTGTTAGGATTGGTTGGATTTATTCTAGTTTGTTTATATGTATTGGCATGGAGGCGGGAGAGCAAGAAACATGTGCAAAAAGTAGCAACACTGGCATAACTGATCAACTTTCTGATCTGTAGGGCTGTGCCTGAAAAATAAAAAATATAAGTGGAATGTCTCCTCTGAAATTTTGACGACTCTACTGACATAGGGTTGTCACTGGGGTGTAGTTTCTTTGTAAGGTAAACTAAATGACAACATTTAAACCCTTATGACTATGGCTACTACCAACATTCAGGCCCAGGAAACAGATCTGTCAACACTTGTAATTACAGCTGAAGAGCTATTGAATCACTGGCAAGGACATCGCCGGGTTACCCGCCGGGTAATAGAAGCATTTCCGGAAGATAAGTTATTTACGTATTCTATTGGCGGTATGCGCCCTTTCTCTGAATTGGTAATGGAGATGATTCATATTGCCGGTCCAGGGGTAAAAGGTGTAGCAACCGGAGAATGGAAGTCATTTGGAGAAGGAGATGAGTTTACAGGTGCTGCGCCTCAAACCAAAACAGAACTTCTGGCTCTCTGGGATAAAGTGACTACAGAGATTGATACTGTATGGCCTCAAATTCCGTTACACCGCTTTCATGAAGTAGAGGCCGCTTTTGGTCAATATGAAGACTCTCTTTACTCCAGTGTTCTTTACTTTATCGATAATGAAATTCATCACAGAGGGCAAGGATATGTATATCTGCGTTCATTGGGAATAACTCCTCCTGCTTTTTATGACAGAAGCTAAGTAAAGAAATCTCCATACAATAGTATCCGGTTGTCTATAGTGACTGGATACTATTGTATGGAGTTCTAAATAGAATAATTTGATTATACTGTTACTTTCTGAAATATAGTAGGGCGGATCTGTTTCAATGGAACATCCATATTGGTTATAGATTCAGAGTGCCCCAAAAAGAAAAATCCTCCTGGTCTTAACTGGGAACACAAACGATTGAGTACTTGTTCCTGGGTAGCTTTATCAAAATAAATGATGACATTCCTACAAAAGATAATATCAAATACAGGCAATGAATTGAAATCATCTTCCATAAAATTCAAGCGATCAAACTGAACTTTAGACCGTAAAGATGGAGCAATCCTCACAGTTTTGTTAGTTGTATCCTTGCTTTTAAGAAGGTATTTCTGGCGAAGTAATAATGGAATAGGTGCGATTTTATCCTCTGTATACACCGCAGTGACAGCCTTTTGCAATACCTGTGTAGAAATGTCCGTTCCGTGAATATGAAAAGAAATAGGTGTGTGAGTACATGAATACTCACTTAATACCATTGCCAGTGTATATACTTCTTCTCCACTAGAACAACCTGCACTCCATACCCGTAAGGGATATGTACGATAATGCTTGTCTATAGAAGGTAATAATTGGGATTGGAGGAACGAAAAATGATTGGGCTCCCGAAAGAAATCTGTTTTATTGGTTGTGACCTGATCAATCATATGCACTAATTCTTGTTGCTTCCCCTGATCGCTGAAGATATAGTCACAATATTCCTTAAAAGATCCCATTTGTAAAGTGCTTAATCTTTTCTGTAAGCGACTTTCAAGCATTGTTTTTTTTATGGGAGATAATTTAATGCCAACACGTTCATAAATAAATGCTGATAATCTGTTAAAGTCTGCATTGGTTAACTTTAGAGTATGGGTAAGTATCATGCCGGTTATGCGTTTGAAAATGTAACTGCTTAGTATAGTGGAATGATTATGACTATCTGATAACAACAAATCAGGAAAGATCTATTGTCCTTCCTGATTTGATTTTTGTTTATATGTAAGTCTTAATATTTCTCATATGATTCATCAAGGGTATCTGCATGCATATTTAGCTGAACTCCCTTTACAAACTTATCTGATTTTTGAGTGGAATATGTCTGTGATGGAGTAGCAGACTTATATTTGGCTGGATTCTCACGGGTACTTTTATTTCGGCGAGTTGTCTGATACTGGTCTATTTGGAAGAAAGAGATGGCATCTTTAAGCGACTCTGCCTGAGACGAAAGTTCTTCTGCACTGGTTGCCATTTCTTCAGAAGATGCCGCATTTTGCTGAATTACCTGATTTAATTGTTGAATTGCACTATTAACCTGTTCTGCCCCTGCATTCTGCTCCATACTGGAAGCGGATATCTCTTGTACCAGCCGTGAAGTTTTGCTGATGTTAGGTACAATTTGTATCAATAGCTTACCGGATTTTTCTGCGATAGCTACACTGGATTTAGATAAAACATCAATGTCTGTGGCAGCCAGTTGACTCCTTTCTGCCAGTTTACGTACTTCAGCCGCCACAACCGCGAATCCTTTCCCATGTTCACCGGCACGTGCTGCCTCTACTGCCGCATTCAACGCCAATAGATTCGTCTGACGTGCTATTTCACCTATGATAGAAATCTTCTCAGCAATAATTTTCATGGAATCTACTGTCTGATTCACAGCCTGACTTCCCTCCTTAATATCTTCTGCTGCCTGTAAAGCTATTTTTTCGGTTTGTTGTGCGTTATCAGTATTCTGCTGGATATTCGCTGTCATCTCTTCCATTGAAGAAGATACTTCTTCAGCCGAAGCTGCCTGTTCAGTTGCCCCCTGAGCTACCTGCTGAGAAGATGCACTCATCTGGTAACTGGCAGAAGCAATATTGTCAGATGCTGTAGTAACATACCCTATTACTTCTTTTAATTTTACTACCATGTTTTGTAAAAACTGAAGTAGTTCTCCTATTTCATCTTTACTATTTGTGTTAATAGTAATCATAAGATTTCCTTCAGAGATTGCCTTAATGGCTTCTTTTGCTTTGTTGAGAGAATCAGTAATAGAACGTATAATCCAGATCGAAATACCTGCTGCCAGTACTATACTGAATGCAAGCAGAATAACCATATTTGTTCTTGCATTCGAATAAATCTGATCTGTTTCCAATTTAGCTTGTGCAAGAGCTGCTTCATTTTTCTTTACTAGCTGATTCACTGCCGCAACCGCATCCAATGCTGCTGTCCGGCCTGTAGTCTTAGAGAGATGGTATGCTGCGGTGTTGCTTGAATCAGTATTCATCACTACCGCCAATATCTTTATTCTGCCATATATCTTCTGGTACTCCTGCCACTTTTGAAGAAATTCGTCTATCTGTTCATTGCCTTTTTCATCTGAAATAGCTTTTAACTGCTCAATGCGTGTAGTAAACATTTCCAAACGTGTATCAACATCTTTAACAAGGTCCTGTAAGGTTTCTCTATCTTGTTCCAGTATAAAGTCTTTTTCCCGCTTTGTGATAAACTGAACATCTTCTGCCAACTTGCTTGCCAGCATAATACCTTTGGCATTTGTATCTACGATTAGATTAAGACGGTCATTTATTGTAGAAGCATTGGAGTTACCCAGATAGTATATCATACCAGATAACAGTATTAGAATGCTGAAAGCGAGAATCAGCTTCTGTTTAATTGTGAGTTGCATAAGAAAACGTTTTTAAGTACACTAGTGAATACAAGATTAATTAGCAATTGGTTAAGACAAACACATATCTTTCTTATTATATTACATTGTATAGTAGGATATTGATTCTCTTTCTCTAACTACTAGGTAATAACACTACACAACCTAGGTTCTTATCCTTACTATTTCCTCTGATCCGGCCAACTGGTATTTCTAACACGAAGAACTTCCTGAAAAATAGTTAAAAATTAATTTTATGCATTTATCAGGGAATAAATTGGGTATACCAAAATTGTTTCTTATCCTTTCTAAGAGTTGCACATTTGAGAATATAAAGTTCTAATATTCTCTAACTATTTGGTAACCGATATAGACAAGAATACTACTATGTAACTTATCCGTATTTTTTTAGTTAGTAAATAGGGTGTCAGATATGAAAGAATAGAGATAAATAGAGCTATAGAGAAAGAAACGAGCGGATTTTAGTAAAAAATGCTTAATAAATAATGTATATAAATAAGTATTTTTTGTGAGGAGTCTGGGTGAATGTGTATGACAGATTAAAGAAAAACTATAACAAATAGCTTTGAGGTATTATTATTTTCCAGAAACGAAGAAATACAGTAACCATTTGTATATGAATTATATACAGCCGAACCAGTATTTTCCTATGAAGTGATATCAATTAAGGGGAGTTATAAATGAGAAAGTAGAGAGAACTAAATGGAGATGGTAGTACTGAAAAAAGTCGTAATCTACCCCTTATTATGTCTCTTTTTCACCCGCTCAAAAAGGATTGCCTTGAGTATCTTTGTTCTAACAAAACAAGGTAACTAACTCAAATTTTAACTCATATGGCAAACCAGGTTTTCATCAATCTTCCAGTGAAAGATCTTAAAAAGTCAATGGACTTTTTTACAAAACTGGGCTTTTCGTTCAACATGCAATTTACAGATGATACAGCTGCCTGCATGGTGATTTCTGAAACTATCTATTCCATGTTACTGACACATGATAAATTCAGGGAGTTTAGCAGCACCGATATCGCTGATACAAGCAAAGTAAGAGAAGTACTTACCTGTCTTTCAGTTGACAGCAAAGAAGAAGTAAATGCGATTACTGAAAGGGCAATACAGGCAGGGGCTGTTGAAGAAAGAGAGGCTAAAGATTATGGTTTTATGTATTACAGAAGTTTTGCAGATCTGGACGGCCATGTCTGGGAAATGATGTGGATGGACCCAGCAGCGGAGAATGGCGCAGACGTACCTGCAGATGCTACTATGGACAGTCATTCGTAAATGAATGTATTGGTATCGAACGAAAAACAGTTATACTATTATACAATCTGAGTATTTACAAATCTATAGCTATGACAAACACACAAAAAATCGTTCCGTTTTTATGGTTTAATCATGAAGCGGAAGAAGCAGTAAACTTCTATGCTTCTTTATTTAAAGACTCAAAGATCGGAACTGTGGTACGGTATGGAGAAGAAGGAGCCGGAGCTAAAGGAGCTGTGATGACCATAGAGTTTCAGCTTAATGGGCAGGAATTTATCGCGCTCAATGGAGGACCTGAATTCAAATTTACAGAAGCTCTTTCTCTTTTCATTAAATGTGAAACCCAGGAAGAGGTAGATCATTTATGGGACAAACTTTCTGAAGGTGGCGAAAAAAGTCAATGTGGCTGGCTTAAGGATAAATACGGTTTATCATGGCAGGTAGTACCTACTGCTTTGCTGAAGATGATGCGGGATAAAGATCCACAAAGAGCCAAACGAGTAATGGAAGCAATGATGAAAATGAGTAAAATAGAGGTTTCTGTGTTAGAAGAGGCTTATAATGCACAAGCTGCGCATGCCTGATCCTAAAATATGAAGAGCCAGATGATAACTGTTTAATTATCATCTGGCTCTTGTGTTATTAAATGTTATTGTCTAGCACTCTGCTAATTCATATTACCTCTCCTCAAAGCCTTCCAAACTTTACTGTATTACTGCTGCATAGCCACCATTCCGAGCCATTTTAACTTTAATAGTATCACCTGCTTTTACAGGTATGGTTTTGGTTCGATAGTCCATTGCCTGATGATCGGCATTGATACCATCTTCGAAGTAAGTCATTTTATAGGTTCTGCTTTTATCTAAAAAGTCCAGATTGAACTGTACATTCCTTTCTTTTTCCTTCCCATTGGCAATCCCTCCAATAAACCATTTGTTTTCTTTGCGTTTAGCTACAACGGCTATTTCACCTGCTTTCGCTACCAGTCCCTTTGTTTCATCCCATGTAGTCGGTACAGAGGTGATAAACTCAGTACAATCAGGATTGCGGTAATACAATGTTGGATTATCTGCCAGCATCTGGATACCGCTTTCAAATACGACAAATAGAGCTAACTGGTAGGCGCGGGTTCCTATACTGGCTGCATTAGGTCTTTCAGCTCTATAGAGTTCTGGCTGCATACTAATCATAGCTCCAGGGGTATAGTCCATAGGACCAGCTACATTACGCATAAAAGGCAGATATAAACTGTTATCAGGAATAGTACCTTCCATTTGTTCCATGCCTCTCACTCCTTCATAGGAAAGTACGTTAGGATATTTGTATTCCAGCCCCGCAGGTTTAAAAGCACCATGAAAGTCTACAAACAATTCATTTCTGGCAGCTTCTTTAGCCACTGTTTCATAGAAGTTTACCATCCATTGGTCACTACGGTCCATAAAGTCGATTTTGACACCTTTTACTCCCCATTCTTTAAACTTCTGAAACAAATCCATATGATTATGTACTGTTAACCAGGTTAACCATAACACTATCCCGACATTTTTCTCTTTTCCATAACGAATCAGTTCATGTACATCTACATCCGGATTCGGAGTATAAGGATCGAGGGTACTTTTAGCCCATCCTTCATCCATAATAATATAGTTGATGCCATAGTTGGAGGCAAAGTCAATATAGTACTTGTAAGTTTGTAGATTAAAGCCAGATATAAAGTTTACATCCGGTCCATACGGAGTCGCTCCATTCCACCACTCCCAGCTTGCCTGTCCGGGCTTAACCCAACTCGGATCTTTCAACACACTTGGAGAGGCTAATCTCAGAGCCATGGTTGTTTCCAGAAGTTGCTTGTCATCGGCTGTAATCACAAAGTATCTCCAGGGAAATGTACGTGTACCCGTTGTTTTAGCAATGTAGGATGCTTCTTTGGTAATTTTGAGACTACGATCTCCATCTTCACCAAATTCCAGTGGCGCTTTTGGGAAAACAGAGGAAACACCATTTTGTCCTGTTCCTTTTAGAAATAAACAAGGATAGTCAGAAAGATCTGATTCGCTGATTAATATCTTGTATGGTTTCTGAGTATCAATTAAAACTGGTAAGGTTGACATTTTGTCTTCTGTTTTCCAGTCTTTGGAATGGATAGCTGAGTAGTTTTCTTCATAGGCTGTTTTAAAACTTCCGGGTTGTTGAAGATGAAGTATATAGTCTTCCGGGAACTGTAAGGCAACCTGTTCATTTTTGACTTCAATGGAATCTTTCTTCTTAGTGATGAAACGATAAGCAATCCCATCATCAAATGCCCGGAACTCAACAGAATAATCTCCTTTAAAGGTAAGTAGAAGAGAGTTGCATTTATTTGTAACTGTAGAGTATCTCAGTGCTACATAAGGTTTAATAACTGTATTGATTGCACTGGTTTTTGCACTAACAAGCTTTGGCTGATTACCTAGGACTTCGTTATTTACTTCCATTGCCAGATAATTGTTTTTTAACAGTACATCCTGGTTGTAATTGACTGTATAGTAAATTTTATCTGTGATATTAATGGATACATCAATGGTGCCATTCGGAGATTTTAGGTGATAGGCTTTCTGGGCAAGTAGAGCTTCTGCACAAATAGTAAAAAGAGAGAGGACAAAAAGTAAAAATTTAATTTTCATACTGAGTTGTGAGGTGAAATAGAAATCTAAAAGAATTATACATTTTAGTAAATGTAAGAGGCTACAATACTTTCTGAAATATATTCTTCCTAGATTAAATACACAAACACAAGTTTATTTAATCAGTTTATCGGATATACATATTTTGTAGAGAATATCCTTATATTAACACATTCACTTATTGGTTGATTTGTTTCCATGTGATAGAATCAACATAATCTTCAAATGTATTTGAATAGACAATTGATTGGTGATACATGTATTTGAGTCTAAATAGGGCTTTAACCTCTCCTTCATAGCGTAGTAACTTTGCTACTAGTATATTATTAGGTTCAATGACCAGATCACGACTATAAGTTGCACAGAAATAATCGATGGGTTTCTCAAGAGGCACCCACTGTCCACTTAGTGTATAAATTTCCCGCACCAGATTTCCTACTGCATTTCTGATACCTACCGAAAAAATTGAGTCCGATATGTTATAGATAAATATTGGAAATGCTTTATAATCACAAATAGAGTCTGTTATGAATACTCCATTTTCAGTATACTCTCCAAAATATTTTTTATAGCCAAGATCAAATGTCGTGTCTACTTTTATCTGCATTTTGGTTGTATCTGCAAAGCTCCAGTAAGATGATTTTTCATATTTACTTTGTTCATTCCAGGAGGCAAATCCTGAAACAGGATTATGCGGAAGATTGAGTGTATCAGAACGAATGCCAATGTAAAATACAGGATAGTATGCCATTGCCTTAGCACTCGTATAGGTAAATAAATGGGTTGTTTGGTTTGTAGAATCAATTAGTGTGTGATTATTACTTTGTTGAACGGTTACCTGAGTGGAGGTAAAGTAAAAGAGCAATCCGCTTACCAGACAAAGTAGAAACGATGCTAAATATATTGTTGGTGCTATTTTTGGTGAGGATAGTTCTGAGTGGATTATGAGAGAGGGTTTCATTGTATATCAAGTTTTATCTAATAGATTCTTATTCTCTTCATTTTCCATATAATAATCTATTGACTTATACCAATAAAAAAGCCTGCATAGATTTCTTAAAAGAGACTATCCAGGCTTTTTTATTGGTAAGAAATTTTTACTCCGTTCGCAACGAATTAACCGGATTAGACAAGGCAGTTTTAATACAATGGTAGCCAATTGTTACCAAAGCAATGCACAATGTTACTACTGCTGAAAGAACAAATACATCCCAGCTTATATCTATCCGATAGGTAAATTCCTGTAACCAGCGGTTTACTGCATACCATGCCAGTGGCCAGGCAATAATATTTCCTATTAAAACTAATAGAATAAACTCTTGAGAAAAGATCTTAACCAGATTGCTGAGTGTAGCCCCAAGTATTTTTCGGATACCAATCTCTTTGGTACGTATTTCGGCTGTATGAGCTGCCAGTCCAAACAAACCAAGACAAGAGATGATAATAGATAGTATCGAAAATAGTTTCAACAGAGTGCTCATTGTATTTTCTTTTTTATACAGTCCTGCCACATGATCATCCAGAAATTCGTATTTGAATACAGTCCCAGGAGCTATTTTCTGTATCGTATTTTGTAGGAAATTCAGTGTTGCTGGTACATTACCTGGTCTAATCTTGATAAACATGTTACCTGTCCACCAGGGGCGATACTCCATCAATAAAGGCTCTATCTGATTGTGTAAAGAGACGAAATGGAAATCCTTTACTACACCCACTACTTTGCCCTGTATGTTCATAGTTGTATTGGTAATTGTAGCACCAATGGGATCTTTTAATCCCAGTATCTTTGCTGCCTTCTCATTGATAATAAAGGAAGCAGAGTCACTGAACTCACGGGAAAAGTTACGACCTGCTTTTAATGGGATGCTCATCGCATTGAGATAATTTTCGTCAATACGCAATACTCTGAATGAAGGATATTCCTTATCAGGCTCCTGAGGACTAGGTACTACCGACTCGACACTCGTGTCATCACCGATCCGATTGGTTGCTTTGCCTATTGTTACTACATTCGGATTTTTGAGGAGTTCGTTTTGAATAACCTCAGGATTGAGAATCAGCTTTTCTTTAAACTTACCATATAGTTTGGCCACTACAATCTGCTCTTTATCAAAACCCAGTTGCTTGTTATTGAAAAGATACATTTGCTGGTAGATAAGTACTGTTGCAATAATCAGAAAGCTAGCTACCACAAACTGAAAAACAATAAGACCTTTCCGTAAAAACTGAGCAGAAGATCGGGGTGTTTTATTGGCTTTGAGTGAAGAAACCGGCTCAAAGTTAGAGATGAAGAAGGCTGGAAATAAGCCTGACAGAAGTCCAACAAAGAGAACCATACCTGTAACAATCAGTAGATTATCAGGTTGTATAATTTCCCAGCCTGTTATCTGTCGTCCAGAAATGTGATTGTAAAAAGGTAACGCTATCAAATACAAGACAATGGCTATAATTCCAGACAAACAAGTAAGTAAAAATGACTCGCCCAGAAATTGAACTACTAACTGTACTTTACGTGCTCCCAGAACCTTGCGGACTCCTACCTCTTTCATTCGTTTCAAGGCCTGAGTAGTGAAGAGGTTAATGAAGTTGACACAGGCAATAATCAGCACCAGCACTTCTACCGCAATAAAAATATACACATACAAAATACTGCTGTTAGGACCTACTTCCTGAATGAGATTGGACTTCAGATGTATATCTGTAATAGGTTGCAGTCTGGCAGATTCCGCAGCCTTGAGTATCTCCTCTTTTTTATCTCCTGCATAAAAACTAAGATAAAAATCTTTCATGCGAGCTTCCAGTTTATGTACATCTTCCGGGTGATTTAGCAGTATATATGTCCAGCCAAACATCCACCCTTTATTAGTAAGCCAGTCAGTTGATACATAGTTGTAGAAAGTTGGCATAGAAGCCAGATAGTCAAATTTAAGATGGGTATTACCTGTTCTGTCTTCTATAACTGCTCTTACCCAGAGTTCTTCTTTATTCTCAAATGTCAGTTTCTGACCAATAGGGTCTTTGCTTCCAAAATATTTTTCAGCCATACTGCGGGTAATGATTATCGCAGAAGGTTCAGCCAATGCTTTAACCGGATTTCCCAATACTGGTTGCAGATCAAACACCTCTACTACTGTAGAGTCTGCGAAAAATCCGACACTCTCACCTTGTTTGTCATCTTCTGTATTGACAACCTGTGTTCCTAAGGATGCAAACCGGGTAATGCTCTTGATTTCCGGGAAGAACTTGATCATTTCACCTGCTAGTGGCGGAGACGATTTAGACCATTCTGTGTTCGCTACCCTGAAAATACGATTATGGTTGGGTATATTCTTTTCATAACTTAACTCTTCTTTGATGTGAAGTGTAAGCAATAAACCACAGGTAATACCTAGTGATAAACCAAGCAGGTTAAACAGGCTGTAAGCTTTCTGTTTAAGCAAATTGCGCAAAGCGATTTTGAAGTAGTTGCGAAACATAGAAAGGCTGAATATAGGGTGAGGATAGGCATTCTTTTTATGTCTTTTTCGTACAAAGGGAGGCAAAACGGAAATCACATCTATCACATAGCGAATAGTAGCCCACGTTTTGCCTTCCCGCTGATACCAGTACTGATACATTTCATCCAAATCACCTTCTACTTCCTCCAGGGTATCATCAGGGTGAAACCATGTTAGTAGTTTATAAGCCCAACGGGGTGGAGTAGTTGGCTGTTTCATAGTCCATTGACTTGCAATGCATGTGGAGGTACCATTTGCCAAAGCTGATTGCGTAACTCCTGAACATCCTGCAGGGCTCTACTACCTAAGGCAGTCAGAGTAAAAAAACGTTTTCTCCGTCCTCCTCTTTCTGTAGTAGCTCCTCCCAGATGTGATGCTACAAACCCTTTCTCTTCCAGGCGAATCAGTGTATTATGGACTGTGCCAAAGGTTAATTGCCTGCCTGTGTGTTGTTCGAGTTGCTGACTAACGGTTACTCCATACGCTTCTCCATCAAGGATAGCTACCATTAAGAGTATCATTTCTTCCAGTTCGCCTAAATATGTCCGACGCATAAATATGGTATGATATATTATTTTCTATTTTGTCGTACAAATATACTGCCAAAGCTGTTTTTCTGTGTATATGTCTGTATTTGAGTGTTTTGTAGTGTATGTGTATGTTCGACTGCGGACACAGATGCTTCATAAACGGACATATAGATTTGTATGTCAATTAGTCTTTACATTCGGTAGAATACCTAAAATGAGGTATTGATTTGTTAGTTGGTATTGCCTTGATTTCAGGTGTATAGGGAGGATAGTTTTTGGTAAAAGATATTACTTTTTCCCTGTAATGAAATACTAATAAGAAGAAACACAAAGTTGTACAACCGGCTGGGATGCCGAAAACAGCCATATAAGAGTAGGCAACAGATAATCAACCATTTACTATGTTAAAGAACTATGGAGTATTAAAAGGTAAGGCTATCGAACGGGAAATGGCGTCTCCTTCCCATGAACATTTCCAGATCCATATTCTGGCTGGAACAGAACACCACCGTATTGCTATCAATGTAATGTCACAGTTAAGTCCACCCGAGGTATTATTTTACATGGATGAAAATTTCGTACATCCCATTACAGATAATATTGTGCAAGCCAATCTGCCAGATGGATATACTAAGATACCTTCAAGACCTGCAGGTATCGCATTAGACTTCATTCGGGGTAACTTGTTTCCAACACAAGAAATGAAGCCCATTCCTTACAATCAACCGGGAGCTGATAATGACCTGAATGAGAAGCTGGACTTTTATGTACAGCAGGCCATCAATGACACAGATGCTGTTGTCTATGCATTTGGTGAGAAATGGGGACCAGAGGAAAATAAACCGGATCAATACTTCGGATTTACGCCTGGAAATGGTATTCATGATATACATATGAATCAGGGTAATTCGGGTAAGTTTAAAAAAGACAATGGTGTATATCAGGATGGTGGCTTACTGCTGCACTTTCCTTCCCGTAACAAATGGGTTGCTATCTTTATCGCCTTTCAGGTACAGGCATGGCATACTGATGATCAGACTGGAGATCCGCTCAATACATTGCCACCAGACCATCCACAACAGCCAGAAAGTAAAACACCTGTTCGAATTATTGCTGCTATGGTAAATCCCTCAAAAGATGATGTTGGGAAAGAATTTGTTGTACTATTTAACTCTGACAATGAGGCTATTGCTTTGCATAACTGGCGCATTGCAGATAAGGCTAAGTTATATGACGTACTAGGTAATATTTTTATAGAAGCACATACCAGTCTGAAAGTACGTCTAAGTGGTAATGGCGCCCAGTTAAGCAATAAAGGCGGTATTATTTCTCTGCTGGACCAGGAAGGTAACAAGATTGATGGGGTTAGCTATACCAAAGACCAGGCATCAGTAGAGAATCGGTTGATTCAGTTTTAAGTTTTATATAACTTTTTAAATGGGCTAGATTGTATTTAACTGTTACTATATGTACAACCTGGTAGCAGGGAAGGTACTCTCTAGCCTGATGAATGTATTATGGCAAAAGTTTATGTTTTTCTTGGTATAATTTAAAAGGTTTGTATCTTTGACAGATATCCTTATGCCATCTTGAAGAAAGCGATTGCCATATTGCTGCTGGGTTTGTTGCTCTATAATACCATGGGGTATTATGTGTATTATACATATCGGCAAAGTATGGCAAGAACACAACTACGGCTATTTCTGGATAGCAATAGTTTAGCTCTTAGTCAGGCTGAAGTAGATGCGAAGGTGCATAACCAGCAATGGATACGGTTTTCAATTCCCATTGACTTGTATCACCAACTGGACCATTCTCTGGAACCTGTAGAAGGGGAATTTAGCTATCAGGGGAGAATTTATGAAAAGGTAATGCGTAGTATTCAGAATGATACATTATACCTGTATTGTGTCAATAACCGCACACAGGAACAGATACAGAATGATCTTTCTAATCACATAAAAACACACATTGCAGATTCGGCAGGGCCACAAACTGAGAAAACACAAAAACATCTCAAGTTCTCATTGACCCAGGAATACCTGCCTTTATGGGAAACATCGTTCTGCTTTTATGCTTGTAGCCTGTCTTCCCCATATCCTGCTATGACTAAAATAGATTTTTCTTCTCATTATCTGGATATCGCTTCTCCTCCTCCCAGAGTAGTATAACTGTTTTTTATCGGATTTTCACAGTCTATGTATGGATGCTCCCATACCTGGGTCTTTCTTATAGACCCGGAGTGTGTATGTATCTTGTGGCTTTATTTCAGAGCCTAAGACAGGTGGTTTGGTTTATTCTTCTGCTTTCTGCAAGGCAGAATAAGCTATGCCTATTGTTGATTTGTATAGATAGGCAGATCAGCAATTGTAAATGAAAATCCAATAAAAGCAATGGTTGTATGGCTCCATACAATTGGTTCATCATGCTATTCATTTCTCTGTCTATAGATGCTTTCTCTGCCTGAATCCATCTGGTATTTTTTGCTGCGACTTGACAGTCCGATTTTTTATGACCCCAAACCTTGATTATACAAATGAAACCTATAGTATACCTTACGCTGTTAGGTGTTTTATGGCTGGGTTTACACTCATGTTATAAGCCATCTTCAGAAGAACAGATGCTGGCAGTTCTGGAAAAAACAAAACAGAAACTGCATAATTATAAAAATGGTTTTTGTCCGGAAGCAAAGATTGCCTTTGTAGACTCTATATTAAAAGTTACCCCACAGAATAATTTCGTTGTTATTATACAGGCTGCCTTTGAGCGATCTAATGTATTACTGCAACTGGGTCGGGCTACCGAAGCTGTACAGGTTCTGGAACCACTACTAAAAGATCCAAGAATACCGGCTTCGTTTTTTGATGCTATCCGAAGCAATCTGGCACTGGCTTACCTGAGAGAGGGTGAACAGACAAACTGTGTCACTAACCATGGTGTTGAAATGTGTGTATTTCCTATTAAAAATGGTGGAATACATAAGGATATGACAGGATCTCGTGCCGCTATTCAGGAATACGAAGCCAAGCTGGCAAATAGTCCGGATGATCTGGAAGCGAGGTGGCTTTTGAATATTGCCTATATGACTTTGGGTGAATACCCGCAAAATGTCCCCAAACAATTCCTGATTCCAAATATGGGTGGGCAGGATGACTGTGAAGTCAAACCCTTTGAAGATCTGGCTATCGGCTTAGGTCTTGATCAGAAAGATCATGCTGGTGGAGTGATTCTGGAGGATTTTGATGAGGATGGATTTATCGATATTGTAACCTCATGCTGGGATATCAATAAACCCATGCATTATTTCAAAAATAATGGTGATGGGACATTCACTGACCGAAGTAAGGCTAGCGGATTAACTAAGATAACAGGAGGTCTGAATATCATGCAGACCGATTATAATAACGATGGGTTCAAAGACATTTTTGTGACTCGTGGTGCATGGCTGGGAACTATATTTGGTGAGCAGCCCAACTCATTGTTACGAAATAATGGCAATGGCACATTTACAGATATCACTATTGAAAGTGGTCTGTTATCATTTCATCCTACACAGGCTGCAACCTGGAATGATTTTAACAATGATGGGTGGCTAGATGTATTTATTGGTAATGAGACCTCCAAATGGTCTGAGAGTTTACAGACTTGTGAATTTTATCTTAATAATGGAGATGGGACTTTTACCAATGTGGCAGACAAAGTGCATTGTAACATCAATGCTTTTGTAAAAGGAGTTACCTCCGGAGATTATGACAATGATGGCTTTAAGGATATTTTCATTTCAACCCTGAATGGTGAACGTATTTTATTACATAACAAAGGTCTGACAGATGGGATGATGGACTTTGAAGATGTCACAAACAAGGCAGGTTTAAAAGATGAAGACCATAATACATTTCCTACCTGGTTCTGGGACTATGATAATGATGGATACCTGGACATATTTGTTTGTGATTATACCTTCACAAAGTCATTGGCTAGCTATGCTGCTGCTGAATATCTGGGTAACCCAGAAAAGTTTACCGGACAGCCCTGTCTGTATCACAACAACCACAATGGCACATTTACCAATGTAACACATGCCATGGGCTTATACACTACTGCTTTTGCTATGGGAGCTAACTTTGGTGACATAGACAATGACGGTTATCTGGATATGTATCTGGGAACTGGTAATCCCAACTACCAGTCGTTAGTCCCCAATAAGATGTTTAAAAACATAGGAGGTGAACGGTTTGCAGATGTCACTACATCCGCTAAAGTGGGTAATCTTCAGAAAGGACACGGAGTTGCCTTTGCCGATATGGACAATGACGGCGATCAGGATATTTTTATAGAGATGGGTGGCGCCTATATAGGTGATGCTTATCCCAACTACTTTTTTCAGAATCCAGGACAAAGCGATAATAACTGGTTGTCTCTAACATTGGAAGGAACCAAATCCAACAAGGCTGCTATTGGCACCAGTGTGAAAGTGACTTTCAGGGAAAATGGCAAAACAAGATCTGTATACCGTGATGTAAATTCTGGTGGAAGCTTTGGTTCATCTCCTCTAAAAAGAGAAATAGGTATAGGACAGGCCACTATGATAGACCAGATTGAGATTAAATGGCATGGAAGTGGTTTGGTGCAAACTTTTAAAAATGTTCTTCCCAATCAGTTTATTAAAATTAAAGAAGGTAGTGATGTAATCGAAAAGATAAAACTGCCAAGGCTTGATTTTAACAAAAAATCAACTCAGAGTATAGCTGTTTGCAATAGTGTTATGTAGCCTGCTTTTCCGAATCGCCTATATCTATGTTTCATTATTAAGACCTATCACACAAGTATTATGACCCAAATACCTACAGAACCTATTGGGAGTATCCCTCGTCCAGCTTATTTACAAGATGCTATGAAAGCTTTCAGTAAATCAGAAATTAAAGAAGCAGAGTTGAACACTCTCTTTGAAAAGGCGACACTTGAGACTATCAAAGAATTAGAGGCGACAGGTTCGCCTGTTATTTCAGATGGAGAACAGTCTAAGCCTAGCTTTGCGACTTATCCTATACATGGCTATCCACATCTGGCTGCAGATGGTGTAGTGATACCTTTTGCTGACGGCCACACCCGGCAATTACCAAAAATTACAGCGGGACCTTTTCGATATCAAACTTTTGCCAGTAGTTATCTGGAGAAGGCTAAAAGGTATACATTATTGCCTGTAAAGCAGGCTGTAATAGCTGTCTCTGCCATTAGTTTGCTGTATCCTCCAGAAGGGATAGATGGATATGCGCAAGCCCAATTTATAGTGGATTTGCTAGACGAAGCAGAGAAAGATATTCGTAAATGTCTGATAGGTGGAGCCTATAATGTACAGATTGATTTTACAGAAGCTAGATTGGCTTTGAAACTAGACCCTAGTAAACAACTGCTCAATGCCTTTATTGAACTGAATAACAAGGTACTGGATCGTTTTACAGAAGACGAAAGACGCAGAATCGGTGTTCATACTTGTCCAGGGGGCGATCATGATTCAACCCATAGTGCAGATATTCCCTACTCCGAATTATTACCTCTCCTTTTTAAGCTGAAGGCTGGTAGCTTTTACCTGGAATATGCAGCCGAGAAGGAAAAACAATCTGTTCTAAAATCCATTAAGGAAAATCTGCAACCTGGACAGCGGGTATTTCTGGGTGTTACGGATGTATTGAATCCACGAATTGAAACTGCTGAAGAAATCAGTGAGCTCCTGATCGAAGCCTCAAGAATCATTCCATTGAATCAATTAGGTTCTACTGATGATTGTGGGTTTTCTCCCTTTGCCGATGATATTTCAACTGCCCGGAATATAGCTTTTTCAAAAATCAAAGCTCGTGTGGATGGAACTGCACTGGCTGAGAAGAAATTGAACTCCAGATAATTTGTTAAATGATTTACTATAAAAGGCCAAAGCAATCATTCAGATTGCTTTGGTTTATAACGTAACAGTGTGACACCTGACCGATATACTTTTGTGTCAATCAACCGTAAATCCAGGCGTTGTTGCAGTTGTTGGAATAGTGGTTTCCCACTACCTAAAGCTACCGGATGAACACCTATCCGGTATTCATCAATCAAACCTGCCTGGATAAATGAAGTTATTAAACTTGCTCCACCAAAGAGCCAGATATCCTTTCCCGGACTTTCTTTTAGTTTGTAAATCTCTTCTGCTATGTTTTCGCTCACAAGGGTTACATTACCTTGTATAGTACTCAATGATCTGGAGAAGACATATTTCTTCATTTTCTGAGTAGCCTTTGCAAAGTCAATTTCTGTTTGTGAACGTGATGCATCAGGTGTATAGTATCCATACAATTCATAGCTGATACGTCCATACAAAATTGTATCAATTTCCTCCACAAATTGATCGAAACCCATATCATCGTCCATAATACACCAGTCCACTTCACCATTAGCGCCTTCGATAAATCCATCCAGTGTTACTGCCAGATCCAGAATTATTTTCCGCATGATTTGAGTAAAGATTTAAAGATGATCAATAGAGGCATGTCCCAGAACATTACCAACATTATCTAATTCAATATATGGATTGTAAGCAATTTCGAGAATGTTGCCTTCTATATCTGAGAAATAAAAGAAATGTCCTCCAAAAGAAGCTTCTTCTGGTTCTTTTAAAATGGTAATACCTTGTTCTTTTAATTTATGATACCAGTCTGTTACTTCTTCTTTGGTATCAACATTATAGCCAATAGTAAAAGACCGAAAGCCTGTACCTTCTGATGAAATACCTATAAAGTCTGCCAAAGGTTTTCGTTGGGTAAAACTAAGAAGAAAGCCATTCATCTGAATAAACAGAATGTCTTTGTTCTCTGCAATGGGTCGCCAGCCTATTTTTTCTGCATAGAAAGCACGAATAGCTGGAAGATGATCTACTCCGATTGTAAGTACACTTACTCGTTGTTGCATGATGGTCTACTGTTGGGTGTATGATTAGGTAATATATGACAACAAAGGTAGAGTGAGGATGAAAGTGATGCTTTGTATAAATCCGACGTTTTATAAACAGGAGGGAGGTTGTCCTGAATACTTTTTGATATGCCTCGTTAAATGGCCATGATCATAATAACCAGATGTGTATGCAATATCTAACAGACTTTCATGTGTTCGGTTTTTAATCTGTTTGAACGCATGTTGAAACCGAACAATGTTGCAGATTTCTTTGGCTGTCACTCCCAAATGAGATTGGAATAGACGTTCAAATTGTCTTTCAGAAATACAATGATCATGGGCTAGTTTATGGATAGGTATATTTCCGTTATAGTCAAGTATAGTACCAATGATGTAGTTATAGCGATCTACATTCTGATTCCTGATTCTACTAGCCAGATACTTGTTGAGTGAATCTATGGATACTTGTGATTGTCTTGTTGAAAGTGCTGAAAGGTTAAAAACAGATTTTTCTGCTTCTGCAATGGTATCTGCTGCCCCTTGCAAAAAGATATTTAGCAAGGAGCTCATACCAAAGGGTTTAAAACGTATGCCTATGAGATGTGTATTACTCGTCAGAATTGTATCCTGAAAGGTAGTCATTGTACCTGTCAGATATATTTCACCATGCCTGAGCAAATAATTCTTGTTATTAGAGACCTGAACATCTTCTCCTACATTGATGATTATGTCCGCACAGATATCCGGTACTACTCTGTTGGATGTATCAGCAGCTTTATCTTCTGTTCGAATGCTCCAATAACAATCAAGATAAGGTAGAAGAGATGCATATGGTAATATTTCCTGATAGTGCATAGCAGTCCATTTTTAAGCTTCGTCTCTTTTACCCAACTCTAGGTAATAGAACAAAGCGATTTGTTGTTCTAATCTAACAACGATTACCAACTTCCTGTTAAATTACCTACACATTTTTTATAGGGATTTGCATAATATTCTCACTTGAATTAGATTTACGTTTGGTAATATCTCTAACTGTATTACTGCTTTCCAGCCTCCTAATTACCTTTACTTCTTTTCGGGTATAAATACTGCTGTTTTATAGTTGTTACTGTAAAGTGCAGAAGCATTTTGCCTGTAAAAGTAAAACCTTTATATGCAGGAAATAGAACTAATCGGATTATCAATTATCCTTATTACCTTGATTGTTTCCTATCAGGGAATAAAGAATTCCTCTTTCTTTGATAAATATTCTTTTCAGGTAGATAAGATTTTAAAGGAGAAGGATTATAAGAGATTTATCACTTCCAGTTTTCTACATGTTAGCTGGATGCATCTCCTTTTTAACATGATGGCTTTCTATTCCTTTTCTGAAGGTCTAGGAATGATGGTGGGTGGTTTAAGGCTTTTACTTATCTATGTAGGAAGTATAATTGGTGGAGATCTATTCTCTCTTTATATTCATAGAAATCATCCTGACTATACTTCTGCTGGCGCTTCTGGAGGTATCTGTGGTTTGATGTTTGCCAGTATTGGTCTTTTTCCTGATATGCAGATCGGAATATTTATGACACCTTTTTCATTGCCAGGATGGGCATATGGATTTTTGTTTGTACTGATTTCTATCTATGGTATAAAGTCCCAAAGAGGTAATATTGGACATGAAGCGCATTTGGGAGGAGGAGTAATTGGATTGATTATTGCTTTGATTATGGTACCAGAATCTTTTATTAATAATATGGTACCTATTCTGTTTATCCTTGTTCCAACACTGGTTTTTATCTATTATATAATTGCCAGACCTGGATTTCTATTATTCCCTAATTGGGAAGATCAGGGCTTATTGACCAAAGAAGATAAATACAATGCAGCCAAACGTGCCAAGGAAAAAGAAATAGATCGTTTGCTGGATAAAATTAACAAGAAAGGGATGGATCAGTTATCCGAAAAAGAGAAAGAACGATTAAAGCAGCTCTCAGAATAAGGTATCTTCGTTTTGAAAATAAACATTGTTAGTTTTATCAGATGTTCCTAGTAGATTCTCCTCCATTAATCTAAGGAAACACTCTGGACTGTTCTGAGTTTTTCCTGAGATACGTTTATTATCGTATAGCTTTTTTGCGTTTCCTTACTTCTAGATTCATAATTTCTTACAATACCTTAAATGAGGTATTGATGAATAGGTTATAGATATTTAACTTGTTGTATATTATCTTCTTATACAATCAAGATGAATCCCATACGTCGAATCCTGAATGCAGATAAAGCACTTTCGGAAGAAGTACATGAATTGATTGAATCCGGAAAGAACCTACCTATTGCTATTCGCAATAATATCAATCAGAATGCAATGGAAAAAGCTATGGTCGGACCTGCTCCGGAGTTACCACGAGCCGAAGCAATGATATTACTACATGTTAGGCCTGCCTTACTCATTAAAAAGAACAAAGTTATTCTACCTGATTCTGTTGAATTAAAGAATAGAATCAGACCTTTTATAAAAAAGATAGAACATGTGATTCCTTCAGTAGGGAGAATTGAATTCTTAAAAGCAGGTAAGAAATATGGTGGTACAGGCTGGTTGATTACTGAAGATACTATTGTAACAAACCGACATGTTGCTTCACTTGTGGCAATGAAGAAAGGAAAGTCCTTTGTATTCAGAAAAAATCCTCTGGGAGATACAATGGAAGCTTTAATTGATTTTAAGGAAGAATATTGGGGTGATAATGTTGCTGTACCTGAGTTTGAGGTTGAACTTGAGAAGATAGTCTATATGACTGAAGATAATACTACGCAACCTGATATTGCATTCTTTAAAATAAAGAAACACAATAAGCTACCTGAGCCTATAGTTATCTCAACACGAAAAATAATAGAAAAACAATTTGTTAGTGTAATTGGCTATCCTGCCTATGATCCTAACTCTATTATCAGTACGATGGCTGCAAAGGAGGTATTCAATAATATTTATGAAGTGAAAAGGTGTTCTCCAGGTGAGATACTGGAGAATGTTTCGGATTCCTGGTATTTCTATCATGATTGTACAACATTGGGAGGTAATTCGGGATCGGTTGTCGTTGATAATGAAACAGGATCGGCTATAGGCTTACATTTTATGGGAGAGGTTGAAAAGGAAAACTATGCTGTGAAGGGAGAGGAAATCCTGAAACACCTCAGAAAAGTATCACCTAAGTTTGTGACAGGTGATTTGCGGCTTGCTTCAGAAATTGAATCTGAACAAGAGGATGTATTTACTGAAAGTGCACCAGAGGAATATAATGATAGGGCTGGATACTTACCTGATTTTCTAGGAAAGAAATATAGCGTACCTCTGCCCCAGGTTACCAGAGATAAGGATAATGTGCTGACATTTGAATTTAACGGAGAAACTCAGTCGGAACTAAAATATCACCATTTTACAGTAGTGATGAACCGGGAACGGCGTCAATGTTTTTATAGTGCCTGTAATATTGATGGATTATTGAGCAAAAGAGGTGTTAAAAGGACTGGTTGGAAATATGATAGCCGAATTCCAAAAGAATTTCAGATCAAGAATGAATGCTATGGGAATCCCCCGAAATTTTCGAGAGGGCATATGACCAGAAAAGAAGATCCTATCTGGGGTGATTTGACTTTAGCCAGAGCCGCCGGAGGTGATAGTTTTCACGTTACTAATGCAACTCCCCAGATGCAATCTTTTAATGCTCCTGTTTGGCTGGCACTGGAAGATTATGCACTGGAGAATGCAAGACAGGATGCGATGAAGATCTCTGTCTTTACAGGGCCGATTTTCACAGAGCAGGACCCTGTAAAATATGGCGTTAAAATTCCCGTAGACTTTTTCAAGATCATTGTTTTCATTCATGATACTACCAGAAAATTATGTGCTACTGGCTATACCGTCTCTCAAAAAGACCATCTGAGCAATCAGGAATTTGTATTTGGTGAGTTCGAGACCTATCAGGTTTCTATCAAATCAATAGAAAGACGGACAGGCTTGCATTTTGGCAACCTCTCATCTGTTGATCCTATAAAAGGGCTGGAAGCATTTGGAGCTCCATTGGCAAAAGTGGAAGAAATACGATTTGTTTAAGAATGATTATCTGTTTCTAGTGAGCTCCTATAGGCAAGAAAACATAAAATACTGATCCCAGGCCTGATTTTCCATTGGCAGTGATAAGGCCGTTGTGTCTTTCTACAATTTTTTTGCAGAGTGCTAGCCCCAGGCCAGTACCTTCATATTGATCTCGTGAATGAAGGCGGGCAAATGTTCTGAATATTTGTTTGGCTTCACTTGGGTCAAAACCAATTCCATTGTCTTCTATTTCAATTACATAATATTCCTGATCGGAGTCCGGTGCAACTATATCCTTACATTCACTACGTAAAAATGATACCATCTTATCTGGTGAGAGATACTGGGATCGTATAACAATGTTTGGTGGTGTATCTTCTCTGGAAAATTTAAGGGCATTATTCAGTAAATTATAAAACAATTGATGCAATAGTACTCCGTAGCCTTGTACAACAGGGAGATTACTATAATGTATGACTGCATTTTTCTGAGAAATAACTACTTCCAGGTCGTTTTCAATGGCCTTTAACGTCTGATTAAGATCAATCTCACTCTGTGTGTGTTCAGACTGATTCAAACCTGAATAGTTTAATACTCCTGTAATCATGCTGTCCATTCGTTCTGAAGCGCTGGTCATCTTCTGAAGATATAACTTTGCCTGCTCAGATAGATTATCTCCAAGTTCTTTGACCAATAAACTATTGAATACTCTTATTTTCCGTAAAGGTTCTTTCAGATCATGGCTCGTTACGTGGGCAAATTGCTGAAGATCGTCATTGGAGCGTTGTAGTTCTTCAGTGCGTAATTGTACCAGGCGCTCCAATTCTTCTGTCCATTGTTTTTGATCATCAATATCGGTACAGGAACCAAACCAGCGAATTATATTACCTTCTGTATCTCTGATTGGTAAGGCTTTACCTAAAAACCAACGATACCCACCTTGGATACGATCTTTAAAACGATATTCTATCTGATATGGATTTCCTGTTTGTATAGAGTCTGTCCAGATAAATAGCGAATGCTCAACATCATCCGGATGTAGAATATTAATCCAGCTAGTTCCTGTTGAATCAGGTTCAAAACCGGTGAATTCATACCATCGATCATTGAAGTATTCTACTGTTCCATCTGTGGCCGCAGTCCAGATGATTTGTGGTACCAGATTTGCCAGCTGACGAAGACGTTCTTCGCTTTGTTCCTGTAGTTCTTGCGCGTTTTTCTGTAAGGTAATATCCTGGAAATTGCACACATAGGCTCCTATATAAGGAATATGTGTCATATTAGTAATCTGCGTTTCAACCCAATGCCATGTGGTATCTTTGTGATGAAAACGAAGTTGATACGTTAGTGAATGACCTGGTTTCCGTAACAGATGGTTGTCAGCGATGAGTGTAGGAATATGATCAGGATGAATGAAATGAAACCAGGGTTTCCCTAGTAACTCTTCTTCTGTATAGCCCATCACGGATTTGATTGCCGGGCTAACATAGGTATAGTAACCTCTGGCATCATTCAGTGTAATGATATCTTTGGCATTTTCTATCAACGTACGAAAGCGTTGTTCACTTTCTTCTATCACCTTTCGGGTTCTTACCTGTTCCGTAACATCCACTGCATGTACCAGAATGCCTTCTGATAGACCTTCCTCATCTTTTATCGGTTGATACACAAAGTTAAAGAACCGATCTTCCAATTCACCGTTTCCCTGTTTATCCAGTTGTACCAGTTGTTCCTCGCCTACTACGGGTTTTCCGGTTTGATAAACCTGATCCAGCAATTGAACAAAACCTTGTGCCTCCAATTCGGGTACTGCCTCCCGAATAGTTTTTCCCAAAACATCTCTGTTAAACCCAACTACCTGTTGTAATAATGTATTAGCTAGCTCAAATCTGTGTTCGGGACCTTTTAGTACACCCATGATTCCTGGCGACTGCATCAGGAGTTTATAAAAATTTTGTCTTTCCTGATGTATCTGCTGTTCTTTGGCTTCTCTCTTTTGCCGTTCAGTAACGAGTTCTGTCACATTACTACCACTACACAGTATCGCAAACACATTCCCATTCAGATCACGCATGGGAGTATACGAAAATGACACATACTGGGTCTCTGTGTGGTTATTCTGGGTGATAGTGAAAGGCATTTCACTGGCAGTAAACGGATTTCCTGTTATGTATACCTCAGTAAGAATGTCGTAGAATACATGAATATTGATATGTGCCAATGCCGTGAGGATTGGAAGTCCGATTACTTCTTCTCTTGATCTGTTCCAGACTGCTAGTGCTGCATCATTAGCCATCTCAATCACAAAGTCTCTTCCGCGCAAAATTGCAATTTCAAATGGAGCCTGACTAATCAGATAATAGTATTCCTGAAGCGGATCTTTATTGGTTCCATTGGAAACTGGATAGCCTGAGGTTAGTAATTCTTTAGACATAGAGTATTAACTCCCAATACAAAGTAAGGTTATAAATGGGTTGAATATACACAAGTTATAGCACAAACAGTATGTATACTAGGATATAAATGCGAAGAGTATAGATGATTGGGTTTGTAAATGCCTCAGGTTGAGCAGAAGATGCCTGTTGTGAAAATAATGTCACAAATTTTATAAAACTCAAATCTATTTGGTCTTGTTTTCCGTATATTATTCAGAGACAAGAGTGGGGAGAGTTTGTGACAGAAGAAGTGAATAATGTATCAACTTCTTTTTAGTCTGAATTATCTATAACATTCACTATTGAATACCCCAATTTTTTTCAATCAGCTTATAAAAATAAGAGGCCCTCAAAGTTGTTTTACTACCAGCTTTGAGGGTTTTTTGCATCAATTGGGTTGAAGCACTTCCTTTTTTGCGAGTTGATCGATAGTACCTGGTTTTGTTAGGTATGTATTTGCTTGTCAGTATTTTATAAGAAAGTAATAGTACATTGTTGATAGATGTAATTATATAGAGCCGCTTTTTTATGACTATATAACAGTTTTATACTGTTTTAAGAACGATATAAAAGTCCTATATTGCGAAAACTGACTTCATGAGAGTTACTACTTTTCATGAAAAGCAACTATGAAATAAGATAAATCATGCTTTTAACAATTACCACCACCCATTCCCCGGCAACGGATCTGGGATATTTGCTTTATAAACATCCTCAAAAGTTACAGTCTGTAGATCTGGCTGTTGGAAAAGCCCACATTTTTTATCCGGAAGCAACAGAAGAACGTTGTACGGTAGCCTTGTTACTTGATATTGATCCGATTGAATTGATCCGCGGAAAGGCAAATGATAGCTTTGCTTTATCACATTATGTCAATGATCGGCCCTATGTTGCATCTTCGTTTATGAGTGTGGCATTAGCAACTGCTTTTAGTACAGCCATGAATGGAACCTGTCGGGACAAACCCGAACTGGTGGATGTGAAGCTTCCTTTAGAAGTGACGTTGGCTGTAGCTTCTGTCAGAGGAGGTGAAACGCTGATTCGCCGATTATTCGAGCCTCTTGGCTATACACTGGAACTAGAAAACTATCCTCTAGATGTTACTGTTCCTGAATGGGGTGACAGTAAGTATTTTCTTTTGAAGTTGCAACATACCCTGCGTCTGAAAGACCTGCTTTCGCATTTGTATGTACTAATGCCCGTCTTGGATAATGACAAACATTATTTTGTGAACAAGCAGGAGATCGAAAAGCTGATGGATAAAGGGAAAGACTGGTTATCTGCGCATCCGGAAAAGGAACTCATTACCAAACGATACCTCAAAAACATTCACCATCTGACCCGACAGGCTTTTGAAGTCTTGATGAGGGAAGAACTACCCGACGAAGAGGAAGAGATGGAAGAAGAAAACGAAATCGTAAAGGTAGTGAAGCAAAAACGTGTATCTCTGCATTACCAACGATTGCAGACAGTGTTTGAGAAACTAGTGGCTTCCAATAGCAAACGGGTGCTTGATCTGGGGTGTGGAGAAGGAAAGCTCCTGCAATTGCTATTGAGAGAAAATCAGTTTGAAGAGATTTTGGGAATGGATGTGTCTCATCGTAGCCTGGAGATAGCAGCAGAAAGACTCCGTTTTGACCGATTGCCAGCCCATGTGCGTCAGCGTATTTCTCTGATTCAAGGCTCTCTGACCTATAAGGACAAACGCTTACAAGGGTTTGACGCAGCGGCTTTAGTAGAGGTAATTGAACACCTGGATTTGAATCGCCTTCAGGCATTGGAACAATCTGTATTTGGATTTGCCCGACCTAAGCTTGTACTACTCACAACTCCCAATGCTGAATACAATCAGAAATACGAAACACTGATTGAAGGGAAGTTTCGTCATGAAGACCACCGCTTCGAGTGGACACGGACTGAGTTTGAGACATGGACCCAACACATAACAGACGTTTTTGGCTATGAAGCTGAACTCTTTACAGTGGGGGAAGTAGACGAACAGGTTGGCGCCTCTTCACAAGGTGTGGTATTTAAGCGAAAAGTTTAAAATTTGTAATACTAAAAGTTTTTCCTGATTTAATATCCTTTTTATAGACCACTATTCTATAAGAAATACTATACATTGTATTTCATGTTTCTTCCTATACACTAATCAAGATAAATGGTATGATTACCCGAAACAAAATTTTTGTAGGACTCGTTGTTGTCCTCTTTGATCTATTCGTATGCATATTCTTTGGAGTGGCGATGATGGATTATGATGATTCATATATGGAGAGTAAGGGAGAGTACTGGAGTTGGGAAAGTATGAACGATTTTCAAAAAGGTATCTCGGTAGGAATGAATATCTGGGTGGTTATCAACCTGTTTATCCTTGGATTTATTATTTATAGACTGATAAAACGGCTAGGTAAGATACCAAGTTTTTAAAACCATTTATGCAACCGGGAAAAAACAGATTCAAAGGTAGATACAATGTATACTAAAAGCAATCAGCTTATCTCTCTGCAAAATCCTTTTCAGCAATTAATGCCTTTTGCTCTGCAATGGCTTAGTATCACAGAAGATGATTTTTTTCCAATAAGCCAATTGCCAGAAGCTTTGCCAGAGACACTCAAAAGAGTATATCAGATTGCGAAAAGTAAGCCGGATATACTACATAAATTTCAAAAACAAGATTATCTGCTGGATGTAGATGAACTACGTTTTTATGAAGACCGCGTGGTATTTCTGGTGGAGAATCAGGGATGCTGGACTTGTGAAACGGAAATATATCAAGTAGATCCGGCTATATATGTGAACCACTCACAACTGAAAAAGGATAAGAGTGAAACCAAACTTGTACATGAACGTTTATCTGCTTTCCTGACCACATTTGTATTGCAGGAACTGACATTGAGTTCAGAGTATGTATTCTTTGAGATTGATGATCTGACCTTTTTTAAAGAGAAAGGCTTGCCTATACAGCCCTTGTGGATGGATGCGCCTCATGTATGGACAGGTATGAAGGCACACTTTCATCTGATAAATGACTCTATACTAACGATGATCGACGAAGATAGCGGAACTGGTTTTGCTGGTACACAGAATGAGGAAATGTATGATCTGCTGACTGAAATAGGAGGGGAGATTTAGACAACCTCTTAGCTTCAGAATTTTAATTTTTAAGAGTACAGTTACATATATGAAACGACATTTGATTATTGGAGATATACATGGTTGTTACGAAGAGTTGCTCCAATTGATAAAAATCGCAGGTATCACAGAAGAAGATATGATAGTGGCAGTAGGAGATATCATTGACCGTGGCCCGGATTCTGTAAAAGTGTATGATTTCTTTCGGAACAGGCCCAACAGCAAAGTAGTCATGGGCAATCATGAACGAAAACATCTGAACAAAGTACTACATTACGGACAGGAGATTGTAAAACTCCAGTTTGGCGACCGATATCAGGAGTTTCTGGATTGGGCAGAGCAGTTGGATTATTATTATGAAATACCCGAAGCAATTGTAGTGCATGGTGGATTTGAAAATGGTATTCCGCTGGAAGAGCAAAAGCAGGAAGTGTTATGTGCTTCTACCGCAGGAGAAAAACACCTGACTAAATGTTATGGTACAGAACAGTACTGGCCTGAGTTTTATACAGGTAGCAAACCTATTATCTTTGGGCATCATGTAGTAGGTGAAGAAGCACACATATGGCCCACTAATGTATATGGCATAGATACAGGTGCTTGCCATGGCATGAGACTCACCGGAATTTTGCTGCCAGAGTTTAAAATTTATTCAGTACCTGCCTCTTGTGATTATTGGGACGTAGAACGTTACAAATGGCAATTGCCTGTCTTGCAACATAAAACATGGTCAGGTTTTACGTTTCGGAAAATCGAAGAAGAACTGGAGCCTTTCCGGAGTTCACCACGGACAGATGTAACAGACTTTGTAGAGAAAATGGATAAGTGGATTGCCTCTCTATTAGTGAAAACACCAGAGATGTTGAATAGTATTCAGCAAAAAGCTGTGGCATTGGAACATGAACATAGGGAAAATGTAAACCGGGTAACCCATCAGCTATTTTACAGTTCGCTGATCTTCGCAGCCCGAAAAGGTAGCCTGAACGATCAAACCCTGCAACAAACCCTAACTACCCCTGAAAAGTGGATACAACTAGCCAACGAACTCCAAATCCCTGTACCAACCTACGAATCGGTAGTAAATTAATATGGATTTTGTATAGAGTGTTCATACCAAACGTAATTTTATTTGCTAGAAGGCATGAGAGAAGATCACTAGATAGATTATCTTAATAAAATTCCAGAAAACTTGTTACAAAGAGAGCAAGGTTCCCTTTAATCGTGGAAGGTTGTATCTGTGCGTTGGCCTTCTTTCTGCCGTGAGGAAAGCCCATGGCTTTGTGCGGGGGGAGGTTCGGCAGAAAGTGCCCTTTTTTGCTCACACACAAATCTGGCTCACCAAACTCTCGTTTGGTGCCCTGTTTTTTGGGCAAGCAAAAAATGAAGGAGCCTAGGGAAGAAGGATGAGAGAGAAAATAGACAAACCCAGGAAGAGGCATCTGGGAATTTAATAAGTAAATAAGTCACAGTCTGTAACTTTTTGACTAGCTACCAATACTATAGAACATGAAAACAATATGCAGATAAAAATTCCAGAATTTTCCTTAGTTGTATTAATCGGTTCCACCGGCTCCGGCAAATCATCCTTTGCCCGAAAATTTTTTAAACCAACCGAAATCGTTTCATCTGACACCTGTCGGGGTATCGTTTCTGATGATGAAAATAACCAGGCAGCTACCAAAGATGCTTTTGAGCTGGTACACTATATCATTCGCAAACGACTAAAGAATGGTCTGCTTACTGTTGTGGATGCCACCAACGTACAGCCCGAATCGCGTAAGGCACTCATGCAGATTGCCAGAGAGTATCATGCATTGGTAGTAGCTATCGTATTTAATCTTCCGGATTCCGTTTGTCTGGCTCGCAATAACCAGCGTCCGGATCGCCAGTTTGGCAGCCATGTGGTGCGTCAACATAATCAGAATCTGAAAAAGTCGCTGAAAACCTTAAAGAGCGAAGGATTTCGCCAGCAATATATTCTGGATTCAGAAGCAGAAGTAAATGCCGTACAATCCATTGTAAGACAACCACTGTACAATAATAGAAAATACGAAACAGGACCATTTGATATCATTGGAGATGTACACGGGTGTTTTGATGAATTAAAAGAACTGCTGGAAAAGCTGGGCTATCAGTTTGATACCACAAATACCTTTTCAGTTACTCCACCTGCAGGGCGCAAAGCCTTTTTTGTGGGCGATCTGGTAGATCGCGGACCAAACAGTCCGGATGTATTGCGATTGGTCATGCAGATGGTCAAAGAAGATAAGGCATTGTGTGTACCTGGGAACCATGATGTGAAGCTACTGAAATACCTCAATGGTAGAAATGTACAGCTTAAACATGGATTAGACCGTACTGTAGAGCAACTTGCTTCTGTATCTCAGGAGTTTTTGGAAGAAGTAAAAGTATTTCTAGATGGACTTATCAGCCATTTTGTGGTGGATGATGGTCGACTGGTAGTAGCCCATGCCGGACTAAAAGAAGAGATGCAGGGACGTGGATCAGGAGCTGTTCGTGAGTTCTGTTTATATGGAGAAACTACTGGAGAGATCGATGAATTTGGTTTGCCTGTGCGTATCAATTGGGCTGCTGAATATCGAGGCAAGACTATGGTAGTGTATGGACATACCCCTGTGGTAGAAGCACAGTGGCAGAACAATACGATTGATATTGATACAGGCTGTGTATTTGGTGGAAAGCTTACTGCCTTACGATATCCGGAAAAAGAACTGGTATCTGTAAAAGCCAAAGAAGTATATGCACAATCTACCCGTCCATTGGATTTTGAAGGAAAGGGGAGTGCAGATAACCACAATCCTGCGGATGCTGCGTTTGATATAGACGATGTGATTGGCAAACAGATTATACACACCCGTTTGCATCATAGTGTGACCATTCGTGAGCAGAATGCCATGGCAGCATTGGAGGTAATGAGTCGCTTTGCCATCAATCCTAAGTGGTTGATTTACCTGCCCCCTACTATGTCTCCTACAGAAACCAGTAAACTGCCTGATTTGCTGGAATACCCATCAGAGGCATTCAAGTATTATTCCGATCAGGGAGTAACTACTGTAGTTTGTGAAGAGAAGCACATGGGATCGAGGGCTATTGTTGTTCTTTGTCGGGATGAAGAAACGGCTCTGAAACGGTTTGGCGTTTCCGGTGAAGGAATAGGTGTATGTTATACCCGTACAGGACGTAGCTTCTTCACAGATAATGCATTGGAACAAGCCTTTTTAGAGCGTATTAAAGTTGCCTGTGATAAAACCGGATTCTGGGATAAGTTTGAAACGGACTGGGTGTTACTGGATTGTGAATTAATGCCTTGGTCAGCTAAGGCGCAGGCATTGTTACAAAATCAGTATGCTGCAGTAGGAGCTGCGGCAACACATGCATTACCTATGGTAAACACTGTCTTGGCTCAGGCAAAGGGGAGAGGGCTGGAAGTAGAGCACTTGCTGAAAAGTTATACTGAACGCCAGAAAATGGCTGAAAAGTTTGTAACAGCCTATCGTCACTATTGCTGGCCTGTTGCCAGTCTGGATGATTATAAACTGGCTCCTTTTCATTTGCTGGCTACTGAAGGCAAAGTTCATACCGATAAAACCCATCGCTGGCACATGGATACCCTGGCAGAACTGTGTGATGGTGATTCTCAGCTACTCTTTAAAACTCCCTATAAAGTAGTGGATCTTCAGAATGAAGCAGAGATCCAGCAGGCAATTGTATGGTGGGAACAACTAACCTATGCAGGAGGAGAAGGTTTTGTCGTAAAGCCAATGGAGTTTATTGTCACTAACGAAAAAGGTCTGGTACAACCTGCTATCAAATGCCGGGGAAGTGAGTATTTGCGTATTATCTATGGACCTGAATATTCGTCTTTTACCAATATTACACGTTTGAAATCCAGAAGTCTGGGAGGTAAAAGGTCCCTTGCTTTACGGGAATTTGCACTGGGTATGGAAGCCTTGGAAAAGTTTGTAGAACGTCAGTCCTTGCGTACTGTGCACCAATGTGTATTTGGAGTACTAGCTTTGGAAAGCGAACCCATAGATCCTAGATTGTGAGAGATCCTTCTTAGTAGGAAAAAGCCTAAGGTATGGTTACTAACCATACCTTAGGCCTTTATTGTACCTTTTTATTTCTCCACTTTAAACTAAATGACGCTAACAGGTGTACTAACTACTGAAATACTTGCTAATGTTTTCCATGATGATGAGGATGGTGATGTGCACTGTCATGTGGTATCCCTGTAGTATCCGGATGATGTAAGCTATCTGGATGGAAGTGGTGTAAGCTGTCTTCATGAAAATGGTGGAGGCTATCACCATGAGGATGATGAAACAAAGAATCACGATGATGGTGGATTGAATCTCTTTTATGACAGAGAGAATCTTTTGTTGTATCCGATGTATCTGTACTATCTGTTGAACGGGCAGAGGAAGACTCTGACGGGGTAACAGCGCTTTTTTCACAAGCAAATAGTACAGATCCAATAATAAGCAATGTCATACCTAGCTGCAGAACAGGTTTGGTTTTAGCAGAATTTGCCATACAGATGAGAGTTAGAGATAAAGAAATTCTATTCTATAACCAGGTCTGCAGCCTCTGGTTTCTATCCATAAGACATCTTTCTAAAGAATCACTACTACGAGTTTGAATAATATATCTACAAAAAGATCAGTTTGATCGTAAAATTGCATGAAACGAGCTTTGAATAGTATCATTAACACCTCAGAATTTTTTGCGGTTTTCTGTTTTTGTCTCCTATTAAGATGATTTTTGTTCATTTCATACATATCTGTTTTTGTATTTAATCGCCTGGAGGTTAGCAATTTGAATTATACTTTTGTGTTAACTTCTTTTGCGAAAAATGTAATGTAACTCTATTAATCTTTGTTTTATACCTTCCTATGTATATGAAAATCGAAAGTGGCTTATTATAGAATAAGTGGAAAAGAGGTGTTTTTTGATTCTTTGTTTGTTGATAATCAGTGCGTTGTGTTTGTGAATCTTACGAAGTGTTTTGTAATCTTCAAAGTGTTTTGTTCTGTCTATAGCTTGTATCTAAATTTACAAACTGAAATCAGGTATATTTTAACGATATAAAGTGTTTATTACCACTTGCATTTTTAAAAAAGGAGATATGATTATCTCTGAGGAACAGGTGATAACGAATTAAAATGCAACGGTTTTATGAACTTCATAAAACATCAAATTGGAATTGTTACCATAGGGTTTTTTTTAGCTTGTATAGGCTCTGTCAGTGGCCAGGAATCAATTGCTACAGATCGCCCGGATCAGACAGAATGTCCTTCTATTGTTCCCAAAGGAATGTTTCAGATTGAATCGGGATTTCAGTATGAGTTTGATAAATCAGATACCTCTCGAATTCAAAATATTACCTATAATACTTCATTGATTAAATACGGATTATCTGAATATGCCGAGTTTCGACTCATTGTCGAGTATATGGGTTGTAATTCTATTTATAAGAGAGAAACTAGTGTACATGAACGCGAGGCTTCTTTTAGCCCTGTGGCCATAGGGATGAAGCTTCGTATTTGTGAAGAGAGTGGACTCATACCCAAAACTTCTCTTATTTGTCATGTTGATTTACCTGCTTTTAAATGCCCTGAAAACCAGGTAAATACTTTTGTGCCTCGTTATAGATTTACGATGAGCCATACACTTTCTGACAAATCTAGTTTGTCTTATAATATTGGTTCTGAATGGAATGCTGTTACTACCATTCCAACACATATCTATACATTAACTTTGGGAAGAAGCCTCTCTGAAAAGTGGGGTATGTATATTGAGGGCTATGGTTTTATTACTAAAAATCAACCTGCTGATCACAGATTTGATGGAGGGTTTACCTACCTGGTTACTAATGATTGTCAACTGGATATTTCTGGAGGCTTTGGGTTAACTCCCGCTGCTCCGGATTCTTTTATTGGAGTAGGCTGCTCCTGGCGTTTTAAAAAATAATGTCTAACTCAAATCTGCTATTTTATTGCAGTTTGTATTTACCACAGTTTATTCTGAGAAAGGTATATGAGTATTTTTAATAACTTAAAAATTAAACATAAGATCCTGTTTATTATAGGATTAAATATGTTCTTCTTTGTGTTGTCCGGTACTTTCTGTTATAGGGCGCTTATACTATTGGATAATTCTCAGCAGCAGCTTATTACAAATACTAGTGCTATCTATAATCAGATGAATGCAGATATGATGCACGATGCTTTACGTGCAGATGTCTACAAAGCCTTGTTACTTGAAGATAAAGGGGAAGTCGCACAAAAGGCGTTCAGAACTGAGTTTAATGAGCATAAAGCAAGCTTTCAGAAAAGCTTGGAGGTATTATCTGAACTAGACATCAATGATTCAGTCAAAATTGCTGTACATGAAGTCCTGCCTGCACTGAATAAATATATTGTACAGTCCGAACAATTGATAGCATTTACTTTTCAGAAGGATAGTGTTCAAATTGCTGCAGGATTGATAGCTTTTAATGCTTCTTTTGATCTGTTGGCTGAAAAAATGAGTGTCCTAAGTGCATTAATCTCTGATAGCTCAGAAAAACAAAATGCCAGTGCCAATGGTATTGTTTCTTTTAACAAACTATTAATTGTGGGTATATTGATTGCAAGTTTATGTGTGATGGGAGGAATCGGATTCCGAACTGCCAAACTTCTTTCTGAACCCATTCTTAAAGCAAAAGATGTCTTATCTGAGTTATCTCTTGGTAATTTAATGCAGATAACAGATTCTCAATACACAGATGAAATTGGCGAAATGAATCAAGCCTTGCATACATTAGTCGATAACTTGTCTAATATCAAGGGCTTTGCGACTGAGGTGGGCAATGGAAAGTTTGATTCCAATGTAAGTGTGTTTAATAATTCAGGTGAATTAGGTACTGCATTGGCGACAATGCGACAAAGTCTGAAAACTATCTCAGAAGAAGAAAATAAACGGAATTGGGGTAACACAGGTATTACACAGGTTAATGAGATATTACGATCCAGGAATGAGAATTTTTCAATACTTCTTGATCAGGTAATAAGCTTTATTATTAAATACACACAAACCAATCAGGGATGTATTTCTTTGGTTGATTCTACCAATCCACAGGATCTACATTTAAGTATACAGGCGTGTTATGCCTATAATCGCAAGAAATATATTAACAAACGAATAGAGATAGGGGAAGGTCTGGCTGGGCAGGTTGTGCTTGAAAAAGAGACTATCTATCTGCAGGAGATTCCGCATGATTATATAGCCATTACTTCAGGTTTAGGAGAGGCTACTCCGAAAAATATCCTGATTGTACCCATGAAAGTAGACGAAGAGGTAGTAGGCGTTCTGGAGGTTGCTTCTTTGCAGATTATTCCTGCGCATCATATTCAGTTTCTGGAACGTGTTTGTACAAATCTGGGCTTACATGTTTCGAATGAAAACAAAAATATACAAACACGGAATCTGTTAGAGATGACCTTGCAGCAAAAAGAAGCGTTGCAATCACAGGAGGAAGAGGTTCGTCAGAATATGGAAGAGTTATATGCGATTCAGGAGGATGTACGTCGTCGGGAAAGCGAATATCTACAACGAATAGAGGAACTGGAACAAGAACGTACAAACCATTATCAGGTTCAGGTAAGGCAGGTGCAAGGTGCTTTCAAAGAGGTATTGTAGATGGTATGGATGAAAATATGTATTTTTCATCCATGAATGTAGTTAATTACAAAGTACGTAAACCCATTCCGGAACTTGCCGATTTTGTGGAAAGTTTCTGGATGCTGGCTAATCCTTTTGATGAAGAAAAGGAAGTGGTTGTAGTACCAGATGGACGAATTGATTTGTGCTTTTCAATTTCGGCTACGGAACCTTATCATGTGATGCTGGCAGGACTGGATAGCGAACCTGCCTGTAGTAGCATTGCACCCCATTCGGTTATGTTTGCGGTTAGCTTTAATTTACTTGCTGTGGAGTATCTGCTTGATAATCAGGTATCCTCATTGTTGAATGAAAGGCTTGTATTACCAGATGATTTTTGGGGAATGGCTGCCAATGATCTTACCGATTTTGATGCATTTTGTACAAAAGCAACCCATACAATGCTAAAAGCACTCAAGCCCGATTTAGATAGCCGTAAACGCAAGTTGTTTGAGATGGTATATTCTACAATGGGAGCCGTAACTATTCAGGAGATTTCCGATACTGTACACTGGAGTAGCCGACAAATCAATCGCTATTTCTCTCAACAGTTTGGACTTCCATTAAAAACATATTGCACCATTCTCCGGTTCAGAGCCTCGTTTCCACAAATTACACATGGCAAGTTATTTCCGGAACAAAACTTTGCAGATCAAGCTCATTTTATCCGGGAAGTAAAAAAATATGCAGGTGCTACCCCAAAAGAGTTGAAACAAAACAAAAACGACCGATTTATTCAATTCTCTGTTTTGAAGCAGAAGTAGTTTTGTATCAGTTAAATGATTAAACGATTTTCAATCATGCTGATACAAAACAAAAAAATTGCTATTGTTGGCGGAGGTCCCGGAGGATTAACCTTAGCCAGACTGTTACAACAAAAAGGAGCTGATGTAAAAGTATACGAACGGGATGTAAACAAAGATGCCCGTGTACAAGGTGCTACACTGGATCTGCACGAAGAGTCCGGATTGAAAGCGCTGGCAACAGCTGGGTTAATGGATGCGTTTCAGGCAAACTATCGTCCGGGAGCAGATAAGGTACGTATTTTGGATAAACATGCTGTTATTCTGGCTGATCAACATATTCAGACTGACCATAGCGAGTCCCGCCCTGAAATAGACCGCGGTCCTTTGAGAAAAATTCTGCTTGAATCCTTACAGCCGGATACAGTGGTATGGGATAGCCATTTTGCTTCTATGACACCTGAAGATAGTGGCTGGAAGCTAGAGTTTCATAATGGTGTATCTGCCTATGCTGACATTGTGATCGCCGCAGACGGAGCCAATTCCAAGATTCGTCCGGTAATCACCTCTATCAGACCTTTTTACTCAGGTATCACTATTGTAGAAGGCTCTGTATATGACTCAGAAACTGCTGCACCAGGCGTTCATGGATTACTAAAAGGTGGAAAGATATTTGCATTTGGAGATGATAAAACGCTAATCGTAAGTTCAAAAGGGGATGGGAGTCTGGCATTTTATACAGGCTGCAAGACAGATGAGTTTTGGGTACGTGACAGTGGCATTGATTTTAAAGATAAGGCACAAGTGTTTGCCTGGTTTAAACAGGAGTTTGCTGGTTGGGATAGTGTATGGGAAGAGTTATTTCTCAATGCTTCAGCGTTTATTCCCCGTCCTCAATATTGTATGCCACTAGACCAAAGCTGGGAAGCTCTAGCTAATCTGACTATGCTGGGAGATGCAGCCCATCTAATGCCTCCTTATGCCGGAGAAGGAGTAAACATGGCCATGCTGGATGCGTTGGAGTTAAGTGAGTGCCTTACCAGTGATGGCTTTACTGACCTTCAGACTGCCATAGAACATTACGAAAAAAACATGTGCGCCAGAGCTTCTGATGCAGCCCAAATGACGCTGGATTCAACTGAAATCCTACATTCTTCGGAAGCTATTTCGTTTATGTCCGGCATTATCTCTGGGGAATAGATCTAATTAGCACAAATCCATTTAGGATAACTGGCAGAAGGTCGGTAAAAAACTAAAAACACCTATACCTCCAATGAGAGAGTATAGGTGCTTTATATGGTTACAACCAGTTATTAGTACATATTGAATGTAGATACAGAAGGATTATTTCTTGATATATTCAAAAGTCAAGGATGGTTTTGCCGTAGCATTGGACTTAAGTGCCTGATCATTCTCTGTATGTACATATGTTGCTTCAGTAGGATATCCATCCGCATTGTATTTGTAGGTAAACTGGTAGATAGCATCTCTATAGTAGTCATTAATTGTAGTAGCATTTTGTGAAACAAAGGCTCTGGCAATCATAGTATCCCACATGTAATGACAGATTATTTCATCTATTTGCTTAAGTCCAGACAAAGCTCCATTTTTACCATCAAATCCAGTATATTCGTTATCTAACCTTTCTGCTTCATCAGAGTTACGTTTAAAGTACGCCTTTGTAATATTGTTTTTACTGTCTCTTTCAAACCGGGTGTAATCTTCGCTATCCGTTTTCTTTGTAATATACCCATCCGCATTGGTTTCGTAAGTTGTAACCCACGTTTCTTCAATAAAGAACTCTGTGATTTTAGTGACCTTTCCATTCGAATATTCTACGAGGGCTATCTCTTTTCCACTTTTATCCTGTAAGCTTGTGATTTTGCCTTCACTATCATATACCATTTTCACAAATCTAACACCATCTTCACTACTGCTGTCTTTTAAAGATAGTAATTTACCATTATCATCATACTCAAAACTCGCATAGGTAGAATAATATTCACCAATATTAGTAATAGACTTAATTAAAGTTTTTGCCTCTGGTGACGGATCTTTATCATCTTTACATGAAGTCATTAAAAGTAACACTCCCGCAGAAAGGCAAAGGATAGATTTAATTGTTTTTTTCATAGGTACTGAATAAGGAATTAAAATAATTATTTGTTACAAAGTAACTATGAAAGATGAAAAGGAGCTGTGCGACTGTTTTCAGAATCTAACAAGGTAATATTATGAGAAGAAATTAATTTTGTATATTACTTTGTACCTGGAAAAGTGATATTATTCACAAATAGAGCCGCATTAATACTAATAAACATACATTTGAAATCATTTTTATATACTTTGTTTTTGTTTTGTTTGATCTATGCAAACGCATATAGTCAGAATAAGTCAAATCTGAAGATAAAAGGAAAGATAGTTGATGCTTCCAATAATTTTCCTGTAGAATTTGCAGCAGTTGCGCTTACTGATCAACAAGGTAGTAAATGCCACTGTAACAGGAACTACAGGCGATTTTGAAATAGTTGTTGCTACTGCAGGGAAATTTATGATTAGTGTCGATTTTATCAAATATCAGACAGTAATAGAAAAAGATATTGTGCTGAGTATTACAGGCAAAGATTTATTGCTTTGATACTGAACAGGCATTTGAGCTTCACAGTAAGAGTGAGATCTTGTTTCAGTAAATGACTGTTCTGATCGAGTAAGTAGGTTATTTGTATTTTGCGGACGGGAGTACATCTGAAAGGTAATACGTGATACATTTTTAAGTGTAAGAGATGACGTATCATTCAGAGAAAGAGGCTTTTCTGAAATTTGCTCAGTTTGTAAAGAGGGTATAATTTGGGTAGAAACTTTCTGTGTTTGCTTCACAAAGTGTAATGCCTTGAATAGTTCAAAGTCCATAAACTCGTATTGCTCTGCCTGTTCAAGCTTTTTCCAGATATCATAGGCTGCCTTAATGCGAATACGTACCTGATCGCGTTTCATCTCTTTCAACACATACTTAGCTGCGTTATCCTTGTCTTTTTTCTTTTCCAGCACAGCCAAATGGTATTCATTGCGTTTGTAACTGGCATTGGCTTCTTTATACTCTTTTTCTGCTTTTTTGAGTTGCTTGTCTCTTTCTTTAGAAGCTGGTTTTGCTTCCAGTTCTGCTTTTTGCTGGGTCGTGTGAGCCAATAGACTTGTCAGCAGTGCTTGGTTGGCAAGAGATTGTTCCTCATCTTTTTGAATGGCTTTGATACGTTGTGCCATTCGGAACAGTTGATAGTTCAGGCGGGCTTCATAAACTAGTAGTCCATAATATTCGGATTTGTATTTGCGAATAGCGGTTGTATTAGTGTGATAACGAGGCATATAGATTGTAAATAGTTAGTCGTTTATTGAGTGAATTATTTACCTTAAATATACCTGAATCCAACCTAGCATCCAAAAATATCAGAATAACGCTCAGAGTTAATTGTCAGGAAGTTATAGTGTTTTTTGAAAAATATTTTTGCTATTCCTTCAGTGTGAATCTGAAGAGACAATCCTAAAAGTTTGTGTGTGTCTTTATCGGTTGGTAGTGCCAGCAGAGAAGAAACATGCTCGTTGGGTACGGGAACTCGCTGCTATTCAGATAGCCTTTGCAAAATAGGCACACCTAAATAAAAAAGCAGTTGCACGTATGTGCAACTGCTCAGGCATCAAGAAACGCATAGATTCAAAAAAGCTGTAGTAAGCTACGCGGCATAGTTATATTTCAAACAATACCTGAAACAACAGGTATAGGTTTAATACGATAATGATAGAGGCTACAATCCATGTGATAGTGGTTAATAGTGGGCTATTAACAAATTTTCCCATCTTTGCTTTGCTACTGGTAAATATAACCAACGGAACCACTGCAAAGCTCAACTGAAGTGACAATACTACCTGACTGAAAACCAATAGTTGTGCAGTGCCTCTTTCTCCGTAAAGGAATGCTACCCACAAGGCAGGAATAATCGCAATCCCTCTGGTTACTAAGCGACGTAGCCATGGCTTCAGACGCAGATTCAGAAAACCTTCCATTACAATCTGTCCAGCCAATGTTCCTGTAAGTGTCGCATTTAATCCACTTGCCAGCAACGCAATACCAAATACAATAGCTGCCCATTTGGCTCCTAATAACGGATCAAGCAAATGATAGGCATCTCCAATATCTGCTACAGTGTGATTACCGGAAAAATGAAATGCTGCTGCCGCTACAATCAGAATAGATGCATTGATCAGAAAGGCAATAAAAAGGGATCCTGTTGAGTCAATACTCGCGAAACGAATGGCTTCCTTTTTTCCTTTTTCTGTATCTGAAAACTTACGCATTTTGGCTACACTGGAGTGTAGATACAAATTGTGTGGCATTACTGTAGCTCCCAGAATACCTATTGCGATATACAGCATACTAGGATTTGTTACAATCTGTGCACTTGGTATAAATCCTTTACTTAATTGAGCAATATCTGGCTGTGAAAGTAAAATCTCGTAACCAAAGCATAGGATGATAATAAAGATGATCCCACCTACTGTACGTTCCAATGCCTGAAAACCTTTGTGCTGCAATAATAGCAAAAGCATCACATCCGCTATCGTGATCAGTACTCCAATACTAAGAGGAATATTAAATAGTAGGTTGATAGCCAGTGCTGCGCCAATAATCTCAGCTAAGTCTGTCGCAATGATGGCAATCTCACATAACACCCACAAAAATATCGTAACACCCTGGGAGTAGGATTCCCGACAGGCCTGAGCTAAGTCATGACCTGTTACAATACCTAATTTAAGAGCCAGATATTGCAAAATCATAGCAAAAATACTGGAAAGGCCTATGACCGAAAGCAGAGAATAGCCAAATTGTGAACCTCCTGCTATATCAGTAGCCCAGTTGCCCGGGTCCATATAGCCTACTGCAACCAATAATCCCGGACCAATAAAAGCTTTTAGCTTACTCCAGAACCCTTTACTTTCGTCTATCGTGATGCATTCTGATGCCATTGAGTCCACTTGCGACGTCTGTACTGTATTAACAGGTTGGGAGGCAAGGGTTTGGGGCATAGATACCGAGGTAAGAAATTCTTTTACTTTTGTATTCACTTTTATGTATGGTTTTATTGCGCTTCTAATTTTAAGTAAATCTATAATAGAAAATGCATTTATCAAAACAATTTTTTAGGTTTGTCTAAATTTTAATTATAAAATATATTTCGACTACCTTTGCTATCAAGAATTGTGTTAGAGGTCTGACGAAGCGGGATGAACCTTATATGTCGTTACTAATCAGAGCTCTGCAAAGAAAAACAGAAGCAAATGGTTTCATTTACAGAAGAAAACTATCTAAAAATCATCTATAAGCTTTGTGCTTCCGGTGATAATGGCGCTACCACCAACGCTATTGCTCAATTAACCCAAACTAAACCGTCATCGGTATCTGACATGCTCAAAAAAATGTCAGACCGCCAGTTAGTTGATTATAAAAAATACCAGGGTGTTAGTTTAACAGAAGAAGGTGAAAGACTGGCATTACGGGTGATTCGCCGACATCGTTTATGGGAGGTGTTTTTGGTTGAAAAACTGAGTTTTGCCTGGGATGAAGTCCATGAACTGGCAGAAGAACTGGAGCATATTGAATCTGAGCAACTGATTATCCGGCTGGATGAGTTTTTAGGCTTTCCCCAATTTGATCCGCATGGAGATCCCATTCCAGACCAACATGGTAAGATTACCAAGGTAAAGAAAATAAAGCTTACTCACATTGAGGAAGGTTTACAATACAAGATTGTAGGAATGGAAGATACCTCAGATGCTTTTCTGCAATACCTGACCAAAATAGGAATGGATTTGTCGAGTAAAGTTACGTTAGTGGAAAAGATTGAATTCGATCAATCAATGGTACTGAACATCAACGGAAAATCCACTACAGTATCTCATAAGTTTACAGAGAATGTATGGGTGAGTGAGTTGTAACCAAGATTTTACACAGAGCGATCGGGTTAAGCCTGAATAATCTTTTCCCGAATCGCTTTGGCAACAGCCTCCGGACCGCACTGAACATGCAGTTTTTGATAGATGTTCTTCAAATGGCGGCGAACGGTTTCAATAGAGATTGAAAACTCAATCCCAATCATGCGATAAGTATAACCTTTTGCCAGTAATTCCAGCACCTGACGTTCACGAGGTGTAACATTGTATTCACTAGACGTGCGTAGAGGCTGATGAAAGGTTTGCAATACCTTTCTCGCAACACCAGGCGACATAGGTCCTCCTCCTTCATATACATCCATAATAGATTGAATCAGGTGCATGGATGTATCTTTTTTGAGTAAGTAGCCATCCGCTCCGTTACTCAGACAGGTAAAGAGTTTTTCATCATCATCAAATACTGTATGCATCAATACCCGAATGCTTACATCATACTCCTTCACTATCCGGATTCCTTCTATGCCATTTACTTCCGGCATGTCTATATCCATGACAATTACATGTGGTTTGTAGTGGCGTATATCCCAGTAAATATTGCTGCAATTGGCATAAGATCCTTTGAGTATCAGCCCCTCTGTATTGCCTATCAGCATTTCCAGCAAAGACCTTAACTTGTCGTTATCTTCATAAATGGCTACATGAATCGGATACATAAGAAGAATAAGAATAATGATATAACTAGTTAACCAATATGTATGAAAGACAACTGTGACTATATGTCTGTCTTTGAAGGATACAATAAGTGAACGTGTATTTGTAAAATACTACACAGATACAAATGAACTCTTAACAAAGAAAGCAGAGTATGTGCAGGATGTCAATAACCCTTTTTGGTCAATGTATAACAGGGAACTGTAGTCGAATAGTTGTACCCTGGCCTAAGGCTGAACGGATAGATAGAGCTCCTTTTAGATTCTCAGCCCGTTTTTGCAGATTTCGTAAACCATTTCGGTCCTGATGGCTAGCAGGGTCAAATCCTATTCCATTATCTTCTATAAGCATTTGTAGTTGATGATGGTTGACTGTAATGGTTATTCGGGCATGACTGCAATGGGCATACTTAACCAGGTTATTTATCGCTTCTTTGAATATGAGATAAAAATCCCGTCGTTTTTCCATTTCAAGTTTCAGGTTTTCGATTGAATCAGGAACCTGAATATGATAGCTTATGTTTCGGGCTTCCAGTAGTTCTGAGGCATACCTTACCATCCGTGATACGAGTATGGATAATTCATCATTGTGAGGATTTATGCTCCAGACAATATCATCCATGGAACTGCTGATACGATGTACCTCTTCCATCATTTTGTCCAGAAACGGAGAAGACACAGCAGGGTTTTGAAGGTTCTGTTTTACCATCATTCCCATAATGCTAATACCACTTAATGACGAGCCAATTTCATCATGCAGATCGGCAGAGATCCTGTTTCTGACATGTTGCAATTGCAAAATCTGTTGTACCCTGTAATGATAAAGTGCATATAGAAGTGTGAGGACAGCTACTGCCATCATAATACGGAACCACCAGGTTTCATAAAAAGCGGGTAAGATCATGATATGTATGCTGGTAATATGAGGGTTCCAGTTCCCAAAGGCATCACCTGCTTTCAGGCGCAAAGTATAGGAACCAGGATCTAGATTCGTATAATAAGCCACATGTGCCGAACCACTTTGATGCCATTTTTCTTCAAAGCCTTCCAGTAAATAAGCATACTGGTTGTTTTGTAGCTTGGTGTAATTTAAGGCAACAAAGTTGACAGTAAAGGCATTGTCATGTCTTTCGAGTTTTATAGGCTGAGTGAAATCTGTCTGTAAAACCTTATCATGTACCTGAAAACTACTGATTGCCAATGTAGGTAATACGGGCTTTTGCATCAGATTGGAGACATTTACAATGTCAAATCCATTTTTTTGTCCAATCAAGAGTTCGGTTTTATTGGGTGTGGTAAAGACACGTCGCAGTGTATTGTTTTGTGAGAGCCCGTCATTGATAGTGAAGCGGATAATACGTTTAGTGAAAGGATTATAACAATGTAATCCTTCAAAGTTACCAATCCAGATATTGCCTAAAGTGTCTTCTGCAATTCCGTTGTTCTCTCTGTCATATAGTCCATCTTTGCTGGTAAGTAGGGTAAGTAGGTTGCCTTTGGAATCAGTTTCTGTAATACTCCCCCAGCGAGCAGCCCATATATGTCCCTGATGATCCTCATAGATGGAATTAACAGTCTGATCAAAACCGGGATTATTTTTGATCGCGATAGAATCCAAACTTACAAATCGTTTTTGTTTTTCATCTGCAAGGTATAGTCCCTGATAGGTTGCAAGCCACACACGTCCTTGCCTATCCTGATATAGATCATTAATCAGATTACTATTGTGTTGAAACTGTTGCTGGGCTACTTTGCTCCAGGGAGTTACATCCCTGGTAGTCTTTGTATCTAATACATGAATACCTTCATCTGAGTTGCCGATCCAGAGACGTTGCGATTTGTCAAAGAATCCATACATAAAGAAGGACACAGAATAAAACGGAATGGTTGAACGTGCCAGCGGTGTATCCAGAAATCTATCTGAGCCAGGATCATATACAAATAGTCCTCCCCGTTTATAATCCCATCGGTTCACTCCAATCCAAAGTATACCATCTGGTCGCTGGTCAATCCAGTTAATCTCCGCCTGATGCAGATTCTGTGGGAAGTGTATGTGCTTAAACTGTCCATTTTTGCGGTTCCAATGCAGTAAGCCCTGACGAGATAACCCTAACCAGAAGCTTTGACCAGTAGAATCACGCTGGTCTGGTGTAATGACATTTACTGTTACTGAAAATTGAAGGAGATTGACAGGTAGCTGAACTTTATGAATAAGGTTACTTTGTGGATGGTATTTCAAAATGCCTTCTGATGTGCAGACCCATACAATGCCATTGGTTTTTTCCCGAAAAATATAATAGACATTATAGGCATCTGGAAACAGATTAGTAAAGTCATAGAATTTTTGTTGTTCAGGGCGATACACCCATAGTCTTTCATGGGTCCCAACCCACAAAATTCTTTGATTATTCTCATCAAACCCTTCTCTGACACAGGTAATCGCCAAAGGTCTGTTCATATCCTGAAATGTCTGATAGGTATTTGTGTGAGGATTATACTGAATGAGACCGCGATTCTCTGACCCTAACCACAGCATACCATTGGAATCCACACATCCTTTGCTAAAAACAATCGGATCATTTCTTCCGGGTATCTTGCTATCCGCACCCAGGACGCAGACAAAAGTATCTTTATTACGATCATATCTGAATAAACCGTTATCTGTACAGATTGCCCATAGTGTATGCTGGCTGTCTTCAAGAAACGATGCTTTTATCCATACATAATTTGTCTGGCGCAAAGGATAATACTTGGTTTTATGAGTAGTCAAATCCATCTGATTTATCCCTTGCATATCACTATACCATCCTTTATCATATGAATCAATAAAGAAAGATCCTGATTGTGGCCCTGAAGGTGTATGACCTGGCTTATACAAGGACTGCATGTTCATAGAGTTGGATTTGATCTGGCAGATTCCATTTCGGTCACTGGAAATCCAGATCGTATTCTGAGAGTCAGCTGCTATGCCTGTGACAAGATTGGTTTCCGGTGTTAGAAAAGACCGGAAAGTAGATCCATCGTATCGGGTAGGGCATGTGCGGGTACCAAACCACATAAATCCCTGTTTGTCTTGGGTGGCAAAATAGGTTGTATTACTGGGCAGTCCGTCCTGAATAGTAATAGTTTCAAATGAGACAGATGGTAGCTGCGCATGAACCAACGAACTGAGGAATACAAATAATAGCCAGCCTTTATAATAAAATGTATTTGTCATTAAGGAGTTTGTAAGTTGTATCTGAGTGGTACAACTGCTTATACGAAAATAGTAAATAAATGCCTGATTTTATATGTTCCGCCTATCTGACTTGTGTATAAAAGGGTATATATGTTTACTTATCCTCCTATAATTCCTCTTTTCCCCATTAAGCAGGTCAAATTATGTGTATAAAGGGTTATTGAAGACCTTCTCTGCAATCCCGTACTTAGTACATACAAAAAAGGATGAAAAATCAGCGATCAGATTAGAGGAGTTTTCTAGAGATCCGGAAATAAAGAAAAATATCTTCCTGTCCCCTGAAAGGATCACTCACTCTCTATCTTCTTAGAAAGTTCATTCCTTCGTTGTCCTTCTGAAAGAATCCTGTGACAAATAGAGTTGTGTTTACTTTCTGAGAGAAAATAATTCCAAAAGTAAAGGCCGCCGGTTTTGTCACGAGATCCTTTCAGGAGGATCGGGAGGGAGAGAATCCTTTCTGAAGGACATCGAAGGGAGAAGGGCCTTACAGGACAGGAATAGAAAATGATACTTCCAGAATGATAGGATGAGGATATATTTTTTCAGGATATGTCACAAGAAAAAGAAAAAAGAATCCTGAAAACAAAATGTGTATAAAGGGTTAGTTACATATCAAAAATACACACTTACTAAAGTATATAAACCAGAAATTGTTTATAACCAGCTAATTATGTCAAAGCCTGCCGCTCGCATTGGTGATATGCATACCTGCCCGATGATAACGGTGCTGGTGCCACATGTAGGAGGACCTGTAATGGGTCCGGGAATGCCTACTGTATTAATTGGTAGTATGCCCGCTGCTGTAATGGGAGATATGTGTACCTGTGTGGGCCCTCCCGATAGTATCATACTTGGATCTGCTACAGTTTTGATAGGTGGAAAGCCCGCCGCCAGGATGGGTGACATGACCGCACATGGTGGCCTGATTGTGCTGGGCTGCCCTACAGTTCTGATAGGTGGATAAAACAATATATTCTCTCACTCTCTAACCCTTACAATCATGTTTGACTATGGCATTGGCGGACAGGAACGCAAAATTAATGTAAGTGAAGGTATTACCGATATTCCGCAAAACCGGACACTGCTTGTTGAGAAACTTACCGATGAGCCTCCGATCCAACCGGAGATTGTATATGATCTGAAAAATGTTACAGATGTATTTGAGCATTTTCAGCCTGAGAAAGAAGTTGAATTTACAGATGAACAAGGAAGTACATTTACTGAGACACTCCGATTCCGAAGTGTAGCTGACTTTGGCAAACAAGGTCTACTTAGTCAGAGTGAATTTCTGCAAAATCTGAATCTACAGTTTGAAGATTTTCAGAAATATGTTCGACAGCTCAAATCCAATAAAATTCTGAAGACTTTGCTGGAAAATCCAGAAGCAAAGGCAGCTTACCTTGCTGCTCTTCAGCAAGCCATCAAAGAGCTGGAAGAAGGAGAATAGCCCCTTACTTTCTAACTTAAAATGATTTACCAGTCAGACAATCTAACTCTCATTAACTACAAATCACTATGGCTGAGGCAAAAGAAAATCTTCAGGCAGGACAATTGGCTGTAAAGGAACAGTTGCCTGCTATTTCACTGGAACAGGCAGGACAGAAATTAGCTAAATACGGTGGCTTTGGTATTCTGGAAACTACTATTGATGGATTACAAAACCTGAATCCTGAGAAGAAAGCCCGTAAACGCATCTTTTTAACGGATGAGTCTAAAAAAGCAGAAAGGGAAGCATTAAAGAAAAGACTGAGACTGCTTTCTGATCTGATTAGCAGTGCAGAGACTGTGCCTGAACTTATCGAAAAAGCAACCGAAAAATCTGAAACCGCTACTCAGCTACTCACCCAAAATCTAAGTAATGCGTTTGCATCCGTTCGAGACTTGGAACGGTCTTATCGTTCGGTGGCTAATTTCTTTAAGAATGCGGATCAGGACAAGTTAAAGAATGTATCGATCATGAATGCTGACATGGAGCAAGTCACCAATCTGGAAAACACTACCTTCATTGATGCGATTACAGAGGAGATTGAAAAAAACTATGATCGGCTGGACTTGCGGGATAACTATTCACTGCTGGTATTGCCAGGATATCTGGGATCTAAAAAAGTAGTAGATAAATGGGCTCGTATTGCCAATAAGAATAAAGTTATGCTGGTGACAGACTTTGAGCACCTCGATGCTCCGGAAGATGTGATAGATCTGTTTGACTCAGCTCAGCTTACAGGAGGAGATGCGTATCTGTCGAATGTGGTTATGACCTGTAACTGGTTGGTGGGAAGAGGAAGATACCAGGAAGTGCAAGAAGAAGAGGACTTATATGTGCCTCCATCAACAGCACTGGCAGGTCGGATATACAGTACACTGATGTCTCAAGTGACAGCAGGACGCAAGCATGGGTCATTGTTTGAAGTAGATGGAGTACGATTCCAATTGAAGAAAAGTGAAATCAGTGAAATTGAAAAGTTAGGACTAATTCCCATGGTGGCGGAATACGGAAAGGTAATGCCATTTGCTGCCAAGACTCTTTTCAGTGGGGATAATATTGGTTTGCAGACTTACTCGGTAGTGCGAGTATTTGATTACATCACCAAAGTACTGATTGATTTTCTGAATCGCAGAGCTTTTGAAAACTTCAATGTCAATACCCGGATGGATATTCAGAAGCAGATTACCCGCTTCTTGGATAGTGTAACAGGGCCTGGTAAACTGATCGAAAAATTTAAGGTGCTTCGGTTTGAACAGGACCCTCAGAAGAAAGACCGTATCTATCTGGACATTCATATGGTTCCTTATTTTCCTGCCAAGACGTTTGTAATCAAACTGGATGGTCAAAAAGGAGATGATCCGGATTCTGCTGACTGGAAGGCTGACTATCAGCAACAATAATCAGGATATTTTATAGACAGATAGTAAAATGGGAATGCCAGATCCAAACGGCCTTGTGGTTCCCATCTGAAAACATATTGCCGGTAGTTTTCATAAATCAGATTTCAATCTTTATGTCATTCAAAGCCTATCTTCTTTTCGATGGAGAACAGTATGAGCTCACAGCATGCCATGTGACCGTCCATCGTAAAGCCAATGTCAAGGGGCAGCCTGCATCCAAACCACTCTGGATCATATTGGTTGTGATGGACTCAATGGATGATACCAAAATAACCGAGTGGATGGTAAATCCTCATTTGCAGAAAGATGGAGAAATTGAAATATACAAAACGGATGAAGATGCCAAACTCAAGGTGATTTCTTTTCAGAAAGCATACTGTGTAAACATGATTGACAACTTCTATACAGACGTCTCCTTTATGAAGTGCTCTCTTCAGATTGTTGGAGAACAGATCTCTATAGGTGAAGCGACTCTGATAGTCTGAGTAGGTATTGACAACATTCTATTTCCTGTTTTTATGTCTTTTAAAGGTGAATTTAAAGTAGCTGGCAATACTTATGAGGTGATTCAATGTCATGTGCCACTTAGTCAGAAATTTGATCAGCGGGGACGGCCTTCATCGGGAGTACATTCTGGTCGGATACGAATTATGTTAGATGGAACGGCTGATGGAGCTTTGGGATCATGGATGGCTGATCCAACCAAAAAACAGGACGGACAAATACTATTTTACCGAACAGATCAGGTAGATACAGTTTTTAAGGAAGTGGCTTTTGAAGGAGCATATCTGATGACATTAATTGAAAGTTTTACTCTGGATAATCAGAGTTCCTCTTCATTACTGCTTGAGACAGAATTAATCAACACAGACATTGGGCCTGATGACACAAAAGATGGAGAGAGTCTGAAAAATTCATTTCGGGACTTACTAGGCTGTCAGCAAAGAACCGGCAGAAGTTACTGTATGCTGTTACGTATTTCTGCTGAGAAGATAAAAATAGATGGTGTGGAGCACACAAACTAATCTTTAAACAAACAATGCAACAGGTAAAAGCAACTATCGAACTGGAGACTGGCAAAAAGATAACGCACTATACCCGGTTGCGCATTGAACAGAGTTTGTTTACCCATCATTCATTTGAATTGGAAGTGCCTTTTGAAGAATTAGAAGATCCTAAGGAGATGTTCTTTCATCAGGCGCATCAGGATGTGTGTGGTAAGGCAATTGCCTTTTCTTTTGAACCCGTACTGGAAAAGGGATCGTTCTCTTTTGCGTTCAAAGGTATCGTCACAGAGATTGCTTTGAAAAATACAAGTGATCTGGTCAATGTGTTTTTGCTGAAAGGCTATAGTCCAACAATTCTGCTGGAAGATTGCCAAACGCAACGAACCTTTCATGATCAGACCTTTGGACAGATTGCAGAGTCTATCCTGGGTAAATATCCCCGGAACCTGATCAAACGCCGGATTGCTACCCAGCATAATGAAAAGCTGTCATATGCGGTCCAATACAAAGAAACCAATTATGCTTTTCTGAGTCGTCTGGCAGCCGAGCAGGGTGAGTGGATGTATTACAATGGAAAGGAGCTGCTGATAGGAGACCATTCATCTTCAGAGACCATTGCATTTGAAGTGAATGGGGTACAGACTTGTCACATGTCGATTTCGCTGCGCCCATCCAAGTTTAGCATGGCTGTCTATGACTATATGCAAGATGAGCAATATCTGAGTAAGTCAGCAGATCAGTCGGTAGATGGTTTGGGCAAGTTCAGCAGCTTTGCGCTGGATGAATCTACACGATTATTTGAGCAGGGCAGTGAGCAGACTTTGTACCATCCTTTTGATAATCAGCAGGCTGTTGACCAGACTGTAAAAATACGTAAGGCCGTAGAGGCAAATTACTTGGTTGATTTTCGTGGTTCTGGTGAATATCCAGACTTTTCTGTAGGAGCTGTACTGGATGTGAGTAGTGTGCGTCCACAAAAAGATGGACAGGCTACAGAGAGTTTTGGTAAATACAGGGTAACAGAAATTATCCATGAAGTGGATGGAAATGGAAACTATGTCAACCAGTTTAAAGCTATCCCGGAATCGGCTGAATATCCTCCGTCCAATCATACTATTGTACACCCTGTAGCTCATTCAGATCTGGCAAGAGTGATTGATAATGATGATCCGGAAGAAATGGGACGCATAAAAGTACAATTCCTATGGGCGTCTTCCGAACAGGAAACTGCCTGGGTACGTGTAGGACATCCCTATACAGGAGAAGGAAAAGGGATGCTTTTTATTCCAGAGATAGATGCACAGGTGGTAATTGGGTATCAGGGTAATAGCCCAAATATGCCATATGTGATTACCAGTTTGTATCCTCAAAAGAGTGGAGAAAAATATACTACTAAGGATAATACGATTAAGCAGATTCTATTCAGAGGAGGGAACATGCTGAATTTCGAAGATGATCCCAATGCCAATACACAACGAATCACCATCTCAAATATAGATAAACAGGATAAAGCAGCACTGATTATCTCCTTTGAAAATGATGGGAAAATTCAGTTGCAAACACAGGGAGATATTGTATTGGAAGCAACGAAAGATATCTCTCTGAAAGCAAAGAATATAAGCATGCAGGCAGAGGAGAAAATCAATCTGGAGGCTATGAATTTCAAACTCAGTGCCAAACAAAATATAGAGCAGGAAGCAACAGCAGCTTTAAAGTTGAAAGGAATGGAGATAAAAGCACAGGCAGATACCACAGCAGAGGTTAGTGCCAATGCACAACTAAAATTATCTTCTTCCGCTACAACAGATATATCAGGCGGAGCCTTGGTAAAGGTAGAAGCCGCACTTATCAAACTAAATTAAATCGTAACACAAAACAGCTCTGACAATGGCTTTAAGTATTCCTGATTATAAAATCTGGGTAGGCTCCGTCCTAAAATATGGCGGTATGCTGGCTGTAGTAGGCCTTGAATCGCTGGATGGGTCTATTATTCGACTAGATGATCTCAAGTCCGGTAATTCAGGTTCTCCATGGTATTGTTATGCTACACCTGGCGTACGGTTAGGCCTTGGATTGGGAGCATCTGTAGGCGTATCCATTATCCTTGTTCTGAACACTCAGTTTTATGTGGATCTGCATGGGCTTGATATCGGTGGTCCCGGACTTAATATAGCTTTTGAAGACAGATTCGGAAAAATTCCTTTATCTGAAAATGAATACAAGGCATTTGAGGCTATGGCGAAAGGGGCAATGAATATGAATCAGTACAATGGCGTCACCAATGTTGCCAATGCTGTAATTAATGGACTTAACTACTCAGGCTCTGGTCCATTGGCTTTTATGTTTGATGTGCCAGGAGCTGGGACAGGTTTGGAATTATCAGCGGTATATACCCTCGAGTATAGACTTCAGTTAAAAGCATTGACTCAATAACTAAAAGAATCAGACTTATTTATTATTCAGTTCCACTTACTAATCACTTTACCACTATGTCATCATTTAATGCAACATTACAAGTAGAAGGCGGAGAATACGATGTGTTAAGCTGTAACTTCTCATTTGGTCAGGCTACTGACGACAAAGGCCGTCCGGCATCCAATGTAAAAGGAGGTAATCTGTTTATTCAGATTGTTACCAGTGATGATACCGCTCTTTTGGGCTGGATGATTGATCCCTACAAAAAGACCAACGGGAGTATTGTATTTAAAAAGATAGACGAAGACTCTACTTTAAAAGAAGTCAAGTTTGAAGACGCTTACTGTGTAGGCTATTCCGAGTCTTTCAATTCTACCTCTGCCAGTGCCATGACTGTCAGTCTGAATATTTCCGCCCGCAAAATAGAAGTAAGTGGCGTGGCCCATGAAAATCATGCCTGATCATAGATCTGATACTCTATTATTCAATTCCTAATCTAAACCCTATTGACAGGTGAAAACTTCTGTTAAGCCAACAAAAGGTATTCTGTATATGGCAGGCATGATCCTGCTACTGATTCTGACTGGATTGCTTGGACTTTTATCCCCTTTGGCAATGCAGGGTTGGTATTTATTGGCTCAATTGCTTGGGTTTGGGTTAGGTATTGCACACTTATTTCTGTTGTATCGGTTTTTTACTGCACCGGAGACGAATCAAGATCTCTATGGCCTGGGTTTAACACTCATTGTACAGATTCTGGGAGGAATAGGCATATGGCTTTTGTATCTCCTGGTTTTTGAGACTGGCAATGCCGGATTTGCTACCTGTGTAATTCCATTTGTTATACCCTATCTGTTTGCCTGGACTTATAGATCCTATCGGGCTATTCCGGGGGCTGAATACAAAAAATGGTACTATCCATTGGGCGGAGCTATGCCTGATCTTGATCTGATTGACCTGTCTAAAATTCTGGTTGTACAGTTTGAATTTCCCAAACGGGCTACAGATGCTGCTACAACTAATTTTAAGGCGAAGGCTCCTTTACAGATGCCATTGGGAGAGTTGTTTCTGATATTTCTGAATGACTACAATGAACAAAATGGTGTCAATGGAATTCAGTTTACAGATTCACAGAACCGTCCTTATGGATGGCATTTCTATGCAGTCAGAGGGCGATTCTTTCCTAGGCGTTACTTCGATCCGGATCTGACATTCCAGCAGAATAATATACAGGATAACTTCATCATCAAAGCAGAACGAAAATGATCTGACTGAAATAGTTCAGGTAATACACAATTTTAAGACTATAAGGTCATCTACAACCTATAACCAAAGCTATTCTTACTACTATTTCAATTATGAATACATCGAAACCATTATCGCTGACTGTTTTTATGGCCTTATTGAGTGTCCGGATAATGGCTCAAATGGCTGCTTCTCCGGAAGTTACCCCATTTTCATCCGAGTCAGCCAATAAAAAGTCTGCTGCTGAAAATAAGTTTTATGTAAAGGCATATGGATTTTATGGCTTGCTTACACCGGGTGGCTTTAGCGGACAGGGGGTAGATCCATCCAGTACGTATTCCTATAGTTCGGGCACCTACACCACAAAGAGTTCTGATTACAAAGTAGATAAATCATTTGGGGCTGGCCTGCGGGTAGGAGGTGGAGTCGGGTTGGTTGTCAATGACTTTATTAATATAGGTATAGATGGTGAATATATTCTGGGGGAGACTGCTACAGAAAGTTTTACTACAACTTCTGAGTATCGGAACAATTCTTCTGAGCCAACTACCAATTATATTGCTAAAGTGCAAAAGGACTATGACTACACAATTGTAAATATTATTCCTAATATTACCTTTAAGGCTGTATCTAAACCTGAATATTATATCTATAACCGATTAGGGCTTTGTATAGGGATTCCTACTACACTATCCTATGTAAATACCTCTAATTTTACTTATCCTGACAATCCTTCTGCACGATATGAAATTGAGATGACCAATGAACTGGAGAAAAAGGTAGGATTTGGCTATCAGGCAGCTTTGGGTATCCAGTTTCGTATTGTAGATCAGTTACGGGGTTTTGTAGAACTGGTTATCTCCAGTGTGCAGCTTAAATCTAACAGCTCAGAAGTTACCAAAGCACAATATAGTTATGTCGATGGCAATACCAGTCAGATTGATCAGCCTGTGGAAATAGACGAGTCTCAACGTCGGACAGATAATCTGAATCTGAAAATACCTGTGTCTTCTGTTGGCCTGGGTGCTGGAATCGCTTTTCGGTTTTGAGGCTTACTACTTGAAAGGACGGTTTGCTATGCCTAAGAGCTATTACACATTACCTCTGCGACTCGACGAGATTTTGCAGAAGAAAATGCATACACAATGTGGTTTGCGGGAGTCAGTTGCTCAGAATCTGTTTCTGCTCCTTACTACACATTTTCGGGAGTCACGCTTTGATGGAGAATATGGGTGTAGTATTTGGGAAGAAGATTTTAGCCTGCAATCAAGCAATCGTTGGAAAGATGAAATTGTAAAATCAGTCACAACTACTATTGCAGAATATGAAAAGCGTCTTGCCAATGTACGGGTACGGGTAGAGATGGAAGATCATGAGTTTACATTGGGAGAGCATAAACGCAGGATTAAACGTCGGCTGGGAATCTGGATTGATGGAGTGTTAACTCAGACAAACGAAAAATTTGAGTTTTACAAGGCATTCTATATCTCTCCTTTATCTTTTTGATGTAAGTGAGCTGTCTATGTACACCATATTATAGTACTATTCCAAACACTACATTCTATGCAATCAGATATTTTGTCTTCCAAAAGTTTTATGCGGGCACAGGTCAAAAACCGGATGCTTCGTCGTGCTGCGGAGTTATGGGGATACTCTGAAACAGAACTGGAAGCTTTTGATCCGTTGGTTGCATTGTTAATTGAAGCATGTGCTGTTGAGTTTGAGAAAATTTCCGCAGAGATCAGTGAAACACAGAACCGTCTGCTCAATCGGTTGGCACAACTGATGAATCCTGAAGTTGAAACTGCCAGAGCTGCATATGGTATTCTGCAAATGCGTTCCATTGAGCCTGTTAGTGCTGTAACCCCCGATTCTCAGTTTGTCTTTCGGTTGCGCAATACCGATCGTACTGTGCGTCAGACAGAAACAGATGTATATTTCTCTCCTTTGCGTAAGCTACCCCTATTTAATGCATCTATTGCCTATATAGCTTCTTCACATACACTATTTCAGATCGAAGAAGGGGTACAAAAAGTAGCTGTTGCACAGGCGAAGTCAGGCTATATCGCTTCCTTTCAGACTCTTTGGATTGGGCTGGAACTGGACGAAGATATTACCAGTTTACAACAACTGTCTGTTTATTTTGACTGGCAAAGTCATCCGGAGCGGGATACATGGTACAAGTATCTTCCGTTTAGTGAATGGTATAATGGACGCCATAAATTAACTACTCAGATGGGTTTGCCTCAAACAAATCTGTCAGACTTTGCTCTGACTTCACTTGAAAAAGAACTAGACGGAGTAAAAAAGCTGGAAAAAGAAACCGAATGGCAGTTTGAAGGTCAGTTTGTTACTATTACTGGTGGATCAGAGATCGAAAGAAAGCTTTATCCGGAGGAGTTGGAACAATGGTTTGGGCAAAGTGCTCTAAAATCCATTCGAAAGCCTTTGTGTTGGATACAGATCCGTTTCTCGCAGGCTATTTCTACAGAGGCTTTGAATAGTTTACTCTGTTCGGTCAATGCTATCCCGGTCATGAACAGAAAGCTTAACAAGCTTACCTATAAACTTCAGCCAAATTTCAATATCATTCCTTTGGAGGCAAATGGATTGTTTCTTGGAATACGGGATGTAAGAGATAGTAATTCATTGCGTTTGCAGTCTGTTCCTTTAGGTAACCTGCTGGAATTACAAGCCCGAACCTACACCTTACAATATGGCATAAACCGCTTTGATGACCGGAATGCGCGTGAGATGCTGACCAATATGCTGGATACAATCCGGGACGAAAGTTCTTCATTCTCAGCTTTAGGTGAAGATTTTCTTTCCTCTGTTATCCGGGAGTTGAATCAGACCATTGCCCGTCTGGAAACAAAGGTAGGAAGAGAAGATATACTGGAATCTCCAGTGCCCTATCTGGTAATTAAACAATCACAACAGAGTGAAAATGTATTTGTAGAATACTGGACTTGCCATGGAAGCCAGGCTAACCGGATTCCGGTAGGAAGTAAACTATCCGCTTATTCAGATGCCAATGTGCAAAAAGACAGAATTTTTCTGCTTACTACTACTCAGGGAGGAAGGGATCGGTTAAAGGCTTCTGAAAAAATTAATCATTATCGGAAAGCTTTGTTATCCCGGAACCGGATTGTGACGCTGGAAGATGTACGGGCTACCTGCCTGAAAGAACTGGGGGATATGGCGCAAGCTGTAGAAGTACATAGAAGTTTCATGATAAGCAATGCTCCTAATGCAGGTTTTGTGCGCTGTATTGAGGTTATTATCAAGCCTGCCAGAGGTATAGAACAAACTGCCAGAGAATGGGAACAACGTGGATTGCAGTTAAAAGCTATACTGGAAGCACAGGCAGTGGGTAACCTGCCTTTTCGAATCATCTTTTCATAACTGACGATGTCTGCATTAGATACATATATTGATCAGATTAACCGGTTGCCTGTCGACATTCGTGCAGAGGTACTGCTTGCCAATCTATTGGAAAATGGTTTGCCAATGGAAGAGTTGCTAATTCTTCCAATCGGATTGTTCAAGCGAAATTTTCAGAATGATATTGGAAAAGCCAGAGTAGAAGAAATGACGCGGTCAGGGCAGAAGAGACTTTGTCTGGAAATAAACCGAGATGGATTATATGATTCGTTGCCAGAAGGAATTTTTCATCAGCCTAGCCAGAATAAACCTCCTGCAAACAAAAAAGAAGTTCTGAAGGAGATAAAACAGCAACAGGAAAGGGAAAATGCTGCCCGACGCTTTTTTCTGCCTTTGGAACAGGAATACTATCGGTTGCGGGTAAAGCTTATTCTGGAAGAACGTAAATATTTATTTGAGGGAGAGGGGTTCTTTGAAGGTGATTTATTTTCAGAGTTCTGGAATTTTCCGGCGTTTCTAACTCCTTCTCAGATTCATAATCTGTTATATCTGCTGCCAATGGTGCATCGGATAGCAGGTGACTGGGAACAAATACGATTAAGTTTTGAAACGCTACTGGAAGATACTGTCAATATTATTCACAAGCCTCCTCTATGGTATACCGCGGAACAACCTGCTATCGGACTGGGAGAGATACGGTTAGGGGTAGATTGGATCATGGGTGACGAATATGTAGAGGTACATTCCTCTGTATTGATTCAGGTGCTACCAACAGATGCACACCGCATCCAAGCATATTTACCGGGAGGGCCTGGTGAAAAGCTAATCCGGTATTTGAGCCAGTATCTGTTTCCAATGGAAACAGACTATAAAATAGAAGTGAAGTTACTAGTTGATAACGAGGTGTTTGTGGTAGATGAAGAAACATATAATGGACGGTTAGGATATACTACTTATCTGTAATGACAACTCCTCCTATACAATTTTAAAGATTATTGGTTGAGATAGCAGACTACCTATTTATAAAAGAAATACGCATGATTACTGAACTGAAATATTTTCCGGTAAACTGGGTAGATGGGATGAAAATCTCACGCCGTCATTTTGAACAGAATGAGTTTTTTCTGCATGATGCATTGCGTGATGTATCAGCACTGGACCTTACCAGCTACAACTATGGAGTTTTGCCTCTGGCTGATGCCTTGAATGTACAGATTATATGTGATTACAATCAGAATATTCAGGCAAAGGTATTGAGTTGCAGAGCTATTGTCCCTAATGGCAGCCGGATAGAATTATATAATACGATCCCCCTGCAGTTGCAAACGACCTTGAAAGCGATTACGGAGAAGTTTTCTATGCAGACGTTTGTTAACCAGGAGTTTGATCTGATTGTGAGCATTAACCTGTTCAAAAGGATTCCGGTTGGAGAACCTATTGTTGATGAAATGCCCCCCCGGTATCCGTTTACCCGTCCGGAACTACAGTTGAGTATTATGCCATCTGAAGCTGTTAACACCGATGAACTTTCTAACGGATTGATTATTGGACGGATTATTCATAAAAATGGCGAGTTGCAACCTGTGACTGATTATTTACCTGCGTGTACTTCTGTGAGCAGTCTTTTTCCAATGCGGGAATGGTATGCTGCCTTTCAGAATCATCTAAATCTACTGGAAACCTATACAACAAAGGTGTTTCAAAAAACCAGAGATAAAGCCAATCGAACAGATTTAAGTGACTCAATTGGAAGTTTTTCAGAAGAGATTCTAAAAGAAGTAAGTCGATATCGCTTTGGGTTCAAATGGCGTATCCCTCAGCAGGCACCTATTCATATGTTGGAAACAATGATGCAGCCAGTACAACTGGTACAAACGTTTCTGAACTGTAGGCCTGCCAAAGAGAGAGAAGAGCTATTGACTTATCTCAGTGAGTGGATGGATTTGGTACCTGGTGCCTTCGAAAATCAGATTAAGGCTGTGTTACAGCTCGAATATGATCATACAGAACTGGGTAGGGTATTTGCAGAGGTTGATGCATTTTATAAGACTCTGGTAACTGTGTTTTTTAAGTTGTCTCAACTGGAGATAATAGGTAAACGCAAAGGTCAGAATGTCTTTATTATAGAACATCAGGTGAATGAGCAAAAGAATCCTGAACCTTATAAAAATCGTTGGAGTCCCATCTGAAAACCTATTCTTTTATACTTACCTATTATGGCAATTCCATTGTTACGGGGAAATCCGGATCAGAATCAGCTCTGGGTTTCTATTTATTCACAAGAACTAGAGTCTGATGCTCTTTCCAGAGAAAATGCAGGATATTATTATTCGTGTGGTAGCCTGAGTGAGCTTCAGGACATCTTTGATGGCTTGATTAGGAGAGGTGTACATGTAAGCCGCCTTTTGTTTGACACACATGGAAATTCCGGAAAAATAAAGCTTGGCAATCAGGCATTGGCAGTATGCAATATTGAAAGCTGGCTGGCAAACCGAAATTATGAAACCATTTTCAATGCTAATTCCCGCATTCTGTGTAATGGTTGCAATGTGGCAGAAGGGACAGACGGATCTGCTTTTTTACAAAAAATGGGACAAATCTACCTACGTACAGGTGGAGGGACGGTTAGAGGATGGACTTCTCCAGGATTTGCAAGTTTTGTCGATGGACATGTAATGCATTTCTGGGGCGATCTGAAAACGGTTACTATCGGGAATGGAGGACAGGTTATTTCAGAAATGATTGAATAGGTATTCCTGAATAAGAAGGATGATAATTGGAAATTTAATGGTTACGAATACTTGTAATGGCACACTAACAAGTTAGAGCAGAAGCAAACAATAGTCTGTTAATCAGTCTGCTTGTGAGTATACTTTCTACTTTATAATTCTCAAACCATTTACAGTATGAAACGATTATCATTTCTGGTTATTGCGATTGTTATCAGTGTAACAACAAGTTGTAAGAAAGAAAATACCGATACCGGATTTTCGCAAGACATTAAGGATCTGGTGCCTTCAGAAGCTATGAATGCCATGCGTCAGAATGGTATGACTATTTATGAAGGCATGAAACCTCCTCAAATAGAAGGTATCTATCTGTCAAGTGAACATATCTTATTTGGTAGTTCTGATAAGGATGATAAGATAGGAGAACGCTATGCAGATTATCGTTATCAGTTTTTTGATCAGGATTTTACTGATTTATCTGTGAAAACCAGTTACAACGGGTATCGTGTAGACGATGGGGTTTTGATTGATCAGGCTTCTGGTTTAGGCTCATTTATATCCGGTAATGGAAACTTCTTCAGCGTATTTTCGGAAGAACACGGAGAAACATCTAGTGGTGCCAAGTATACCTGGTTGGCAATCTATTCTGGAGAAATTACAAAGGACGGGATTAAAAATCTTGTAAATTCTTTTTACATGAAGGATAAGGAGGATCCCTATAACAAGCTGGTAGATATAGGTACAGTGCGGGTATTTAAAGATAAGGATGGAGTTTCTGAAACAAAGGGAAGCTTACGTATTAGTGCAGAAGACAAACAAGATTTCGCTAACAAAATATTCTCTGCAAAGGGAATGGGAGAAAGATAGTCTTTAGATGTAAAGTCATATTTTGTTTGCAAGCCTGCCAGATACGCAAAACCAATTGTTGTCTTTGACTCATCCATTAAACTATAATTCGTAATAAATTAAAGTATGTCATGGACGCGATTAATAAGAAACAACGTACGTTAGCTATCTGGCAGTTTGCCCTCATCTATGGCTGTTCAATGATTATTCCATTTGCTGCAGCGGCTTTCTTTTTCAGTACACCTACTGATGCATTGGAACAGGAAAATGAAAAACTTAGGATTGCATTATCAGAACAGGTGAAACTGAATGTCCGTCTGGAAAAAATGGTAAAACAGCTGGCGTTGCTGGAAGAAAATGACAAAGCATATCTCAATGCTACCACTGACCTGGATAGGGGAAACGTGAAGCGGGCTATTGATGAAAGTGAAAATATGATACGATCAGCGGTATATGATCTCAAGCGGGATACTGCTTCTTTCAAAGTGGACTCCGCCAAAATATTTTCCAAAAATATCCTCCTGTTGGTCGATGCCTCTCTGACATATAGAAATACAATTGCCTACCTGCGGGAGACACTTCAGAAAAATGGCGTAAACACACAAGCTGTAGATAAGCTGAATGCCGATCTCAGTGCCAAAGATGATAAGATCCATATGCTGGAATTGCTCCTGGCTCAGGCCGCTGCTGCCAAACCTGCTCCATCTTCTGGTGGGGGAGGAGGGGCCAGGCCAAGAAATGAGGATAGGGCTGCTGATTGTGCTTTGTATGTTTCCAGATTGAAAAATGCGGAAGATGAAATTGCCAGATTACGTGCTGTAAATTCTGGAAATAATGCCGGCAGTAATACCAATACTGGCTCTGCCAGTGAAAGTTCAGTTCGTGAGAAAACTACGAGTGAGTTTATTGACATGCTCATACAAAGAGGGGATGATAGCAAGAAACCACCTTGTGCCCGAAAACCTATGTATGAGTTGGCTATCGAAACACTAAATAAGAGCTCAAAGGCAGAAGCCAGAAATAAGATTGAAGATCTGAATAAGAAGATACGGAAAATTTCAGATTGATATACCCTCCTGTTTTTCATCACTGAATATACCAATCGTATGAATTATACTGAATCTGTCCGACGTGCTATTCAGATCGCACAGTCGTTATGTAAGGAATACCAGAATGAATTGTTTGGACCAGCACATCTGCTAATGGGATTACTACACAATGACGTTGGACTGGCATCCTGGCTTGTTGCACAGGGAAAAGATATTTACTATCTGCGTGATTGGGCCGAAGTTCGTATGGAAGGCTATCCCAGATCCGGACGTACTATACAAAATCCTCCGGGAGATGAACAGGTAAAAGCTGTTATGGAACTGGCTGATCTGGTAAGGATGCAGTTAGGTAAGGAGCAGATAGATGCTGTAGCTGTATTGGCTGCATTACTAAAACCGGGTTTGGCTTTTTCCGCTGATCAGCTTAAGACATTACCTCTCACACAAAAAGAAATTATAGAGGCAGCTCTTTCTGACATAGATACTGAACATGCCGTATACCCTAAGACTGTATCATCTGATTCTACTGAAGGCACTAACACAGTTTCCTCTGTTACTACAGCTTTTACAAACCTGTTAAAGTATTGTGTGAATAAAACTGAGCTGGCAAAAGAAGGGCTGCTTGATCCTATTGTTGGCAGAGATCGGGAAACCCGTATGATTGCCGAAACTTTAGGCAGACGTACCAAACCCAATGTAATTCTGGTAGGTGAGCCCGGTGTTGGAAAAACAGCTTTGGTTGATGGATTTGCTTTAGCTATTGTAGCTGGCCATGTGCCTGTACATCTGCGAAATGCACAGGTATGGGAACTGGATAACGGAGCATTGATTGCAGGTGCATCTTACAAAGGAGAAGTAGAAGACAGATTAAAAGGGATTCTGAAGGAACTAAAGCAACTGGAAAAAGCCATTTTATTTATTGATGAGATACATCTGTTGCTTGATAGTCGGGGATCTATGGGAACAGGTGTTGCCAATCTGTTAAAGCCAGAGCTGGCACGAGGTGAGCTTACTGTTATTGGTGCTACAACCACAGACGAATACCGTAAATATATTGAAGCAGATGAAGCATTTAGTCGCCGGTTTGAAGTTTTACGTGTAGAGGAGCCTGATGTAGAAACAGCTACTCGTATGTTACAACATTTACTCCCGTTCTATGAAAAGCATCATAAACTAAAGGTGACAAAAGACGCTGTGAGTGAAGCTGTTCGTCTTTCTAAAAGATATATAAAGGATCGCAGATTACCTGATGCTGCCATTGATCTGCTAGATCGCACGCTAGCAGCAATTCGCATGGTAGGCGAAACTTCAAAACTGGAGCTGGAATTGTTGCAACAGCAATTGATTGCCTTACGTTCAGACTCTGGCGATTTACAGGAACTGAAATGGTATCATCAGCAACTAAAAAATAAAGTAAGTCCTGTATTACTGAATCAGTTGGAGGAAGATCCTCTGGTTGAAGAGCTGGATCTGCCAACTGCTTTGTATGAGCATCTGGAAAAAAAGCTTGAGAAGTTGCTTTCGCTTACAGACATTCCAAAAGATTCTGTAGATAAACAGGATGTAGCTGCTATTGTGTCACACAAAACAGGTATACCATTGGGCAAGATACAAAGCAAAGAACGAGATAAGTTGTTAACTATAGATGGAGTACTGAAAAAACGGGTTATTGGTCAGGACCATGCCGTAAAAGCATTATCAGATGCTATTCTGGAAGCACGCTCTGGCTTGACTAAAGCAGGACAACCCATAGGATCATTTTTTTTGCTTGGGCCTACTGGTACAGGTAAAACAGAATTGGCTAAGTCCCTTGCTGACTTTCTTTTTAATGATGAGTCTTTTTTGATTCGGTTTGATATGTCAGAGTTTAAGGAGGAGCATTCTGCTGCATTGTTATATGGTGCGCCTCCGGGGTATACAGGCTATGAAGAAGGTGGGTTACTGGTGAACAAGATTCGTCAGAAGCCTTATTCCGTAGTTTTGTTTGATGAGATAGAAAAAGCCCACGCTTCTGTATTTGACATCTTTCTGCAGATTTTGGATGAAGGTCGTTTGCATGACAGACTTGGTAAGGAAGGAGATTTTTCAAATGCCGTGATTCTCTTCACTTCCAACATTGGCAGTGATTTTATTTCGCATAAATTTAACCATCAGGAAATTCCTGCTGCCAGTGAACTTATGGAAATTATGAGTCGCTATTTCAGACCTGAATTTCTGGCTCGGTTAACAGAGATTGTTCCATTTGGTCCTATCTCTGAAGAAAATGCTGTGCGAATTTTTGATCTGCATCTGCATGGATTAACAGACTTGCTTAACAAACAAGGTATTACTCTGGAATTGACGCACGAGGCTAAGCGCTATCTTGCCTTAAGTGAGTTTGCTCCCCAGTATGGTGCCCGACAGCTAAAAGGTGTGATCAGAAACAAACTACGAAGGCCTATATCACACATGATAGTGGCTGGTGAAGTAGAGAAAGGATCATTAGTGAAAGTACATGTACAGGAAGGATTGTTGGAATGGATGGTTACATTAAATCCTTTTTTAGAGGTAGTTTCATAAATGGAAAAGTTGAACTTCTACTTACAAACGAGTTAATACCCTACAATAGGTGAAAATACCCCCTCCTGAGACATTGCCTGAGTAGTACTATTGTGGTATGATTTTAAAAGACAACAAGAATGATCCTGAAAACTGGCTAAAGAAGATAAGGTTACACCAGATTTTTATAATAACATTGGAAATGGCAATTGTTGGCCTGATTCTGTTTTTGATTCATACATTTATAGTATGAACTTAGATGATTTGTCTAGCAGTACTTCGATAGCTATAAATAAAAAAGGTTCGGCCAATATGCCCGAACCTTTTGTTTACTATGTGTAGTTCTAAACTATTTAACGTAGATAATTGCGTAATCTATTGGCACTATCTGCTTAATTCCATCCACCACCTAATGCCCGATAAATATTAACCATAGCATTCATCTGTTGCATCTTGGTTTCAACCAGTTCAAACTTAGATTCCTGTGCATCCCGTTGAGTTAACAATACTTCCATATAATCAGCTCTTGCGGAACTGAAGAGGTTGTTGGAAATAGTGATAGACTGAGTAAGGGCCTGCACTTCTTTCTCTTTCAAATCGTAACTCTTTTCAAGATTACTGATTTTTGATACCTGATTGGCTACCTCAACATAGGCGTTTAGAATAGTACGTTCATAATTATAAACCGCCTGCAATTGTCTGGCATTAGCATTGATATATGTCGCTTTTATGGCATTTCTGTTAACCAAAGGTACAATCAAATCTCCTGCCAGTGAATACAGCAAAGACTGAGGTGTCTTGATCAGATAAGATGGATTGAATGCATCAAAGCCAATAGCTGCTGAAATACGCAGAGATGGATAGAAGTTAGCCTTCGCTGATTTTACATCCAGCTTCGCTGCCATAAGTGCTAGTTCAGCTTGTTTAATGTCTGGACGATTTGCTAGCAACTGAGATGGAACGCCTGAATATATGGTACTTGGAATCAAATTGTTGAAAGCTTGGAAGTCTCTCTGGATAGGTTGAGGATACCGACCAAGCAGGAAATTAATCCGGTTTTCTGTTTCAACAATTCTTTGCTGAATACCATACTGAATACTTCGGGTGTTAAGCACTTGTGCTTCAAACCTGCGTACTGCTAGTTCTGTAACACGGGCAGATTGTTTCTGCAGTCTTACAATTTCCAGCGCATTATTCTGAATCTCAATATTCTGTCTTACAATAGCTAACTGATTATCCAACGCCAGTAATTCATAATAAGAGTTAGCTATCTCTGCAATCAGGTTGGTAACCATGAAGTTTCTTCCTTCTACAGAAGACAGATAGCGGTTTACTGCTGCCTTTTTCGCATTGCGCAGTTTATGCCAGATATCCAGTTCCCAGGTAGCAAAAGCTTCCACCAGATAATCTGGCAATGGATCTGGCATTTCCTTATCCGGTTTGATCTGAGTATTTGCCTCAGTAGCTCCCTGAAGAGTATATCGGCCAGACTTTTCAACGCCAGCTGCTCCTCGTAAGCCTACAAATGGCAGGTAATCTCCTTTTCTGACTCTTATTTCATTTCTGGAAATTTCAATTTCCTGCAATGTGATATTTAATTCCTGGTTGTTTTTCAACGCAGTATCAATCAGAGCTACCAGATTAGGGTCTGTAAAGAAGTCTCTCCATCTGATCTTGGCAGTATTGGTAGAGTCCTGCGAGTTATTAAAACTCGCAGGGACTTTTTTATTTTCTGTTCTTACTGAAGTAGTCGGCACACTACAAGCTGTAACCAGTAAGAGAATACAGCCTGTGGCTAAGCAATTCAATATTCTTTTATTACTCATCGTCTTTGCTGTCATCTATTATGGGAAAAGTGTCTATGCTATGTACGAAGCCTTCAGTTAATGAACCTTCTTCTTCATCTTTAATCATCTTCCGGCCCTCTGCCAGGCTTCCGAATATGTAGTACAATCCTGGGACTATAAGTACCCCGAAAATAGTTCCGAAAAGCATACCACCCAGTGCAGAGCCACCAATGGTACGGTTACCAATTGCACCTGCACCATGAGAGAGTACCAATGGAATCAACCCTGCAATAAAGGCGAAAGATGTCATCAAAATAGGTCTGAAACGTACTTTGGCACCTTCAATAGCTGCGTCAATGATAGTAGCACCCTGCTTATTTTTCTGAACGGCAAACTCTACAATCAATACGGCGTTCTTTCCTAACAAACCAACAAGCATGACAAGTCCTACCTGAGCATAGATGTCGTTAGCCAATCCCATGGATTTAATCAACATAAATGATCCGAATACACCTGGAGGTAATGAGAACACTACAGCTAATGGAATGATAAAGCTTTCGTATTGTGCTGCAAGTACAAAGTAAACGAAGACTAATACGATGACGAAAATTACAACCGCTTCATTTCCACGTCTTACCTCATCATAGGAAAGAGCTGCCCAGTCTATATCAAATCCATGAGGCAGAGTCTTTGCTGCTACTTCCTGTACTGCTTTGATGGCTTCACCACTACTGTATCCTTTAGCAGGAGCACCTCGTACAGCTGCTGTATTGTACATATTATAGTGGTTGATCTCATTGGCTCCCTGTTTCTTTTTAATCTTCATGAACGCTGAGAACGGAACCATTTCACCATGATCGTTTTTCACATACATTTCCATGATATCACTTGGGAGTCTTCTGTATTCCGGAGCAGCCTGCACGAATACCTTAAAGAAACGTTGATATTTAATGAAACCAAGTTCGTATGTACTTCCTACATAAATAGAAAGTGTATTCATGGCATTACCGATAGTTACCCCTTTCTGCATGGCCAGCTGATTGTCTATCTCAATCTCGTATTGTGGATAGTTGGCACTGAAGAAAGTGAATAGACCTGTAAGTTCTTTGCGCTTGCCTAATTCTGCCATGAAATCGTTTTTCACTTTTTCAAGCTGATTGTAATCACCACTATTGGTTTTATCCAGCAACTGTAATGCAAAACCACCTGCCGCTCCAAATCCAGGTACTGCTGGCGGATCGAAGAACTCTATAGTTGCTCCTGGTATCTCTTTTGCTTTCTCTTCCAGTTCATAAATGATCTCCTGCATGGTGTGTTTGCGTTCAGACCATGGTTTCAGGTTTATCAAACAGGTACCTGCATTTGATCCCCGACCTTCTGTCAATACCTCATAACCTGCTATAGAAGAAACAGATTTTATTCCATCTACTTTTTCAACAATTTCCTGCAACTGACGGGATATGTCATTGGTTCTCTCAAGAGTTGAACCTGGAGGTGTCTGGATAATGGCGTAAATCATACCCTGATCTTCACTAGGAATAAAGCCGGAAGGCAATATATTGGCTATTACAGCAATTCCGGCTGCAAATGCCAGCCACATACCAACAGTCACCCACTTTCTGTGTGCTATTACCCGTAGTACACTCGTATATTTATCCGTAAGTTTCTCAAATCCCCGGTTAAAACTATCAAGAGCTTTGGTCAGAATATTTGATTTTTTGGGTTTGCCATGATTATTTTTTAATATCATAGCACAAAGAACGGGGGTAAGGGTTAAGGCAATAAAACCAGAAAGTACAATAGAACTAGCCATTGTTATGGAGAACTGTCTGTAGAATGTACCTACTGCACCTGGCATAAAAGCTACCGGAATAAACACCGCCGTCATCAATAAGGTAATGGCAATTACCGCACCACTGATCTCTCTAAGTACTTTCTGTACCGCTCGATAAGGCGACAAATGATGTTCTTCCATCGCCGCATGGACTGCCTCGACGACCACAATCGCATCATCCACCACAATACCAATTGCCAACACAACTGCAAATAAGGTGATCATATTGATGGTAAGTCCAAGCAACTGCATGAATATAAAGGCACCAATCAGCGATATAGGTACAGCCAGCGTTGGAATCAATGTAGACCGCCAATCTCCTAAAAAGACGAATACCACTAACGCAACCAGAATAAATGCATCTCTCAATGTGTGGATTACGTTCTCAGTAGAAGCGTCCAGGAAGTTGGAAACGTCATAACTGATCTCATAGTCCATTCCGGGAGGAAAAGATTTTTTAAGGTCCTCCAACTTGGCTTTTACATTTTCAATTACTTCCGTAGCATTACTCCCATATGTTTGCTTCAATACAATCGCTGCCGATGGGTGTCCGTTCAGGTTGGAATAAATGTCATAATATTCACTTCCCAATACAACAGACGCTACATCTTTTAAACGAAGCAACTCGCCATTAGGGTTTGCTCTGATAATTACGTTTTCATATTGTGAAGGCTCACTGAAACGGTCACTATAAGCCAATACGTATTCCAGTGATTCTGCCCGACTACCATCCCCTCTACCTATTCGTCCAGGCTTACCAATGATACTTTGATCATTCAGCGCTTCCATTACCTCATCCGGAGAAACATTATAAGCTCGCATCCGGTCAGGCTTTAGCCAAACCCGCATCGCATATTGCCGGCTACCAAGAATCCTCGCTTGTCCTATACCGTTGATCCGTTGTATTTCAGGAATCATGTTAACACCAGCATAGTTGAAAAGGAATTTCATGTTGGCATTCTTGTCCTTACTATACAGGTTAACGTACATCAACATACTAGGAATTACAGGCGTAATAACAACCCCTTCACGTTGTACCAGTGTAGGTAACCGGTTAGTCACCTGCTGAACACGGTTGGAAACCTGTACCAGAGCCTGGTTTATATCAGTACCTGGGTTGAATATAACCTGGATGTTAGCCTCACCCGCACTGGTTGCATCGGAAGTCATGTAACGCATACCCCACGCACCATTGATAGATTGTTCCAGTGGAATAATAACTGACTCTGCCAATGCTTTGGCACTAGCTCCCGGATAGGATGCAGAAACCATTACAACAGGAGGTGCAATTTCAGGGAACTGGGATGTTGGTAATGTCTTTACAGCCAGGACGCCCATGAAAATAATCACAAGCGATAAGACGATGGCGAATACTGGCCTCTTTAAAAATAAATTAAACATTAGCTTGCTTTTAAATGTTGATGTTATTCGACATATACTTTCAGGTGAGAAATCACTGACTTAGGTTCCTCATATTTGAATTCTATCTTATCTCCCTCTTTTACCTTACGTATACCTTCCAGCATAATTTTTTCATCTGCTGCTAAGCCATCTTTTACTATGTAGATATCAGGCATTTCAGCAGAAATAGTAATTTCCTTCTGATGTACTACATGATCTTTACCAACCACAAATACATATTTCTTTTCAAGAACTTCGAAAGTGGACTTCTGAGGAATAATCAACGCTCCTTTAAGAGGTATGGTCATGCGGATGTTACCTGTTTCTCCATGTCTTAACAACCCATTGGGGTTAGGGAAGGTAGCCCTGAAAGCAATGTTACCTGTTTCGTTATTAAAATCAGCTTCAATGGTTTCTACTACACCTGGATAGTCAAACAGCTGATTGTTTGCCATCATCAGGTTTACTTTTATCAGACTGTCTTTTTTTACCTTGGTTTTGTAATCCAGGTATTCAGCTTCCGGAACGTTAAAGTACACCCACATTTTGCTGTTATCTGACAGAGTAGTCAACAAGTCACCTTCATCTACAAGACTACCTAACCGCACCTGAAAGTGATCCATGATACCATCAAAAGGAGCTTTGATCTCTGTGAAACCTAAATGGACTTGAGATAAGGATAATTCAGCTTTTGCTTTGTTTAGTTTAGCTTTTGCTAAGGCTAGTTCATTTGGGGCTACTACATTGCTATCTGCCAGTCTTTTTGTGTTCAGGTATTCAATCTCTGCAAAATTGGCTTCTGCTTTCGATTTTTCCAGTTCAGCCTGATAAAGCATCGGCATAATCTGGAACATAATCTGCCCTTTTTTGACCATCTTTCCTTCATCCACAAAAATCTTTTGCAAGTAGCCCTTTTCCAGTGCTCTAAGCTCAATATGGCTTATAGCGTGGATTTGACAAACATAGTCTCTGAGAACTGTTGTGTCTTTTTTCAAAGGACTCGTAACCAGAAATTCGGTTTCTTCCTCCTTCTCTTCTTCTTTGTGTGATGTACAACTTGTATAACATAACAAGGCACACAAACTCATGAACATGAAAATTCTACTCATAATCTATTTGTACAGTTTGGTTTATGTTTCGTTAAAAGATGTGTAACCAATACACATAACTATAGCTGCTCTGATTTTGACTATTGATATTCAGCGTTGTTGATTAGGTAATTTGGGGCGGGGAATACATATTTCTAGAAATACGTACTGAGTTATTGACAGTAAAACTGTCAGTGTAGTTGATGCCGATAATGCAGTTTTCCCCGAGGCAATGCCTGTCAGATGACAGGTCATTCTTAACAAATTATTACTAAAAAGACGCATAAATTGGAATACTTATTCTCTTCTTTATTACAAAAGTGCAACAGCTGAATTAAAGTGGAATTAACGTAGCATTAAAAGGTGATTAAAAGAGAGAGGCTATCCTTTTATCAGATAAGTGTTTTAGAGAACAATTGGGTAGGTGGTCATCATATCTGGAAATGCAAATAGTGTACTTGAGATTTCTAATTGCAAATGTCTGTATTGAGGATTTGTGTTGTATTGTTCTTTAGCTTTATTGTATTGATATACAGATCGTTGGTTGTAAAGGTAGCTGATGCGGGAAGAATTATTTTAGAGGAAAGATGCTTCTTATTGCCTGTGTAATAATTGTAGTAAATATAATAAAAAACACACTAAATAGTAACATACGTAGAATTGTGGTTTTGGTATAATCACACTTTTTCTACAGATAAGTTTGTTTTAGAAATTCAGATTGTGTGATGAAAATAAAATGGAATAAAGTATCTCTGTTATTAGATAAAGACAATAGTTATATCCAAGGCTATTAATAAGAAAAGAATTTACCAATAGGAAAATTAGATTATTCCAGGAAATGCGACTGTCAGACTCCCTCCATAATTTTGCCGGCAATACTTCATAATAAGGGAGATTACTAGATAGAGGGGCTAATAAAAGATTTTATTTATTAGTCTCTTCTTTTTCTGTTCTGCGATGAAGCTTAGCATATTCAGATGGAGTCATGTTATATATCTTCTGAAAAGATTGCCGGAAGTATTTATTGTCTTCAATACCTACTTCAAACGCAATTTCAGAGATTCGCAGCGTTGTATGGGCTAATAGCTGGGCGGCTCTTTTCATGCGAATGTCCCGGATAAATTCTACTACTGTCTGGCCTGTGATACTTTTGATGCGGCGATAAAAGACAGACTGACTCATACCCATTTCCTGTACCAGAATCTGCACATTGAATTCCTGTTCACTCAGTCGTGACTCTACAATTTTCATTGCTTTTTCAAGAAACTGTTTGTCTTCATCTGGAATCACTACTTCGGTAGGCTCGAGCAATATCTGACGTTGATAGTAAGTGCGAAGCTTAAATCGATTTCTCAGAATAGCATCAGCTTTTGCGTATAAAATGTTGGGATTAAACGGTTTCGTAATATAATCGTCTGCTCCAGTTTCCAGCCCTTCCAGTTCATGAACGGCTGATGCCCGGGCAGTGAGTAATATTACTGGAATATGCATAGTTTTGGGATGCTGTTTTACTTTTTTGCATAACTCCATACCATCGCTACGAGGCATCATAACATCGCTGATAATCAGATCAGGACAGGTATCCAGTGCAGTGATCCAGCCTTCGTGCCCATCAGGAGCAGTAAAGATTTCGAAGTTGGATTCAAACATTTGCTGCAAATAACGGAGAACATCTTCATTGTCTTCCACCAACAGAATACGTAGTGATCCTGATAGCGATGTCTGTAGCTGTTCTGTTACTGGTAATTCTCCTGAATTTGAAATTTCATATTCTGCTTCATGTATAACAGATTCGTTTCGAATATCATCAGGAGTTAAATGGTCTTTTCCAAAAGGCATTTTGATTGTGAATAGTGTACCTGCTCCCGGTTGGCTTTTTACAGTGATTTTACCTGCATGCCGTTCTACCAACTGCTTTACTAGTGATAGGCCAATCCCGGTACCCATCATACGCAATGTCTCTGTTTGGGATGCCTGATAGTAAGGATCAAATATGTTATCAACCTCTTCTTCTTTCATCCCAATACCCCAGTCCTGTATAGTAATCAGTAAATAGTTAGTCTGAACTTCTCCATTTTTTATAATCGCTGTTTCATTAGGATTACCAGCTATTGTGGCAGAGCAAACAATCTTTCCTCCTGGAGGAGTATACTTTAAGGCATTGGAGAGGAGATTAGTTAAAATAATCTCCATTTTGCTACGATCAAAATACAGAAATGCGGGCTGGAAGGGGACTGCCAGTTGATAATCCAGATTTAATTCTTCCGCTTTTAATTTAAAAATAAGGAATGTTTCTGTTAGAAAACCAATAATATCTTGTCTGCTAGCCTTAAGTGAAATGTTGCCGGATTCAACTTTGCGAAAATCCAGTAATTGGTTTACCAAATCCAGTAGTTTACGTGTTTGCCTATGCATCAGAAGCACCTTATCTTTTAGACCCGTCAGTTGGCCTGTTGCAGTCACCAGTTCTTCCATCGGCCCTAATATCAGTGTTAACGGAGTCCGCAGTTCATGGGATACATTGGTGAAGAAGCGTAATTTCAGATCATTGACTTCTTTTTCTTTCTCATATTGAAAATGTTCAAACGCTAACTTGTTTTTAAGCTCCTGTTGTTTTAAGGTAATGCGACGATACAATGCCAGTGCACCAACGATACAACAAGCATACAGTATATAAGCCCACCAGGTTCTCCACCAGGGGGGAAGTATGGTAAAGGTTAGTGTAGTATTTTGGTTTGACCATATACCATCTCCATTACTGGCTTTGACTATAAAACGGTAGGTTCCAGCTGGTAAGTTAGAAAAGCTGGCTGTCCGTTGACCTGGAGGTGCATATACCCAACGGAAGTTATATCCTTTGAGCATATATGCATACTGATGCTTTTGTGGATTGTCATAATTTATACCGGCAAATTCAATAGAAAAATCGTTTTCAGAGGCTTTCAGTTCGATAGTCTGCGGTTTGGAAAAAGGCTTGGCAATCACAACTCTATCATTATAACTATCACCCACAGAAACCAGATGATTCATGATACGTAACCCTGTAATCTGAACCAGAGGAGGATAAGGATTATCCTGAATGGCCTGTGGACGAAAATAGGTGATTCCGTTTGTGCCTCCAAAATACATTGTACTGTCTGAAGCATGGAAGGCTGCACCTACTTTAAAAGAGTTACTTTGTAATCCATCGGATACATCGTAGTGAATGAGGCGTTTGGTGGATGTATTGAACTGATACAAACCTGCTCCTCCAATCCACAAGTCACCTGCTTCGTCAGCCAGCAGGCTTTCTACATCTGTTTCAGGAACCCATTGACTATAGCTCTTTATGACTTCTGTTCCTTTCTCATTTGTGGTTAACATATGTAATCCTCCACCTATAGTACCAATCCAAAGGTTACCCTTTTTATCTTTCAGCAGAGGCCATATATAATTGGTTTGTAAACTATTCGGGTTATTGGGTTCATGCTGGAAGTGGTGAAGTATCTTTATTGAGTCAGTTGTTAATTTTGTTTTTAACAATCCTGCATCCCGGGTGCTGATCCATAGGATGTTGGTATCTTTTTCATACAACAAGGCTGTTAGTTGATCTGTAGGAAGCTTTTGGTTTTGCAGAGAATATGATCTGAGAAAAGTACCTTGTGGTGTAAACTGAAGCAACCCGGCATTAAATGTTGCAATCCATATATATCCATTTTTATCTTCCAGTATTTTCTCAATACTTATATTGTTCCAGTTTATTTCATTGGCCGGTAGAGCAGGTAGTTTTTGTAATGTATGTTCTTTATCCAGTATGTAAATACCCAGGAAACGGGTACCTATCCAGATTGTACCATCTTTTCTTTCATAAAAGGCTGTGACATCAATTCCATTTACATCACCAGAAAGAGCCCGGTTGAGGTAGTTAGTATAACGTTTCTGCGAAAAATCGTAGGTGGCAAAGCCATTACGTGTACCAATCCATACGAGCTTTTTTTGTGTATCCTGATAAATGGCGTTGATATAATTATTGGCAGGAGTATCCTGCCCCGATAGTTGCCTACGGAGTTGATTGAAAGGTTTGGTAGTTAGTTTTAACTGATTGAGTCCACCTGCAGAGGTTGCCAGCCATAAATTATGAAAGCAATCTTCCATGATTTCATGTACTCGCACTGAATTGATACTATAAGGATCTGTGTCTAATGGTAGAAATGTATGAATCATAGACTCATTAACAGGAGGTCTATCATTTTCTGATACTCCTGCGCCTACCAGTAGTAAACCGAAATTGGTGCCAACCCAGAGACGGTTAAAGGAGTCAAGATACAGACTTTCAATGTCTCCAAATGTTCTTTGTAATGGTTTTGCTTGTAGATCCGAAGGATCTGAAAGATGCTTGTTGCTTATCCATAAAACCTGATTGCCTGTGCCTACCCATAGATCACCTCGTCTATCTATATGCAGACTTCTGATCGTGTAGGCCGAGACTGAGTTAACTTTTGTTGCCTGAAGAGAGGTTGTAGCTGAATAATTGTCTGCGATCTGAATTTTCCATAAACCATTACTGATAGTTCCAATCCAAAGTCTATTGTGTTTGTCTGCTATAATTCGGCTGATTGAATAATCATAGGGGGAGGTAGTTTTAAGAGATGGATCTTTCACATAGATTTGCCGAATATTTGTAATGAAGTTCTGGTTGTTGACCTGAATCATAAATACTCCATATCGGGCAGTACCTACCCATAATCGGCCCTGAGAATCAGAGGTGATAGAAGAAATGGTAGAGGCACTGAGTATACTAGCCAGATTGTGATAGACAGAGTCTTTCAGGTGATCCTTTATATTGACAAATGTATCTTTACCTGCATCATACCGAAATAAACCTGCTCGTTCTGTACCTACCCAAAGCGAACCATCTGTACTCACGTATAACGCTTTAATTCGATTACTGGCTAGACCAGTCTGGTCATTGAGAGGGAGATCATATTTTTTCAGGGTATACCCATCATACCGATTGATTCCTTTGTTGGTTCCAACCCAGATAAAGCCTTGTTTATCCTGAGCCACAGTCATAGCATCACTATGTGCCAATCCCTCATTTACTGTAATGTGTTCAAACTTAAATTCTTCCGGGCTATTCTGAGGGAAACCTTCTGTGAGAATGCAACAGATACAGAGGAAACAGAGAATATAATTAACTAGATACTTCATACGATAAGACTAAATTACCCCCTTTTTTTGACGAAAACTATCCGTGCCTGTTTTTTTAGGGACTTTACTTTTGCACAATTCAAATGATAGATTGAAAAAAATCTGATTTTCAGTATTTTCTATTTTCCAGGGCACCTATAGTTAATTGCGTTACCTACTCAAATTTTATTTCTACATGATTGTATTACCCATAAAATTAAGGAAGCCTCATTTATTGTTGCTCTGTTTTTTAGCTATCTCATTTCATAGTATGGGATATACAAAGAAACATTTTGGCGGAGAACTATCCGTTATGCACTTACCGGATGGCTTACCTGAAGATTCTCTGAAAAAACGAACCAGTTTTCAACCAGGAGCACGTTGGTATGATGAAAGTGGAACGTTAATCAATGCACATGGGGGAGGATTGTTATATGATAAAAAAACATATTACTGGTTTGGCGAGAAAAGAGGAGCAAAGGCTTCGGAAGGTGTGAATGTATATTCGTCCAGGGACTTATATAACTGGAAATATGAAGGTATAGCATTAGCCAAGTCTACAGATCCTGCCAGTGAAATAGCTACTACAGGTTTGATGGAGCGACCTAAAGTGATCTATAACCACAAGACAAAGAAGTATGTGATGTGGTTTCATCTGGAATTACCTGGTAAAGGCTATAGTGCTGCAAGAGTAGGTATTGCAGTGAGTGATAGGGTAACAGGACCTTATAAATATCTGCATAGTTTTCGGCCTAATGGGCACATGTCCAGAGATATGACTTTGTTTGTGGATGAGGATGGATCTGCTTATCATGTTTATTCTGCTCGTGATAACTATGATTTGCGCATTGTAAAGTTATCTGATGACTTTTTGAGTGCTACCCGGAAAGATACGTTGTTATTCAGCGAACACCGGGAGGCCCCAGCCTTGTTTAAATACAAAGGTGACTATTATCTGATTACTAGTGGTTGTACCGGATGGGCTCCCAATCGTGCCAGTCTTCATACATCCAAATCTTTGTTTGGCCCCTGGCAAATGGTAGGAGATCCAATGAAAGGTGTATTGGCAGAGAAAACATTTGATGGACAGTCAACCTACATTCTACCAGTGCAGGGGAAAAAAGATGCGTTTATATTTATGGCAGACAGATGGAACCCAAAGAACCTGACAGATAGCCGATATCTTTGGTTGCCGATTACATTTGAGAACAACAGCCCGGTTATTGAGTGGACAGAAGAATGGAATCTGACTACTGGCTGGAATCCTTTGCCTGCTGCCCAACAAGAAGTAAAATCTATTATTCATAAAGTCAATAGCTACTGGCAGACTTCTAACCCTATACATGGGAGAGCTTTTTGGGATAATGCAGCCTATCATACAGGAAACATGGAAGCGTATTTTTTATTTGGAGAGGAAGCATACCGACATTATTCTCAGGCATGGGCAGAACATAATGAATGGAAAGGAGCTAAGTCTCCAGATAAGTCTACCTGGAAATATAGCTATGGTGAAACGGATGACTATGTTTTGTTTGGTGACTGGCAAATCTGTTTTCAGACTTATATTGATTTGTACACACTTAAACACGATTCTATCCGAATAGCTCGTGCAAAGGAAGTAATGGAGTATGAAATGTCGACATCAAAATCAGATTACTGGTGGTGGGCTGATGGGTTGTATATGGTCATGCCTGTGATGACGAAATTGTATAAGGAGACAGGAAATAAACAATACCTGAATAAATTATATGAATACTTTACCTATGCTAACAGTATTATGTATGATACAGAAGCTAAGCTGTATTATCGGGATGCAAAATATGTATATCCCAAACATAAGAGTGTAAACGGACACAAGGATTTCTGGGCAAGGGGTGATGGATGGGTATTTGCTGCTTTGGCAAAGGTACTGAAAGATTTGCCTGCAAACGATCCCCACAGACAGGAATACATTACTAAATACAAAGGTATGGCAGATGCAATTAGCAAGTGTCAGCAACCCGAAGGATACTGGACCCGAAGTCTGCTTGATCCTGCCCATGCTCCAGGTCCTGAAACCAGTGGAACTGCCTTTTTTACCTATGGATTTCTGTGGGGCATCAACAATGGCTATCTGGATGAGAAAACTTATTTACCTGTAGTTCAGAAAAGCTGGCAATATCTTTCAACGTTTGCTTTACAATCGGATGGTAAAATAGGCTATGTACAGCCTATTGGAGAAAAGGCTATTCCAGGACAAGTGGTTGACAAGAACTCAACCTCCAATTTTGGAGTAGGAGCTTTTCTGTTGGCTGGATGTGAAATGTACCGCTATCTCAACCGGAAAAATAGTAAGTAGTTTTTCGCTGCAAGATCTTTAGTATTCTATATTTCAAAATATTTCACCTTATGAAGAAATACTATTTCTATTCTTTATTTCTTGTTTTACTGACTGGTATCCTAACTACTGCAGGATATGCTCAAAAGAAACAAAATGCAAAAAAAACTCAACCCTTAAATGATCGTGCGTATTGGTTAAAGGAAATGGATAAAATGGTGAGACCGATGGTGCGCAGCCTGGCTCATGATAGCCTACGGATAGCTATGCCACAGGTAACCTCTGTTCGGATTGACAATCGGAATCACCGGATACAGGTACAATATCTGGAAGTACTTGGGCGGGTATTGAGTGGAATTGCTCCCTGGCTGCAACTAGAGGGTGGTAGTGCTGACGAAGTGGCTCTGCGAAAACAATATCGTCAGTGGGTGCTGGAAGGAATTTCGCATGCATTGGATTCTACGTCAAAAGATTATATGCGTTTCGATATTGGTGGTCAGCAGTTGGTTGATGCTTCGTATCTGGCTTATGCGTTGATACGTGCTCCCTGGATATGGGAGAATATGAATGCTACAGATAAACAACGTCTCGTAACTTCTTTCCGAACAACCCGAAAATTTAAGCCCGTTTTCTCAAACTGGTTACTATTTTCGGCTATGACAGAAGCCTTCTTCTGTAAATATGGCTATGAATGGGACCCTATGCGGGTGGATTATGCCCTTCAGCAATTGGAGCAATGGTATGTAGGAGATGGGATGTATACAGATGGCGTGAGTTATGCATTTGATTATTATAACAGCTATGTAATACATCCTTATCTGGCTGCTATTACCAGCATCATTGGCCAGAAGACAAATGCCTACAACTCTATGACTGAGAAGATTAAGAAGCGTAATGAACGATACGCTATTATTCAGGAAAGACTGATTAATACGGATGGTACCTATCCTGCTACTGGTCGGTCAATTGTGTATAGGGGTGCCGCTTTTCATCACCTGGCAGATATGGCCTGGCGCAAAGCATTGCCTGAGCAGTTGAGTCCGGCACAGGTACGTTGTGCATTGACTGCTGTGATCAAAAAAACATTGGAGAGCCCATCTACCTACAAAGATGGATGGCTGACCATTGGCTTGTATGGTTCTCAACCAGACATTGCTGATTTTTACAATAATCAGGGTAGTTTATACATCTGTACCAATATATTTTTGCCTTTAGGCTTACCTGAATCTGATCCTTTCTGGGCTAGTCCGGCTGCAAAATGGAGTGCTCAGAAAATTTGGAGTGGAGAGGATTTTCATAATGATCACAGTGCCGATTTGAGATAAACTACTTAATAAGCCACTCTGAAATTATAAAATTTTGATTCAGAGTGGCTTATTACTTCAAAGAAATCTTCTTCTTTCTAATTTACCCCCCTTTTTTGGCGAAAATTCCCCCCAGCGCCTCCAATAAGCTTCTTTAAATTTGAATTATTCGAATACAAAATTGTATACCTGTTAGTATTTTTTTTCAAAATCACTGTATTTTAAATCTAAAGTTGCCTATGAAAATCAGATGGTTACTAGTCTTATGTGTATGGCTTCCGTTTGAAAGAGTTTTTGCTCTTGCTCCTGAAAGCCATAAAAGCTCTTCAAAACCTACCTCTTTATTGCCTTTATCAAAAACTGGTACCAGTGTAGCTGATATCCAGGTAACAGGAACTATTACTGATGACAAAGGAGAGATATTGCCAGGAGTGAGTATCTTGTTAAAGGGAACCTCTATTGGTACAACTACGAATAGTGAAGGGAAATATTCACTCACTATACCAGATGGAACCAAAGATCCTGTATTGATCTTCTCTTTTATTGGATATACTACCGAGGAGGTAACAGTTGGCAACCGTACTTCAGTGGATGTAAAGTTACTTCCTGACTTGCAATCGTTAAGCGAGGTTGTTGTGGTAGGGTATGGTACCCAAAAACGTTCGGATATTACAGGATCTGTATCATCTGTGCCTAAGGCTCGTCTTTCTCAGTTGCCAGTTACGAATGTATTACAAGCTGTGCAAGGATCTGTTGCAGGGGTTAATATTACTCAGTCTTCTTCTGTTCCTGGTACCGCGCCCTCAACTATTATTCGGGGGCAAAATTCTATTAATGCCAATTCCGGGCCATTTGTTGTCGTAGATGGGATTCCTTTGAGCAAGACAGGAGGTTCATTGAATGATATCAACCCCAATGACATTGAATCAATGGAAGTATTAAAAGATGCTTCTGCTGTGGCTATTTATGGTGTTAATGGAGCTAATGGTGTTATTCTGATTACTACAAAACGAGGGACTTCAGGAAAGCCTACCATCAGATACAATGCATATACTGGTATTGAAAACTTTTCACATATTCTCAAACCTCGCAATGGCGCTGAGTATGTACAAAAATACAAAGACTACAGAGCTCAGGTAGAACCATCAAAGACAGATCCGGTTCCCAATTTTGGAGAAGTTGAGAATTACAATGCAGGTATTGAAACAGATTGGATTAAAGAAGCTACCCAAACAGGAATATTACAGGATCATAATGTAAGTATTTCAGGAGGAGCTTCAAATGTAAAATATTTTATTTCAGGGGAATATCTGGATCAGAAAGGGGTAGTGAAAGGGTTTCAATACAAAAGAGTTAGCTTCCGGTCTAATCTGGATGTCACATTAACAGATTATCTGACAATAGGAACTTCTTTATTTATTGCCAATAACAACCGGGATGGAGGTAGAGCCAATCTTTTGAATGCGTCAGCTATGAGTCCTTATGGGCAAAAATACAATGCTGATGGAACCTACAAAATCTTTCCAATGGCACCTGAGCAATTGTATACAAATCCATTATTGGGTTTAACCACAGATCGTATTGATAGAAGTACTAATCTGAACGGGAATACATATGCGGAAGTAAAGTTTTCAGGTTTTCTTACTGGACTGAAATACCGTATGAATTTAGGATATACCTACCTACCAGCCCGAACAGCTAGTTATACAGGACGGGCTGCTAATGATAATGTGGGCACGGCTAAAACATTCAATTCTGAAACCAATAGTTTTGTGCTGGAGAATATTCTGTCTTACAGCAAAGACTTTGGGGTACATCATCTGGACTTTACAGGTTTGTACAGCGCTCAGCAGCGGAGATATATCCAAACAGAAGCAAATGCTACAGGCTTTGCCAATGATCAGTTGTCTTTTAATAATTTAGGGGCAGGTGCTACTCAATCGAGTGCTTCTATGGCTGATCGATATGGCCTGAATTCTCAAATGGGTCGTATTAACTATTCTTACAATAGCCGTTATCTATTGACGTTGACTGCACGTCGGGATGGTTCTTCTGTGATGGGCTCCAACACTAGTAAATATGGGTTGTTTCCTTCAGCTGCCATTGGATGGAATATTATCAATGAAAGCTTTATGAAAAGCGTGACTCCTATCAGTAATCTGAAGTTACGTTTTTCATATGGTAAATCAGGAAATGAAGCCATCAATGTTTATGGAACCATTACTAAGAATACTATTGCCCGATCGCCGTTTAACGGATTGAGTTCCGTTGGAGTTGTAGCCGGAAACCTTGGAAATGACAATCTGGGATGGGAGTCAACGCTAAGTAGAAATCTAGGACTTGATTTTGGTTTGTTTAATGATCGGATCAGTGGTAGTATTGATATATACAAAAACAATACAAAAGGACTACTACTTTTACGAAGTCTTCCAATTATTACAGGTTACTCAAATGTGTATGACAACTTAGGTGAAACCTCAAACTCAGGTATTGAACTTACTCTAAACACCCATAATATAGATAAAGGGGATTTTAAATGGGAGTCAACTATTGTTTTTGCTTCCAATAAAAACCGTATTCTGGATATATATGGGGATAAAAAAGATGATGTAGGAAACCGATGGTTTATTGGAAAACCAATTGGTGTTGTGTACGATTATAAGATGGAAGGTATTTGGCAAACTGGTGAAGATCCTGGATCTGTAGACCCGACTGCTGTGCCTGGAGATCTGAAGTTTGCAGATTTGAATGGTGACAAGAGAATAACGCCTGATAATGATCGTATGATTTTGGGGCAAACAGCGCCAAAATGGACAGGAGGATTTACTAATACATTCCATTACAAAAATATCCATCTAAACATATTCATTCAGACTGTACAAGGCATAACCCGTAATAATGCAGATCTTACTTATGCCGATGAAACAGGAAAGCGAAATACTCCTATTGATGTAGGCTACTGGACTCCTGAAAATCAAAGTAATACTCGTCCTTCACTAGGCTTTAAGAACCCTCGTGGCTATGGCTATGCTTCTGATGCTAGCTATACTCGGATCAAGGATGTAACATTAAGCTATGTATTTGGTCAGAAAATAATAGACAAACTCCATCTTGGGAGCCTGACAGCTTATGTTAGTGGAAGGAACTTGTACACGTTTACCAACTGGATTGGTTGGGATCCAGAGGCATTCCAACAGCCTAGAGGAGTTTCTAACTCATCAGGTGATTGGGTTAATAACTATCCACTTACCAGGTCATTTGTATTTGGCTTAAATGTCTCTCTTCGTTAATTGCTGAAACCACAGATTTATTATGAGCAAAATGAAAACACATATAAAATTACTGATCTTATCTGTGATGGTTATAACAGCTTCCTGTAAGGATGCTTTCCTTGACGAAAAACCATACTCTTCCTATACTCCTGTTACTTTAAAGGATTCACTAGGTTTTGATGCCTCTTTGATAGGATTATATAATCATACCAGTACTATTTTCTCGTGGTCTGATCAGCAGGGCTGGCCTAGCGTTTGGCAAGTGGGGACAGATGTCGCTAATGCAACCGCTAATCAGCAGGGAATAGAAATACCCTATTATAACTATACTGTATTGACTCCTGACAACGCAGCAGCAACCCGTACATGGAATCGGAGTTATATTATGATCAATCTTACCAATCAGATTATCAATAATGTTGAAGATCCGACATTAATAAGTATCAGTCAGGGAGGGAAAAATCTGATCAACGCCGAAGCTCGGTTCTTTAGAGGATATGCTTATAATACGTTGGCAACTTGTTTCGGCGGAGTGCCGCTTATTACACAGGCCCTGACCGGACCCAAAACCGATTTTGTCAGAGCCTCACTGGAAGAGACAAATGAACAGATAGTGACTGATCTTAAATTTGCCGCTGCAAATCTGCCGGATATTGAGAGTGTCAGATCGAACAGTAAAGGTAAATTATATGGTCGTGCCAATAAGTATATGGCAATGCAGTTACTAGCAGAAGCCTATCTGCGGATGGATGAACCAGCTTTGGCTGAAGAACAACTGCAAGCTATTATCAGTAGTGGACAATTTTCTCTTATTAAGAATCGATATGGGATAAAAGTCAACAATCCAGGTGATTATTATGCAGATATGTTTATTTATGGAAATCAGCGTCGGGCACAGGGAAACAGAGAGGCAATCTGGGTATTAGAGCAGGAAAACCCTACATCAGTAGTAGGAGGGATTACTGACAACCCACAGCAACGCCGGGTTTGGGGAGCTGCGTATCACAATGTAAAAGGTATGGCATTATCTGACTCTACAGGTGGTCGTGCATTGGGACGTTTACGATTAAGCAATTGGGTTATCTATAACTTATATCAACCCGGTGACATACGAAATTCCCAGTATAGCATTCGAAGAAAATATGTGTATAATGATCCTAAACAACCTGCGACATATGGCAAACCTGTACCTTATACAGGTACGGATACCTTGTACAACATTGCTCCACACACAACCAAGTGGTACCAGTTTGACCCCAATGATACCTTCGGCTATGCTATGATCAAAGATTTTATTCTGATGCGTTTAGGTGAAACCTATCTGTTGCTGGCAGAAGCACAGTTTAAGCAAGGTAAACTGGAAGAAGCTGCGGCTAGTATCAATGTATTACGTGAACGGGCATTTCCGGATTACCCAGCCGTTGGAAAAGTATCTGCATCAGATATCACCCTTGATTTTATTCTGGATGAACGGGTACGTGAGTTGATTGGTGAAGAAAACCGTCGGATGACACTGATGCGTACCAAAACTCTGGTAGATCGTGCTACCCGCCTTAACTCTAACAATCCGGTAAATCCGCTTAGAGGTTTGACCAGTACACATTTGCTGATGCCGATTCCATTGTCAGAAATTCAGTTGAACAAGGATGCTGTATTAGAGCAGAATCCTGGATACGAATAGAAATAGCTTATTTTAGTGAGCAGAAGTTTAGTATCCTGTGGTGTGGTGTATAAACGCTGCATCACAGGATACTATCATTTTTGAGGGGTTTATCAGAACCAGTGATGAATTAAAAGTAGAATGAGAACAAAACTACCAGCTAAAGTGGTTAAACTGAGATAAGTTTTTAAAAATGTATTTAAAGAACGAAACCTGATCAACAGAAGTATACTCATTGTTGCTGTAAACAAACCAAATGTATATAAAGCAATGGTCGATTTGGTTACAACAGGTGTAACAGGAATACCTTCGTATAAATAGCTTATGATAGATGAAAAATAAATCAGTGCCATTCCCAGGCTGACTGCTGCTAGTGCTGGCAGAATCTGAAGGAGTAGAGTGATAAAGGAAGGCGACTGTTTGCGTATTCGCTGAATAACAAACCAGATAAGAACTACTATTCCATAGAGGACACTGATAAAAAGCAAACACACACATAGGGTTAGTACAATAATAGGTAACCATGCTTCTATAGCATTGATCTTCTTGAAATACAATCCACTCTGCATAACAACCGGTTCATTCTCAGAATTTCTTACCAAGGCAATTCTGGGGATGAGAGTATGAGAATCTCTAAAGATTTTCTCGCTGACAGATGTCCATGATGTACCTCCTCCCAAAAGTCGTTTGGCCTCTAGTTCTTCTCCCTTTTGGGAGAGTACAAAGGTAAATTGTAGGCTTTCCAGAAATCCCATGCGCAAATCATTGGGACTATCAAACCGATAATATCCCAGATAAGGTTCTATAGATTCTTTATCCAGTGGATGAGACACTGGTTGAGGTTTGGGAACATGTTGAGTCAGATAATGTCGGATTATACTATCTAAGGGAAAAGCATTGCAGGGAGAATTAACTGCATAAGCATAACCTATACCCAGTTCCCGATTATAAGCAAATGCAGACTCAAATGGTCCAATTATCCCTGTATGGCCCCTAAACTGAAATCCATCGGGTAATTCTACCAATAAATCATTGCCGTATGCATACGTGTTCTGCAAGCCTGTCTGGGCAGACAGATAGGAGTGAGGAGTTTCACTATCAGAAAGAATTGTCTTGGAAAGAAATTGTCCCTGTGGCGTCTGCCAATCATTCAAATAAGCCTGTAAGGCATGAGAGAGATCGATGGCATTCGTATGTAAGGAGCCGTTTCCGGGATTGTATTGAGGTAATGATGGAATTTGTCTGAACTTCTCATTTTGCCAGATATAGCCTTTCGCATAGTTGCTAGTGCTATCTGAACGTAAACTAATATTTGCTCCTGGCATATTGAGTGGCTCAAAGACATGTTGCTTCATATACTCATTGAAAGACTGACCAGATAGCTTTTCAATACTATATGCCAGAATTGCATAGTTTACATTTGAGTATGAATGCCTTTCTCCTGGCTTCCATTTGGATACCATATATTTCTCAAGAATATGTAGTGATTGGAGACCACTTACATCTGTGTCCACGTAATTGAATTCTTCTATGGGTGACTTATCACTAAATCCTGTAGAATGTTCGAGCAAGTGTTGAATGGTAATTGGATAAGTATCCTCCCATGAATTTTGAAAGGATACTTCTGGCGCTATTTTGTGCAGAGGAGTATTGACCGATAATTTTCCTCCATTAATCAGAGTGAGTGTACCTAGAGCAGTGAATAACTTGGTTGTTGAACCCATTCGAAACAGATGCAGATTGGTAACTGGCATTTTTCTTTCGACATCTGCCAAGCCCAGACCTGTACACCAGAGAATGGAATCTTTTGTTACCAGAGTGACTGACATTCCAGCAATGTGCTGTTGGGCCATTTCTTTCTGCAATATTGTTTTCAACTCGACCAGTGTTAACGGTTTCGGCAGAGGTTGTCCTTTCGCCCAGAAAGAAAGTAATAGTAAAGGAAAAACAAGAGAGAATAATCTCTTGAGAAGATAACTGAGAAAACAGGTAAGGGTAGAATGCATGAGTTAATGAGATTATAGCAATATGAAATCGTTGCAATAATCTCATCCGCACCTCTATTGATCTACTCAAATCATGTTTTGAGTAAAGTTTTTGGTTGACTATTTTGAAATTCCCGAGGGGTTATCCCTTCAGTCTGCTTGAATACCCGCTGAAAAGTTTGAATGGAATTGAAACCCGATTCCAGTGCAATTCCTGCAATGGTGAGATGCTGATATTGCGGATCAGATAAACGGGTTTTGGCCTCCCGCATTCTGTATTGGTTCACAAACTCCCCAAAGCCTATCTTTAAGACCTGATTACATATGGCAGAGATATATCGGCTATTTAGTTCTGTAACCTGAGCAAAGCGACTTAGGTTAAGCTCCGGGTCCAGATAACATTTTTGCTGTTCCATAACCTGTTGCATTTTGTTGATCAAAGTATTTATCTCTGAAGGCTCCAACAAATCAAGTATGGATGAATTGATCTTTTCCTTCTGAATTTGCAGGATCTGTATTTTTTGATTTCCAACAAAGGCAATCCAGTATACCAGCAATGCTAGGGAAATTTCTAATGGAAATGCAAGATTGACAGTAAGGTCAAACAGGATGGTAGCAAAGATGGTGATTGCCCAGATTCCATAGGAAGTTAACAAGGCAAATAGTAATCGTTTTAACCAGATATATATAATTGGATTTGTTGTCTCTGGGTTTTCTTTGTCTTGCTGGTTTATTTTATTCCATCTTTCCAGAATAGAATAGGATTGAAACCAGAACCAGGCAAATGTCAGAATAAGGATAATATGTTCTGTTTGTAAAATACGGCTAAATACAGGCCAGAGCATTTGTGGAGTAGAAGGTCCGAACGCTTTGGTGAAAAATAATAATGCATGAATAACATTGATTAGAAAACTGATGATAGAAGGAATGAAGTATTTCCATACAGAATAAGGTAAGTTGCTAACTCCTATTGTATTGCTGACAATATATAATAACAACAAAGGTCCCAGACAAAAGATATGAAAGACAGGAAAAAAAGTATTAGGGCAATAAATGACCACAGGAGATTCTGTAGTATATAAAAATACCTGAATACTATTATAGGCTAATATCAATGTAAACCATGCCAGGTACTTCTGTCTGACTGGACCGTTCTCTTTGGATAGAAATAATACCAAGGTTAGAATACTACCCTGTATAGAACCTAAAAGTATGATAAGACTTAAGAGTGAAAGATTAAGCATAACCTATGTAATTAATACAAATAAAGAAGCGGCTAACCAATGGATGAAAAGGTATTGATAAATCCATAGTCAGAGTACAATCACCAGCAATATTTGTAGACTGACAGGTATATTTTCTATTGATATAAGTGGTGCCAGTCAGTGCAAAAAACTGGTACACATTTCGAATATACAACTATACTTCAACTCCTGGATCAGTTTAATGTACTTCCACTGATTAGATTTTGTTTAGTGATGAAACAGAAAAAATATCATATATCTACCGTAGATATAGTAATAGTATTGTTAACTCAGCTAGCCGTTTTGCTCAGGTGTTCTGACTGCATGTAAATACAACCACAAGAGACTATATTCAAATAGATATGCTTCAGAATGAATTTGTGAAACAGACTTCTAATGAGTTTGTTATGGTTAATCAAATTTGAATCTACCAGATGAGTATTGATAGCTGAATTAGTTAGTTTTGTATAAAAATTAGTTAATAATCATTCCTTATGATGCAACACATCCTGCTTGTTCTATTTTGTATATTTTTTTGTCACAACTCCGATGATTTTTCCAGTACCGATAGAGGAACACAATCAGGTTTTTTATATCTAAAGATTTCGAAGATCTACACTAATAAGCTAACATTCTCCATTAAAAACACCAAAGGTGAGTCGCTCTGTTTGATGAAGGAAGGGAGGATCTATTTTGACTCTGTATCATTTGACCTCATTGAAGAAGATTTTAAGTATAGAGAAAGGTTAAAAGTTGAAGTGTTGGAACCTGAATATGGATTATTAATTTTTAAATGCAAGCAAGTCAAAAAAGATGTGTATGTAATAAGTGTTAACTATCAGGAAGCCTATATCGATAGAAATAAATATGAAAAGCTTCTGGAGTTTAAAACGCTTGAGCAGTATTTACTGTCTACTTATCCGATTCCCTCCTCCTTATCTCCACTACGAATAACCCCTTCTGATATAGGAAAAGTTATTGAAAAATATGACCAGTACACATATATACCATTGGAAGTTACAGGAGATTGGATAAAGGTAAAAACCAGCAAAGATTGTTATAGTGGAGAGACTCCACCTAAAAAAGATATAACCGGATGGATCAGATGGCGGGAGAAAGGAAAAATAATAATCAAATTAGCTTATAGATGTTGAACTATTGTTATAATCGATACCGGGAACCTAACAAATCATCAAAAATAGAATGAATAAAAGTATCTGGAGTACATTGTTGTTTTGCTGTTTTGTTTCTTGTTCCTCTTTGTATAGTGATTTTCCACAGATGAGTGATAGGTTGGATGACGCATGGGATAAAAAAGTATTTAGAGCGGAATACATTATTCCTCAAAATCCCTATAAAATAAATGACACCCTTTCTATTACAGTGAAAGAAGCTTGGATAGAGCGTTGCTGGAAATATAATAAAGCAGGCAAAATAGCTTATAATCCATATTATCAGCTCATCATTATTTGTGATAGCAAAGACATTGAAGAGTATCCTTCTAACTGGACAATTGGCACAACTGATGGACCTAACTTTCGAAGTTGTGCCAGAGATTGTATTATGGCAAATTTTGAAGATATACCCAATGATCACATAGAGTTGATTGTGCAAAAAGGTAGACTCGCAAATAATAAAATACCAGAAATAATTGGGAAGTTTGAGTTGAGAAAAAAGCCTCAAAGTGTGGAAAACTAAAATGATTAAGTTCGAGAAAAACATCAGTCAACTGCTTCCCTATAATAGGACAAACTATATTGCTTATTTTAATGACGAAGATGATACTTTTGATAGAAATGTCATTTGGTATGGAGTGTCCTTGCAACAGGCAGACATAAAAGACCAGAAACTATATCAAGTATCGGAACAGATTGTTGTAAATAGTGTCAACCGCCTGGAGAATGCTTTCAAAGAAATTGTATCCGAGTTTGATCAGGGATTGCCTTGGGTAATCAATCATGATGATAAAGATCTCCCTTGGTTTAACACGGAGAATAAGCGAATGCCACAACTGCAGAATCTTTTTAAGCAAAATGATATTCCAATTTCATTTATTGGATGTTTAGTTTTCAATAAAGAAGATGTAGTAAACTTTGCTCGTGAATTGATAACGTATCCATACGATTTATTATCCAAGATATCATACAAGACGTTAGATATTTCACATACTAAATTGCCGTTGATTCTTAAATTAACAGGACATCTCACACTCGACATAGTAAGTACAGATAAAGCTTTATTAACAAAGATTTCGCATTTGGATAAACTCGATTCTTTCCTTAAAATTCCCTACCGCAGTAGAGAATAACAGATTTTAAATCAGATATAGAGCTAAAATGATCAGTCTCAGTACAATGGAAAAATATCAAAAGCCAGCTAGGTTCTGATTAGTAATGTTTCACTTTAGTGGAAAGTATAGACTATCCCTGAGAGGTAACCGTTGATAGTTATTTATACAACATACTCCATGTAAGATGACTATCTTGGTTAATACCTTTGAAAGTAGAGGATCTACATACTCCAACATCTTTTGAGCAGTTATATTACAGTGTTGAAAAATTTATTTTCTGTTTCACAGTAATTAGCCTATTAGTTTGTGTTCCTTACTTTGTTTGGCTAACTGCCTATCAATGAGATTTTTATTGTTTTGTGATAAAGTTGCTCTTTTACTGTGATAATTTCCTGTTGAAAAAAATATCAGCTGTAAAAGAAAAGATGTTTACTATTGTTTCATTTTAGAATTAATATCCTTCTCTTTTTTAGCACTAGATAAGTTTAGTACAAATATTACATTGTAGGGAAAATATATTTTTAGTGTAGAATAGCTGCTGTAAATTTGTCTCTCCTAAACCAATAACTCAAATACATCCATAAAAACGGTTTTATCACTACTGAATTTTATTTCTTTCTTATGAAAGAAATGACTGATAAATGCTGGTATATCTCATTTATCCCTGTAAAAAATCAATAAGCTCCACCTATGTAAGATTTCTTCTTAGCCTATTCTGCAGGAATGGGTTTGACGTTGAATAAGAGATTGAGTTATCCTGATTAACTGGTGTTCTTACCTATCACTTGTTCTGTCAATGTCCAGTATATGGTTATTCCTGTGTTGGTAATCTGACTAGCTCTTTTCTCTATTGTTTTCATCGCCTGTTCTATTCAATTCTTATATTCTAATTATTAGTATTTCTTGTATTGTATTATTTAAATGTATTTTTGTATGATTTGTATTTATAAATATTTTTCATGATGAATGTTTATGATAGGGCTTATTTGGTTATTAAAGATATAATTGGATAGGGAATATCTTACTGGATAGGGGAGTGTACAGTAATGATGGTTATTTTTTTTATCGTTTTTAGTAATATGTGTGTTTAATGTTAACTCTATTATATATAGTAAAATGAACTACGTGTACTTTTATCGTTTTTGTATTTGCTTTGTTGTTAGCCTGGGATTTTTTGTGAACGTAAATGCCCAGAATATTACCACAGGTTTAAAAGTTTACTGGAATATGGATGACAATCCAGTAAATAGCCCGATTATAGATCAGACGGGTACTTATCCGGGTACCATAACCGGAACTACCCCTGCTTCAGGTGCAGGCAAAGTAAATTCTTCTCTGGAGTGGGTCTCCAGTCAGGGGTGGGCTGCCGCTTCGGGCGGCTGGAACTGGAATCCCACTACTACTGGTTTTACTGTTTCTTTTTGGGTGAATCCTACTTCCTACGGAACCAATATGACCCTGGCAGGAGCTATCAATGGATGGAACGCATTTCTGTTTCATTCGGATGCCACAGGAGGTTTGTGGGTAGGTACCGATGTAGCTACCCGAATGGGGACACCTACAAACATAGCAGCAGGAACATTAGCCTTAAATCAATGGCAGCACTTTGTGTTTACTTATTCGGCTGGAACCGGAAAGTTGTACAAAAATAGCAATCTGGTAGCGAGTAAGGCTATGACGGCACCTGTTGCCTGGAGTGGATTTTTTGTAGGAAGCACTACAACGGCCAATGCCATACGAGGTAAAATAGATGAGGTACGGTTGTATGAAAGAGCATTAACTGAAGCAGATATTTTTAATTTATATGCTTATCCGAGTACTCCTGCGGCTTACACCTGGAATGGATCTGTCGGTACAGACTGGAATACAGCTGCTAACTGGACTCCCAATGGTGTGCCTTCTACCTATGATGATGTAGTAGTCAATTCCTGTACTACCTGTCCTAAACTGGCTACCACTACAACCGTAAAAAATCTGACACTGAATACAGGGGCTAAGTTCGATATTGGTACCTATACATTAAATACATTGCGGGATCTGCAGATTCGCAGTGTAAACATTATCAGCAATGGAGGCACACTGCGATCGTATTTGTTTAGTCAATTGTATCGGGCTACAGTTATCCGGGATACAGTCAACGGGATCAGTGGGGATATTACACTGATACATGATGGGACTGGAGCTTCTGGCTGGTGGGGTGGAAATGTGTTTAAGGGAAACACTACCATTCTCAATCATAATTCCTATGGAAGTGCCGGATGGATTAATACGGCCTCAAATGAAAGCGATATTTTTGAGAAAGACCTGGTTGTCACTAATAATGCCTACCGGATTAATTTTGGTATTGCCTATGGTTCTTTGTCAGTAGGAGGGAACTGCACTTTTAATCAGAATTCATGGGATTATTTCACCATTGGTGGAGCTACGGCTACTTTTAATGGAAATGTGATTGTCAACCATAGTGCATCAGGTGGGATCTGGATTTCTACCGGATTATCAGGGAAGACTACATTTAAAAAAGGGCTCACGCTGAACTTAAAAAATATTGGTGCGGCAACGTATGGAAATTCGATTTATATAGGAAGCAATGGCAATGGGTCAGGAACAGGAACACGGATTGTTCAGATGGAAGGGCCTGTTGTTGTGAATAATGTGAGTACTTCCAATTCCGGAATTTCACCAGTAGATATTCGCTTTGGCGATGTAGCTACACCCATCCGCTGCATATTTACAGAAACGGCTTCACTGAAAGTAGGATCAGATGGTTTTCGCAAAGGAAACCTGATGCTGGTAAACAGCCAGTTTCAGACTACTGCCAAAACTATATTAAATCTATCTTCTGGAGCAACAGAAACCTATACTGGTAATTTATTGATTGGTAAGAAAACCACATTTGTTGGAGCATTGGAGGTACGTACACCACACATTCAGCTTAGTGGGGCAACTTTTAATGGAACCGTGGATATTACTAAAACAGGATCAGGTTCAGATACTAGTGAAGGCGGCAATATTTTCAGAAAACAGGTAAAGATTACCAATCTGGCTCCGGCTGGCTCTCAGATCAATATGGCTACTGTAGCCGATGATATAGTGCAGCAACAATAATAGTTGCAAAACAACCTCAATAATAGTTGCAATAAATCCAGTTACTTTCTTTTTCTCATTCGGTAGGAAATATATCCTTCCGTTGTTTACTCTTGCTTATTTCGATGAAATCATTTTCTATACTCACATGCATTGCTTGTTTGTCTGTCTGGCATCTTCAGGCACAAGCTACATTAAAAAAGGATCAGGTGCCGACAGGTCGCTCTACTACGACTCGTTCCATTACAGCTGGTAATTCTTTGAGTGGAAGCAGCTTATCTGCTGTGTCTTCAGATGTGGATACAACTATTCATACACTAAATCTGCAGGAACGCTTTGTTTTGCAGCCTTTGCAACTTGATATTCATCTGCCTGCTCAGGTTTCGATTGAGCGTAGTACAGGCAGCCAGATCGAAGTAAAGGTAAAAGGAAAAGGCAAATCCTATCAGGCTCAGATTCAAAGTGCCTCTGAGGCTAATACAGGTAAACGACTGTTGGTAGACCTGCAAGATAAACAGCAGAGTATCTCTTCCACTGCCGACTTAGTGCAGATTCAGATCTTTTTGCCTGCCAATGCCAGTGTGAAAGGTTGGATGCGTCAGGGAGAACTAAAAATTGAAAAAGTGCAGGCAGAGCTATCCCTTGATTTAGGTAATGGAACAATCTCCTTGCAGGACAGTGAGGGTTCTATATCACTAAGCAGTCAAGCAGGTTCAGTGGTGTGTACTAACTCGCATTTTAATGGTAATCTGTCAGCTTTATCCGGATCTGTTGCACTACAACAGTGTCGTGGACAGATCAGTGGAGATGCTGCTGTAGGTTCTTTTTCTGTGGACTCTCCCACTCAGCCCGTAAATGCTCAACTAGGTAGTGGTCAGTTGCAGTTGCAGGTAGCGGAAGGAGATGTGATGGGTAGTGTCTATGAAGGAACACTGAACTTTGCCTGGAAGGGAGACAAACAGGTAAAAGGGCAATACTTCAGTTTTTCAGCACAAAAAGGACGACTGAATCTGGGGTTTCCTGTAGGTTTTCCACTAGATATTCAACTGGACCAGACCGCTTCAGAAACACAAACCGAAACACAGATGGCTACTGTGACTACAACTAGTGATCCTGCTGTCAGACAGATTGTTTCCCCAACCGAACCTTTAGCTCAAAAAGTGCACAGTGATTTTTCACTCCGTTCTTTTGGGAAGGAAAAACAGCTGACTCATAACGGACAAAAACTGCGGTTGGTGCAGGGTGAACAACAGTTGCATGGAGGAGGAAACCGCTTGAGTCTATATGCGGCTGACAGTGAAGTCTATCTGCAAAAAGCAAAATAGTCTGTTCACTACTCATTGTACTCTAAATCTACTCTCTATATGTTTCAACGCATTCTATCCCTGGGATTGCTTGGCACAAGCCTGCTCTGTGTAAATCCACAGATCATTACTGCCCAGTCAAAGCAGTCACCAAAACAAACGATTACTAAAAGTCAGGTTGCGGATCAACCACAGACTGAAAAAACACTCACGGATAGCCTTTCTATACAGGAAGGAGTCTATACCGATCTGAAACAAGCCCTTCATCATCCCCAAAAGGTGAAAGTGCTCGTATTGTCTCAGATTGATTCACTGCCATCTTCCGTTGGCAAACTTACTAATCTGAAAGTACTTCAGATCAAAAACAGCAAACTGACTCAATTGCCTGCTTCGATTGGAAATCTCAATCAACTCGAAGAGCTGCATTTGTCAGGCAATCAACTTAATAGTCTGCCTGCTTCTGTGGGCAAACTTAAATCTTTGCAAGTGCTCAATGTCGAGTCCAATCAACTCACCCTTTTGCCTGATTCACTGGTGGCTTTGCCTAAACTACAGGTATTGAAAGTGGCTAACAACCAGCTCAAAAGTCTGGGAGCTCCGCTTGAGAAGTTCTCCCATGTCTCGCAACTGGAACTCAGAGGCAATGCCTTAGGCAATATTCCCCTTCGCAAAGAAGAACTGGCTAAACTACCTGTGTATACCTCTATCGAAGAAGCATTGAAAAATCCTTCCCAGGTGATGCGTCTGGAACTGAGTGGATTGAAAGAAGTGCCTGCTTCGATTGGTTCGTTTTCCAATTTGAAAGAATTGAATCTGAGCAATGGCTATCTGCAATCGGTGCCTTCCTCTATCTCTGAACTAAAAAGTCTGCAATCGCTGAATCTGACTAACAATCAGCTTTCTACTCTGCCTTCAGAGATTGGCGATCTGAGCAGTTTGCAACAGTTGACACTGAGTCTGAATCCAATGGAGAAACTGCCCGAGCAAATCGGTAAGCTGGGTAATCTCAAGGAGCTGACAGCGATGCAAACCAAACTAACGTCTCTGCCTGAAAGTGTAGGCAAGCTGAAAAGTCTTCAGCAATTGAATCTGCATGGTAATCAGCTTTCTTCTCTGCCAGAAAGTCTGGGAAATTTAAACAAGCTGGTATCACTCGATGTAGGCAGCAATGCCTTGAAGGGACTACCTTCCTCACTGGGTAATCTGAAAGAGTTGACTCGCTTTTCCGCATCCGGCAATGGACTGGAATCCTTACCCAAAGAAATGGGTAATTTGGACAAGCTTACATCCCTGAATCTGACAGGCAATAAACTGACTCAGTTGCCAGAGTTAGGCAAGTTGAAAAGCCTGGAAAGTTTGCAGTTGTCACAAAACAAGCTGAGTGCCTTACCTGAAAGTCTGGGTGAGTTGAGTAAGCTCAAGCAGTTGAATCTGAATCAGAATGGCCTTTCTTCTTTGCCCGAAAGTTTGGGAGGGTTGAGCCAGTTGCAGGGATTGCATCTGGATAAAAACCAACTCACCTCTTTACCGGAAAGTGTAGGCAAACTAACCAATCTGAAAAGCATTGGGCTAGAAGGTAATCCCTTAGAAAAGCTGCCTGATGGCTTGGGAGAGTTAAAGCAGTTGGAAAGTTTTCGGTTGGACACTTCTCTTTTGTCTCAGACAGAGCTGAGCAAGCTTCGCTTGAATATGTCCAAAACTTTGGTCCCAGAATGGGTCACCAGAGGATGGGGGAATAAGTAACAAACTATACAAACTATAAAAAAGGTAAATTCTAATTCCATGAGAGCTACTTTAATTATTTCAGTTTTAGTAAGTTTTTTTTCACAAGTCTATCAGGTGGCTTTTTCACAGGCCCCACAAGTTATTCCGCCTTCTCCAAATGCAATGTCACTTGGAAAATATGGTGATGTGCCTGTTGGTTTATACACGGGAATACCTAATATCAACATTCCTATTTATGAAGTAAAGAGTGGAAAATTGACGCTACCTATCTCACTAAATTATCACGCTGGCGGTATAAAAACAGAAGAAGTATCTTCCTGGATAGGAATTTCTTGGTCTCTTAATGCAGGGGGAGCTATTTCCAGAACTGTGCGAGGCAAAGCGGATGAAGGGGTAGATGGATATATGAATCAGCTGGAAAATATAAAAAGATTCCAGGATAATCTCATGTCTTCCGAACAGAAAATCCAGTTCATGAAGGATATGGCTGATGGAAAAATTGATACTGAGCCTGATATTTTCAATTATAACTTTGGAAGTTTGAGTGGGAAGTTTTTTTATGGACAGGATGGGAAATGGCATACAATGTCTGTCCAGCCTATATCGATTTCGTTTACTAGTGGTCCATTAAGTCCAATTAACATAATAGATCAACAAGGCAATGAATATAGATTTAGTGGTTATGTAGAAACAACTACATCTACGTCTGTTTGTAACGAATCTGTTTCCGGAACGACAGGGGCTGAAGTGGGTACGTGCTGGTATTTATCTGAAGTTATCTCTGCATCAGGAAAAGATTATATTAAACTTGATTATGAGGCAACTGCCTACAATTTTTATACAATGAATTCGGTAACAGACTATCATTTCGTTGATGGCACTGGTAACTGCCAAACATATGATAGTAAGTGTAACTCTTATAGCCAATACAGAGGATGGCGCTTAAAATCTATATCATTTGATGCAGGTCGGGTTGATTTTACGCCATATGAGGCTTATAGAGAGGACATTCCTATAGATAAAAATAGTAATGGTGTCGTTTATGGTGGAGACAAAGCTTTGGAATATATACAGATTTATACTAAAGAGAATACATGTATAAAAAAGTATAAACTATATAATAGCTATTATCTATATAGTCTGGCTACTCAGCAAGACTCTTATCTATATAAACGATTACGGTTAGACTCACTGGTGGAATTTAGCTGTGATAAGAGTCTGAGGAAGTCTCATACTTTTGAATATTCTTCTGGAAATTCGCTACCTGGCAGATTTACATTCAATCAGGATCATTGGGGATATTTTAATAATGCTAATAATAATACATTAGTCCCTAAAAGTGAATACCTGTCTCAGCAATTGCCTGGTGCTGATCGGGAGCCCAACGCCGTTGCAACACAAGCAGGTATTTTGAAAAAAATAACTTATCCGACAAAGGGATATACCACTTTCGAGTATGAAAATCATTATGTGGATGATCCGCGAGTAATAGGTAAACTTATAGATAGGGGAGCAGTGGTAACCGAATCTTTAGATGGCAATACTGGAATGATTCGACACTATGAGTCTACTTTTGAAATAATATATGATAAAGGAGTAAATGTTAATACTTTCTTATACACACCCTGTGTTGTAGATGAAAGTTTAAGTTGTGCAATTATCAAAGCAATTCATCAGGGTACTTTACAAGAATATTCAATTACAGCCCAAACCCCAACACTGTTTTTGCCGAAAGGAGTATATAAACTTACTGCTGATCTTTATTATACCGATGAGAATCCAGAGATTGAGCATATCGCTGCTTTAAGCTGGAGAGAACCAGAACCCGAATCTGTACATAATAAAATGGTAGGAGGATTACGGATCAAGAAAACAGTTGATTACGACGGGATTGATCATAGTAAAGATATTATCAAGGAATATTATTATGTTGTGAATGAAAATGCCGCTGTTTCCAGTGGAGTACTTGTAAGTTTACCTATATACGAATATAACTATACCGTTACTAATACAGGAGCAGTTACTGATTCTAATGTAAAAAATTGTCTTTATCGTGTACGGACATCTTCTACCAATCTGCCATTAGGAACCACACAGGGTAGTCATGTAGGATATCAGGAAGTATTGGTAAAGTATGGAGTAAATGGAATAAATGGAAAAAGTATCTACAAATATACCAGTGCTAAGGAATACCCTGATGAAACAAGTAACACATTTCCATTCCCGGCAGCCTGTAGTATGGACTGGCTGCGAGGTATGCTCGTAGAAGAACAGCATTACGAATATAAGCCTCAAAATGTGATTAAGTATAATCTGCTTCAGCGAAAAGAGTATAAATATGCTCCTATACATGTGCAGAACAATGGTACTCAGGCATATTCCACAATAGGTATCAAGGCTTCATATAGTTCAATGTTGAATGGTATTGGTGGTACTCTTCAATTTGCATATTATAATACAAAAACACATTGGGTGTATCCATCATCAACCTTTGCATATGATTACATAGATGGAGATTTGAACAAGTTTCTTGTAACCAAACAAACATTCGCTTATAATAGTAACAATCTACAACTTGAAGAGCAAAGGAGTGAGATAAATAATGAGTTAATAATTACAAAAAACACCTATCTGCAAGATTATACCCTAAACACTTCACAGCCCAATGCATTAGGTGGCTCTTCCAGAATATTTCATTTGCATACTCCTGTAGAACAGTATACCATCAAACAAAAATTAGATGGTAGTAATGCAAGAGTAACCGCTGGTAGCGTATTTGTTTATGATGAATATACTGAACTCAGACAGTTGAAACGTCTGGATATAACTACTCCTATTCTCCTGAGTAGTTTTCTTCCGGCTAGTATGAACTCTCAGAATGTTCTACAAATAAATAGTAATTACTCCCCGAAAGACAATTTTGCCTACGATAATCATGGAAATATAGTAGTATACGAGAAGCAAGATGCTCCAAAGCAAGTTTTTCTTTGGGGATATAACCAAACGCTTCCTATCATAAAAGCTGATAATCTTGATGTTGCAACTTTAAATAATGCTGTGGGAGAAGTATTAACCGCATTGGGTTATAGCAATGGATTAGCTGATCTGGATACCTTTCTGAATTCCCTAAAAGGATTTGATACAACCATTAAAAAAGATCGATGGAAATCGTTCAATCAGCAATTACAACAGAAACTTACCTTCACAAATGGAGTAGCTTTATTCTCTGCGTATACATATGATCCCTTGGTGGGGATGACCTCTGCGACAGATGCCAATGGGATTACTACTTATTATGAATATGATGCATTACAACGCTTGAAAGCTGTAAAGGACAAGGATAGCAATCTGCTTAAATCCCATCAGTATCATTATAAACAATGATTATTTGACAAGTACAAATTGTTTGGAAGTACACTGAATTAGTATACTTCTATTCTTAATCCGTTTTTCAAAAGCTATTCGATTATATCTATATGCAATTTACTTTACAAAGCTGTCTGAGATGGCTGCTGGCGGGTATATGCCTACCGTTAGCTGCCCAAACTCCCAGCACAAACCAGAATTATGTTCAATCCAGTTTGTATCGAGATGCCAATGGTACACAAGCTGTCACGACTGTTGATTATGTAGATGGACTGGGTAGACCTGTTCAATCCGTGCGATATCAGGGTGCACTACCCAGACCGGGTCAGTCAACTTCTAAAAAAGATGTGGTCACTACTATTACCTATGATGCCTTTGGTCGAGTTGACCGTTCTTATCTACCTACTCCGGTTTCGACAGCAACAGGGGCATTGGTTACAAGCCAGCCCGCACAAGCAATTAGTTTTTATGGAGACCAGACACCGTATACCCAATCTGTCTATGAAGCGTCACCTCTCAATAGAGTGTTTAGTCAGTATGGAGCAGGAGACGCTTGGCGTACTGCAAGCCGACCAGTAAATACAAAATATCTGATATCAGATGCTAATGATAACGTTCCTATTTGGACAGCTTCTTCTACTACTTCAGGGGAGTGGAATACTACCGGATATTATAGTGCGGGTGAATTGTTTAAAACTCAGACCACCGATGAGAATCAACATTTGGTTATTGAATATAAGGATAAAACAGGTAAGGTATTGATAAAGAAAGTACAAGACGGTGGTGCAATCTCTGCTCCAACCTGGATGGTTACCAATTACATCTATAATGATCTGGATCAATTGGTTTTGGTTATTCCTCCTAAATTATATGCTGCACGAATCGAAAATGCTGCAACTTCTATCTCTGTGAGTGAGGTTGGAGATAGGGAGCTTTTATTTTCCTATCACTATGACGCCCATGGACGTATCATTGAAAAATTGGTTCCAGGTGGTGGTTGGACACAGATAGTTTACAATAAAATTGATCAACCTATCCTGACCCGGACAGCTCGTCAGGCTGCAGCTGGCAAATGGACTTTTACCAAATATGATGTGTTTGGACGAGTGGTACTTTCCGGTGAACTGGCTAATGGGGATGATCGGTCTACTTTGCAAGGTCAGGCAGATGCGGCTAGCGTTCAGTTTGAATCTCGTACAGGTGCTGTGTTTGGCTATACCAATAATGCCTTTCCCTCTGTGACAGATGCACAGGTGAATCTGGTCAATTACTATGATGATTACAATTGGAGTGTTCCTTCCTCAATGGCTTTTGCTTCCTTTAACAGCCTGACACAACAACCAGCCCGTGGTCTGGCTACCGGCTCGATGGCTCGTTTGTTGGAACAAGCAGAGTTTGGTAATCAAATGCTGACCACAGTAACTTATTATGATGATAAAAATCGCCCGATACAATCTTATTCTCAAAATCCCTTTGGTGGGCAGACTCGTACTGATCTGACACTAAGCTTTGCCGGTGAAGTAACCAGTAAAAAAGTAGTGAGTCAGTACAGTGATGGCAAACCTTCCTATACCGTAGTGACCGAATACAGCTATGATGATCTGGGGCGTAAGATTCAGACCAATCATGCCATTGGACAGGGAAGCACTGCTCCTCAAGGACTTACCCTGGCAACCTATGAGTACGATGAAATTGGCAGATTAGTAAAGAAAAATATTCAGCCCGGAACTTATAACACGATTGAAGCCAGTCAGTCTACCTCTCAGATTGTGCGTAATACGACTGTTACGGGTACAGTGACTGATCAGGCAGGCAAGATTACTTTTAAAAATGGGTTTGTCATTGCAGGAGGAGGCACTGTGTATACAGCTATTCCTATGGCTCCTGTTTATGCAACTACTGATGCGTTGCAAAAGATTGATTATACCTATAATATTCGCTCCTGGCTTACTTCCGTGAATGCAGGCGCACTCAATACATCTGAAAATGATCTGTTTGGTATGAAACTTAACTATCAGGAGGATGGGGTCAACTTCAATGGTAATATCAGCAAACAGAGCTGGATTTCGCACAATGTACGCACAAGTCCTAACCGGGTCTATGATTATAGTTATGATGCTGCTAACCGGTTACTGACCGCTACCTATTCCGGAGGCAGGTTTTCAGGAGAGAATTATTCGCTGTCAGGAATGGTCTATGACAAGAATGGCAATATCATGAACTTAACCCGTAACGGGATGACCGCAGGGACATTGACCAATCCAACGGCTTTTGGTACCATTGACCAGTTAGGTTACTCGTATCTGAATAATGGAAACAGACTGGCAAAGGTAGGAGATGGGGTCAGTACCAATGTAGACAGTGGGGATTTTCGCAATGGTACTAACACCAATGATGATTATGATTATGATGCGGAAGGCAGTCTGATCAAAGATCAGAACAAAGGCATTACTTCAATCACTTATAATTACCTGGGACTGGTAGAAACCGTGACAGGAAGCAAGGTAATTAATGGGACAAATACCAGCTTTCAGATCAGTTATACCTATGACGCGACAGGTCGTAAGTGGAGAAAGAAAGCCTTGAATGTGACTACCCAACAGTCTGCTCTGACTGATTATGATGGAGAGAATGTATTTGAAACTGATCCGGCAAAAGGAACATCGAATGCGTTGAGCTTTATTTCCCATGAAGAAGGACGGGTGATTACAGATCCTCAGAGTGGGCAACTGGCCTATGAGTATCATTATAAAGATCATCTGGGTAACTTGCGGGTAGCCTATCGCCAGCAACGAAGCCAGACATCGTCAGCTCGTTTGACAATGGAGCCTGCTATGGCAGTGGAAGAAGAAGCCGCTTTCCAGAAAGTAAGTCTGAGTCGTGTGGCAGGACCGGCTCACAGTGGACGTTATGCAGCCAGACTGCTAGCCAAAACCGGACCTGGGAAAACCATAAAACTACAGGCAGGAGAAACGCTCAGAGCCAGTGTGTATGGATATGTAGAAGAAAAACAAACCCGACGCATCAACTGGATACCCGTTCCGATCATTGGGCAAGAACCAACGGTAGCTGATGGCAAAGTACACAAAAAGCTGGCCTTAAAAGCAGGATTAGCACTGCCCTTAAAGTTTGGTAAAAAACAGACAGAACTGCCAGAAGCGTATCTGCAAGTGATTGCCAAAGACAGTTCAGGAAAAGTGTTATCTTTACAAACACAGAAGCTAAGTAAGTCTGCTATTGGTAGTTGGGAAAAACTGGAGCTAGTGTATCAACCTAAGGAAGAACAGATTGTAGAAGTAAGTGTTGTGAATGCTTCTGCCAGAGTTTCTGCTTATTTTGATGATTTAACTCTAACGCAGGAGCCACCTATTATTGTTCAGGAGAATCATTATGATCCATGGGGATTGAATCTGGCAGGGATTGAAGTGCAGGGTAATCCTAATCATAAATTCCAATACAATGGCAAAGAGAAGCAGGAAGAGTTTGGTTTGAACTGGATGGATTATGGAGCTAGGATGTATGATGCACAACTCGGTAGCTGGCATGTGATTGATCCACTAGTAGAAAAATACCCAATGCTCTCACCTTATGTTTATGTAGCTAATAATCCGCTTAAATTTATTGATCTCGATGGACGAGATATTGTGGTACCTAATGCAAAGGATAGAGTTGCAGTCTTAAAGATGATTAATTCAAAAGCATTAGGAACTTTTGATTTTGATAAGTCTGGGAAGTTATATCAAGTAAAGGCTACAGGTGACAACAAGAAGTATTCAAAATATTATGCAGATAAATTAGTTGCTGCTATAAATGATAATCAAACTATTGAAATTAGAATTGGGAGCAAAATTACTGAACCTTCTAAAGAGTCGAATGGTAAGGGGGGAAGTAGACTGAAAGCAGGTGGTGGTGCAGCGAAAGATGATCTTGATGCTACTTCAGGAGGTGGTATAACTTACATGCTCAGAGGTGGTAAGGGAGATAATGTTTTAGTCTATATTTCTAGTAATGAATATAAGGGTATCAAAGATACAAATGGGAAACAGTTAGAAGATAAACCAGCAGATATATTAGCACATGAATTGGTTGGACACGCTATTCCTTATACAGTAGGCACAGATACAGGGAATGCTATAGATAATGAAAATAAAGTTAGGAAAGAAGTTAAGAAAGAAGGGCAAAAAGGGCAAAGTCCTTTAAGAGCTCCAAATCCAACTCATAAAGAACAGGAATGAAAGGAATAACAATAAGAATGCTTGTATGTGTAACTATGACTTATGTTTCTTGTAATAGTTTACAGCATAGTGATAATCAAGTTGAAGAAAAAATTTCTTCAACAAATGGGTTTGAAACAGATGCTATTTTGTTAGGTTCATGGCATATCACAAGTGAGGAAAGAGATGGTATTATTTCTAAATGCAATATATGTCCTTTGATAGAATTTGCTAGAAATGGTACTGGAAGGATAATTAAACCATCAAAGCAACAAATCAGATTTACATTTAATTTGTTATTAAATAATAAGATAAAACTTTCCTTTGAATATGATTATGACTATTTTAATGAGACAGAATTTTTCTGTAAGTTATATAATGAAGGTAGCATAGAGGTATTAGAATTAAATTCTATTGATAGTAGAAAGATCTATATTTTATCAAGGCAAAGATAACAGAATGGCCATCCTATTGGATGGCCATTCTGTTTAAAGTATTTAGTATAAATGAAGTAGATATAAAATAAAGAGTTACTATTTTGAATGTCCTTTCCAATTATAATATAATAGGAGAATTTTATTTCTTAAATTCTATACCCCATACGCAGTAAGCACCAATCTCCGTGGAGTTGCCTCATCTCTATGCTCACATAAATAAATCCCCTGCCATGTTCCCAGATTTAGCCGCCCATCTGTAATAGGGATTGACACCGAACTACCTAGCATAGACGCCTTGATATGAGCTGGCATATCGTCTGGGCCTTCATAGTCATGCTGGTAGGGAGCATCTTCAGGAACGGCACGGTTAAAGTGTGATTCAAAGTCTGATCGTACAGTAGAGTCAGCGTTTTCGTTAATGGTCAGGCTGGCAGAAGTATGCTGGATAAATACATGCAACAATCCTGTACGAATCTGCTGTATTTCGGGAAGTTCGCGAACTACTATATTGGTAATCAAATGAAAGCCTCTTTTGTATACAGGGAGTTTTATCGTTTTCTGGAACCAATGCATAACGCTGTTTTCTGGATTAATGTATTCACAAACTTTTAGAGGTGGTCTAAAAAGGTTTATAAATATGGTAGACCATCTCTAAAAGATAAAAAATAATTCCTATACAAAGCTTTGACTATTTTACTGCATTTTCCAATTTAAATGTCCAGGCATAGTCACAGGGAACCGTTGCCGGAGAGACAACCGGAGGGGTAAGCATCAGTTTATTATTCTGGAAAGCTGCCTTTACCGGACCTGTGTATCCCAACATCGTAATCTTAGAAGGCAGCGCAACCCCTTCCAGTTCGATACCGTTTTCAGGCCATTTGGTGCAAATCACATACACATCCTTGCCTTTTGCTGTAAAGAACACATCCGGGATCTTTTTTACAGGTGCAGCCTTCCACATACGGGTTCCATAGATAGCCTCTCCATTCACCTTGAGCCACTGGCCCATTTCCTTGAGTCGTTGTTGCATAATTACCGGAATACGTCCATCTGCAGTAGGGCCAATGTTCAGCAACAGATTCCCACCACGAGCTACCTTGTCGATCAGTATATGCACCAGTTGTTCCGCTGATGAATAGTCTTCCAGGTTTTCGTTGCGGTTATAGCCAAACGAACTCCCAATCCCCCGGCATTCTTCCCAGTAACGAGGTAGAGAGCCTTCTGTTTGTGCCTTCTCATGTACCAGATCATATTCCGTTGTATAAATGCCCCCATGTTTGCTTCGGGTTTCCTTGCCCCAGCGATCATTAACCACCACATCGTTTTTTACAGGTGATTCATTGTATAACCATGCCAGAAACTCTGTGCTTTTCCAGGTTTCACTGGGATGGTCCCATTCCCCATCGGTCCATACAATATCCGGACTATAACGGGTTACCAGATCTTTTAACTGAGGAAGCATATGTTCGTCTACATAACGATTTACATCTGCTTTATACAGAGGATTAAACCATTCATACAATGAGTAATAATAACCCATTCGTAGTCCTTTGCTTTTTACGGATTTGATCAGATCTCCTGCCAGATCACGGTGAGGGCCTACATCCACTGCATTCCAGTTCCATGCCTGCGCACTAGGCCATAGGGTAAAACCTTCATGGTGTTTGGAGGTAAGCACCACATACTTGGCTCCTGCATCCTGAATCACACTGGCCCAGTCATCAGGTTTGAAAAATTCAGCTTTGAAGTCTTTTACAAAGTCCTGATACCGGAAATCTTTGCCATAGGTACTGGTGTGGTACTTTACAAACAATGGATTCACTTTCGAGTTAGGGTCAGTAAGCCGGTACCAGTACCATTCGGAATAACAGTCATAAATGCTGGCTCCATCTTTCGGAGTGGGTCCCCATGATGGAACTGAGAACAATCCCCAGTGAATAAAAATCCCAAACTTGGCATCTTCAAACCAGGTAGGGATAGGCCGACTGTCTATCGAAGCCCAGTTAGCCTGGTACTTTCCGGTAGAAGTAGCTTGTGCAGTTTTGCTCTTCTTTTGCGCCTGACTGGAAAAAGGAACCACATAAAGAAGGATAAAAAGGAAGAGAAGCAATTTTTTCATGACTTTGACTGGTTATTATGGAATGTCAGTGGCTAAAATACTCTTTTTTCAATAGAAGATTGAATTATATTGGAGTATGAAGAATAATGAAAGAAATTCAGTAATCTGTATTTGACAGTAATGTGGCATGTTTAGTAATATGGTCTTCAATACATCAGCCTTTTTGCAGAGTTATGGTACAAAGAGAGTAGTGTTTACTTCAATAGTGGAAGGCAGTGTAGGTGCGTAGGGAATCTTTTCTCCGCGAGGTTGGCCTTTGGCCTGTGGGCAGGAGGATCGGAGAAAAGTGTCCTTTTTTGCTTCGTTTTTTGGACAAGCAAAAAATGAAGAAGCCTGTGGAAGAGTCAAGAGCAGAAATTTGAAACAACTTAGTTGAAAAGCATATAAAATATTTATTGCCAGCAAGACTCTGGGATACTCTATCACCCACCTTTTCCTCAAAACGATTGTTTTTTCCATCAATAGCTAGTAATATTTCCACAGATTCATTTACTCAACCCCTCTGTCTGCTATGTATTTGCTTTTTCCAGGCCGTCACCAATTACTCACCAACTTTCAGTTTAATTATCTATATAGAATTATTCAGGCAGGACTGTCTCAGGAAACGGATGCCAATGGGCAGCTTCTGGGAAATAGCTTTGGACCTATTGATGCCATTATCTTTGCGGTAACCTCTGCCAATCACAGCCACACCCGACGCAATCCATTGCCTTTTCATTTGCGGGTATTGCAACTGGAAGATTTTTCAGATGATTTACCTGTGCCTGCCTATATGTATGGAATAGATGAAGTAGGCGTATTGGAAAACTTTGCAGATTATACCATCAAACGGATCCGGCATGAAAGCGATGGGATGTTTGATTTCACGCCACAGAATACAGTGGTAGTATGTTCAACACCTGTGATGAATATGTATGAGAAACTTGGTTTTCGGGTACTGCCTGCTGAGTTGTTAGATCGTAAAACCCAACAGTTTGTAACAGGGCTGCCGTGGGATCTGGTAGAGTATATTGCAAAGGCTGGGGATGCGTGGCTGACAGATCGGTATGTATTGGAGCACATGCATCCGGCATCGTATTCACTTTGGAAAAAATATAGGCTGGGGGAGAAGGTGCAGATGTTGTTTCGGGATCGGATCATCAGTGATGATGGCGATATTACCACCACTCGTGACTATAACAGCTATGTACGGCAGATGGATGACATTGCAGAATTGAAGTTCAAAGAGACTGCACCCTATATCCGGCCTGGCCGAATTGGGGATATAGGGTGTGCGGTAGGTTCATGGATACGACTGGCTTGCCAACAGGACCTGCTGCATGAATCCGATTTTTATGGTATTGAAGTGGCACGTCATCTGTTTGATATTTGTCAGCAACGAAAGCACAATGGAGAGTTTGGCAACCCGTTCGTGTTTTTTGCCCAGAAAAACGCTGTTACAGGATTGGTCTATGAGAAGAACTCCATGCATACTATTAATACGTCATCACTTACACATGAAATCGAATCCTATGGCAGCAGAGAAGATCTGCTTACGTTTATCCGAAACCGTTACGAAGAACTGGCTACTGGCGGTATCTGGATCAATCGGGATGTAGTAGGCCCCGACAATCCGGATGAGGAAGTGGTTCTTGTCCTTACCAAAGAAGATGGACGGAACGATGACTGGGAGAAAGAAATTACAAACCGGGATGAGTTATCCGCTTATCTGCAGGGCTTGTCTACCTATGCCCGGTTCCTGCGTTTTGCCAGAGACTTCCGTCATAAGGAAAATGAAGCCTTACACTATGAACTTTTGTCGACTGAAGAACATAAAAGCAATCTGCAGTTGTCTCTCCGTAATGCTATGGAGTTTTTGCTTAAGAAAGACTATACTGACAACTGGCAAAGTGAAATGCATGAGAAGTTTTGTTTCTGGACTTATGCTGACTGGGAAAAGGAAATGAGTAAAGCAGGCTTTTCCATACTCCCTCAATCTCATGCTTACCAAAATGATTGGATTGTGAAAAACAGATTTACAGGAAAGGCAGAACTATTCTGCAAAACTACTGATGGGTTAAAACCTTTGGATTTTCCGGTTACCCATATGTTGTTTCTGGCTGAGAAACGGATTTTGTAAATATGGCTTTCTTTTTTCCTGAAATGAACTCTAATTTTTCGTCATTTTTCTGAAAAGGATTCTTCCCTTTTTGTCCTCCTGGAAGGAGCACCCTCTTTTTGTTTTCCCTCCCTGTCCTCCTGGAAGGAACTCGTGGCAAGACCGGCGGTCTATGGATTTGGAAATAATTCTTTTCTCAAAACCCAAGCATGACTCTATTTGTCACAAGATTCTTTCAGAAGGACAATAAAATAAATAAGAAAAAGAGAAAGACTTTCATGAGGAAAAAGGTAATAGACCTTTCAGTAAGATAGAAAGAAAATAAATAATTCCTTCAGAAGGATAAAAAAAGGAGATGCTACTTTCTGGAAGAGAGGAATCTGATAGAATAAAACAAGAGGTACTCTATAAACACCAGAGCCTACACTTTTTGAAAAAGCGCAGGCTCTGATTTAATTGAAATATATTCTATATATCTTATTTAGCTAATCACAGTTTCAGGATTATTCAAATCCAGTACTTCACTGGTTTGAGCCCGAATACTTTCAGCAAGTTCTTCATCTTTTGCCAATGAAAGGCCATAGGATGGAATCATTTGTTTCAGCTTAGTCTGCCATTCTTCGCTCATGATCTGTTGTTTGAAACAACGCTGAAGCATCGTAAGCATGATAGATACTGTAGTAGAGGCTCCTGGAGAGGCACCAAGCAGTGCTGCAAGACTTCCGTCAGCGGCACTTACCATTTCGGTTCCGAATTCCAGTACGCCACCTTTCTTTTCATCTTTCTTAATTACCTGTACACGTTGTCCGGCAATTTCCAGTTCCCAGTCTTCCATTTTGGCTTCAGGGAAGTATTCTTTCAGCGCTTCCAGACGATCTTCCGGCGACTGACGTACCTGATCAATCAAATACTTGGTAAGAGGAATATTATGAATTCCGGCAGCCAGCATTGGACGGATGTTATTGATCCGGATAGAACGTGGCAGATCAAAGTATGAACCGTTTTTCAGGAACTTGGTTGAGAAACCTGCATAGGGTCCAAACAACAACGCCTGTTTGCCATCAATCATACGGGTATCCAGGTGAGGTACAGACATAGGAGGTGAACCTACAGCTGCTTTGCCATATACTTTGGCATGATGTTTCTTAATAATCTCCGGATTGGTACATTTAAGCCATTGTCCACTCACAGGGAAACCTCCGAATCCTTTTCCTTCCGGAATATCTGATTTTTCCAGAAGATGTAATGTACCACCTCCTGCACCAATGAATACAAACTTAGTCTTTAACGTTCTCTTCTGACCAGTACCCAGATCTTTTACCTTCACTTTCCAACTTCCATCACTATCACGATCCAGGTCTTTTACATCATGGTTGAAGTGCATGTTCACCCCATCCATCTTTTGTAGCTGCTCAAACATACAACGTGTCAGAGCTCCGAAGTTTACATCTGTACCAATCTCCATCCGGGTAGCTGCCACTTTTTGTGAGCGGTCACGACCTTCCATGGCTAATGGAATCCATTCCTCGATTAGCTGAGGATCTTCAGTATATTCCATTCCCTTAAACAGGTGATTGGTTTGTAGTGCGTCGTAGCGTTTTTTGAGGTAATTAACGTTATCCTGGCCCCATACAAAGCTCATATGTGGGATAGTGCGTATAAATTCAGGTGCAGAACGAAGAAAGTTTTTTTCAACCAGATAGGCCCAGAACTGCTTGGATACTTCAAAAGACTCAGCAATCTTAATTGCTTTTATGATCTCAACAGACCCATCCGGAAGTTCTGGTGTATAATTTAATTCGCAAAACGCAGAATGTCCTGTCCCTGCATTGTTCCATGCATCGGAACTTTCTGCCGCCGCCACATCCAACCTCTCAAATATCTCAATAGTTAAATTAGGTTGTAACTCTTTAAGCAATACGCCTAGTGTGGCACTCATAATCCCGGCGCCGATCAATACAACGTCAGGTGATTTTTCTGAAGAACGACTCTTTTTCATAACCTCATTACGTAGAAAATGTATGGTCCTTGATAACGTAGCAAAAATAAGAACTATAAATTGTTTTTTATTGTATTATTCCGTTGTAATAAATAAATTATCCTATTTGATTATTTCTGATATCCTATTTCGCCTCACTAGGATTAATCTAATAGACAGAAGGTTGTATCAAACAAATAGAAATCATTTATATCATAGCTTAGTTATGTCTGGACTTATTAGGTAACCACCAGAAAGATAAGTATTCTTTACTAAGAATGGTTCCTTTTTAAGCCTATAAATGTTTTGTTATTATCTCCGCCTATTTTATGCTTAATCTGCATACATACTTACATCAAAAAAGTACAAAGTGGGCCTGCCAGTAGTAACGTGAGTGAATTATTATTTTCCAGAGATAGGGTAGTTAGTGGTCTATACGTAAGAATTACTAATCGAATAGTTGAATTAAATAATGTATCTGTTTAAAAGTCAGAGAGATATATTTCTATTGATACTATGGTAATTACTTGTTTTTAGGAGGTTTCTATTGGGTGTGTCAGTTGAAAATTTTGTAAAATTTCTGCTTTGTAAAATTAAGTTGTTGTCTTTTCTTGGTTTTGTGAGTTAATATGTTGGTGATTGTTCTATTTATCAATATTGCATTAGGGTTTGTTAATTTTAGTGTCACACCTTTTCTGAATTGAAACTTACTTTTGATAAAGCTATATGAAATTATACAAGAGTACAAATCACTGAAATGTGAAATTTATAGCGAATCACAGGGCTTGAGAAAACCAGAACCTTTTGCGAAAGGCAGGAAGAATAAACCATGTCTTGATTATCAGTGAAATGTCAGGAGTTTTGATTTCATCTCTCAGCATTTTTGTAATGACTCTAACAACCACTTATCAATCCTAATCAGTGAAGAATTTTATTTTATCACTTGCTGGTTTGTATAGCCTGCTAGCTGGTAGTTCGGCTACATGCCAGATAACTAAAGCAGACTATACACGTGCAGAAAGTTTTTATCGTAAAAACATCAGTAAAAAGATTTTCCATCTGGAAGTGCAACCCCATTGGTTGACCGATGGATCTGGTTTTTGGTATCAGGCCAATACCCGTGAAGGAGAGCAGTATTACAAAGTAAGTACTCCCGGATATCAGCGTACACTGGCATTTGATCATCAGAAGCTGGCTCAGGCATTAGCTGGTGTAGGCAAAGCAATAACTGCACAAACTCTCTCTATTAAAGATCTGGAATGGAAATCTCCTACTCAGATTACTTTTCAGGTTGAATCCAGGCGTTATGAGGCAGACTTGCAAACCTATCAGATTGTTTCTGCTCCTGCTACTCCAAAAACTTCCAGAGAAGAAAACAGAATAACATCACCTGATGGCAACTGGGTCACCTTTACCAAAGACCATAATATGTATCTCCAGTCTACAAAAGGTGGTGAACCTATTGCACTCACAAAAGACGGATATGATAATTATGCGTATGGTGAGTATCTGTCCTGGGATGATATTCTGGTAGGAGAATGCCAAGCGCGTCCTGTACATTTAACAGCATCCTGGTCACCTGATAGCAAGAAAATCATGACGCAGATTCTGGATGTCCGCAATGCCCGGAAAATGCATCTGTTGGATTGGTCGGTTGATTCCCTGTATCGGCCTCGGGTGTTGTCGTATTACCGTGGCTCTCCGGGTGATACCAATATCGTTCACATGATTCCGGTAGTCTTTGATGTCGCAACCAGGAAGATGGCTAAGGTTGCTGTTCCTCCATTGCCGTATTTTATCTGGAACTCGCTCAGGTGGAGTCAGAAAGGGGATTACCTGTATGATTTGTATCACCATCGGGGGTATAAACAGATGGATGTAATAAAAGTTGATCCTGCTACAGGCAAAGTGACTCTGATGTGGGCAGAGATCAACGAGACCTTTGTGGAAGGCATGGATTTTCGTTTACTGGAAGAAAAGGGATTTGCTTTGCTTACTTCTGAACGCACTGGATGGAATCAACTCTATAAACTGGATTGGACAACAGGAAAACTCAGTGCATTGACTAAGGGGGCGTTTGTGGTAAAACAGATTGTTGAAGTAGATGAAAAACAAAAGCTAATCTACTTTACGGCTGCCGGCAAAGAGAAAGGTGCCAATCCTTATTTTGACTTTTTATATCAGATAAGTTTTGATGGCAACAACCTCAAGCTGCTTACACCCGAAATAGCCCACCATGAAGTAGTACTGTCACCAGAGAAAAACTTTTTTGTAGATAACTATTCCTCTGCTACTCAACCAACCGTTTCTGTATTGCGGGATTTACATACAGGCAATTTGTTGTCCAGAATAGATAGTGCAGATATCAAAGATTTGCTGGCTACAGGCTGGTATTTTCCGGAGGTGTTTGAAGCGGTAGCCCGGGATGGAAAAACCCCAATTTATGGAGCCATGTGGAAGCCTACCCATTTTAACAAAAAGACTCAATATCCTATTATTGATTATAGCTATACAGGTCCTCAAACCAATGTATTTCCCAATAGCTTTAAGAAAGCTGTATTTACCTGGAACCAGCCACTGGCAGAAATGGGCTTTATTGTGATGTCTGTTGATGGACTGGGTTCTGCCGGACGTTCTAAGGCTTTTCATAACTGGTCATATCGCAAGCTGGGGTATGGGCTGGCAGATCATGTGCTGGCTATTCAGCAGTTAGGGCAGCGATACAAATGGGTCGATACATCACGGGTTGGCATTTTTGGTCATTCGGCTGGAGGATATGATGCGGCCCATGCCTTGATGCAGTTTCCGGAATGTTATAAAGTAGCTGTTTCACAATCGGCAGACCATGACCACCGGATGGAGAAAGACTGGTGGCCTGAAATGTATATGGGCTGGCCTGTAGACTCCGCTTATCACCAGCAATCCAATGTGACTATGGCACCCCGTTTAAAAGGAAAACTACTGTTAATTCATGGAGGTATTGATGAAAATGTAAATCCGTCTGCTACGTTCAAGCTGAGTGAAGCGTTAATTAAGGCCAACAAAAACTTTGATCTGTTGATTATTCCCAGTGCGCATCATGGCTATCCGGAGGCTTATTCCCGCTATGTTGATCATAAACGTTGGAATTTCTTTATTCATCATCTCCTCCATCAGGAACCCAAAGATGATATCAATGAATAATCCTTGATTGTGAAACAAACAACTTAACCTTACCTCATATATGAAAGAAGAATCATCAGAAAACGGATTTAAACCCAGATTAGACCTGTTGGATGCTACTATGATTGTAGCAGGCTCCATGATTGGCTCCGGAATTTTTATTGTTAGCAGCGAAATCGCCCGTAATGTGGGAGGGGCTGGCTATTTGATTGCCATGTGGGTGCTTGCCGGAGTTGTTACCATCATTGCCGCACTAAGTTATGGTGAACTTTCAGCTATGTTTCCCAAGGCTGGCGGACAATATATTTATTTGAAGGAAGCGTATAATCCACTGGTTGGCTTTTTATATGGATGGGCATTTTTTACAGTAATTCAAACAGGGACTATTGCTGCCGTTGGAGTGGCTTTTGCCAAGTTTACTTCCTATCTGATTCCGGTAGTAAGTGAAGACAATCATCTGATAGAGTTGGGAGGATTACATATTACAGCCGCACAGCTAACGTCCATTGGCGTTATTGTACTGCTTACCTTTTTAAATAGCAAAGGGGTAAAAAATGGTGTATTCATACAGACATTTTTGACAATGGTAAAACTTATTTCATTGTTTGGGTTGATTGTTTTCGGCTTTATCTGGGGAGCTGATGCGGAGGTTTGGAATGCCAACTGGCAGAATGCGTGGAAGCTCTCTGAACTGACGTTGACCAATGGAGAGATGATCCAATCTGCTGTAACAGGTGTGGCATCGCTGGGTGTAATAGCCATTGCCATGAAAGGAACCTTGTTTTCCAGTGACTCCTGGCACAACATCACTTTTATTGCGGGAGAAGTAAAAAATCCTCAGCGAAATATTGGGTTAAGCCTCTTTCTGGGTACAGTAATCGTAACTATTGTCTATGTACTAACGAATATCATGTATCTGGCTGTGGTGCCTATGCAGGAGATTGCTTTTGCTAAAAGTGATCGGATTGGGGTGGTAGCTGCCGAACATATCTTTGGTGCGAAAGGTACTATTATCATTGCCGTCATGATTATGATCTCCACCTTTGGATGCAACAATGGATTGATTCTGGCAGGAGCAAGGGTTTATTATACGATGGCAAAAGATCGGTTGTTTTTTGCGAAGGCAGGTACACTCAATAAACACCAGGTTCCTGAATATAGTCTGTGGCTACAATGTATCTGGGCTTCTTTGTTATGTCTGACAGGAAAATATAATGACTTGCTGGCATTGGTAATTTTTGGGGTACTTATTTTTTATGTACTGACTATCCTGGGTATTTACATTTTACGTAAAAAACAGCCAGATGTCCCTCGTTCCTATAAGGCTTTCGGATATCCTGTACTGCCTGCTGTATACATACTGGTGGCAACAGGTTTAGCTGTATTGTTACTGATTGTTGAGACCAGCTTTACCTTACCCGGATTGGCTATCATTTTGTTGGGTATACCGGTTTACTATCTGGTCATGAATAAGAAACAGAAAGAACGTGTAAATGCTTGAAGTTTATCTGTCTATATGTATAACCTCTAAGCAATAGATGAGAATGGAAAGATGGCTACTGCTACTATGTTAAAAGAACTCCTGGCCGCTGGTAAGTCAGGAGATAAAGTACGGTTATTCATAGCAAACCGATCTGGTTTATATGAAATAGAGGCAATTCTGAATCAGAAAAGCGAGAAAAGCTTTCAGATCACACCTAAACAGTAGCAGGCAGATTGCTATTTCATTAAAAGTTTGTCTGATAATCTGTAGGTGTCTGACCCATTACCTTTCGAAATATCCGGTTAAAGTGAGACAAATTACTAAAACCTACTTCGCAGGCAATGGATGCCTTTGTTTTCTGAGGGTCCATCAGCAGGCGACAGGCATTGCTGATCCGGATTTCATTCAGAAAGGATACATAGGTTTTGCGTGTTCGCTCTTTAAAATAACGGCAGAAGGCCTCTTTTGTCATATTGGCAATAGAGGCTACCTCTTCCAGAGTGATCGGTCGCCCATACTCATTCAGCGTAAACTGAATAATATTACTCATCCGCTTTTCTTCTCCCCGCTTAATGTCATAGTTCAGTTCATGCAGTGAAAGACTTTGCATATGTTTTCTTTCCTGACTGAGCAGAGACAATAGCTGAAAGAAATAAATCAGGCGCTCGATATCTTTGCTGCACAATAGCTGATGTAAAAATACAGCCGCCTTCTCCTGTAATGGTGAGTGAAGCAGAAAGCCACGTTTCGTATATTTCAGAAATTCACGGATGTGTTGCGTTTCTGCCAGATACCAGAATTCCTTGCCCCAGGAGTCTTCATCGAAGAACACAGAGATCATACGTGCCTTCGCTCCTGTGGGTGAATCATAATATTCCGGATCATTTTTAAAGACGTGAGGAAGATTGGAGCCAATGACTACAATGTCTCCTGGCGAGAACCTTCCTACATAATCCCCTGCAATGAGGGTGCCTTCGCTTTCTTCAATCAGAGCAATTTGTATTTCAGGATGCTGATGCAGCTTATCATACAAATGAGGCATGTCGTCTATTTGCAAACGAACAGCTTCTCTGTGGGTTTTAGGTATCTTAAAGGCTACGACTTTCATATATACTAAATTAATGTGTTTTTTCTGTTATATGAAAGAGTATGATCAATATAGTATTAGTGGTAGCTAATATCTGTAAAGATTACCATCACCAAAAAGAAGATATTTGTTTTAAGAGGTAGTCTAAAATTATTCGTAAAGGCTTCAAAGGCAGATTTTGTGCTGCTCCTTCTGCCCGTCGTTGGTGTTATCACCAACGAGTTGTTTCCCCTCATGCAAGTTGGTGAGAACACGAACTTAGGGATTGAAAGCTTCAAAGGCAGATTTTAGGCCGCGATTTCGCCTATAGATAAATAACTTAGCTCGCTACAAAATCTGATCTATTTGCTTTTTTAATACTAATTTTAGACAACCTCTAAAACCTTACTATTCGATTGGTTATAATGAACCTATACACCCTAATAACTGAAACCGGAATGATACAGATAGCAGAAGATATTGATTTGGTAATGCAGCAGGCACATGAGGCTTTTCTTGCATACCGCAAATGTAGTGCATCCGATAAAGCAGCTTTTCTAAAAGCTATTGTTGCTCAGATAGAGGCGCTGGGAGACACATTGATCCAAACCGCTATGGAAGAGTCGAATCTCCCACTGGCACGATTGACTGGAGAGAGGGGCCGCACAACGGGACAGCTTCTGGCATTTGCAAAGTTGCTTGAGGCTGGAGATTGGGTACAAGCTAGTATTGACACGGGTGATCCTGATAGAAAACCGGTCGCCAAACCTGATTTGCGTAAAATGATGCAACCTGTAGGACCCGTAGTTGTCTTTGGTGCAAGCAATTTCCCGCTGGCATTTTCTACTGCTGGTGGAGATACGGCTTCTGCATTAGCTGCGGGCTGTTCTGTTGTAGTAAAGAGTCACCCCGGACATCCACGCACTTCTTTGCTGGTAGCGGGAGCTATCAACAAAGCCATTGCACAATCCAACGTCCCCGAACATGTGTTTCAACATGTAGCAGATCATAGTATACAGGCTGGGCAATCGTTAATCTTACACCCTGTCACCAAAGCAGCTGCCTTTACTGGCTCTTATACAGGTGGTAAAGCATTGTTTGATTTGGCTAATCAGCGGGAAGAACCTATCCCATTCTTTGCTGAGATGGGAAGTATCAATCCTGTAGTTGTGTTACCTGAAGTGCTGCAGACCAAAAAAGACCTGCCTGCTACACTGGCATCTTCTATTATGCTTGGAGTTGGGCAATTCTGCACAAACCCTGGATTGATACTGGTGCTGGAAGAGTCTGGGCTCAATGAGTTTCTGGATGGACTATCAACCGCAATTCTGGCAGGTTCAGGTGGAAAGATGTTGCATACAGGAATCGCTTCCAGTTACAAAACCAGAAAGAAAGAAGCTTTATCACAGGACGGAATTACAACATTGGCGACTGTTGTTTCGGTGCAGGAGGATGATATTACTGGTACTCCTGCGATTGCAACTGTTTCAGCATCTGATTTTATTGATAATTCTGTATTAAAAGAGGAGGTATTTGGTCCTTATTCCCTGATTGTGAAGTGTAAAAGCAAAGAGGAGCTAAGTGCTGTAATTACCAGTCTGAAAGGACAACTGACAGCTACTTTATTCGGAACAGAACAGGAACTAGGCAACTACACAGATATCGCTGAATTGTTGATACAGCGTTGTGGCCGACTGATTTATAATGGTGTTCCCACAGGGGTAGAAGTCTGTAAATCCATGCAGCATGGCGGACCTTTCCCGTCTACTACAGACTCCCGGTTTACATCCGTAGGTACAGATGCTATCTATCGGTTTGTGCGTCCGGTAAGCTATCAGGATTGCCCGGATGCCTTTTTGCCTGTAGAATTGAGAAATGAGAATACACTGTCTATCATGCGGGTAATAAATGGCATATGGACAAATAATAGCATAAAAATCAGATAGTCTGAAAATCAAAGAACACACATGAGTCATCCCGAATTTTGATAAAAGAATATCAGATCCTTTAGAATAGGAGAAACAAAGGAGTTACAAAGAGAGCCAAGATTACTTTAATCGTGGATGGTAGTGTAGGTGCGTAGGGGTTCTTTTTTCCGCGAGGTTGGCCTTTGGCCTGCGGGTGGAAGGATCGGAGAAAAGTGCCCTTTTTTGCTTCGTTTTTTGGGCAAGCAAAAAATGAAGAAGCCGTAAGAAGAGAGAAGAAAGAGGCAATAAACAACTTCAGGAAAAGAGATTTATTAAAAATCAATCAGCGCCTATACTCTTTTCAAAAGCATAGGCGCTGATTTTGTAAAACAAACTCTCATCCAAAATTTGGGATGACTCATGGTTATTTCCAGAAAGTATAACCTCTCATTTTACAGATAATCTCAACGATTAATAAATCAGTGATATATTAGTATCGCACATCATTGGAACGATGTAACTCAACCAGCTTTTGCATTACATACATATTCTGAGACAATACCTTTATTTATCCTTCAAAAGGATCCGGTCATCTTCTTGAGAAAAATACCTTTTCCTTTCCCGAGGAAAGGATATAGTGACAAATTTCTGTTTTTTATCTGCCTTAGGTTTGCTTTTTATAAGTATGAATACAGGCAAGTCTGGAGAGATGTCTGTAGTGTTTATTTATGAGCAGGTTTATATTCAGGTAATCCATTGGCGAGCCAATCTTTCTCCTGAGTAACTGAAGAGGAATGTGATATAGGTAATGTCACAATAAAAGTAGCTCCTTCGCCTTCCTGACTTTGTGCTGTAATTTTGCCATTGTGCAGGCTTACAATTTTTTGGCAAATTGCAAGACCTAAACCTGTTCCTTCATATTTCTCAGAGGAATGAAGTCGTTGAAACAGGGCAAACATTTGGGGTAGATATTTTTCATCAAATCCAATCCCATTATCTTTTACCAGAATCTGTAACTGATCGTCAATAGGCTTACAGTTTATATGTATGACTGAAGGAACATCATCCTTGGCATATTTAATGGCATTGCCTATCAGGTTTTCAAACAACTGATGCATTTGTCCCTCATCTGCATCCACAGTTGCCAGTTCATCTACCTGTATAGTGGCATTTTTTTCAGATACAAGTAATTCCAGATCTTTCACTACTTCCTGTGCTATTTGAGTAAGACTTACAGGTTTGAACTGCAATTGCTGACGCTCTACACGGGAATAGGCTAGTAAGTCGTTGATAAGCTTACGCATCCGCTTGGATGCAGACAACATAATTGTCAGAAAGCTTAAACCTGTTTCATCCAGTACATCCTTGTACTTATCCAGAAGATACCCACTATAAAAACTGATTTTACGAATAGGTTCCTGTAAGTCATGGGAAGCCACATAGGCAAATTGTTGTAATTCCTGATTGCTTCTGTTTAGCTCTTTTATATTTGTTTCCAGTACAATCTGATTCTCCTTTAATTGTCGCTGTGCTTCTTTCAGTTCATGATTATTTTTAAGAGTTTCTTCAACCAGTTTCTGTGCATTGATATCCACAATATACCCGATCCAATAGAGCAGTTTACCAGATTCGTCATTCAAAGGGGAAATGGATGCCATATGCCAGTAATAATCATCTTCATTTCTATGTCTTAGCCGACATTGTGTTTTAATGGCAGATGCTCTGGTTGCAGAGAGTTGTTGGTTATTAATAAGAACAGAAAAAGAATCGTAATCATCCGGATGCACAATATCTTTCCAGTGGGTAGTATTTAACTGTTGAAGGCTGCTACCTGTAAATCGTTTTAGCCACTCATTGGCATAGATCAGTTCTCCTTTTTCGTTTAGTGTAAAGATGATAATAGGTAAGGCGTTTGTGAGCATCTTATATTGCTGCTCTCTTTCCTCTAGTTTCTGAGCCAGATCCTGTAGTTGTTCATTCTTACGTTTAAGTTCATCGTAAGGAGATACTGCAGGTTCATTCCGGAAAATCTTCTTCCATTCATCTAGTTTCTGGATATCCAGTTTGGTGGATACAGGTATCTCAAAGTAAAGTTCTATAGCTGTTTCCTTACTATCAAAAGAGATATTGTATTTATTTACCAGACGTCGTGCATAGGTAAGACCCTCATAATGCTTTGTCTGTGATTCCTCGTCGGTAATTTTAGCAATAATGTATTTTTCACGTTGGTCTGGATTTACCATGAGGATTAGACGGCCATTCTTTCCACGATCAATCGTATTGCGGGCCACTTCAGATACTGCAGTTGCAAAGGTAGTTTGGGCAGAAAGAGAGAGACCCGCCAGTTCTGCAAGCCGCATACTACGTTTATGGGCCAGGATAAGATCCATTTCGTTCTGGAGTGTGACTCTTGTTAATTCCTGCATTCTCATAGGCTTATTTTACAACTTGCAATTGATGAATCATCTGTATTTCGGGTAAAGTCTTTGAACAAGGCCGCATTGAGTAACGACAAGTCATTACGTATCAGGCCTGGAAGCTTCAGTACATCCCATTTTGATTTTATCCCATCACTACACATCATGATCAACTGACCAGGAATATACTCAATCAGATGATCATTCATAGTTTTAGGTATGTTTAATCCTATAATACCATTGTAGGAGGTAAGGGTCTTATCTGTAGCCAAACTAAACATTCGTGTACTAATGTTGCCTACACCACAAATTTTCCATTGTTTATTCTTGAGGCTGAATATAGCAATAGTGCCTACCAATCCTCTGGTTTTTTTTACTGAATTATGAATAAAGCGAATATTTTCCACCGGACTGTCAGATTCGCATAGATTAAATGCCTCAATAGCTGTATTTACAGCAATAGCCGCATCCTTACCATGACCTAATCCATCTCCGAGAAAGAGTTTGATATGCTCTTTGGTTTGTTTGAATGAGAAATTGTCTCCACACTCTGTTTCACCTGGTTTGGGTACTACCAGAGAACGGATTTCTATCGGGTTGCCAACTTGCGTACCGGGAAGCTCTTTTGCAAAGATTCTGGAGAGAAGGATAGTACCCCACCCTTTGTGTGTATAGATTTGAAAAAAATTGGAAAGCCGTTGAATAGCACCTAAACCATTACCTAGCGTATTGGTAGAAGAGACTCCATCCTTCATCATGTTTCTTACATCAGATATACCTGGCCCGTTATCAATACAAATGATCTCTATACCCTGTATCCCTTTTTCCTCAATCAGTTTTACCAGTATTTCTCCTCCATTTGCATGTTTGACCAAGTTGGAAACCATCTCCGCTACCACAATATCAATCTCAGCTAACCGTTTTTGGGGAAAGTTGGCAGAGGTTGCCAGAAGAGCTACTTCCCTTTTTAAAATTGCAAAATAACTTCTCTCAGAAGCATTTAATCTGAGATGTATGTCGTTAACCATTCTTCCATTTTATAATCATGACAGTGGTGCCTTCGCCAACTGTACTTTTAATGTCAAATTCGCTGGCTAGCCTTTTCGCACCAGGTAAACCCAGTCCGAGACTCTTGCCAGTAGAGAAGCCGTCTTCCATCGCTTTCTGAATATCTTCAATCCCAGGTCCTTTGTCAGTAAAGGTTACACGGATTCCATTTTCTCTGCCTTTGCTAATTATTTCAATAAGAGTAGAGCCACCACCAGCGTATTTTAACATATTTCGTGCCAGCTCAGAACAAGCAGTGACCAGCTTGGTTTGGTTAACAAGGCCCATGCTTATTTTAGTCGCATACTCTTTTACCCGGCTGAGAAAAGGAACTACGTCCTGTTCTTTTCCAACAAGTAGGCTATCTTTATTCAGCACTACTATCATCCTGTTCTTCGATATCGGTTTCTGAGAAGGAATCTATTTTGTTTCTTAATAGTATCATACCTTTTTCTACATTCAGTGCAGTGCTTACACCTTTCAGTTCCAACCCTAACTCTACTAAGGTAATGGCTACAGCTGGCTGCATACCTACCAAAACGGTTTCTGCATCCATTATTTTGCTCATCGTACCAATGTTACCTATGATTCTTCCCATAAAGGAATCAACAATAGATAATGCAGAAATATCTATAAGAACTCCTCTGGCGCCTGTTTTATATACCATTTGGGCAAGATCTGTTTCCAGATTTAAGGCAAGGCGGTCATATAAGTCTACCTGAATGGTGACTAATAAAAACTTGCCCATCTGAAGAATAGGAATACGATCCATAGGATTCTATAAGCTAAAATTTTCTTTGGTTGATTTTTTTACTTCCAGACGCATCATAGAAAAGGCATGTTTTAATGCGCTGGCAAGAGAAGCCTTGGTAATAATGTTAGAAAGGTCGATTCCCAGTTGTACAACTGTCTGAGCTATTTCAGGGCGAATACCACTGATGATACACTCAGCACCCATTAATCGGGTAGCACTCACGGTTTTGATCAGGTGTTGAGCTACTAACGAATCTACTGCCGGTACACCTGAAATATCCAGAATCGCAATGCCACTACCTGACTCCACGATTTCCTGTAGCAGATTTTCCATTACTACCTGTGTACGGGCACTGTCCAGCGTACCGATAATAGGAAGAGCCAGAATGCCATCCCAAACGCGTATAACTGGTGTAGAGATCTCTGCTATTTCATCTGTTTGACGAAGAATTACTTCTTCTCTGCCTTTGATAAAGGTTTCGAATGTTGAGATGGAAAAGGAATCCAGTAGCTTACTTACCTTTAACGTAATCTCGTATAAGGCTGAAGGATCATTTTTAACTTCTTCCTGTAAGGTTTCTAACAGCGCATCCTTTAAACTAAAAATATAAAACCCTGTTTCTCTCGGTGAAAACCCCTGGCGTGCCCGTGAATGAGAGATGCCTGCAAGGATTTCAACGATAGGATCAAAATCCGGAGATTGCACGTCAGTAATATTTTTGTCATTGACAAGTTTTACCAGTTTAGTAAGCAATTCTTCGGATTGGTTACGCAGACCTTCGTTGCTGATCAAATCTTCCCGCAGAATTTCATCTGCCATCTGATTGGTCATCCATCGTTCTAGGATCTGGGTTTTCTTTTTCTGGAGAAGTTTGGAAATGTCTACTTTCATTCCGGTTAGTAATTGGTTGAGGAATATATGGATACATGAAATGCTCCCAAAAGTAAGAAAATTATTGTAACTCCTTTTGGCAGGTACTCTAAATTAATCGTGTTTGTCTGACAAGTAGTGAAATGTAGTTATCGGGATTTTACAAGAACGCTAGTAAATGAAAATTGCCTTCCTGATACAAAAAGAACTTTCATACTTTCGCTAAATAGGTATACGACATGTGTGATCAAAGACAGTTCGTAGAGTGCATTTTCACTTATTAGTGAATAACAGCATACAAAGATCAAAGATCCTTTTCTATTGTCAAAGTCGGTAAATACGTGATTTTAGGCATAAGTATTTACCACAATTAAACCAATAATTGAGCATTTACCGCAATTTAACTGAAAATTGCTTCTTCTGTTTTTTACTTAATAAGTAAAAGTTCTAAAGTCTGATCTCCTGGAGTAAATTGATAGTATAAATGAGATGTAGTAGGTAATACGACTATACTTTCTTCACTATTCTGCTCCAACATTGTATTTCATTCATGCTATCATACTTTGCATGCTACTTACTATTATCAAATTTTTGGCAAAGGTCATGGGTGCTATTATGATCTTTTTTTACCAGAGCTACAGGATGCTGGAAACTTGTGTTTCTATCCGGATAGTAACATGCTTCCCTAGGTCAAATACTTGATTACCTTATAGTTATCGTCAGTTACTACATAGTTTACCTTTCTTATCATAGTCCTGATTTCTTTACTGATACGAGGTATTTAATAGATGCGATGAACGATATAGCTCCTACATAAGTCCTATTTTTTTGCAAAATGGAAGTAGCTGATTTTCTGTTTTTAGGATAATTTTTGAAGAAATATTACATAAGTATGAGTTACCTATAGTATGAGCTACGTATAAAGGATAGTAGTATGTGTTAAAAACACTTGGCGTAGGTCACGCTTACTAGAGATACTACTCTATAGCTTATGAACTCATTTTATTATGAAAGAATTTTCGGGCTTACTTTAGCTGAAATTAATAATGGTAATATCAGTGGTTCTGATGTTAAGATTGAGGGTAATGAGATTAGTTTGGTTGGAGAAAAAATTAACAGAACCTGTAAGGTAAGTGTAGAAGATTTTGAGAAGAAAGTAGATAGCCTAAAAAGCTCAATATCCGACCTTTTAAAGAGCAAAGTTACTGTTCAATATGATATGGATACTTTCCAGGTTTACATTGACAAACGTAAAACCTTGTCAAAACAGGAGTATGTTGAGTATTATAATATAAATGTTGAAGCAATGAATATACTTCCTACGTGCATAATGCATTAAAAGGGTGCTCTGAGTACCCTTTCTACTCTTTCCAGCTTCTCCAAATACATGTCAGATTGCTCGGGTTCACCTCTTTTTAGGTGATGGAAATATAGCGATTCCCATTGCGATTACTATCCAATATCCAAACATATTCCAGTTTTGTCTGATTGTCAATAATTGATTTTCCTATAGCTGTCTCATTTATATATCCGATACACCATAGTCCAACGTGTCTGGAGGTATGGAGCCTTAGTGATAATGCAATCCCCCTAGTCTTTTAGGCTGCCTGAATGTTTGATTGTAAAGTTTAATAGCCTTTGAGCTAGAATTTATAATTATATCTTACCCGTACTACCTAGGTTTCATAGTGATCCGTACTGATAGATTTGGTAGTAATTGAACAAAAGTAATTCGGATTTTTATTTCAATCCTGTTTGAAACATAAGCACTGTTTCAAATAATAAGAACACTAAATGCAAGGAATGTTACAAGGACTTGATACCAGATGATTTACCTATTAGGTGCTAGCCGGATTAATTGATATCTAATCTATTAAAAGAATATATGCTGGAATATGTAAAGTTGTTGCAGGCTGTAAAAGCTGACTATCAAACTATCAATAAGCGTTTTATACTTCGTAAAGAAGACAAAGCATATATCATAGCTGAGCACCCTACTGAAAACCTTGATAAGAAATATTTCCATGCAGACGGATTTGTAAAATTTCAATTAGATGCAGCTAAAGAAGAGGATGCCCGATTAGTTAATTTACTGAAAGGCCAGCCTATCAAAAGATTAATTGGAAAAGACCGGGAACCTGTTTTTGAATGGATGAATAAACAGATTAAGATTGCTGATATGGAAGAATGGTTAAATTCCTAAGATGTTTTTTATACTGTACCAACCTGAAATGAGTTGATAGTTAGTAAAAAATAAATAGGTCCTTATCTGTTTATTACTGGCTATATTTTTCGTTTTATGATCCTTTGAACTGTATGAGGTGTTTGATTGCCTAAGACTAAATGAAATCTCTGTTGATTGTATAAATTAACCGCTTATTAAATCATTGTTGTCACTTGCTCGATAGCTGTTGGTTTAGTTAGGAAAACCCCTTCTTTAAAAATCCCATTCATTTGTTCAGCTAGTACATTCTGATACTAGTCATAACCATCAGTCATGGATGGTGGTAGTGTTGTATTTTTTTCAAAACCCGCTGATGTTAGGCGGAGCAATATTGAATCTCCGATCAGAATGATAATCAGACTTGGCTTGTCAGAGGTTGCTTTCGGATCAAAAGGTCTGACCTGTTGGTTTTTTATGTCTCATTCCAATGCTTTTTCCGCTCCACAACTGTAATTAGCAAAACAATTCATTGTGTAATCAGTTATTGAAACAATAGTTGAAATCATAGCGAGTTTAAAACACTTAAAAGATAAAGTATCTGGAGTAACCATGCAGCGAATCAACGAAGAGGATATACTAAATTTTGAAACACGCTACCGGGCACAATTCATCAATTCAATTACAGGATTTAAAAGTTTGGGGTTAGTGGGTAGCCGTAGCCATGAAGGAAATACTAACCTGGCTATATTTAGCTCTTTTACACATTTGGGTTCTAACCCTGCCTTATTGGCTTGTATATTTCGTCCGGATTCTGTGGAGCGACATACATTGTCTAATATTCTGCAAACGGGTTTTTATACATTTAACCATATTCATGAAAATATTTACCAGCAGGCGCATCAAACCTCTGCAAGGTATGCACGTGAAATCTCAGAGTTTGACGCTGTTGGATTGACGCCCGAATATAAAAACGGTTTTTGGGCTCCCTTCTGCCAGGAATCTTTTCTACAGGTAGGACTTGAATTGAAAGAGAAGATAGATATTACCATCAATGGTACTATTATGGTGATTGGTCAGGTCAAAGAGGTCTATATTCCCGATAATACTCTACATCCTGATGGGTATGTGGATGTTGAAAAAGCACAGACTCTTTGCTGCTCAGGCCTGGATAGCTACCACAAGACCAAACGATTGCATCGTTTGTCGTATGCCAAAACAGATAAAGAAGTTACTTTTCTGACCTGATGCTGTATAACCTCAATGAAATCCATTCTTACAAAAAAGACAACCTATAAAGGTAATAAGTCTCAATTGCCGGGAAAGATCTGCTCGTGTTGCCAGCGTTCTTTCAGTTGGAGAAAGAAATGGGCAAAAGACTGGGATTCGGTAAAATATTGTAGTGAGCGATGCAGAAGAATGAAGAGCAGCCAATAATACACTGTATGTCACCAGACGTGAACACAAAGCGATAGAATATAAAAGTATGAAGAACGTATCCAGTATTGAATCGTTGACAGTAAAGGAAATTGATCGAATAATAGAAATGGCTTGGGAGGACAGAACACCATTTGAAGCCATAAAGTACCAGTTTGGTGTTTCAGAAGCAGAAACTATTCGCCTAATGCGTAAGACTATCAGCCGGTCAAGCTTCAATTTATGGCGCAAACGTGTTAATTCAAACGTAAGCCAAAAGCATCTGGCCAAGGGGGCACATCAAGGCAGTCGTTTTAAATGTACGCAGCAAAAATCTATCTCTCTTAATAAAATAGCTAAAAGGAGCAAATGAGTTTCTGTTGTGATAGTAGATTAGTCTGACTGAACATCTTCATGACAAGATAGCCTTCAGAATAGTATCTATCCCAACTGTAAGGGTGTGATTGATTTTAGCAAAATTTTTCTGGCTGCGCACACTTCAACGCAGATTATTTTTTAACAAGGGCCATGCTGCCGGTTTGTTCCGTGAAGAGTTTGCCTGTTATTCACCGCAGATTTTATTTTGATCGGAACTCCGATCATTTTTTTGTTTGCGCGTAACTCACCGCAAAAACAAAATCTGATCGGAATTCAACGCAAAACTTGTGCATGCATAGAACCATGCACAATCCTTTTTATACCATGATAAAACGCAAGAGCAAGACCTTATCTTTTCCCATATAAAGAAAATTTCTGGCGCGGGTGTCCACCCGTGCCCATTATGAAAGTAGTATCCGCTCAATGCGGTCAACTTAAGAAAACCACTCAAACTACCTTCACTGTCCTTCTGAAAGAATCTCGTGGCAAGACCGGCGGCCTTTCCGAATGGAGATATTTTTCACTCTCAAAAACCAAGCAAGGCTCTATTTATCACAAGATTCTTCCAGAAGGACAATAAAGAAATATGAAAAAAGAAATACACTCCCTTACCTTGACAGCATTGAGCATCCGCTGCGTTGGTAGGTGAAACCCTGTTTGGCTTTAACCACAAACCTGAATAAGGCTTTATTTCCGTCGTTGGTGTTATCACCAACGACCACTTTCCCTCCATTCATGTTGGTGTTATCTCCAACATGGGGGAAAATGTAAACATGGCTCTCTTTGTACCAACGCAACGGACGTTGCTTTCATTTTAGGTCCGAACGGACGTTCGAACCAGCGTCTTTCTAGTTGAGCTAGTACTATCTTCCCTGGAATTCTCAAAATTAAAAAAGACATGGAATAAAATATGAAACAAGGCTTGCTGTGAAGTCAGCACCTATTGTTTGGACAGGTAATCGCCTTCTGAAATTCGGGATGAAGCCTGTTGTTGGTCTATTGATCCAGCCAGGCTTTGAATGCAGGTACCTTATCGCGACTTACCACTACCTCTGTGTCCATAGAGGGCCGTAAGGATAAGCTCAGACGGCTGTTGGGATATAAACGCATGTCTTTAACTGCCTGCAGATGAACAATTACTTTTCGGTTAATCCGGTGAAACAGGGTTGGGTCAAGCAGGTCTTCTAATTCTTCGAGTGTATAGTCAACAATGAAGCGTTTGTTTTCATTACTAACCAGATACACTACTTTGCCGTCTGCATAAAAATACGATACATCCTCCACAGTTTTATATTGAAGGCGGTCGCCAAACTTAACCAGAAAGCGAGACTTGTAGTTGGGACGCTGTTTCTGGATAAGGTTAATAAGCTGTTGGATGATTTGCGGCGATATCATAGGCGGTTCAGCCTTGATGCGGCGCAATTTCTGCATAGCTTCCACCAGATGCTGATAGGAAATCGGTTTGAGCAGATAATCAATGCTGTTTACCTTAAAAGCTTGAAGAGCATACTGATCATAAGCTGTGGTAAAGATGATAGGACTATTTACAAAAGTTTGTGTAAAGATAGAAAAACTCAATCCGTCAGCCAGATGAATATCCATTAACATCAGATCAGGAGATGGATTTGAACGCAACCATTGTACCCCTTCCTCTACGGTATCAAGTACCTGTTCTACCTGAATAGAGGCATCGTAACGCCGTAAGTGGTCCTGCAGTCTTTCTGCTGCCAGTGATTCATCCTCCAGAATCAATACACGCATAGGTTGAAAGAAAAAAGTTTGTTATAATTCAGTAAAAATAACCTTTGTGCCATGTGATATTCATTCCACTCCTCAGTTGTATCAACTATAAGGAATATCCAGATAAATTAGATAAACCCGATTTTTTGTAAGTTGTTTGAAATAATTGACAAATAATTAGTCAAACACAGCAAGCAAGGGTAATCGAATAATGAAAGATTCGGAATCTTGCTGAATAGTGATGGTTTGCTGACTAATAAACTGATACCGTTGGGCAATGTTTTCGAGGCCAATCTGAGTAGATAGCTCTTTTTCCAGTTTGGGTTGCAGATTGTTTTCTACTACCAACAACTGGTTTTCATCCACGTAGATTCGAATATATAGTGGTCGATTGCGTGAGCCAATATTGTGTTTTATGGCATTCTCAATCAGCATCTGGAGTGCCAGAGGAACTATATAATGATGCTGGTACTGTTCTGGCACATTAATCTGAATATGCAGACTGCTGTTAAACCGTTTGTCGAGAAGGTATCTGTAAGATCTGATAAAGTTTAGTTCGGTACTAAGCTCGATTAGCTCCTTTTCAAAGTTTTGTAGGACATATCTGTAGACCCTGGCGAGTTCTTCTATAAACTCAGAGGCAATAACCGGGTCTTTGAAGACCAGGGTCGATAATACATTCAGGTTGTTAAACAGAAAGTGTGGGTTAACCTGATTTTTCAGGGATTGAAACTGAGCCTGAATACTTATTTTTTTGAGACGTTCTGCTTCCAGCTGAGCCTGCCGTTGCTGGCGGAGAAAGAAGAAAATGGCATTAAGTGTATTGAGAAATAAATTTATGCGGAATCCCAGCGTAAAGGCTAGTTTGACAGGCATATGCATTTGCTGCCAGTTGTAATCAAACTCATAATGCCCAAATACAACAACCGGTATACTAACCGATAGAGTAGTAATGACAATGCTACCTCCAAACAGTATGAGCAAAGGATGGATCTGTCTTTTGCCAATGTCCTTTAGCCAGTTTTGCAGCGTCTCTACTTTAGTTTCCAGGAGACGATTGCCTTCCCAGATACATAAAACAATAAAGACAAATGTGAGCAGAGCCTCCCAAGGCTGTAAGGGAATGTGATAATAAACGAATACCTCTACATAGAGTGTATTCAGATAGGAATAAACAGCGATGAGAAGAATAAACAGGTAACGGTACGGATGTGAAAACATAATCCATCCTGGATTCTTAAGTAAAGAGAAAGTTAGTTTACAAAGGTAGAGTATATCTTAAGTATAACCCATTCCATGAGAATCAGATTTTAACTGGTGAAAACCTTATGAGTAGTTGTCTCTCTTGATTAACTTTTGAGAAACATGAGTGATCCCGAATTTGGATGAGAGTAAAACCCAAGCCTATGTTTTTGAAAATATAGGCTTGGGTTAATTTTTAAGCAATCTCTCTTCCTGCGTTTGTTTATTGCCCCTTTTTTCACTCTTCTTGTAGCTCCTTCATTTTTTGCTTGCCCAAAAAAGGACAACAAATGAGAATTTGTTGGGCCAGGATGTGTGCTAGCTGCAAAAAAGGGCACCTTTTCCCGATCCTTCAGCCCGCAGGCCAAAGGCCAACCTCGCGGGAAAAGGATTGCCAACGCACCTACACGACCTTCCACGATTGAAGTCAATACAACTCTCTTTGTAACATTCTTATTATTTTCTCAATGACACCCTTTTACTCAAAATTTGGGATGACTCATGTTATTTTAGGTATCGGATGTTTGTCAACCCTTATCTATAGATTACTGAGCAGGGAGTAATACCCGGTCAATCACATGGATTACACCATTCGTTGTTGTGATATTAGCCATCACTACCTTGGCAGCTGACCCTCCATTGCCACTACCTGTTACTGTAACACCTCCGGAAGGTAAGGCAACTGTAACAGAGTTATTGGTGAGCAATGTAGGCACTGCTCCGGCAGTTAACTGGGCAGAATAGTTTCTACCACTCACTACATGGTATAGAAGAATATTTTTCAGTGTAGGTACATTAAGCGGTTCAGATGTATCTGTCAGGGTAGGAATCGCTGCTTTGGCATCAGCTTCTGTCAGATTAGGGTTGCCTAATACTGCACGCAGAGTAGCTAAAAGTGCCGAATCTGTTGGGGCAAATACCGTTAGAGGATTGCTTCCGCTTAAAGCTTCTGCCAGACCTGCTTTACTTACTGCCGCAACCAGCAATTCAAAATTTGTATTGGCTGAGGCTGTCTCAACCAGATTTCCTGCTGGTGGATAGAGAACCTGATTAATGATATGGATAACCCCATTGGTTGCCTGTACATCAGCAGTAGTAACAGTTGCTCCATTTATCGAAACGGTACTGCCTGATTTTGTTACATAAGCTTTGTTATTTGCACCTGAACGCAGTGTAGTTACTTCTGCATTAGGGCCTGCTGGCACTGCTGCCGCTTTAATTTCGCTGTTTAACACATGATAGCTTAGTAAGTCTGCTGCCTGTGCTGATGTCAAAGCATTTACACGGGTAATCGCATCGGCCTCATTTGTAGCTCCAAGATAAGAAATAAAGGCGGCGTCAGTAGGCGCAAAAACAGTAATCTTAGAAGAAGAAGAAAGAACATTAGTTATACTGGAACCTGCTTTCAGAGCAGCTGCTTCCAATACATCAAAATCATTGTTGGCTACAGCAATCTGTAAAACAGTTTGTCCGTCTGAGGTGTTGTCATCATCATCATCATCTTTACAGCTCATTACAAATAAGGTTAAAGATGCAATCATCAGAACAGTTCTGAATGGCAAAAAAATCATTTTCATACGAATACGGTTTGTGTTTTTGAATAGTTTTAAAAATGTGTATAGCTGTCTTCTGATTGTTTGGTGAAGACAGCTATATAACTGGCTTTTTTAGCATATGGATTTGTGATGGAGGATGATTCGTAGGATTTTGGGAGCCAAATGTATGAATCAGGGAGTGAAGTCGGCCTATCGATTATCTGTAAGCAACCGCAGATAGTACAAGATAAACTCGAATTACTAGAATTCGGCCCGTGTATTGTATTGCCTTCTGACTTGTCTACCATGTTGTTCAGAAGCAAACGCGCCACTTGAAGATATATTTCTAAAAGAATTTTTAACCACAAATGATTTATTAACTCAGGTGCATAAGTTTCATGGGGTGGCTATAGAACTTTGTGTCATAGATTTTAAACAAAACTTTTATGACAAAGACCATCTCTCTTGCAATCGCTTTCCTGACAGGTATAGGAATGATCTTCATTGGTGCAAGATTTCTGATAGCACCAGAAACCGCAGAACTTGGATATGGAATACATTTTAACGAACAAGGTGATTACTCCTTTCACTATATCAAAGGAATACGTGACTTGTTTTCAGGTTTACTCATTTGTACTTTTTTAGTAAGTAAACAAACAAAAGCATTGGCGATAACCTTGTTGGTAGGCACCATTATTCCTATTGTAGATATGTTTATCGTTTTAGGTAAAGATTACAATGGCATAACACAAGCTATTCCCCATATTTCTGCCATTGTTGTTTGTTTTTTATTCGGAATCCTTTTATTGAGAAATAAGAAGGAGCAAAGCAATGGATACCATGGTTTTGCTAAAATCATTCAATCAGTAGATACACATAACGAAAGTGTGATTGAGTATGCTATTGTGCCAACTGAAAAGACGCCCTGGCACTACCACACACTTTTCTCCGAGACTTTTGAAGTACTCAAAGGAACATTGGAAGTTGGACAAAACAATCAGGTATATCAGTTAAAGCAAGGTGACAGGGTCACAGTAATGCCCAATGAGAAACACTACTTTCACAACATTTCAACTGCCGACTGTTTAGTAAAAGTGACTATAAGCCCAGGCAATAAAAACTTTGAAAATGCTCTTTTAATACTAAAAGGGCTTGCAAAAGATGGTTTGGCAAGTGCATCGGGAGTGCCTGCAAAATTATCTGACCTTGCTTTATTCGTTTACTTAAACAACTCACGAATGGTTGGACTTCAAAAAATAGCCGAACCCTTGTTTAATTATATTGCAGCAAGAGCAATTAAAAATGGGCGTTTGAAAGAATTGGAGCTTACATACTGTAGGGAATAAACCTTGTCTCTAACATAGGGTTGGAAAATGCAGGCAGAAGTAATAGATGATACAACTGTGCTAATTTGGATGAAACGATTTTCGGAATTCCAATGGAGAGAGATTGGTTTTGCTCTTAAACAGCTTACTGAAAGATTGAGAATGTTCAAAGCCCAGTTCATAAGCAATCTCACTCACAGTAAGGGTTGTTATGGATAGCTTCTGTTTAGCTAGTTCAATTAGCTGCTCGTGGATGAGTTGCTGTGCAGTTTGGCCCGTCAGTGCCTTCAACATATTGCTCAGATACTTGGGGGATACATTCAGTCGGTCGGCGAAATACTGTACTGTAGGTAGCCCGTTAGAAGGCTCTGTATCTTTGAAATAGGCCACAAACAACTCCTCTAACTTATCCAGGAGTTGGTGGCCAGCGCGCTGTCGGGTAATGAATTGACGGTTATAAAATCGTTCGGAGTAATTGAGCAATGTCTCTATCTGCGAGATAATGATTCTCTGGCTGAATTTATCAATGTTCGAATGGTATTCCTGTTCAATGGTTTTGATGATACCCATCATCGTATCTTCTTCCTTTTTAGATACAAACAGAGCTTCATGGATGGCATAGCCGAAATATTCATACTTTTTTATCTCTTTGGCAAGGGAATTGTTCCAAAAGAAATCCGGGTGTATGAGTAACATCCAGCCGGATTTATTGGATGGCGCTTCTGTGGGGCGTTCAAGTCCAAATACCTGTCCTGGCCCGATGAAGAACATCACTCCCTCATCGAAATCGTAAGACTGCTGTCCGTATCTGATCTTTCCGGCAATGTTCTTTTTGAGTGAGATAAAGTAGAAATCAAACACCCATTGACAATTGTTGTATTCCGGCAACATTTGCACTTCTGCATAATTCACGATGCTGATCAGGGGGTGCTCTGGTGGAGTTAGTCCTCTGGTGCGATGAAATTCAGAGATTGTTTTTAATCGTTGAATGCTTGCCATGCGCTTATCTTTTTAGTGTATTATCAATACTAGAAGCATTTACAAAGTAGAGGTTATCAATGGGAATACATAAGAAAGTTAATCAGTCCTTTATCAGATGCTAAATTATCCAATTCTTCTGACTCCCATTTTACCTCTTTTAGAATCTGATGCCAAATAGAGAGTTATGCTTGGTTTCTGAGAAAATATACATCAAATTCACAGGTCACCTGTTGGGCTACACGTTCCTGTCAGTATTTATTCCTGATTATAGGCTTCTGCAAATTCTTTAGCGAAGTCTTTCAGTTTTACTTTACCCAGTGCTGGCTTGTGCTGGTTGTAGTCATCATATAGTTTGCCGTTGCCCTGATTTTCCTGTAGTTCCACAAATCCTCTTGCAACCTGTTCATTAAAGCCAATACCCAGCCAGCTATTCAGGAGTTGCTCACTTGGAATAACTTTCCATTTCAGATCAGGTTTGCCGATAGCTTTGCCAAGTGCTTTGGCAATTTCATTAGGTGATGCCACATCACTGGCAATATAGCGCACTGTTTTGCCTTCAAAGGGCTTATCTACCTCTTCTGCGATAGTTGCAGCAATATCTTTCGGCGAAACCCAGGGTTCTTTGTTGTCACCTCCATAGTTGGAAATGATAGCACCTTGTGACTTGATAACCGGAATAAATGAAAACAGGTTGATATAGAAGCCTACAGGACGCATAAACTTGACAGACACATTGTCTGGCAGTTGCCTCAGAAGTTGCTCGACGTTGTGGTGAAACAGGAGAATGCCATTGCCTTTGTCTGTATGTGCGCCGATGCTGCTCAGGTGAATTACACTCTTTACGCCAGAGCGTTCAACAGCCTGTTTGTAGTTCTCACCGATTTGGGTGATGCCGCCTATAAAGTCAATGGATTGGTCAAACATATCTCCTACAGCTTCCATCGTTTCCATGAGATAAACGATATCTGCGCCTTGAAAGGTTTGGGCCAGGAAATCGGCATTCTGCATTTTACCAATTGCTGCTGATGCACCTAGTGCTTCAATATCTTTCTGGCGGTCGGCATTACTGCTTATAACGGTTACGGAATGTCCCTTTTCTATCAGTGTTTTTGTGAGTGGCTTACCAATGTTGCCAAGAGAGCCTGTGAGTATGATGTGCATAATGTTATTGTTTTGTTTATGCAAATCTATATAGGGAGGAAAGGAAGGATGTAGTCAAAAGTCGCTATGTTGTATCCAAATAGATCCGGCAGGTAAAAAGATATCAGGAATTTGAATAGGAGCCTGATTGTAGGTAAGAAGTGTATTTTTCTGATAACAGCTAATCTGGTAAGGCATGGACCTGCTGGTGTGCGTTTCACTATGTTAAGTTGATTTATCAATAGTGATCTACTGAGAGAAAGTAGTCTGGTATCATTAGAAACTTATCATGTCCCACATCTTTTTCGCAAACGAGGTTTTTAAGGAAGGCGAGACTGGTTCAAATGGAAAGGTGCTGGTTCGAACGTCCGTTCGGACCTATATTGAAAGCAACGTCCGTTGCGTTGGCACAAATTGAGCCAAGTCCAGTTGTGTAATAGTACTCAAACAGGGCCTTACCTACCAACGCAGCGGACGCTCAATGCTGTCCACTTAAGGAAGTTTATTTCTTTTTTTATATTTCTTTATTGTCCTTCTGAAAGAATCTCGTGACAAATAGAGCTATCTGTGGTTTCTAAGAAAAAAAATACATTCCAAAAGGAACAGCCGCCGGTCTTGTCACGAGATTCTTACAGAAGGACAGGTGAGATAGTTTAAGTGGTTTTCTTACCTTGATTGCATTGAGCGGACGCTGGCGCCAGAAACTTTCTTTTTTCCAGAAAAAATATGGGACATGATAAGCATTAGAACCTGCCCTGCCATTGGTGGTAGCATAAGCCTTATAACTGAGCATTGGCTAGTTATATATGTTAATCAGTTAGTTAAATACACCCCATTGCGCCCCGAGATCCCACCTTTCCCGCTTGCCAACTGGAGATAATTTTTTCATATGACTCTATTTATCATGTCTGTCCCACTCACGCCCACACCGATGTGTGGCAGGCAAGGCGTGACAGGCGTGATGGGAAGATCCTTTCAGGGTACAAAAAAAGACGTGCTCCTTTATTTCCAACATCCTTTTACTAAAAAGATGTGGGATAAGGCTTAGGACTTAGAAGTGGGCTTCTATTGGTAATATATGTGTTATTTGTACAGTTTAAATGGTAAACACTTGATAGTAAGGTTAGTTACACTGGGTTACACCCGGTTACACGGCTGGTTACACCTATAAGTAGTTGTAAGTGAGACGAGTTACACGGGTTACACTGATTCTCTATACGCGTGTATTTATATATAATATAATATATATAAAGGGAGTATATACTTGCTTTTCTTCCTGGGAACTTCTGCGAAAAATGGCAAAACCGTGTAACTGTTGTAACTCTCCTCATTGCCAGTGTGTTAAGGTGTAACTTTACGTGTAACTGCTCTGTAACCGTGTAACCTATTTGAGTGTAGGGAGCTTTTCTGGATCACATAATACCTGGAATCCCTGAAAATTTTACACTCATAGCAGATTCATTTTACCTTTTTGGAAAAAGGATAATCACATGATGAAGTTGTTTAGGATAATTTATAAAGAAACGAAAAGAGCAGATTTTGTAGCGAGCCTCAATTTCACGCCCCAGGTTGGTGTTATCACCAACCTGCATGATGGGAAACAACTCGTTGGTGATAACACCACCGATGGGAGAAGGCGCAGCACAGGTATTTTTAGTTCTTATACAACTTGTATTTAATCTGCCTTTGAAGCTTTATAAGATTATCCTAAACAACTTCGATACATACTTTTGAAAGACTTCTTCGTCCTTAAATTGGTCAAAAAGAAATCTGGCTAGAAGATCCTTTTCTATTTTATGGCATATGTCATCAGAGAAAGGATATGGCTCTAGTGTTTGTGTTGGGCGCTGTCTGCTTTGTGGCTGATGACAAATTGCCTTACCTGCCCTTTTTCCCAGGCATTCGCCATTGGATCAACCGCTGGCATAGGGATGTCTGCTCTTTTTGCTTTTATCTTATCTGTAGAAATATCAAATCGTTTGTCCCGTTCCTGAAGTAACTGCGAATGTAGCTGTCCTTCTTTTGTAAAGCCCATCATCACCATCGGAGAACCTACAGGCAGTGTTCGTTCCTGGTCGGTATGCCAGGTGTGAATTGTTTTACCATAGGTAGAGACAAGCTTTTCCATTAACTCGTGTTCTGCTACATCCGGAATGCCCGGAGCTATAAGTGATCCGGATTTTACTTCATGATGATGCGAATGCCAAAGCGTCTTTTCTTCTTTGGGTAATGTTTTAAAAAGCTTTTCTGTAATAATATATTCTACTCCCATAATCTTGGCATTCTCATCATTGCCATCAAAAATAATAGCCTGATACAGATCTTCATTAAGCTGGCTTACATAATGATGTGCTTCCATCTGAGCATTTATATTGCCATTGTAAAAGTGGAAACCATCCAGATAGGTACTGAACTTTTTAAGCGGAGTCTTACTTTGCAGAATATCTGCACCTGTATTCAGGGTTTTATCCTTTGCCGTTTTCTCATCACCTGGTGACTCTACATTCGATGAAGTATTTTTACCTCCACAAGCATTTAGAAGAACCATCCCCAACACTAACCACAACATTTTGTTATATTTTTTCATAAAGAGGCATCCGTTTTAGTTTAAAAAATGTACACAGAGGGGTACAAAGATGATACCTTACTTTTTCAACAGTGATACTTTAGCCAGGGTTAACTCAGATTAACATCACTGAGATAAATATATAGTCTACTCAGGTACATGCGTGATTTCAAAAATAAGTCCTTTATTGGACAAGCTTCCCGGATTGGGAAGTTGATACCCCATTGAGAGTACCCAGCTTTTGGTTATGTAATATGCCAATCCCCAGGCACTTTCGCCTAATTTATGGCGATGTGAAAGAAAATCGGCTGTAAAGAGTAGCTTTTCCTTTATGATAGGTTGTTGAATACCTGCCTGGAAACCAATTCCCCACTTGTTATCAGCAGATGTTTCCTCATTCCCTCTCCAGTCGCCTACAAAAGCTTTATTGAATGTATAGGCTCCGGCTACCAGTCTCGTTTCAAGACCAGGAATTTCATAAGCCAGATTGAGGTACGTATAGCTAACCCAATGCGTATGCCGGGCGGGATTTAACCCATTTTGCGTACCAATAGATAGCTGAAAGTCGGGAAGCAACTCAAATGCTTTTTGAATGTTAAGCAGTACAAGCGGATAGACAGGTGATTTAGGGAGTGTATCGTTGTGTTCAAAATGAAAATGGTGCTTGGGATCAAAGGTAAACTCGAATATGTTGATGCCTACTTCCAGATCTTTTCCCAGTCCATAGGAAAAGGTATTGTTGATCTCTGTTTCCTCACTGGTGATATTGACTTGTCCCTGATACAATAGCTTTCCTTTTTGGGTAATTTCGGAAGAGGGAACATTAAAAAAATTCTGCTGAGCAACTAAAGAGGGTATTTGAATTACTAAAAATATAAAAATAGTAATAATGCGTTTCATAGAGTATTTGCTAAGTTGAAGGACATAACAAAAGCAAAAAATTGCATGCCATTTCTGAAAGGACAGGTGAGAGTTTCCGTCCGGAAACAGTTCTCGGATGATTGAAAAGTATCTTTTTATCTATAATCGTTATGTGAAATAGAATGAGAAAATATATAAAAGAGAGTCGAGAATAAAAGATGCACGATCTATATAAGCTTGATAATCAGTAGAAGATAAAAGTAGGGTATACTTTTTTATCTGTTCTTGTGCCGCATACTATATATCAATAACGTGGCATGTGTTTATTTAATCACTTAAGCCTTATTACAATGTCGACTTACAATGAAAATGGATATGAAACCTCTACAACTGCACAAAGAGGTTTATTAACGGCTACTTTCAAAGACCGTGAAAGTGCAGAAAGAGCGTATGAAGCTTTACAGAGACGTGGCTATACCAGTGATGATATCAATCTGGTAATGTCCGATGAAGCACGAAAAAGACATTTTGGAGATGTAGACAGTAGAGACAAAGGTGCCAATACAGATCTGGGAAATAAATCGTTGGAAGCAGCAGGAGCAGGCTCTGCTATTGGTGGTACACTAGGTGCTATTGCAGGTGCTATAGCAGCTATTGGTACTACATTGGTTATTCCAGGACTAGGTCTTGTTGTAGCTGGTCCGCTGGCAGCGGCTCTGGCTGGTGCAGGAGCTGGTGGATTGACAGGTGGTCTGCTGGGAGCCTTAATTGGTGCTGGTATACCTGAAGAACGGGCTAAACTCTATGAATCTAATATCAAAGAAGGAAATATAGTGTTGGGAGTACATCCGAAAAGTGAAGAAGATGCCCGTTACCTGGAACAGGAATGGCGCAACAACAATGCCCATAATATTCATTATTAATCTTCCTTGTTTGGATTAGTATGTATTGTCTGCCCCTATGGTCATGTCACATGGTCGTAGGGGCTTTGTAGTTGTAGTTAATTGGTTTTCAGATCAAACCGGCCATCTGTAACATGAATCGTTTCACAATCCGGTAGGGAAATTGTGTATGAGAAAGTGCCTGACAGAATTCCAGCCTGATAGTCTACACGGGTTAGCGTAATGCTTCCTACACAGGTAGCATCTTCATCACTAAAATATTGACATTTGCCGAACCCCAAAATAACCTGCGTTACATGTGTACTATCTGTTCTACTAATGGGATAGGTACCTACTGAACCAGCTACATTAGAAAAAAGAGCTACATATCCTCCTCGTTTTGTATTGGATGCCCGAACCTGAAATACTCCAGAATCCCTATACTCTTCAAATTCATAAATCAGAATATCATTATAATCAGCGGGTTTTCCTGCTTCCGGTACCCAGGCTTTGCCATTGATACGACAACCAAAAGTATTAGCTCCAATTTGAGTAATAGGAGGTAGTTCCATTTCCTTTTCACAGGAAAAAAATAACAGGCTAGTAACAATAGTTACTAAAAAAATAGCGATAGAACGCATAAATAGGTACATAATGTGAATGGAGACGGGAAAAGAGTTACTTTATAAGCAAGAGGAGATAGAAAATATATAATTAAATTATACTTTTTCTGTGTAATGTAATATTAGTAATTAAAACTATACTTAGTAAACAAAATATAGAATATTTTTTTCTGAATCAACTGTTAAAAATAGATAGAAGATAGTAAAGTGGAGATTTTTGTTTCATCTGAGATCTTATTACTATCCTCTCTACTAGGTTACAAATACGAAATAAGTGTAGAGGCATTACGGACAGCATTCCCCTCTCCATCGTTATTGAAGTAAACAAAAACTTCTTTACCCATAGTCTCCCATTCCCTGATACGATCGGCCCACCACTGCAAATCTGTATCCGAATACGAACCTGCATAGAGGTTGCTGTAGTCAGGGCCATGCATACGTATATATACAAACGGTGCAGTTGCACGCAGTATACAAGGTAAGTGAGCTCCGCTCATAATGCAGTAGGCGGCCTGGTATTTTTCCAGGAGTGAAAAGATAGATTCCTGATGCCAGCTGGGATGACGAAACTCTACCGCTACCCGCATCCAGGATGGAAGTAGTTCCAGAAAATAGGCTAGCCGATCATAGTCGTAACCAAAAAGAGGAGAAAGTTGTACCAATAGGATTGCCCTCTTGTCGCGTAGTGCATGCCAGGACGTTTCTATACGTTTTACCCAGCTTTCAGGAGCATAGAGCTTTTTGCTATGTGTAAGCCATCGCGGTGCTTTGACACTCAACAGAAATCCATCGGGTAATCGTTTATTCCAGCTTTGAAAAGTACTTAGTGCCGGCCAGCGATAAAAGCTGCTGTTTAGTTCTGTGGTTTGAAAGCGGGCTATATAATACGAAAGTCGCTCATGGGGAGGAATACCCTGTGGATAGAGTACCCCATGCCAGTGATCATAACTCCAACCCGAAGTGCCAATGTGTGCCATTGTATTAACTCTCTTTTTTTAATTCCTCCAGATTTAACTCAGTAGAAGGCTGGATGTTGGCCTTTAATACCTTTTCCATTTGGGTGAGAGTATAGGTATTATCTGCCACAGAGTTGGATGCAGTACAATCTGCTGGAATAACCAGTTTATAATCACGCATATAGGCGTCATTGGCGGTAAACAGCACACAGATATTACCCGCAATGCCTGCTATAATCAATGTTTCAGCCTTTAAGTATTCCAGTAATACATCCAGCGTGGTACAATAAAAAGCAGAATGTTTTGGCTTGAGTACAGTATAATCATCCTGCTGAGGTTTGATTTGTTTGACCAGATGCTGGCTTTTTACGGAATCTTTCAGACAGTGGTCAACCAGACTGTGGAAGTCTGATTGCCACTTGCCAAAGTTATCATTTATATAAATAACCGGTATGCCTGCTTCTTTAGCTCTCTTTTTCAGCTTCGCAATATTGGGAACAATACGCGCATAGTCATCAAAGATTTGTTCGGCATCCGGAAACGTAAAGTCACTGATTAAGTCAATCAACAGCAAAACAACAGGTGATTGATCTGGTACAGGGTTCTGCGTTTTTTTCTTCTTTTCAGGTTTTTTCACAACGATATAGGGTCAGTGTGAGTAAAACATTACCAAAGCTGTTGTAAGATGATAAAATTCTGCGCCTGCCAACACACGTGGATTTTTATTTCCTCATAGGTATTTGAATCATACTATCTGTATACCAGCGGATTTGTAAGGGTTCTTTGGCATCCCGTATATCTTCCTGACTCACATCTTTTCCGGTGCCATAATTAATCTGAGCAAACGGATTTTTATTTACGTTAAGTATCACCAATAAGCGACTTCCTTTACGCAGTTGCCGTGATACCATACGGGTACGTTCAAAAGGAACACTTTCTATTTTGCCAGGTCTGAGAAGTTGGCGTTTACTCATGTCTCTGGCATAACTGGCACGCCCCAGGTAATAGGAAAGATGGAAGAAATCACCTGAGGGAAGTACTTCATACAAGACTACTCCTACATCCACATCTTTTTTGTTAATGCTTATTTTGAGATTGCCCGAAAATGTACCATCTACAGAAACCGGTTCCATAAACGGCTCACTGATAAAGGCTAATCCATCCGATACATCGAGTTCTTTCCGAATAATAGGGTCCGGATAATAGTCGTTGTGAGAGGTGGACCTATCTGCCATGTCTATCGTCTGAGTCAGGAACTCTGTTTTGGCAGGCTGCTGTGTAGTGAGTCGGTAATAGTCTCCTGCTTTTTCTGTTGACAGATAAAAGTTCTGTAGCGTATTATGCATCTTTTCTATCGAAGGTGCATGTCTCCACTCATTAGCTCCCATCACTTCATAATTAATCTTGTCCTTCAGTATGGCAGGTTTGGGTTTGTGATAGAATATATAATCCATCCATTGAAAAGTGAGTTCAGGGGTATTGATATAGGCTACGGAATCAATTGCATATTCCCGTAAAACAGGCGCTCCCTGTCGTTGTGAACCCACATGGTCATAAGGGCCTATCAGCAGATAATGCTCTGCGTGAGGGTTGTATTTATAATGTTCTTTCAGGTAGTGGAGTGCAGAGATTTGTCCATCATCATAGTAACCTGTAATAGAAAGGACAGGGATATTGATTCTGGAGAAGTCCTTTTGATAGGGTACCATATTCTGCCAGTAGGCATCAAATGCAGGATGTAACAGCCACTTTTGCAACCATGGATTGGGCTGACCTTCTATGCTGTCTATCTTGTTATATGGCTTCCCACTTTCGTACCAGCTGCTCATCATTCTTCGCCAGCGTTGCGGAGTAGTATAGATGGTGTTGTCCATATACTTGTTGTTTGTGACATGAAATGCCCAGCCATAATTAGCATTAAGAAAAACATTATTTTCCATGGGCAAGCCTTGTCCTGGTATGGCTGCTGCATAGGGAACAATAGTTTTAAGGGCTGGATGCAGATGTTTGGCTGCTGCCCATTGAGCAAATCCATTATAACTCCCCCCATACATCCCTACTTCTTTGTTACTCCAGGGCTGCCGGGTGATCCAGTCAATCACTTCATTCACATCCTTACTTTCCATTTCGTAAGGCACTATAGCATCCGTACTTAGTCCTTTTCCTCTGGTATGGGCTACGACCCCAATATATCCATGAGCAGCTGCATTTTTGGCTTGTGTGATATTTCGCATGTCTGCATAGATAGTATAGGCCAGTGCGGTAGGCTTGGGTTCTGTGCTGTTTTTGGGTCTGGCAACGATTGCCCATAGTTTAGCCCCATCTTTCGTAGGAATAAGTACATCATCCTGAATGTCATACCGTTTATCATCCTGCTCTTTCAGTAGCTTTCGGGCTAGGGGGATCATTTGTCTGTGCACTTCATACAAAAAGTAGGACTTGCACAAACGAACAGCTTCAGTCAGCGAAAGGCTGTCTCTGCCTTTTAACTGGATAAGTTCCTCTTGCCAGTCTCTTTCAAAGGGTTGTATATCATTTAAAAATGCACTCTCATTGAGAAGCAGTGTTTGGTTATCCATCGCCTCAACATATTGGCGGAATGTTTGGGTAAATGCATCCGTGAAAGACTGTTTTGTCTGAGATTGTTGCATCTGACTATATGTATACACTTCATATTGCAGATAAAGTGTACCTATAGTCCATCGGGTAGTAGCTAGCTGTCGACATGCTTTCAGGGATTGAAGAGCTTGTTTGTATTCTCCGGCAAGCATCTGAAGGCGAAAAGCTGTATTCAGGTAATCTGATGGGTTAGTAGCCTGCTGACTTGTGTAGTGTAAAAGGACATTGCGTGAAAAATCAGTCATAATTTTTCCTGTAGTCAGTGTGTCTGACAGGCTAATATTCGGACGGACAAAGGATTGGGATCTTCCATACGAAACAGTCAGGAGACTGATACAAAGGACTTGTACGAGTTGTAAATAGATGTGCAGAGTTTTCATAGGTATAGTTTAGGTAATACGATAGCAGGGAGCCATTTGTATGGTTCCTGAAAATCAGATTTCTGAGATATTATAAGCTATTTATCTTTTTGAATTTGACTGACTGTCGACTCGATACATCCAGTCGCTGACCTGTTGTCAGTTCCAGTTGAAGTTTTCCTTTGGGTAACCGATGGACATCTTTAATATAGGAACGGTTTACAATATGTGTTCGGCTAATCCGGAAGAATAATGTAACGTCAAGCAGTTCCTCCCACTGATTCAGTGATCTTTTCTGATACGTTTTTTTAGAATTGAAATAAATGCGTGAATAATTTTCCAGTGACTCAATGAGTGAAATGTCGCCTACGCGTATAAAATAATAGTGAACCCCATCCTTGACAAATAGTTGCTGATCTGTGGTCAGCCGTGTGCTTTCTGCTGTTGTCATTTGATGCACCATTGCATCGGTCCGAATTCTGTCACGTATCCGTTCCAGTGCCTTGACAAATCGTTCTTCCCGTACAGGTTTTGTCAGGTAATCCAACGCATTGATTTCAAACGCCTGTACTGCATACTGATCAAATGCGGTAGTAAATATGACAAGTGGCACCCGATTCAGCGATTCCAGCAGATCAAAACCGGACTTTTCGGGCATTTGAATATCCAGAAAAAGCAAGTCGGGTTGTAATGTTTTAATCTGCTCCTGTGCCTCATCTGCATTACTTGCCTCTGCTATGATTTCAAAATCAGAATGAGGAAGCAGTGCCAGTCGTACTTCTGCACGTGCCGAACGTTCATCATCGATCAGTATAACACGGATTTTTTTCATAGTGCAGGAATACAAATGGTTGCCAGAACTTTATCATTTTCCTGTGCTGTCAGTGCAAACGTCGCCTTTCCTGCAAACTGCAGATTGAGCCGTTCTGTCAGATTCCGTATGCCAAGACCAGGTGTTGTAGAGTTACTGAGCTTTCCAGAGTTTTCTATTGCGATTTTGAGATAAGAATCCTGTTTTTCTATACAGATGCTTACCAGTCCACCTTCCTTCCGGGTACTGATGCCATGTTTAATGGCATTCTCTACCAAGGTCTGAATACTGAAAGGTGGTATTTCATAGGCCATAACCTCTTCCGGGATATTCATCTGAATCTGCAACCGTTCTTCAAAGCGTAGTTTTTCGAGTTCCAGGTAATCATTCACCAGATTTAGCTCCTGTTTGATAGAAACCACATGTTCCTCTTTTCGATAAAGAGACGTACGCAACAAGTCAGACAACAGGTCAATAGCCCGGCGAGCTTCCTGTGGATTTTCAATCACCAGAAACTTTATATTATTCAGCGAATTAAAGAAGAAATGCGGATTAAGCTGAGCGGACAGGTTATTTAGTTGCGTTTGTTTTGCCAGTATACTGAGTTGGGCATTCTCTTCTGCCATATGTATTCTATACTGAGCATAGTGATACAGATGAAATGCTAACACCCATACAGCCATCAGACGGATACCTGTAACAAGGAGTGTCATCCAGTTATCTTTAAAAAAGTCTGTAAAAGACCCTACAGACTGATCTATAAAGTACATGCGCACCAGATACAGCTTGATGGCAATCAAAAGCATAAACAGACTGCCCAACACACCTACTGACAAAATAATACGAGGCAAAAGTGAATTCAGATTCAGCTTGTTCCATCCATGTTTCAGAGAAAGATTTCTGTAACTATGGGTAAGAAGAATGCCAATGCTACAATCCCCAATGAAATGAATAGCTGCCACTGTATAACTCTTCTCTATGGAGTTAGCCAATCCCTGATATGCCCACCACAAACTGGTAAGTGACCACCCGATCAACTGGCATTTCCAGTAGAGTGATACCCAGTGAGATGTGGCAGTGTTTGTTTTCATAGTTGATTACAAAAGTATAGGTTCTTTCCGGAGAGAAAAGAGAAAGTACAGGGACGTAGAATTTTGTAGGACTAGTGCAGACAAAAAGTAGAAATCGGGTCCTTCCAAGTTGATATACTGGTTTGACCGCTTGCTCAATGCCATCAACTTAACATGAGTCATCCCGGATTTTGAGAAAAACAATACCGCATCCTTTAGAAAAAGAGAAGCAAAGGGGTTACAAAGAGAGCAATGGTGACTTCAATCGCGAGTGGAAGTGTAGGTGCGCTGGCAATCTTTTCTCCGCGAGGTTGGCCTTTGGCCTTGTGGGGGGAAGGATCGGAGGAAAGTGTCCTTTTTTGGACAAGCAAAAAAGTACCATGGTAGGAAGAGGGATGTAGTGAGGATAAAACCTTTTTGGGCAAGTAAGAAATGAAGAGGCTAGTGGAAGAATAATTCAAGGGATAATAAACAAACTCAACTAAAGAGATTGCTTAAAAATAAACCAGCGCCTATACTCTTTTCAAAAGAATAGACGCTGATTTTAGAAAACAAACTCACGGAATGGAGATTACCAAACAGGCAGATGGTACAAAGGCCTATAACGTGTTTACCTGTACTACTTATAGTCTGGAGATATGATAGTATGTTAACATGTTTTAGACAAAAATTATCAGTTTCTCTATTTTTAAGTGCACATTACCCAGGTATAGCCTATCTTTAATAATGAAGCTGTTTAGATCGCTTTAGCTGATAGAAAAGAAAAAAACTTGCAACCAAATAGTCTATATAAATTAGCTTACTTATGAAAATGCACATCATCAGGACAATGTTTTGTTTGTCCTTTTTATTCCTGTTGGGCATGTCAGGCTATAGCCAGACAAAGGATAGGGAATATCCGATTCAACCGATTCCGTTTACCTCTGTAAAGGTGAATGACAAGTTCTGGGCTCCCCGTATTAAGAAGAATCATGAAGTAACAATTCCCATTGCCTTGGGACATTGTTATAAAACTGGCCGGGTTGATAATTTTTTGTTTGCAGCGCATACCAAAGAAGGAAAGTTCTGTACAGAATATCCTTTTGATGATACAGATATCTATAAGATTATTGAAGGGGCCAGCTATTCCCTCCAGACCTTTCCGGATAAATACCTGGAAGCAAGGCTGGATACATTGATTGATTACATTGGTAAAGCACAGGAACCCGATGGCTACTTATATACGGCACGTACTATTGATCCTGCACATCCTCATCCGTGGGCTGGTATGCAACGTTGGGTAAAGGAGTCGGATCTGAGCCATGAATTATATAATAGTGGACACCTGTTTGAGGCAGCTGTAGCTCATTATCAGGCCACAGGCAAACGTTCCTTGCTGGATATTGCTATCAAAAATGCCGATCTGTTGTGCCGTGATTTCGGGCCTGGCAAACTGGATTATGAACCCGGACATCAGATTGTTGAGATGGCATTGGTAAAATTATACCGCACTACAGGCAGAAAACAATACCTGGATCTGGCAAAATTCTTTCTGGACTCTAGAGGTAAAGGAACTGAATATAGTCAGGATAATAAAAAGGTAGTAGACCAGACAGAAGCTGTTGGGCATGCTGTACGTGCTACGTATATGTATTCCGGTATGGCCGATGTGGCTGCTATTACGGGTGATGAAGCGTATGTGCATGCTATTGATAAGATATGGGAAGATGTAGTATATGACAAACTATACATTACAGGTGGTATTGGCGCCGCAGGTGGTCATGAAGGATTCGGACCTGCATATGATCTGCCTAACATGGCTGCTTATAATGAAACGTGTGCTTCCATTGGTAATGTATACTGGAACTATCGTTTGTTCCTATTGCATGGTGACGCCAAGTATTATGATGTATTGGAAAGGACCTTATACAATGGTCTTGTTTCCGGTGTATCTGTCAGTGGAGATCGCTTCTTTTATGACAATCCATTGCAATCTCTTGGACAACATTCCCGTAAGGCATGGTTTGGTTGTGCCTGCTGCCCAAGCAATGTGTGTCGTTTTATCCCTTCCTTGCCAGGTTATATGTATGCCAAAAATACAACTCGTATTTATACAAACTTATATGTAAACAGCACTGCCACCATCGATTTTAAAGGAAGTACAGTAGAAGTTTCTCAAAAGACAGATTATCCATGGGATGGGAAAATTAATTTTGTCGTAAATCTTGCCAAATCTCAGAATTTTGAAATGGCTCTTCGTATTCCTGGATGGGCACAAAATGAACCTTCTCCTGGTAATCTGTACTCATTTGCTACAAAGGATAATACAGCATTTACACTTACTGTGAATGGCAAACCTGCTACCTATCAGATGGATCATGGCTATGCGGTGATTAAGAGACAGTGGAAAAAGGGAGATGAGATTAGCTTAGTATTGCCTATGCCTGTAAGAAAGGTTGTAGCTAATGCGAAAGTAGAGGCTGATCATAACAAAGTAGCTTTACAGAGAGGACCAGTTGTGTATTGTGCCGAATGGCCTGACTATACCAATGGCGGTGTCCTGAACCTGGTGCTTGACAAAAACGCTTCATTGACTCCTGATTACAAAGCAGAATTACTGGGAGGAGTAGAAGTACTCGAAGGCAGTGCCAGCCAGGCAAAACGTTCTACTAATAACAAAGTAGAGTTATCGGCTGTACCGTTTAAAGCTATACCGTATTATGCATGGGCTAACCGTGGTTCTGGTGAGATGGCCGTTTGGCTAGCTACTGAACCAGATGCTGCCCGTCCATCACCCGCCCCAACGATCGCTTCAACCAGCACGATCACAGCTTCTCATACAACAAAAACATTGCTAGCTATCAATGATCAGGCTGAACCTAAAAACTCAAATGACAGAGATAACCTGAATTATCACTGGTGGCCATTGAAAGACACTACCCAATGGGTACAATATACTTTTGTAAAACCAGAAAAAGTATCCTCTGTAAAACTTTACTGGTTTGATGACAGTCCATGGGGTGGTTGCCGTGTACCTGAATCCTGGAAGTTGCTTTATCTGGCTGCTGATGGAAAGTGGAAAGAGGTCCAGAACCAGAATTCGTATGGAGTAGAAAAAGATAAGTATAATAAAGTGACCTTTAGTCCTGTGCAAACTGGAGCCTTGAAAATAGAGGTTAAACTGCCTAAAGAATATGCCGGAGGCATTTTGGAATGGTCAGTGGAATAAGTTCACAAGCTTCTGAGTAATTAGTTTTTTACTCTTGATTTAAAACGGTTCGTTGTCTGACAGCGAACCGTTTTTATTTTAACAGTACCGATATTAATGTGACAGACAGGAGCAAGTGATTTGGTGGGGCATGTAATATTTTCTATAAAATAATGCATTCGTTCATCTCCAAAAATAGAGACTCTGGTATGATTGTTTTTACGGGTAGTACCCAATTAACATAGGTAAATTATCTTACTAGTAGAATAGTATAGGAACAAAAAGATTATACTGGTAAAAATCTTATTACATACTTAAATCTATCAGTTGGTAACCGCATTTTTATAAATACAATAGAAAATAGCATACTATATATGACATATACACAACAGTAAAATGCAATAGAATGGCAGACACTGGTTTCAATACTGGATATAAGTAAGTAAGAATAGTGAAAAAGCAAGATTATCTTTTATGTAGAGGTTGTTTTTAGATTTAATATGGTGGACTTCCGAAATACTTCTAATTTTGTGCGCTATTTATTGATAAACAGATACTTCTGTAACAAATAAGCAGTATACTAAAAGAGAGTGATATGAAGAATTTATCAGAGCGGATCAAATACAGTTATTATTTTCCAATGGGCCTCTTTTGAGAAATAAAAAACACAATTTTGCCATATTTGGTTAAAATTTTTTCACTTTACTTTGCGTTCTAGTATTTCATACAATACTTCCTACGAAACCCAACATGAAAAAAGTACAAGAAAAAATCTTTTTATTTTTAATCTTTAGTTTTTTATTCTATACCGCTCAGGCACAGAATGAAGCTGCTGGGTCTGGTGTTAAACTATTTTTTCCCGGATATGCCAACTGGAATACAATAGAAGAGGGGAAAGAATTAGTATTTACATTGCGTGCTGCTGGTGGCACAGGTAGCCATTATACCTTTGCTATTACACAGGGAAAACAGGATGGGATGGACTTTGATACCAGTGGCTATTTTGCATGGAAGCCTGAATATAACTTCGTTGACAGATTGAATAAAGAAAAGTCTATTCAGGTCATTTTTGAAGCACGTAATGATAAGGGTGAATCTGCCAGCCAGACTGTTGAATTCAAGGTAAAGCATGTGAACCAGCCACCTACCATCGGAGATATGAAGACATGGTATGTTGGATATAATACCCCTAACAAATATGTGATCAATCCTGGGATGGTAAAGGACGAAGATAATGATCCAATTGTATTTGTGCCTACAGACAACATGCCTGAGGGAATGCAACTCAATGCACAAGGGGAATTTACCTGGAAACCTTCTCTGACTCAATTCAATGCATTGAAAGCAAAAGCAATGTATATTGATTTTATTGTAGAAGATCAGCCGGGTAAGTTGCAGAATAAAGGAAGAATCCGAATCGAAGCTACACAACAGGATTTACCTCCGGAAATTACCATTGTGCCTAAAGAGACATTTATAAAATCCAGAGAAAATTCACCTATTGATATCCGTTTTTATATTGCAGATCCTAACGGAGATGATGACGTAACTGCTTTTGATTTTATCTCTGCGTCTTCCAGTATTCCCAAAGATGCCTTGCAAAAGATTACTACCAATCGGTACGAGTTTATCTGGAAGCCTGGTTATGATTTTGTGAAAGATCCAAATGATTCACTCAGTACTCAGATTACCTTTTTTGCTCTGGATAAGTCGCAGAAAAGAGCTGAGCTTAAAGTAAACTTTTTGATTCTCAATACTGTAGACGAGCAAGCAAAAGACTTGCAGTTATATACTCAATACAGGGTTGCTTTGGTACGTGCATGGGATCTGCTTGAACAGTTGAAAGCGAAGGAACAAGAACTAAAACGTGCCTATAAAAGAGCTAAGAAAGGAAAGGTTCATAGGTCTATTACCAATGCTTCGTTAGGAGCTATTTCAGGTGTGGCCCCTGTTGTAATAAAACCAAATAGTACTGCTGTAACTACTGTAGGAGGAACGGCTGTTGCTACTATCAGTACACTTGAAGCTACAGAAGTAATTGGACGATCAACAAAGGATATTATTGAGCGATTAAACTATATCATTGAAAAGAAAAACGAGCTACAGACAAAAGGAGATATCTTTGCCCGGAAATATGCATTAAAATCATCTCGCAATAGCAAGGATTATACAAAAGATCTGGACGATTTTGTGGCTCTGTTGAATTTGAAAGGTATGGTTGCATTGGAACTGGATGCCTCATGGGAAAATAAAAAACAAGCAACAGATAAAGCTATTAAAGCAACATTTAAAGATTTCAGCCCATTGGAAGAAAGTACTAAATAATATTGCATATACATACATACTATAAATAAAAAGACCTGTGCTATCAAAGCACAGGTCTTTTTATTTATAGTATGTATTTTTAAGGGCTAGTTAAATTGTCCTTTTAATAACTTATCCTACCATTTCTGCTTTTACCAGAGTGGCTACACGATCAGGACCTGTAGAGATAAATGTAATAGGCAAATTCAATGCCTCTTCCAGATAAGCTACATAGTCAGCTAATTGAGAAGGTAGTTGATCAAAAGAATGAACGCTGTTTAAATTGGATTGCCAACCTGAAAAAGTCTTATAAACAGGTTCAACCGGAGCATCACACAGATCAAAAGGAAGTTGTTCTGTTTCTGTACCATCGGCTAAACGATAATGAGTACAAACTTTTATTTCATCAAACTCAGATAATACGTCTACTTTCATCATCACCAGCTGAGTTACGCCATTCAGCATAATTGCATAGCGAAGAGCTGGCAGATCTAACCATCCACAGCGACGAGGACGTCCAGTCGTAGAACCGTATTCATGTCCGATACGACGAAGTTTTTCACCAGTTTCCTCTTTCAGTTCTGTCGGGAAAGGACCTGAGCCTACCCGAGTACAATACGCTTTAAAGATACCATATACTTCTCCAATATGACTTGGTGCTACTCCCAAACCTGTACAGGCTCCGGCTGTCATAGTTGTAGAGCTGGTAACAAATGGATAAGATCCAAAGTCGATATCAAGTAATGATCCTTGTGCACCTTCTGCCAGAATGGTTTCTTTCTGTTGAAGAGATTTGTTGATTGTATATTCTGTATCTTCCAGTTTGTAGGTCTTCAGGTATTCGATAGACTCGAAAAAGTCTTTCTCCATGGAAACCAGATCAAAGTAGATGAAGTTGTGTTGTTTCAGAATAACCAGGTGTTTTTCTACCAGCTTCTTGTATTTTTCTTTAAAGTTTGGAGAAACCACATCCCCCACACGCAACCCTTGGCGGGCAATTTTGTCAGAATACGTCGGACCAATACCTTTTAGTGTAGAACCAATTTTGTCATCCCCTTTGGCTTGTTCATAGGCAGCATCCAATAGCCGATGGGTAGGCATAATCAGCTGGGTACGCTTGGAAATAAACAGATTGCTGCGTAGATCTATGTTAAACTTTTCAATAGCGGATTCTGCTTCACGACGAAAAACAATAGGATCCAGTACTACTCCGTTACCAATGATATTTTTAGTATGCGGCCGAAATATACCTGATGGAATCTGGTGTAATACGTGTTTGATTCCATCAAACTCCAGTGTGTGACCAGCGTTAGGGCCACCTTGAAAGCGCGCTACAACCTGATAACGTGGAGCCAGAAAATCTACAATTTTACCTTTGCCTTCGTCACCCCACTGTAAGCCTAACAAAACGTCTATCATTTGTTCAAATGTTAATAGTTAAAATGGTTAATTATCGAATGGTTGATTGTGATATATACGCAATAAATGGCCAAGCAGCCAAGTTCTGTGAAGCACTATCTATAAAGGATAACTTCACAGGTCTCAACCATTCAGCCATTGAACTACTAATCTTTTTTATATTCGCATTGATCCTTTGTGCAATTACCATAGAAGATTAGTGAATGATGAAGTACATTAAACTTCAGCAAGTCACCTACCATATTCTGAATATTCTGAACTCTGGGATCACAAAACTCAACAACACGATGACAATCTGTACATATGAGATGGTCATGTTGGCGGTATCCATACGATTTTTCGTATTGAGACATGTTTTTACCAAACTGGTGTTTGGTGACCAGATCACAATCAACAAGAAGATCAAGGGTATTGTAAACAGTTGCCCGGCTTACCCGATAATTCTTATTTTTCATCGATATATATAACTCTTCCACATCAAAATGGTCTGTTCGTGAATATATCTCTTCCAGGATAGCAAACCGTTCAGGAGTTTTGCGCAATTCTTTTTTTTCTAGATACGCCGTAAATATTTTTTTTACCTCGGCGAAATGTGCTTGGTTCAGAGGCATAGCGCGTTCTTAATATGGGGGTCAGTAACGTATTATAAGATAGGTAAAATATTACACTCACTCATATAACAAAAAGACCAGCAATTTAATTTTAATGCAAAGGAAAGAATATCTTTTGACAAAGAAAAAGCAAATGTATATTCTCTAAACCATTTGCATGAAAAGAAACTGTCTCAAAACAGATGATGCCTTTATGAGTATAGATTTTTGAAGTGTATAATCTGTTCATTTTTAGTTAATTAACTAGCGAATAGAGATGTAAGGTAACGTTTGTTAAGTATAGCATACCATCCAAAGAGTTTTAGAACCACTGATGGATTTTTTCTTACATTTGAAGGAAGTAGACTTTTACTTTGCCACTCCCAAGTTAAGAAGTTATACTTTTTTGCGATAAAATTCAAGTCTTCCTGCATAAGTACTGCGGCTATATATACATTAGTCGCTACAAAACTCCCATGAAAATTATTGAAATTATCTCTGAAAAGAGGTTATGCATACCTTCAATCCTGATGATTGTGGCATAATCATGTATTTAGTCTATTTAACTTACTATGAAAACACTACATTTATTTGAAGCAGGGAAACTTGCTGTCACTACTGTTTTACTTTTTACTTTTTTTGCCTGGTCTTGTGAAAAAGAAGATAGAGATCCTTCATCACAATTAATACTCCCTACTGTAAATGCCGGTCCTGATAAAGTGATTACTCTACCAGAGGCAATGGTGCTGCTGACTGGAAGTGTAAGCGATTCGGATGGAACTGTTAAAGCCCAGCATTGGACACTGGTGTCAGGACCTAATGCGCCAACTTTGCGGAATGCGGATTCTGTTACCTTGTCTGTATCTAATCTGATTGAGGGAGCCTACATATTCCGTTTAACAGCTGTAGACGATGAAGCCTTGGGAAATTCAGATGATGTATCTGTGATTGTCAATCCTGTCTTGACAGATCCAACGGCTGCAAAGGTTGTAAAGATTACATATTCTGCTATTGATTACCAAACTATGACATATGATGAGGAGGGTAAGATCGTAACATACCATACTCAATGGCAGTTTGTGCAAAATGATCCGTCTATGATTAAAAAGATTACCTATCGATTCCACTATAATGAAGCAGGGCTGGTGAAGCAACTTACTACAGACGAAGCTGGCTATCCTGTTAATTATTATTACAAAAATGGAGTCTTGGAGAAAACAGAGGAACTGAATTACAAGAATGAAGTAGAAGTGAGGCGTTATTATACATTTGAAGGAAGCCGACTAAAAGAAGAACGTTGGGAAACAAATATTGCTGCCGGCGACATAGAGAAGCACACTATTCGGTTTGACTATGATACCAAAGGGAATGTAATCAGAGAATCTACTTTTAAATCTGCTAAGTCAGGCAATGATGAAGAGATTCATAACATAACAGAGTATTCGGATTTTGACGATAAGAAAAATCCTGATAATACATTAATGCGTTTTCCTTATTTGCCAGAAGTAAAAATACATATGAATAATCCTGGCAAAAAGGTCTTTAAAAGTGCAAATGGAACAGTTATCAGTACAGAGGTTTATACCTATCAATATGGTGTAAATGGGTATCCTTCACAAAAAAAACGAAAAATATATGCTAATGGGGCAAGTCCTGAACTGATAGGTGTATATTCTTACAATTAGAAAATATTTCTAGTATCTATATCAGTTATTGTATTCGAAGTTGTTTAGCAGATTAGTGAAGAGAGAGAAGAGTAACTTTGTAGTGAGCCCCGTTTTATACTACTCACCAAAAAATGGATGAGGATGTAACATAAAACATGTCTTTGAACACTTTACTGATTATACTAGACAACTTCTTATGCTTATCTATCTCCGAATCTAGTTAAGTAAGTCTTAAATTACTTTAAATTTGATTATTTCATTTTGTTTTGCCGCTTTTGGTAAAATAGTATACAAAAGGCTATGTTTGTGTTTTAGTAACTGGCTATTTGTGGATGTTTACTATTATGAATCCTGTAACCAGCCTAAATAAACAAAATATACCCAAAGACTTTTTAACCATATTCATTTATAGTATACAGCTGCTATTCCATCACACAAAACATGTCTCAGTCAAAATATACACAATTTGTTGCAAAGCCTCTCAATAAAAGAATAAATACACTTTTAGGGATATTTAAAGGTAACATATCCTTTAAACAAAAAGGGACGCTAATTAGCTATTACATAAAACGTTTACTTAAACAACCTGTATCAGAGAGCGAAAAAAATATATACTATTTATATAGTTTTTTGGTTGATTCCAATGCTCAGTTAATAGAAGAATATAAAGATGAGTATAAAGTAAAGGTTTTTATAGGTTCAAAGGCAAACGAAATCTATTTGCGCAAGTTTCCAAGTAGTGATCAGTGGGTATACTCTCAGGTATTTATTTATAGGCAATATCAGCCTGTTATAGATATGATGTTGAAAGAATACACTAAAGATAGTCAGCTTACTATTATAGATGCTGGAGCGAATGTAGGTATGTCTACCCTTTATTTTAAATCAATTTTTCCTAATGCGAAAATTATCTCAATAGAGCCTGAATCTGGAAATTTTCAGCGGTTAAAAAAAAATATTGCAGTTAATGATTTTGCAGATATTATCTCTATTCAAAGTGCCTTATGGTATCGGGAAGCTTATCTGGCTGTTATTGAAAGTGGAGATAAGCGAGAATGGGCTTTTTCTGTTGAGGAGACCGAAGATAAAAGTTTATTAAAAGGGTATGATGTGTCATATTATATCAAACAGTTGAATACTGATAAAGTATGTCTGCTTAAGATAGATATAGAAGGTGCCGAGCGATATTTATTTGATAACCGAGAAATAAGTGCTAAACTATTAAGTAGCTGTGAATATTTGGCAATTGAGATCCATGATAATGGTTCTTTACGTAAAAAAATTTATAGCTTTTTAGAAGAATCTGGTTTTGAATACATAGATTCAGATGAACTAACAATAGCAAAAAAGATACACTATGAGCAATAAAAACTTATTAGTGATCTCTATAAATGATCCCACTGATATAAAAAGTTTTAGTGGTATTTCCTACCATGCTTGTAAAGCACTTGAATCTCATTATGTAGTAGAAATAGTATTTATTTCTGCCATTCCTTTCTGGGTTCGGATGTATGGAAAAATAATGAACAGAGTATTCTCTAACCGATATCGGCTCAAAAATTCTACTCTTTATTCTTGGGTTTTATCAAAACAGATACAGAAACAGCTAAAGAAGAAGCAAAAACAATATGAGTATCTTCTTTTTTTTAATTGTGTTCAATTACTGGCACATTTTGACAAAACTGTTTGTCCCAAGAGTAAAATAGTTTACTATTCTGACTCTACATTTCAGTTAGGGTTAGATTATTATCCTGCACTTACAAATTTATCAAACTTTAATATTAAAGAAGGGCATACTATTGATAGTAAAGCTTATAACAATGCGGATCTTATTTTGTTGAGTTCAGAATGGGCTGCTAGTTCTGTTGTTAATTACTATAATGTAGAGCCTTCTAAAGTTAAGGTGCTTAAATATGGAGCAAATCTTCCAGATCTTTCATATCGTAAGAGAATATTCGAAAAACAAATAAGTTTGTTGATAGTAGGAGTAGAGTGGAAAAGAAAAGGAATCAATATTGCTATAGAAGTGCATAAACGTTTACTGGAAATGGGATATGCCTCACAATTAACAATTATTGGATTGAAGCAATATCCTGCAGAAATTCATTCTATTCAGAATCTGTTTCTGCATACTTTCATCAATAAAGGATCAACTGAAGGGACAATGCAATTAAAAAAAGAATTTGAAAATGCTAATTATTTTCTATTTCCTACTTTGGCTGATTGTACACCTATTGTATTAGCTGAATCTATGATGTTTGGATTACCAATTATAGCTCGTAATACCGGAGGACTATCGTCTATGGTCGAAAATGAAGTGAATGGTTTTCTAATTGACGAAACAGGGACTGTTGATGACTTTATAAATGCATTATTAAAAATACATGTGGCTGGTGTGTACGAACGCTTTTCTGAGAATAGTCGGCACTTATATGAAACACAATTCAACTGGGATGTATGGTTGACAAAATTTAAAGATCATGTGGCATCTATATAGATAAAAGATTGAGAATAAATAAAAGAGCTGTGATTGATATCAGTCAGTCACAGCTCTTTTATTTGCCAGAACATTGTAATAAGATATAGCAATGCTATTGATTGTCAAACCGCGTTACATTGACAATGCCAGGTACTCTGTTCAGTTTTTTCATCAATGTATCCAGATGCTCTGTATCATTGACAAAGAGCATTATATTACCTTCAAAAATGCCATCATTGGTTTCAATTTTGATGGAACGCATATTCACTTTTAACTCGTTAGAGATGATCTTCGTAACATCATTTACCAAGCCTACCCGATCAATGCCTGTAAGACGGAGGCCTGCCAGAAAAGCAAGTTCCTTCTGAGATGTCCATTTCGCTTTAATGATACGATAACCATAGTTAGACATCAGGCCTACCGCATTAGGGCAGGTAGTCCGATGGATTTTTATACCTTCATTAACCGTAACAAATCCAAACACATCATCTCCGGGAATCGGATTGCAACATTTAGCCAGTTCATAGTCAATCTTATCCATGTCCTCACCAATGAGTAACATGTCTGAATCCACTCCCCGTACTTTCTTTATTTCAACCTCAAATGATTTAGCATCATTAAACTCCTTCTTGTTATTGGTAGCACGCTGAACCTTCTCATTTTTGAAACGCTTGATATCTGTTTTTGAGATAATGCCTTTGCCTACCTTATACAAAAACTCCTGAGGCGTTTTGGCATCAAAGAAGGCCCGCATCTGATTCACAATCTCATGCGTATTGGGGTCTAGTTTTAGTTTCTTCAGACGTTGAGCTACAATATCTTTGCCCTCACTGACAAACTGTCGATATTCTTCTTTCAGACTTTCCTTGATCTTGGCACGTGCCTTTGAGGTAACTACAAACTTTAACCAGTCTTCACTGGGTTTCTGTTTGCTGGAAGTCAATATCTCCAGCTGATCTCCATTATGCAGAATGTAATTGATCGGAACCAATTTCTGATTCACTTTTGCCCCAAGGCATCGCATCCCGATTTCAGTATGGATATCAAAGGCAAAGTCCAGAGCTGTAGCTCCTGCCGGTAACACTTTGAGTTCACCTTTAGGGGTGAATACAAAAACCTCCTCATTGAAGAGGTTCATCCGGAAGTCATCTACAAATTCAATGGCTGAAACGTCTTCATTTTCCAGCATCTGACGTACTTCCTGAATCCAGTGCTCTACACCCTTTTCATTTTCATGGATCTGTCCATTCTCTTTATATTTCCAGTGAGCTGCATATCCCTTCTCCGCGATATCATCCATACGCTGTGTGCGGATCTGCACTTCCACCCACTGGCCTGTTTTACTCATGGCAGTAGTATGCAATGACTCATATCCATTGGCCCGAGGTGTACTGATCCAATCACGTAACCTATCCGGGTTAGGAGTATAATAGTCTGTAACGATGGAATATACCTGCCAGCACGCAGTTTTTTCCTTATCCAGATCTGTTCGCAGAATAATCCGGATTGCAAACTTGTCATAAACCTCCTCAAATGGAATCTTTTGCTTTTGCATCTTCTTCCAGATAGAGTAAATTGATTTCGGACGCCCTTTTATAATAAAATCATATCCTTCATCCCGCAGGTTTTTCTCAATAGGAGCAATGAAATCAGCAATAAATTTTTCCCTGGCAGCTTTTGTCTGTTTTAATTTTTCGGCAATGGATTTATAAATGTCCGGATCTGTATACTTAAGATAGAGATCTTCCAGTTCTGATTTTATCGCATATAGGCCTAATCTGTGTGCAAGCGGAGCATATAGATACATCGTTTCGGATGCAATCTTTAGTTGTCCGTTACGAGCCATACTAGCTAAAGTCCGCATGTTATGCAGACGATCTGACAGTTTTATAAGGATTACCCGCACATCATCTGATAAGGTCAGAAGCATTTTCCGGAAGTTCTCTGCTTGTTGAGATGTTCCATATTCAAATACACCTGAAATCTTAGTCAGACCATCTATAATCTTTGCCACCTTATAGCCAAACTCCCTTTCTATGTCCTCAATCTCCATGTCGGTATCTTCAACCACATCATGAAGTAGAGCGCATACTACAGAAGTAGGGCCTAGTCCTATCTCATCTACTGCAATCTGAGCTACTGCCAATGGATGATAAATATAGGGCTCTCCGGATTTCCGGCGCATTCCCTTATGTGCTTCGGCAGCTGTATTAAATGCTTTCTTTATGATTTTTGCATCTCCATCCTTTAACATGGGTTTTATTGAACGGAGGAGTTTCCGATATTTTCGGAGAATTTCCCTGCGTTCCTGTTCTGCTCTATCCTGTTCGGTGATAGGCTGAGATTCGATTGTCACACTATCTGTCTGCATTTGTAAATCTGCCGGTTTACTTTTTAAATATCTTTTGAATCATAACTGCCGGATGTAAATAAGCATCCAAACATATTTTACTCTGAAAACAAGATGCTTGGCAAACATACAATGTCTGGTCGTATCAAGTTTCAAGCGTGTGTCAAAACTGTGCAGTCAGACAACTAAATGTCATAAAATAAACAAAAAAATGCAATGATTGATTATCGGGGCGTATGTTCTTTTCCAAAAAAGAATTTTTTTAAAAAAAAGTAGGCAAGATGTTTGACTTTTTAAAATGCTTTTTTACCTTTGCATTCCTTTTGCGGATGTGGCGTAATTGGTAGCCGCACCAGACTTAGGATCTGGCGCCGCGAGGCGTGGGGGTTCGAGTCCCTCCATCCGCACTAAACCCTCAAAGCAGCTTTCGCAGTTTTGGGGGTTTTTTTACTAATAGCAAAATTGGCGGCCGGATTTGGGTATTAGAAGTTCTGGCAAGCTTTCAGTTGAATACAAAATTTTATTGCTGGTTGATGTAAGATTGATCAGCAGTTAATCATCTAACAAATCCAATTATGAACATTATCTTAGACAAAAAAGATACGACCAATGCCTCCATTCGTATCACACTGGAAGAAGCAGATTATCAGCCCCGCGTAGAGAAAAAATTAAAGGATTACAGCAAAACTGCTTCTATCAAAGGATTTCGCCCTGGTAAAGTACCTGCAGGCCTGCTGAAGAAAATGTATGGTAAAGGTATTCTTGTTGATGAGGTAAATAACCTATTGATCGAATCAGTAGATAGCTATATTAAAGAAAATAAACTGTCTATTGTTGGAGATCCACTTCCAAATCAGACAGAAGCTGAAGGTATTGACTGGGATACTCAACGTGAATTTTCTTTCAGTTATGATATTGGTCTGGTACCTGAGTTTACGTATGATGTAAACAAGCTGAACCTGACACGTACAGAAGTTGAAATTACAGATAAGGATATCAACGATTCACTTGATAACCTGAAGGCTCGTCATGGAAACTATATCAATCCAGAGGAAGTAGGAGAGCAGGATCTGGCGTTTGGTGGATTGAAACAAATTGAAGGTGGAGAATTTCAAAAAGAGAATGCATATCTGTTTGTAAACAAACTGAAAGAGGAAGCTAAACCATTATTCCTTGGAAAGAAAAAAGGCGATGTAATTGTTTTTGACATTCAGTCAATTTTTGCAGACAGTGATTCTGTACGGTTGTTTACCCAAATACCTCAGGAAGAAGCAGACAAGCTAGCGGGTAAATTTGAGTTAACTATTGCAGATATCGATCGTCAGGTTCCTGCAGAGATGAATGAAGAATTCTTCAAGAAAGTATATGGTGAAGATGTGAAAAGTGAAGAAGAATTTAAGGAAAAACTTACACAGGAACTTCAGAAACTATACGATAAAGAAAGTGACAACCGTTTGTTACGCGATATTCAGAACCAACTGGTAGAAACTACCTCCATTGACCTTCCTAATGAGTTCTTAAAACGCTGGCTGAAAGTATCAAACAAGAATCTTTCAGATGAAGAGATCGCTAAAGAATATGATGAGTTCGTAAAAGGTTTGAAGTGGACAATTATCAAAGATAAAATTGCCAAGGATCATGACCTGAAAGTAGAGCACGAAGAAGTATTGGAACAGGCTAAAAATTCTTTTAAAGAAGTCTATAACTTCCTGCAGAATGATACTCCTGAGAACGAAAGCCTTCTGAATCAATTGGCTGATAACTTCTTGAAAGCTGAGAAAGGACAGAACTATATGAACACTTTCCAGCGTGTATTTACTGACAAAGTGGCAGCGTTCGTGAAAGATCAAATTACTCCGCAGGTAAAGAAAGTAAGTACAGAAGAATTTAATAAAACAGAAGAAGTCGCTTCATAAGTGATTCATATATAGCGAATTGTTATATTAGCTAACTATTTTATCGGGCAAAACCTCTACTATAGAGTGTTTTGCCCTATTTTGTTTTAGCAGGTCATTATTTCCTGCAGTTATGTCTTTGTTTAATTATTTAGAAAAAGGTACGGTAATTGTAAATGAGAAGAAAGCCCTTTTTGGCAAAGGGCTTTTTTGTTTCGTTATAATTTGTATTTTGCCATCCGCAACTTTTTTTTGATAATCGTATGTTCTACAAAGATTTAAGTAGCGAAGAATTTCGCAAATATGCCGTGAAAGGGCAAAACATCAGCGGTTCAGCGGTTGATGGCTATGTTCATCATGTCGAAAATATGACCCGTGCCGTTATTGAGGAACGTCCTATGAACTTCCGTGAGGTAGATGTTTTTTCGCGTCTCATGGCTGATCGCATTATATTTTTAGGGATGGGGGTTGATGACAACATTGCTAATATAATTATAGCTCAGCTGTTATTCCTGGAATCTGCCGATCCTAAGAAGGATATTCTATTATATATCAATAGTCCGGGAGGTTCTGTTTATGCAGGTTTGGGTATTTATGATACCATGCAGTACATTCGTCCGGATGTCGCTACTATTAACGTAAGTATTGCTGCTTCTATGGCTGCTGTATTGTTAGCTGGTGGTACGAAAGGCAAGCGTTCCTCTCTGAAACATGCCCGTACGATGATTCACCAACCATCCGGCGTTGCTGGTGGACAAGCTTCTGACATTCAGATTTCTGTGAAACAGTTGGTTGCCCTCAGAAATGAATTGTACACTATCCTGGCAAATCATAGTGGTAAGTCTCATGATCAGGTGAAAGCTGATTCTGATCGCGATTACTGGCTTACATCCAAAGAGGCACTGGACTATGGATTGATTGATGAAATCCTGATTCGTGAAGAGAAAGAAGCTCCATTAAAATAATAGATAGTTAATCTTAGCTGAGACATACTTAGTAGTTGATAGTAGTCTCTTCTTTTTAATCCTTTAGCTATTTCAACCATTTAATAATTAAAGATAATATGAATCCTTATAGATATGCTGATGAAGAGCCTGAGATGCCAAAACCAGAAGTGTTAGAAAATGTGTTTGGAGATCGGGTTTTTCAGAAAAAGTTTTTAGAACAACGTAAAATATTTTTATGGGGAGTCGTTGATGACGATTCAGCTCGCTATCTGGTAAATAGACTGTTGTATCTGGATGCTGAAAAACCAGGTGAAGAAATTACTTTTTATATTAATAGTCCAGGTGGAGTGGTAACATCAGGCATGGTAATCTATGATACCATGAAAATGATTCAGTCGCCTGTGTCTACTATATGTATGGGGCTGGCTGCTTCTATGGGATCTATCCTACTTTCTGCAGGTACAAAAGGTCGTAGATTTATCTATCCACATGGAGAAGTAATGATTCACCAGCCAAGTATTGGTGGTTACTTCCAGGCAAAATCCATTGATCTGGAGATTCAGGCGCGTCAGATTGAAAAAACAAAACTGATTGGTGCTCAGATTTTGGCGGATAACTGTGGAAAGACTGTAGAGCAGATCATGAAAGATTTTGACCGTGATTACTGGATGGATGCCAATGAGGCATTAGCCTATGGAATCGTCGATAAAGTTGTTGACAAAATATAAGCAAACATAAATTGCTTCTGTATCAGTTACATAAAGAACCTGCTTTCTGACTATAGAAGCAGGTTCTTTATTTTGATAGATAAAAAAAACGGATGTAAACAAAAATCTGTTTACTTTTGTCTTCAGTTTACCTTTTGCAGAGTAGACAGATAAATATTATTAAATCGAAATTCAATACGCAGTAGTTGAAGACAAAATAATTCAGTGCTGCACAAGTTTCTACTATACATTTATGGCTCAGATTAGCTGCTCCTTCTGTGGGCGAAGCAAAAAAGAAGTTTCCCTGATGCTCTCAGGTATAAACGCACATATTTGTGATCGTTGTATTGAACAAGGACATCAGATTATTATTGAAGAAACTCGCCCAAAAGAGAAAAGTACAACCCCCAAGTTGAATCTGATTAAACCTTCTGATATGAAGAAGTTTCTGGATCAGTTCGTAGTAGGGCAGGATGAAGCAAAAAAGGTACTTTCTGTAGCTGTATACAATCACTATAAGCGTTTGATGCAGCCTAAGACTGAGGATGAAGTGCTTATTGAAAAATCAAATATTATCATGGTCGGCGAAACAGGTACAGGGAAGACATATCTTGCCCGTACTATGGCTCGTCTATTACAGGTGCCTTTCTGTATTGCGGATGCTACTGTAATTACAGAGGCTGGTTATGTTGGAGAAGATGTTGAGACCATTTTGACTCGTTTGTTGCAAGCTGCTGATTATGATGTGGAAAAGGCTGAGAGAGGCATTGTATATATTGACGAAATAGATAAGATTGCCCGCAAGTCTGATAATCCATCTATTACCCGGGATGTGAGTGGCGAAGGTGTACAACAGGCATTACTTAAATTGTTGGAAGGTTCTCTGGTAAATGTTCCCCCACAAGGTGGCAGAAAGCATCCTGACCAGAAGATGATCGCTGTTAATACAGAACATATTCTTTTCGTTTGTGGTGGGGCATTTGAAGGTATCCAACGTCACATCAGCAAACGGATCAACACCCGTCCTATTGGATTTAGTGGAGGTGCTGCTTTCGATACAGTACATGAAAACGAGAGTTTACTTAAATATGTAACAGCTCAGGATCTTCGTTCATTTGGTTTGATTCCCGAATTACTTGGGCGTCTTCCGGTTTTAACTTATCTGGAGCCATTGAGCCGGGAAACTTTACGTCAGATTTTGACAGAGCCTAAAAATGCTATTACCAAACAATACCAGAAGCTGTTTGAAATGGAGAATATTCAGCTTACCTTCCATAGTGATGCTCTGGATTATATTGTTGACCAGGCTGTAGAATGTAAATTGGGTGCACGTGGATTACGTTCTATTTGCGAAGCTATCATGACAAATCTGATGTTTGATCTGCCATCACGTACTGATATTCGTGAATTTGTTGTAGATTATGAATATGCTCGTAGTGAATTTGAAAAGTCTAAATATATTGCATTGAAAGCGGTTGCCTAAACCATTGCTCAAAACCATATAACTAAAAAAGCCTGGTATACCAGGCTTTTTTAGTTATATGGTTAGTAATACAAAGTTATTCAGCATGCATATATACCAGTTCCTTGGGTAGCTGACTAAGAATTAATGTAAATGTCTGATCTATTCTTTGCCAATACACTTCAATATCATTATTCCATTGTTCCTCATTTTTTTTAGCAATCAGTTCGATCCAGACCAGTTGATTGTAGGTTTCATCCATTCCAAACAATTTCAGATTTCCTTTGATGCAGTGAGCCCATCGTGCTATAGCAGATAAGTTATGGTCTTTGACCGCCAGTTCTAATTGCTCCAGTTCCGCAGGTTTACTTTGAAGAAATAAGGTGATAATTTCTCTCAAACTATCAGGATTATTGCCTACAGTATCTTTAAGCAAGCCTAAGTCATATAGCTTAATTTCAGGTGTAGGTTCCTGATTTGTAGATAGTCCGGAAAGAAAAGTTTTTATCTTTGTAAGCATCTTCAAAAACTTTTTTCATATTTTATATAAACATAACAACTTTCACAGAAAAGTTGAATCAGAGCTTGTTAAGGTAACTTAATGATATTGTAGCATTCCTACTGTTAGGAAAAAAAAAGTGTTTTAAAGAATAGTTTTATGAAAATAACTTACATAAATAATACAAGGCGTATTAATAGTTGAGAGTGATTTTTATACTGAAAAAGAGTTGTAGATATATATTGGATGAAAAGTTAAGTAGAAACCAGATGAATCATGTCGTAAAAACATACACATGTAACCTCTGAGAAAATAATATGTATACAGACTTTAATCTATATATTTAACCTTCTAATCTTAACCCGATGGAATAATTCTTATACAAACCAAAAAAAGAAGTTTAATCCGTGTCTGTATCTGTAATCTTTGTAACTTCGTGATAATGAAGTTAAAATCCTATAACTTAGTTTATACCAGCAATGTAACTATCTACTCCACATTTTATTACGAAAAGCATGAAGTCTTCTAAAATTTTCCCTATTCTACTACTGTTTCTATCCGCTACTTTTGCGTGGGGACAAAAACGTAGTGTTAGCATTGATCCCAAATCATATGAAATTGAGAATTTGGGTGATTCTGTAAACAGTACCTATGATGAGTTGGGTCCCGTAATGACCCCTGATGGGCAAACATTATATTTTGCAATTGATGGTCGTCCGGACAATCTTTTTGGAGCCGATGAATCTCAGGAAATCTGGTTTTGTACAAAACGGCCTGATGGAAAATGGAGCAAAGCTAAGCGAATGCCATTGCCTTTTAATCTTGAACAGTTTAATTCTGTAGAGAGTGTTACCCCTGATGGTAGTACATTAATTATTCGGGGTGCATTTAAAAATGGAAAATACAAAGGACCTGGTTTCTCTGCATCAAATCGCACAGCTAATGGATGGTCTGTACCTCAACAACTGGAAATTGAAGGATTTCAGGAGATGAATAAAGGTGTATTTACCAATGCGGTTCTAGCTAACAACGGTAAATTTCTGATATTGGCTTTTAGTGAGGTCAAAAATAGTGAAGCAAGTGATTTGTATGTTAGTACATTGAAGGAAGATGGAAAATGGTCCAGACCTCAATCGTTAGGTACAGATATTAATACCAACGTAAGTGAAGATACGCCTTTTCTGGCTGCAGATGGTAAAACGTTATATTTCAGTAGTGATCGTCCAGGAGGTTTAGGAGCGCATGATATTTACATTGCTCGTAGAGAAGGAGATGGCTGGCAGAAATGGTCTAAGCCTGTTAATATGGGAAGCTCAATCAATACTGAAGAAGCAGATACATATTATACAATGGATGCTACCGGTGAATATGCTTATTTGGTAGCTGATAAAAATAGTAAGGGAGGAAGTGATATTGTGCGTGTAAAATTGAAAGAAGAGTTTCGTCCTGACCCTGTCGTATTAGTATCTGGTAAGGTTTTCAATTCCAAGACACGCCAGCCTCTGGATGCTATGATTAGCTATGAAGTATTGCCTGGTGGCGGTGAGTTAGGGGTTGCCCGTAGTAATGCAACCACAGGTGAATACAAAATTGTATTGCCTTATGGTAAGAGATATGGTTTCCGTGCAAAAGCTCCTGGTTTCATTTCTGTGTCTGATAATATTGATCTCTCTGGATTAAAAGCTGAAGCCAATCAGACTGCTTCGTTAATGGATACCACACTGCGAAATGTAAGTGTGCTGGAAAACAAAGAACAATTTGTAGTAGCTGCAACAGGTAATACCAACGATGCAGTATTAAACTCTGATGATACTCCTCTTTTACCTGCAACAGCAAAAGATACTACTGTTAGTGTAGGTAAAATTATAAGTCGCGATTTGTATCTGGTGCCAATAGAGAAAAACGTAGTTGTTCGACTAAATAACGTATTCTTTGATTTTGATAAGATTCAGCTAAATGATGCTTCTTATCCTGAATTGGATCGTGTTGCTGAGTTTATGGTTGAAAATCCTGCAATTACCATTGAAATAGCCGGACATACAGATGCGATGGGTACAGATGAGTACAACTTAAAGCTTTCGGAAGGTCGGGTTACCAGTGTAAAAGATTATCTTACTTCTCGTAAAGGTCTTGACCCTGGTCGTATTGTGGTTCATGGATATGGGGAATCTGTTCCTCTTGCAGATAATGAGACAGAAGAAGGACGTGCACAAAATCGACGTGTAGAATTTAAAATTATTAAGAATTAATTACCGTTTCAGTTTATAATCCTGACACTTTATCAGGTAATTGTAACATTCCCCCCAGTTTTTTGGTATAACAAAAAGCTGGGGGTTTATATTTGCAGAAAACCCTAGCAAACTGATTTATAGTAAAATACTGTCAAAACTTACGTTTCTGAATAAGTTAGCACGAATTTTGTATTTTTGTTAAGCAGGTTTATGGTTCAAGTATGAATAATTATTTAAATACCTTGCGATGAAGAAGAAAGTTATCTTGTTTTCACTTCTTGCCATTATAGGTCTATGTGGTTTTCATATAGTAGATTCTTATCGTATAGTGGAGAATGAAAGCTTTGGCCCCGGAGAAATTTTGGAATACCGTGTACACTATGGATTTATTAATGCAGGAGAGGGAATAGTGAAAGTAAGTAACCAAATCCATAAAATTAATGATCGTCCCTGCTTTGAGGTGACTGCATACGGTAAATCTGTAGGTGCATTTGATTGGATTGTAAAAATCAGAGATACCTGGAAATCTTATGTAGATACATCTGCATTGATCCCACATAGGTTTCAGACAGATCTTCAGGAGGGAAAATATAAAAAGCAGGAAACTGTGTATTTTAATTATGCAGGAAAGACAATTCGGTCAGAAGAGAAGAATGATGTATCCAAAGAGTTTGATATGCCTACCAATATTCAGGATATCATCAGTGGATATTGTTATATGCGAATTATTGATTTTAATACACTACATATTGGAGATGTAGTACCAATCCCTGCATTTTTTGATGATAAGGTATATGACTTTAAAGTAAAGTATAGAGGAAAAGAAGAGATATCAACGAAATATGGAAAAATTCGGTGTATCAAAATAACTCCTGTTATGCCTAAAAATGAGATGTTTGATGGCGAGTCTTCCATTCGTGTCTGGATTACAGATGACAAAAACCGGATTCCTGTAAAAATAGAAGCTGATATGTTTGTGGGTGCTGTAGAGATGGAACTTAAAAACTATAAAGGATTAAAACACAAAATAGTTTTTAAAAAATGAAGTAGTATAGTCTACTTTTAAAAGAGCTCAACGATTATATTTTGTAATGTGCCAGCCTATTTTGGGAAAATAGTCAAAATACGTTATGAGCCGAAAAATAGACGAACGTACAGCACAAAAGATAACTTTTAGCTTTAAAAATTATTCTATATAACTTCAATATCTTTGTATTCAACTAATCTTTCCCGTATTATAAATTCTATAAAAATGACCGCTTTAATTAAATTAGTGATGATTTTTGCTGTACTGAGTGTAGTTACAGCATTCACATATCCTACCAGAACTGGAACCCCGGAGGCTGGTCAGAAGGCACCCGAGATATCTTTGCCCAATCCTCAGGGAAAGGTCATTAAGCTTTCTTCATTAAAAGGCAAAGTAGTGTTACTTGACTTTTGGGCTAGCTGGTGTGGACCTTGCCGGCAATCAAATCCTGATGTCGTGAAACTATATGAAAAGTATAAAGATCAGGGATTTACTGTATATAGCGTTTCTTTAGATCAAAATAAACAAAAGTGGGAACAAGCTATTTCCAAGGATGGATTAACATGGGAAAACCATGTATCCGATTTAAAGTTCTGGTATAGTAAGGCTGCTGAAGACTATGGTATTGAGGCGATTCCTGCTACTTTCCTGATCGACAAAGATGGAGTAATCCTGGATACTGACCTTCATGGAAAGTCTCTTGAGAATGCTGTAAAAAAAGCTTTGCAAAAATAATATTATTTAAAGAATTGCTACATACGAAAACCGGAATGCAGTCGATTGTGCCTTCCGGTTTTTTATTATTGTGCTAGTTTATAGCAGGTGAGATTTTTTATCCAAAAAAAGATAGTATTTTTGAGCAGATAATATAAATCTATCTGTCATTACAGGCAATAAGCAGAATCCTCTTACTGTAAACCTAACCTTTATGAGTATCAATCAAACGTACAAAGTACTGATTGTAGATGACGAAGCAGATATTGCAGAATTACTCCAATATAATTTAACCAAAGAGGGATATGAGGTAAAAGTGGCATCTGATGGCAAGAAAGCTATTGAGATTGCAAAAACATTTATTCCTCACCTGATATTGATGGATATTATGATGCCTCATATGGATGGAGTAGAAGCAGGACGTCGGTTACGTGAAATGTCTGAGCTTAATCATACTTTTATCATATATCTGACTGCACGGGCTGAAGAATATTCTGAAGTAGCTGCTTTTGATGTAGGTGCGGATGATTATATAACCAAACCTATTAAACCGCGGGCATTAATGAGCCGGATAAATGCTCTGTTTCGGCGCGAATCCAAGAAAGGGAAGCAGGAAGATAAGGTTTCAATTGGCGATCTGACCATTGACCGGAAAAGCTATACTGTCACTAATCGGGGCAATCAGATTACATTGCCAAAGAAAGAGTTTGAATTACTTTATTTTCTGGCTCAAAATCCTAACAAGGTGTTTAGCCGGGATGATTTATTGCAAAATATCTGGGGTACGGACGTATATGTCCTGGCTCGTACCGTAGATGTACATATTCGAAAAGTAAGAGAGAAAATCGGAGAAGATCATATTAAAACAGTCAAAGGTGTTGGATATAAGTTTGATCTGACGGAATAGACTGTTTCTTGTTTATCGTTTGATATTTGTCTGGGTTTTGAGATCCTTACTTAATTGTAATGCTTGATCGGAGTCTCTCAGACAACTATTTAACGTAGTTATCGTGTCATGCTTTTTGGTTCTAAAGGAGTTTCTCTTCTTGCAGCATTATTAATTGCTTGCATTACTACTGTTTTTCTAGCTTTTATTGATAATGTGTCTGAACGTGCTTTAGTTGTTACGTTCAGTCTGTCATTTCTGTCTTCTTTTCTCTTCATTTATGTAGCATTGGAATTTCTTGTATTCAGAGAGCTGAATATGATCTATACTATGCTGGATAAGATTAAGCAAAAAGATTTTAAAGTTCCCAAAAAACGCATCTTCAGGGATGCCAACCCTGTCAAGCGACTGAATGAGCAGATTTATACCTATGCTACCCGCAAGCAGCAGGAAATAGATGAACTCAAACGAATGGAAGAATATCGCAGAGAATTTGTGGCAAATATCTCTCATGAGCTTAAAACTCCAATCTTCGCTGCTCAGGGATTCATTCATACTTTGTTAGATGGCGCCATTGAGGATGAAAAGGTCCGGGATAAGTTTCTGGAGAAGTCAGCCCGTAGCCTTGATAACCTCAATATTCTGGTGCAGGATCTGCTGACTCTATCCCGTATGGAAAGTGGAGAGATTAAAATGCAGTTTTCTCATTTTGATCTTTATCAGCTTACCAGTGATATCTTTGAGCAATTAGAAGAAACCGCAATAGCAAAAAATATAAAGCTTAAGTTTGATAAGCATCAGATTCCTAAGATGATTGCATATGCTGATAAGAATCGAATTAGCCAGGTAATGACTAATCTTATTGATAATGCGATCAAATATGGTAATGAAGCTGGAAAGGTAGTTGTAGAGATTGAAAGCGAAAAAGATCAATTGGTAGTTTCTGTGCGGGATGATGGACCAGGAATTGAACCAGAACATTTGAAGCGAATTTTTGAGCGGTTCTATCGTGTAGAAAAAAGTCGTTCAAAAGATAGTGGTGGTACAGGATTAGGACTGGCTATTACCAAACATATTGTAGAAGCACACGGCTCTAAGATTACAGTAACCAGTAAGCCAGGTAAAGGAACTCAATTTCGATTTAAACTTCCCAAAGGAAAAGGTGAGTAATGAAAAGGCTGGCTAGAGATACTTAAGCCAGCCATGGGGATGTAATGCTTTAAAGTGTCCATAGGCTTTGCAAAGTGGATATAATAATGCTAGCAGACAGAAGCCGACCAGATAAACACGCGGAAGTGTGTAGCCAAAATCGTTAGGTAATCCAGTATAACCAGCTAGTAGATGAATATCTGTCCATGTGAATCCCGCAGAGAGAACCGTGAGCCATGACAGTACCTGAACAAAAAATAACATGGTTATAAAAAAGAAGAGGGGGGCTTGCCCAAATACAAGCATCACCTTGCGAAAATCATGTTTACGGTTCATATAAACCATATATTTTTCCGCATCCAGCAACAGGTAGTTCTGAAATAAATAGCCTGCACACCAGCCCAGAGAGAATAAAGCTAGTAGTATTACTACCCAGAACCAGAAGGAGAACTGAACTACAAAGGTAAATAGAGGGGCGGAGAAAAGAATGCTATATAGAGCTAGAATGATAAATGAAGCAATTGCCACATTATATTTTTCTATAGAGAAATGATATTTTTTGAAAAAGAAGATACTCATCCCCAAAACAAAGATTAAGGCTAATGCACCTGCTTCTGCGAGATACCGAGTAATTGTAACAGCAACTGAAATAGTTTGATTTTGTGAAAATCGAGCCGATTCGTGAAACCATACAAGAATGCAGCCTAGTGTTAATAAAATCAGGGCGATTCCTCTTAGCATATCGACTACAGCAATGCGCCTTGCAATAGTCTCATTGTCTAGAGATAACAATGTAGTTGAACTGGACATAACAATGGTGTTTCATAATTGGTTGAAGCTGGAGGTTTCATTAATTATCTCCCTCTTTTACCTAGTTCAATAGCTTCCAGATTAGAAATCTTTTTATTCTCAAGATCAAAACGTAAAATAGTACGAATTGAGTGAAACCCTTCCTGACCAGCTGCCCCCGGGTTCATATAGATGAAATTCCCAAATTGCTGATCTGGCATTACTCTTAGTATATGGGAGTGTCCACAAATGAATATATTCGGCGGATTATCCTTCAAAAGCTTTAAAACTTTTGGATTGTATCTTGGAGGGTATCCTCCGATATGTGTAATCCAAATATCCGAATTTTCGCAAACAAATCTTTGATTTTCAGGATATTTTTGGCGAATTTCTGGTGCATCTATATTTCCGTATACGGCCCTGATAGGCTTAAAGTTTTCAAGATGGTTTATTACTTCTGGTTCACCTATATCTCCTGCATGCCATATTTCATCGCAATGTTGGAAATAGTCAAAAACCTTTGGGTCTAAAAAACTGTGTGTATCTGAAATCAATCCAATTTTCATGAAAAAGCGTATTTCTGGTATAGTATAGGATGTCTTTGGCCTCAAATGTAAAGAGTTTTAAAATAATCAGTAGCAGAATGTTTTCATTTAAAGAAAAACGCACCCATACATATAAACTTAGCTCTTATGCGATTAGAAAAAATTACTCCTATGCTAAATGCATTTCTGGGGATTTACTTTCTGAGTGTACCTTTATATGTAGGTGCTCAGTCTTCTTTGTTGTTACAGGATGCTTTTCCTAAGCTGAGTGCCTTCTCAAAACCTATTGAAATTACGCATGCTAACGACTTGTCAGATCGATTGTTTGTAGTAGAACAGGCAGGTATTATTAAAGTGTTTCCCAATGACAGCAACGTAACCAATATGCAGGTAGTGACCTTTCTGGACATACGTACCCGTATTACTTCCGGAGGAGAAATGGGATTATTAGGGATGGCATTTGATCCCAGCTATCGTTACAATGGTTATTTGTATATAAATTATACTCGTACAGATAAGGGACAACTCCAGACTGTGATTTCCAGATTTCATGTAAATCCGAATGATCCAAATCAAGGAGATGCCTCCAGTGAGAAAATATTGTTGGTTTTTAATCAGCCTTATTCAAATCACAATGGGGGGAAACTGGCATTTGGGAAGGATGGGTATCTGTATATAGCTACCGGAGATGGAGGGAGTGGTGGTGACCCTCAAAATAACGGACAAAGTCTATCTACCGTATTGGGTAAGATCCTGCGTATAGATGTAAACCAGATACCAGGCATTGACACTTACTCTATACCATCTGATAACCCATTTGTTACTATAACTGGTGCCAGGCCCGAAATTTATGCGTATGGGTTGCGTAATCCCTGGAAGTTTAGCTTTGATCCGGTTACAGGATATCTGTGGGCAGGAGATGTCGGACAAAATGCCCGTGAAGAGATCAACCGTATTACCAAAGGAGGAAATTCTGGATGGCGATACCGGGAAGGAAAGGCTTGTTATAATCCTTCTGCCAACTGTCCAACACAAAATCTGATAGATCCTGTTTGGGATTATATACAATCATCTGGTACAGGACGTTCTGTAACAGGAGGACTTGTATATAGAGGTAGTCTTTTGCCCGCATTATATGGTAAGTATATTTATGGAGATTTTGTGAGTGGCAATATGTGGACATTGACCTATGATAGTACAAGCAAAAAAGCAACTAATGAGTTTTTGATGAAAATGAATGGTAATATCTCTGCCTTTGGTGAAGATCAGTATCGTGAGTTGTATATATGTAGCTATTCTTCGGGGCGTATACAGAAATTAAAAGATGCATTGGTATTAGCAAATGAACCCGAACTAGCTACTTACATAGATGTATATCCCAATCCTTCTACTTCTCTGGTTTATATCAAACTTAAATTAACTCAAAGTGATCGTATTTCTGTGAGACTATACTCTATGCAGGGGAAACTTGTTGATTCTCTACTTTCAAATGAGAGGGTGGCTGCTGGAGAATCTGAAATTACGTTGGATACAAAATCACTCTCTGCTGGAACCTACATTTATCAGTTGGAATCGAAAAAAATAAATCAGTCAGGAAAGATTCAGATAATCAGATAGAACTATCTGATAGAGTAATATAGGCTGTAACCTGAATATTGATACTATTGTATTTAAAAAGGTATTGAAAAGATTGGAAAAGTACAAACTATTTTGGCATTTTTCATGTTATCCAATACATACATAAAATTTTTCACCTTTAACTATAGAGATGGGAAAAAATTGTGATTTGAATAGTATTTATTTCGCCCACCATTGTCTTAGATATATAAAATTTAATAGTCTTACAGTAAGATAATAAACATAGGCAATTACTACTCAAAAGCATGAATTGATTTTTACTAAAATAGATAAAGGACTTTAGCTTATTGATAAAATGGTGGAAGTTGATTCTTTTTATTCGGAACAGGAAAATAAGTGGTTATATTATGTATGTCTGGAATTACTAATATAACAAAGCAGTAAGTAGGAGTTATTTATATAAATAAAAGACAAAGGGCATTGGAAAATTGTTAATCCTTGTAGTTTGATAAAAGACGAATTAGACAAAATAGTTACGTTAACGCTGCTTTGGGAAAAATGGTATATCTTTTTACAAAAAAAGCATCTATATTCGTACATATCATAAAGCTGGTACAGATTTTGTGATAGTGAAGTTAAAGATAATTGAGTTATTTCTTATTTTGATTTTTTAATACTATGAACTATGAGACGTTTACTATTACTTTTATTTATATTGAGTGTACAGGTAGGAGTGTTAAGCCATTCATTTGGTCAAGTAATTGCCGTTAATTCTGTTAAAGAGAAAGATCCGACTTTTACAGTTAAAGCTAACTATCCAAATCCTTTTCAGGAACAGACTACTATTAGTTTTTATATATCACGTCCTCAAGTAGTAAAGATTACGCTTTATAACATTGTGGGTAGTAAAATCACGGGTATCATAGATGAGGCATTTGAGGCTGGAGAACATGAAGTTGTCTTTAAAAGACCTGATAATTTACCTGACGGTATTTACATATATACTGTAGAAGCTGGTACATCAAGCCGTTCTATGCGTATGATTATTCGAAAATAGTCTATTTCTGTTGAATATATTACACAGAGGCGAAAGACCTAATAGTCTTTCGCTTTTTTATTGCCTACGTTCTTTTTATAACGATGAATTTGTCTGAATAGTATCTGATACTCTGGATTGTTTTTTTACGAGTTTTGCGTAAAACAGACAAAAATTGGTAAGTGGACATTCCGGACATTTGGGTTTTCTGGCCACGCATATATATCTGCCATGAAGAATTAGCCAATGATGTGATTTATAAACCAGATCCGTAGGAATATATTTGACTAGCTCTTTTTCGACAGCGAGTGGTGTGGATGCTTTTGCACTTACCAAGCCCAAACGTTTTGATACACGAAATACATGTGTATCTACTGCTAAAACGGGTTGATTGTAAACGATAGATGCGATTACATGGGCTGTCTTGCGACCTACTCCTGGCAGACGTTGTAGCTCTTCAACTGTTTCTGGTATTTCCCCTCCAAAATCTGAGATAATCATTTTCGCCATTCCCAATAAATGTTTTGTTTTATTGTTGGGATAGGATATGCTTTTGATGTATGGAAATAATTCATCAAAATGACTATTGGCGAGTGTGAAAGCATTAGGAAAGCGTTCAAATAAAGCAGGAGTGGTCAGATTGACTCGTTTGTCTGTACATTGTGCGCTAAGAATTACTGCCACAAGTAATTGATATGGATTTTCAAAGTTTAGCTCTGTTTGTGGATTTTCTGAATGCTCACTGAAATAAGCTATAAAATGCTGATACCGTTCCTTCTTTGTCATGCTTATATATTTTTACAAATATCCATAAGCTGCAAAAAACGTACAAAAAAATGTAAGAAATATTCCTGCTATTTGTATGAATTTAGTTAGTAGATAGCCTTGTCGTATTTTTGGGAATTGTAATCGAAAATTGTGTACCTTTCCCTGGTTCACTTTCAACAAATATCTTTCCACCATTTTTCTCCACAAACTCTTTACAAAGTACTAGTCCTAAACCGGTTCCTTTTTCATTCGCTGTACCTATTGTTGTAAAGCCAATTTGCAGATCGAATAGCTTTTTCAGATTATCTTGAGATATTCCAACCCCTGTATCTGTTACCCGGATACCCAGGAACTTCTTGTCTTGAACATCAAAGGACTCAATCATAATATTACCACCTTTAGGGGTAAACTTTACAGCATTGGATACAATATTTCGTATGACGAAGTCTAGCATATTGGCGTCTGCAAAGGCTATAGCTTCCGGATTAATCTTAGAGACAATACTTATAGACTTATTGGCCGTTTCTTCAGTAACCAGGCTTACTGTCTGTTGAATAAGCTCTTGTAAAATAATCGATTGAGGATTAAACTGAATACTTCCCATTTGAGAACGTGACCATTGTAGCAGGTTATTCAGTAAATCTGTTAAATTTTTGAGTGACTTCTGGGTACTTTTTGTGATAAACTCAATTTCTTCTTGAGTAAAGCTATCATCTGCATCTGATAATGCGGTAAGAAAAGAGCTAAAAGTGGCTAATGGGGCTCGCAGATCATGGGCAATGATAGAAAAGAATTTATCTTTTGTTTCATTGGTTTTGCGAAGTTCTGCTTCTGATTCAATGAGTTTATCATTCAGCGTTTTTAGCGCTTCATTTACTTTTCTTAGTTGCCTGTTTTTATGGATGATAGTCTCGTTTTGAACTTTTAACTGTCTGTTAGCCCGAAGATGTGAGATATAAAATGCAATAAGTGTAATGATCAGAAATGTTCCGGCAAGAATAATTGCAATCAGATAATTCTGGACAGTTTTCTGCCTTTCTATTTCCAGGTTTTTTAATTCATTCTCATGCTCAATATGTTGTTGATTCTCTTCTAATTCGAAGCGAGTCTGGAGTTCTGCGATTTTTCGGAGACTGGCATCATTTTGAATAGAATCCTGCAACTGAGAATACAACTGGTAGTATTCCATAAAAGAATTAGCATTCTTCATTTGGAGATAACTATCTGCCAGTGCTTTATACGTATCCCTTTTTAATAAACGGGATTGACTGTTTTTTACCTTGCTTAGTGCTTGATAATGAAAGGAAAGCGCTGTCTTAAAATCTCCATTCAGTGCATTAAACTTTCCTATTTGATTCAGGATAGGGACCATTTCCAGATCATTTTTTAGATTGTAATGGACTCGCAAGGCTGCTGTATAATAGCGGTATGCTTTTGCTTTATCATGGAGACCCTGATACGTATTACCCATATGAATATAGGTAGTAGCGGTTTGTTTTGCACTGTTAAGCTGTTCACTAATGGTAAGTGCTTCTCTGAAATATAATAATGATTCCTGAAAGCGATCTTGGCGTAAATATACCTTACCAATATTATCCAGTGCGAATGCAATGCCTCTTTGATTTCCCGTCTGACGGCTAATACGCAGAGATTCCAGATAATTATGAAGGGCTTTACGCAGGTTGTTTTGATTATAATAAAAATCACCTAAAGAATTAAGTGACTTGGCAATTTCATTGGGATCATTTAGTTCTTTTCGAATACGTAACGATTGCAATGCATATTCCAATGCTTTTTCTGGAACTCCCTGATTAGCATAAATATAGCTAATAGTGTTCTGCGTATTGGCAATAGCACGCAGATTATATTGTTTTTTGTGGAGTGGTAGTGTTTTATGCAGATAGTGAAGTGCTTTCTGATAGTCCCCTTTAAAATAGTAGACTACACCTATTTTTGTTAAGGAAGTAGCTATAATGTCTGTTTCGGAGATAGTATAGCCAATTTTCAATGCTTGCTGAAATTGTGCATTGGCCTTATCATACTCACCATTATTCAAATAATACTCTCCAATATTATTGAAAGCTTTAGCTTGACCTTGTATATAGTTTGTTGTTTGGGCCAGACTTAAGGCAAGCTGTCCATATTTTAAAGCTTGCAAAGGAATACGAACAGAATAAACTTCTGCCAGATGATTGAGGAAGTTTACTTTCTCAATATCTGTCAATTGTTGTAAATGGGCTTCTAGTGTGTCTTCTCCCTGTGCTTTGGATTGAGCATTGAAAAGACAAGCGATAAGGTATATGATTAAAAACTTTATTAGTTTTGTCATTAAATCAAGAAATAACTTTCACATCTGCAAAGCAGATATGCAGTTCTATTCTAAACATTTTTTGTATAGCTGGCTTTTTTTGTTATTTATCTCCCTTATCTATAGAAAGTAACCGACATTTTATGAAACAGTTATTGATAAGAAAGTTCTTGTACTTTTTATATAATGTTGGATGCTAAACTAACAGAATTATAGTTGTAATAAAAGAAAAAAGGTTAGACCGGAGTACACTCTGATCTAACCTTTCCAATGCTTCTATATAAAATTATACCTGACAAGCTGTATAATTACGGGAGAACTCCAGAATTTTATCTACAGTTTTATCGGAGGGCTCTGCAAGAGATAGTTGGTTAAGCATGTCCTGAGCCTGTTGCAATTCTTTGTATAAGGCATTAAATTCTTTGTCTGTTGAGATAAGTGCTGCTATGCATTGTTTTTCTGTTTCAGGTAAATCTTCATATATATACCTGATAATGTCGTTAGAAGTAAAAGTTTTGGTCATAATTATTTTTTTAAGTTTCTAAAGTGAGAGGATAGAAGAGTAAAAAGAAGTTATTTGTTAAAATAACGCGTTATACATTCTTAAAATTGTATATACAGGATATTAAAAAAAAGTAACAGGCTACCCGACTTTATGAAAGCCAGATAGCCTGCTATAAGAATTGCTAAATAATATTTTTAAAATCAGTTAGATACGTATCTGCTCTGGTCTGTTGTTGTCATCTGTTTTCTCAGATTGATCAAGGCATAACGCATACGACCTAGAGCAGTATTAATACTCACTCCTGTAGCATCTGCTATCTCCTGAAAGCTCATATCATTATAATGACGCATAATCAGGACTTCTTTTTGTACGCTAGGCAGGTTATCAATCATATCCCGTAACCGATTATATGTTTCCTGGCGGATCTGAATTGATTCGGCAGAGTCCTCAGAAAATTCAAGCGTATCAAACACATTACTTCCATCCTCCATTACGATAGTTGGATAACGCTTCTCCCGACGGAAATAATCGATAGCAAGATTGTGCGCTATACGCAAAAGCCAAGGTAAGAATTTACCCTCTTCATTGTAGCGACCTGATTTAATTGTAGTTACTGCTTTTATAAAGGTATCCTGTAATAGATCTTCAGCCGTGTAAGAATCTTTAACAATTAGATAAATTGCAGTATAAACCTTTGATTTATAACGTTTGACAAGGAGCTCAAAGGCTTTCTCATTGCCATTTTTGTAAAGAGTGACAAGAACGCTGTCGTTCAACAAACTTTGGTTCATATAGCGAAACATTTAGGACGTTTGCGTATAAGTCTACCATAGACAGCGGAATGTGGGTTTAGTGAGAGATTATTTTTTAAATTGGAATTAATCAAAAGTACATAGTGGATATGTATTTTGCAAGATGTTTATCGAACTGAGTAATATTTTTTTTCTTTTTGTATAAAAAAAAAGAAAATGAATGGACTGTCAGTGAAAATGTTGAAAATCTGAATATCTGTTAAACTTTTTTGTATAAAATAAGCTTTCATTATAATACCCTGATCGTATTTTTGAAAAGTAAAATATAACTTAAAGCTATATTTATGGGCCTGTTAATTTCTGATAGGTTCTTTATAAATGTAAGTGTCTGACTATGAGTAGTAAATCTATGGTTTCTAAAGCAACAACCTTGCCAGGTATAAGTGACCTTGACCCAAGAGAATATATAATTATCAAAGGTGCACGTGTCAACAATCTTAAAAATCTTAGTGTTGCCATTCCCCGGAATAAATTGGTTGTTATTACCGGTTTATCTGGTTCAGGCAAATCTTCCCTGGCATTTGATACATTGTTTGCTGAAGGTCAGCGGATGTATGTAGAAAGTTTGGGTAGCTATGCCCGTCAGTTTTTGGGCAGAATGGAAAAACCTGAGGTAGAATATATAAAAGGTGTTTCTCCAGCTATTGCTATTGAGCAGAAAGTTAATACCCGCAATCCACGTTCTACAGTAGGAACTACAACAGAAATTTATGATTATTTAAAATTATTGTTCTCCCGAATTGGGAAAACCTATTCTCCTGTTTCAGGTCAGGAAGTACGCCGGGATACAGTTACAGATGTAATTGATTATCTATACAGTTTTGAAGATGGGCAACGATTTCTTGTATTAGCTCCGCTGAAACCCCATACTGAACGTAAATTACTGGATGAGCTTAATATATTATTGCAAAAAGGTTTTACACGTATTCAATGGAATGATGAACTTCTTTTTATTGAGGAGATTATTGGTGATGCGAAGAGGTTAACTGAAATTGATAAGAAAGTAAAACAAAAACATTCACAAGTATTTATATTGATAGATCGGAACAGTGTCAGGCATAATGATGAAGATAATGAGTTCCGAATATCTGATTCTATACAAACTGCTTTCTTTGAAGGTGATGGTGAGTGTATGGTACAGGTTGTTGATAAGGAAAGTAAACTATTCTCTGATCGCTTTGAATTGGATGGTATTACCTTTGAAGAACCTAGTGTAAATTTCTTTAGCTTTAATAATCCCTATGGAGCCTGCCGCACCTGTGAAGGCTTTGGGACTGTGCTTGGTCTCGATCCAGATCTGATTATTCCAGATAAAACACTTTCTGTGTATGAAGGGGCAATTGCTCCATGGCGTACCGAGAAAATGAGTGAATGGCAGACACCCCTTATTAAAAATGGAATACGTTTTGATTTTCCTATTCATCGCCCGTATGAAGATCTCTCAGAAGAGCAAAAAACATTATTATGGAAAGGAAACGAATATTTTAAAGGGATTGATGAGTTCTTTCGCTATGTGGAGGGGGAGACCTATAAAATTCAATACAGAGTTTTGCTATCCAGATACCGTGGACGGACTGTGTGTCCTGACTGTCGTGGAAGCCGTATCCGAAAAGATGCAGGCTATGTAAAGATTGGCGGAAAGTCTATTATTGATCTGGTATTAATGCCAGTGACCCAAGTTACAAGATTTTTTGATGAAACCGAGTTGAGTGAGTATGAACAAAAAGTGTCTGGGCGTATTATTATGGAGATCCGTAATCGTCTGAGCTATCTGGATAAAGTGGGTTTAGGATATCTCACTATGAATAGAATTTCTTCTACTCTCTCAGGTGGAGAATATCAGCGGATCAAACTGGCAACATCATTGGGTAGTGCTTTGGTTGGCTCTATGTACATTCTGGATGAGCCAAGTATTGGCTTGCATCCACGAGATACACAAAAGCTGATAAGTGTACTGAAAATGCTTCGTGATCTGGGAAATACAGTGATTGTAGTAGAGCATGAAGAAGAAGTGTTACGAGCTGCGGATCAGATTATTGATATAGGACCGGATGCAGGTGCACACGGTGGTGAGTTAATCTTTCAGGGAAGTTTGGAAGATGTAGACTCCGCAGATACGTACACGACACGTTATTTGAATGGAACAGATGAAGTGCCTGTGCCTAAACGTCGCCGTCAATGGACAGATGCCATTGAGATTAAGGGCGCAAGGGAGAATAATCTCAAAAATGTCAACGTAAAAATTCCTTTGGGGATATTAACGGCTATTACAGGTGTAAGTGGTTCCGGAAAATCCACATTGGTAAAAAAGATAGTATATCCTGCTTTAGCCAAACATCTTGGATTACATAATGAAGAATCTGCCAGATATGAGTCAATCAGTGGTAGTCTCTCTTTATTAACGGCAGTCGAGTTTGTAGATCAGAATCCTATAGGGAAGTCATCACGATCCAATCCTGTTACTTATATTAAAGCGTATGACCATATTCGTCAGCTAATGGCTGATCAATCTCTGGCCAAAACCCGTGGGTATACAGCCGGACACTTTTCCTTTAATATAGATGGTGGGCGATGCGAGGCCTGCCAGGGAGAAGGGCATGTAACGATTGAAATGCAATTTATGGCAGATATTCACCTGACCTGCGAGAGTTGTCATGGTAAACGATTTAAACAGGAAGTGTTGGAGGTAACATATAAAGATAAGAACATTGCTGATATCCTGGACATGACAGTTGATGAAGCTGTCGATTTTTTTCAGGGGATTTCAAAGGTTGCAGATCGCTTAAAACCTTTACAAGACGTTGGTCTGGGATATGTACGTTTAGGGCAATCGTCAGATACACTTTCTGGAGGAGAGGCTCAACGGGTAAAACTGGCTTCTTTCCTCGGAAAAGGAAATGCACATCAGGGAAAAACCTTATTTATTTTTGATGAACCTACTACTGGTTTACACTTCCATGATATTAAGAAATTACTGAGTGCTATCAATGCTTTGGTAGAACAGGGGGATAGTGTTGTGCTTATAGAGCATAATACCGAAATTATTAAGTCTGCTGATTGGATAATAGATCTTGGACCGGAAGGAGGAGACAAAGGTGGGTATCTGGTTTTTGAAGGTGTTCCTGAAGATTTGATTAAAGAAGAGGAGAGTTATACCGGGCAGTTCCTGAAAGGAAAATTATAGCCTTTTTCTGATAGAGTTATAAAAAGACTTTGATGTAAGAGCATCAAAGTCTTTTTATTTATATACTGGTAAGAAAAATAGGAACATACAATAGAGTAAGAAGCATGTAATATCTTTGCTCAATAAGTAAAAAACGTAAATAAAACTAAACTGTTTCTAATGCGTATAAGGGAGGTAATTGTGTCTATAACAATAATTTTTGCAGTAAAGCGTTGTTTTTAATAAATTTGTTTGTAAAATTACAACGTAAGTTAAGAAAGTCTTTTGCATATTTTCAAAGCGATTTCTGCTTGCTCTTTTTTAATGCTAGAAACCATTTATAAACTATTCTTTTCGTCGTCCGAAACGACAAGGAATGCTTCGTTAACCGTTCGAAACTTTATACTTGTAAGCCAATTATTCTATCACTTGCTGGGTCTTGTGATATTTGGTACCTTATTGCGTGAAGTAAACTTTCCTAAAAATATATACATAATTGTTTTGTTGCTTGCTTACCTGGGTGCTTACACGCTTGTATTTCGTATCAACAAACAGGATAAGACCGAGACTGCAAAATATATTTTCTACATCATTACAAATATTTTCTTATTTGTTTTTTCCTCTGCTCTGGGTAATAAAGCGGGCATCTACTTATTGTATTTTCCTCTGATTACTAGTACTCTGGTAATTTATGGTTTCCATGATAAGGAAAAAATTATATTGATGACCGCCTTGTCATTCGCTTTTTTAGGACTTCTGGACTTTACAGAACACCGATTATGGCTATTTCCTATTTCTGCTGAAACCCAACATTCGTTCTATGCGGCAAATTTTATTCTTTCAGTAGGGGTTATCGGCTTCTGTATCATCTACCTGATTAGTGTATTGTATCATACAGAAACACGTTTGAGGGAATCAGAAAGTAATCTAAGTAGTATACTAGCTTCCTTAAATGAGGTGGTATGGGCTGCCACTCTGCCAGATGGGGACATCCTTTATATCAATGCTGCTGCAGAGCATGTATTTGCCTTTTCGCAGCCAAATTTCTACGAAAATAGAAATTATTGGTCTCATATAGTATTGCCTGATGATAGGTCTGATTATGAGGCTTTCGAAGCAGAAGTGCACAAGAAAGGATCGGATGAAATTGAATATAGAGTGGTTCGTAAAAATGGAGAACTCAGATGGTTGCGTGACCGCTGCAAGATAGTATGGGATGAAGATGGAAAGCCTTTACGGATGGAAGGTATTACTACAGATATTACAGAACATAAGCTGGCAGAAGAAAGAGTAAAACAACAGAATGAACAACTACGGGGAATTCTGGAAAGTACTCAGAGTAGTATTTTTGCATTGGATACAGATTATAACTATCTCATCTATAACTCTACACATAAAGAGTTGATGCAAAAAGCATATGGTGCAAAAGTAACCAAAGGTGTAAATGTAATTGAAGATCATTTACTAGGTTTGGATACAGATAAAATAATAAATCACCTGCAGCAGGCTTTTCAGGGAAAACAATTTATGGTAGTGGAAGAATTAGGAGAGCCTAACCTGCATCGTACATGGTATGAAACTGTTTATAACCCTATTCAGAATGAGTTTGGCAAAGTAACAGGGGTGGCTGTGTTTTCCAGAGATATTACGGAACGCAAACGGGCGGAAAACGAACTAATACGTACAAATTTTGAGCTGGATACTTTTGTATATAGGGCTTCTCATGATATGAGAGCTCCTTTGCGATCTGTTTTAGGTCTGGTAAATCTTATTAAAATTGAAACAGACGAAAAACAAAAAACGGAATACTTGAAACTGATCGAGAAAAGCGTAGATCGCTTGGATGCATTTTTCTCGGATATATTAAGTTTTTCACGTAATAGCAGGTTAGACCTTGTAAAGGAGCAGGTTGATTTTAATAAGCTTACCAAAGAGTGTTGGAATAGTCTGCAATACCTGGAAAATGCCTCTGAAATTCGGTTAATAAAAGATATACGTGTACCAGAACCTTTTTATTCAGACTCGTCCCGAATTGAAATCATACTACTGAATCTTTTCTCCAATGCAATTAAGTATCAGAAAGCGTGTGCAGGTGCCAGAGTTCGGATATCTATTAAGGCAGATAACAGGATTGCAAAAATCGTAGTAGAAGATAATGGGAAGGGGATAGAGGAACAATATATAGACAAAATATTTGATATGTTTTTCCGGGCTTCTCTCGGAACGCACGGGTCCGGCTTAGGTTTATATATAACTAAACAAGTGGTAGAGAAACTAGGCGGCAGCATTAATGTTCAGTCAGAACATGGTGTAGGAACTCAGTTTGTCATTACTATTCCCAGTTATGTTCCTACTCCTGTTGAAATAATGGCTCCCCAGAATTAAAAAATATACATCAGATAGCCCCTGTTCTGATAAACCTAGTATCTTTGGCAGTAAAGTGTCTTACTCAACTAGAATATGAGTACGAGCTTCATTGGTAAATGACAGTACTTAGTCTATATCTTCGTTGTGTTTCTGGTGCTTCGGAGCGATAAATAGTAATATGGGATTATTAGATCAACAATTTGAATCGGGTGGTGTGATTGTCACCAAAGTAGACGATTTATTAAACTGGGCTCGTTTATCCTCATTATGGCCTATGGGATTTGGTCTGGCCTGTTGTGCTATTGAGATGATGGGGTCATTTGCTTCAGGATACGATCTTGATCGTCTGGGATTATTCCCTCGTCCTTCTCCTCGACAATCTGATGTAATGATTATTTCCGGAACAGTTACATTTAAAATGGCGGATCGCATTCGTCGGTTATATGAGCAGATGCCTGAACCGCGTTATGTTATCTCGATGGGGAGTTGCTCTAACTGTGGAGGACCCTACTGGCAGCATGGCTATCATGTAGTGAAAGGAGTGGATCGGATTATCCCTGTAGATGTATATGTGCCTGGTTGCCCACCACGCCCAGAAGCACTGATTGGTGGTATTCTAAAATTACAGGAAAAGATTCGGAAAGAATCATTGGTCGCACCTCAGAAGTTATTGCAGATGCTGGAAGAGGATAAAGAGAAAGAATTGCAGTCACTAATTACTCCACAGAACAGTTAGATGAATTTTCCTGAACTTAAAGATTTACTGGTTCAACAGTTTGGAGAAACAGTAATTGTTGCTGAAAATATACAAACTCTACAGTCCAGTATTACTGTCCCTGTTGAACGTATTGCAGACATCTGTCAATTTTTATATGAGAATTCTCAAACATACTTCGATTTTTTAGAATGTCTTACTGCTTTGGATAATGGGCCGGAGTTAGGCACAATGGAAATAATTTATCATCTTTATTCCATTCCCTATGAGCATTCATTGATACTAAAGATTCTATTTTCCCGTACTAATGAAGGTGTTTTGCCTAAAGTGCCAACAGTTAGCCATATATGGCGCACTGCCAACTGGCATGAAAGAGAAGCATTTGATCTTATGGGGATACAGTTTGTCGGACATCCTGACTTACGTCGTATTCTATTACCTGCTGATTGGGAAGGTTTTCCTTTAAGAAAGGATTACACTGAACAGGAAACCTATCATGGGATTAAAGTAAAGTATTAAAAGTGGTGCAACTTATCTGTTGTTTTCCCGTTTGAAGAATGGTATAACACAACTTCCGTTTTTCATGAAAAAAGTTCTTTTTTCTGTCATTTTTGCTGCCTTATCTATTGCAGTACATGCACAGACATTTCCTACCCTTAAAGGAACAACTCTGGATGACAAATCAATCATTCTTCCACAAGCAGTAGCTGGGAAATATTCCATTCTGATACTTACCTATTCAGCCAAAGCATCAGAACAAATAGCACCTTGGTTTGATAATCTGTATGATTATTTTATTATGGACCCTGATTATGATATGAATCTGTATGTGGTTCCTATGATTACGGGAGCAAAATCCTTAATTGCAGGAAAAATTGAGAAACAGTTAAAGAAAAGTGTACAGCAGGGATATCAGAAACACTTTGTCCTGTATCAAGGGGATATTGAGGATTACAAGAAAACTCTACGACTTGATAATAAAGATGTGCCTTATGTATTTCTACTGGATAAGAGTGGTAAGATTGTTTATCAGGCTGCCGGACAATATTCAGACGCTTATCTTGACAAAATAGAAGATAAACTACCAGAATAAATTGTGTTTTCTATTCAGATTTATGAATCTGATTCTTTCCAAATCTTCTCAAAAGAAATGCATTCCTTTTGAGAAGATTTTTTGTTTGCGCATAGTTCACAGCATATCTCCTGTATAGAGCGGTATGGGTTGCCTTTCTATTAAAGAGCGTTTTGATCATAATACTTGGCAATTTTTTGTTTGATCAGAGTTCCGATCATTTTTATGTTTGCGCATAACTCACCGCAAAAACTTTTTTGACCGGAACTCCGATCACTTTTTTGTCTTGCGCATAGTTCACCGCAAAAACAAAATTTGATCAGAATAAACCGCAGAAAAGTTTCTGCATAGAATAAACCGCAACAGCAATACTTGCCATGAATCCAGTAACTGTTACTACGTCAGGCAAATCTCTATCTACAATTCGCAATGAATCCTATTTTTTATTAAAAACATAATCCTATACATTTGTATGGATAGATACTAAAGATTTCAATTCGTGATTTAACGTGAGCCAGACCATTCAACATATAGTTAAGTCAGATAACCTACTCATTTCTGAGCCTAACAAGTTTCATGCAGAACAGTTGCGGTCGGAGGAAATGATTATCAATGTAGGTCCTCAACACCCCTCAACACATGGTGTATTGCGATTGGAGGTAATCAGTGATGGCGAAACTATAGTAGATGTAGTACCTCATTTAGGATATTTGCATAGATGTTTTGAAAAACATGCAGAGTCTTTACCCTACAACCAAACTATCCCATTTGTAGACCGCATGGATTATATGGCTGCTATGAATAGTGAACATGTGTGGGCAATGGGAGTAGAAAGAATGCTAGGTATAGACAAAGATATTCCTAAACGAGTTGAGTATATACGAGTATTGGTAGCAGAGCTTAATCGTATCGCTTCTCACTTTGTGGCTATCGGTACCTATGCTCTTGACATTGGAGCATATACACCGTTTTTGTGGCTGATGAGAGATCGGGAACATATCCAGCGATTACTCGAATGGATATGTGGTGCGCGTATGTTATACAATTACATTTGGGTAGGAGGATTATACTACGACCTGCCTGTAGGCTTTGAGGAGCGTTGCCGTGATTTTATAAAGTATCTGAAACCTAAATTAATAGAACTTCAACAACTCGTTATTGAGAATAAAATATTTGTACAACGAACTGCAACTGTAGGCGTTCTCCCTCTGGCTGTTGCTGTAAATTACGGATGTACAGGTCCTGTGTTACGCGGATCAGGACTGCGATGGGATCTGAGACGGGTGGACAATTACTCTGTATATCCCGAACTGGATTTTGAAATACCTATTGGGAAAGGAGAAATGGGGGCATTGGGAGATTGTTGGGACCGCAATAATGTGAGAGTGCTTGAATGTTATGAATCCCTGAAAATTGTAGAACAATGCTTAGACCAGTTGCAGGGGAAATTTATCCGAACTCGTGAGTTTGATCCACAAGCACTAGTGCCTAAAAAGATACGTCCCAAATCCATGGAGTTTTATATAAGAGGCGAAAGTGCAAAAGGAGAACTTGGATTCTTCTTTAAAACAGATCCTGCCGGGAAAAGCGACACCCCATTCAGAGTAAAAGCCAGGGCCTGTAGCTTTCATAACCTTTCTGTTTTACCTGAAATATCCAGAGGCGCATTATTAGCTGATTTGATAGCTGTAATTGGTTCGTTAGATTTGGTAATGGGAGAAGTAGATCGCTAGATATCTGGGGGATCATTCTGCGAGCCTATTGCTTCACAATAGAAAAAACGCCAATTTTGTAGGATAACCGAATTCATTATATGAGCCACTTGTTTTATAAACTTCTTGTTTTTACCATTTTAGTTACACCTTTGGCAGTTTTTGGGCAGACTTCAGACTCCGCGTCTGCTGCTCAGGAAGCACGTATCTGGGCAGATGTTCGTAAACCCTACTTTAAAGCGACAGTTGATGATTCACTATTTGTCGTAAATAATAGTAATTTCCCTTTTCACTATGACTATTATACACGTGCCGAACTAGCTGGATTTATGGAGCAGATGTTCTTTAATGCAAGGATTGGTGATATCGTTGGCCCTTTGTTTTTAGATGGATATGCAATTTTGTATAAAGTAATTGAATTTGATAGTACCTATCGCATGAAAGCAAGCCAGATTTTTCTAAAACCTGAAGGCAATACAGCAAAAGACACAGCAAATGCTGTTAAGAAAGCAAATAAGATAGTGAAAGAAATTGCAAAAGGATTAGATTTTGCGGAAGCCGCTAAAAAATATGGAGCAGATGAAGCTTCCAAAAAAGGTGGCGACATTGGCTGGTTTGGAGAAGGTTTGATGGTTAAAGAAATTGAAACTCCTGTTTTAAACGGAAAGAGAGGGGATGTGTTTGTTGCAAAGACACCTTTTGGTGTACATATTGTCAAGATTACAGATGACAAAGTAAAAGAGCCTCATGGCCGCATCAAGGTAATACCCTTAATGAAGAGAATCGGAGAACCTTGAGAAAAATAATAAACAGTAAGATTCCATTAAAATCAGGAACTTTATACCAAATAAAGTAGGTTCTCGTTTGTAGTATACTAGAGATTTTACCAGATTCTTTTTTCTTCTGTGGTATAATAGTAAGTTTCTGTTGTCTGAGATATGAAAAAAAAGACAGTTAGAAGTCCGATTGATCACAAATTACGTATATTTGCATTATTACCTTAAAAACTCTCATTATGGAACTCTCAGCCATTTTTGCATTTCTGGGTAACTTAGGCGGTCCCGAAATATTTCTGATTGTATTGTTTGTATTGATTTTCTTTGGAGCAAAGAAAATTCCTGAACTGGCGCGGGGCTTAGGTAAAGGGATTAAGGAATTCAAAGATGCAACTCGTGAAGTGCAAAACGAAATCGAAGACAGCGTAAAAGACGAACCTAAGAAAGCTATTAAATAACTTCTTAATACAGTTTTATAGCCACATATAGTGAAATGGTATTAAAATCGTTTCTCTATATGTGGTTTTTTTAGTTATATAAGGTTCGTAAATTTACTAACTGAACCTCCTTTCTGAGCTGGTTAGAAATCTTTCATGTGTACTGGGTTGTGTTATCTCGGTGATTCTGCCTACATTTGACACATATTTTGTAACAAGCCCCTTATTTGCTGTTTTGAAAAGATACAATACACTACAGGAAATCTCATCAGATATCAAGTCTGGCATTATAACCTGTCGGCAATTAGTAGAATATTATCTTCTGAATATTGAAAATCAAAAGCATTTAAATGCCTTTGTAGAAGTATATACCAATGAAGCCCTTTTACGTGCAGATGAAATCGATACGAAGATTTCAGAAGGAAAGGCTGGACGATTAGCTGGAATGGTGGTGGGTTTGAAAGATGTGTTATGTTATACAGGGCATAGAGTACAGGCTGGTAGTAATATTCTCGAAGGCTTTGTGTCTCCTTATACAGCAACTGCTGTGCAACGTTTACTTGATGAAGATGCTATAATCATTGGTCGTCAGAACTGCGATGAATTTGCTATGGGATCTTCCAATGAAAGTTCTGCTTTTGGTCCTGTGTTAAATGCGGCTGATCCCACACGGGTACCTGGAGGTTCATCAGGTGGCTCTGCTGTGGCTGTGCAGGCAGATATGTGTTTGGCTTCACTTGGCTCTGATACAGGTGGATCTGTAAGGCAACCTGCTGCATTTTGTGGAATTATAGGGGTAAAGCCAACCTATGGCCGGATTTCCAGATATGGCCTTATTGCCTATGCTTCTTCATTTGACTGTATCGGCACCTTTACTCGAAGTATAGAGGATGCTGCTTTATTGCTGGAAATTATGAGTGGGAAGGATGAGTGGGATAGTACTTCTTCGCAAACACCAGTTAACGCTTATTCCCAACAAAAAGAAACCCGTCAAAAATATAAGATTGCTTACATTCGTGAAACCATTGAAAACGATGCAATCGCACCTGAAATCCGCGAAACAATACTTAAAACACTTTCATGGTTAAAAGATAACGGGCACGAAATAGAAGCGATAGATTTTCCTTTACTTGAATACATTTTACCAACCTACTATATTCTCACTACAGCAGAAGCAAGTTCTAACTTGTCCAGATTTGATGGTGTAAGATATGGGTATAGAACCAAAGATGCGGATTCGCTGGATAATTTGTACAAAAAGACTCGTTCTGAAGGGTTTGGCGAAGAAGTGAAACGTCGTATCTTGTTAGGTACTTTTGTTCTGAGCGCTAATTATTACGATGCTTATTATACAAAAGCACAACGTGTCAGAAGGTTGATTCAGGAAAAAACTAAAGAGCTATTTGCTGAACATGACTTTATTTTATCCCCTGTAGCACCAACTACAGCATTCAAGCTAGGAGAAAATACCTCAGACCCATTAGAGATGTATCTGGCGGATATTTTTTCTGTGCAGGCAAATGTGGTAGGTATTCCTGGTATTTCAATTCCAACGGGTGTTGACTCACAAGGCTTACCAATCGGGATTCAGATTATGAGTGACTTTTTTGAAGAAGATGAACTTCTGACATTTGCAAAATATTTACAAAAGGACGCCTTTTAAGCAGAAAAGTGAATATAATAAGAGTTGTATAAATAGTGTATTTGGTAGAAAAATGATTGTTTGATTTTTTTTAGAGAGTGAATATACAATGCCATTAAGGTAAATTTTACTATCTTTTTTACTTGAGCAGGGTTCCATAAAAATAGCATTTTTGCTGTATAAAGTACATCAGATCTTAACATTTAGGTAATATTTTGTAGTTTTACCGTGTCTAAGGATTTGTTCTAACCTACTAAACCTTGTCTGATATGAATCAGAAACTGACGCAGCGAATGCGCCACGTGATATGGCTTTTTGTTTTTTCTCCTTTCTTTATTCTGACTACTGCTCAGGCTCAAGAAACTCAGGATATTCCATTACCTCCTCCTTTGCCTATTGATGTTCCTCCGATTATTCTCGATGAAGAAGATTCTGTTCGTATACAACCTGTTCAGGATACTACCTTTGAATTTCCGGAAGAACTGATTAAAGAACGGTTAGCTCAGATCGAATCTGATATCCCTCTCCATTATAATAAGGATATTAAGGCGTTCATGGAGTTATTCACGATGCGAAAGAGAGATTATGTTCGACGTGTATTGACTCAACAGTCTTTCTACTTCCCCATTTTTGAAACAGAGCTGAAAAAGAATGGTATGCCTACAGAGCTTAAATATCTATCTGTAGTAGAATCTGCCTTAAACCCTAAAGCTGTTTCTCGTGCTGGTGCTGTTGGATTATGGCAGTTTATGCCATATACTGGTAAAGAGAGTGGATTGTATCAGGATGCCTATATCGATGAGCGTATGGATATCTATAAATCTACTCGTGCAGCCTGTGCTTATCTGAAAATGTTATATGGAATGTTTTCGGATTGGGAACTAGCAATGGCTGCTTATAATTGTGGTCCTGGCGCTGTTCGTAAAGCTATTCGTCGTGCAGGAAACAAAACTAGCTTCTGGGAGATTTATCCTTTTCTTCCTAAAGAAACACGATCTTATGTGCCAATCTATGTTGCTACTACCTATGTAATGCAGTTTCATCAGGATTATTTATTCTCTGTTGCAGAACCTAGACCTTATATAGAATCAGATACTATTCATATTACACAGCCTGTAGATCTTGAGTTGTTGGCAAATGAGTTGAATATTAGTATGACTGAAGTGCTTGCATTCAATCCACATCTGAAAAAGAGTGTAATTCCTGCCTATATGAAGAATTATCCATTGCGTTTACCAATGGAAAAACTAGCGGTTTTACGGGAATATAAATCAGATATGTTTTTAGCTGCTGCACCTAAAAAGCCACTACCAGAAACCTCATTTACACCAGCTGTTATGGCTGCAAGCATGAACAAACGTTCCAGTCTGAATAAGACCGCTGCTGTAGCCGGACGTAAGAAGGTAACTCATACTGTTGCTTCAGGAGATGTGTTGGGTCATATAGCAGAATTGTATAATGTAGGGGTTAGTGAATTAAAGCGCTGGAATAATTTACGTAACAATACAATACAGGCAGGCCAAAAACTGGCTGTTTGGGTGCAGTCTCATACGTGGAAACAAGCCAATAAAGCAGAAGGTGATAATGAAGTGACTGCTGATGCTAATGTGAAAAAAGGTGTTTATGAAGTTCAGGCTGGCGATACACTTTGGAGTATTTCTAAAAATCAAGGCGTTAAAGTTGATATCATTAAGAAATTGAATAAGTTGAAAGGAAATGATTTGAAGCCTGGACAGAAATTAATTATGGGATAAGATTACTCATTGTTATAACACAAAAAAGATCATTTGTTTAAACAAATGATCTTTTTTGTGTTATAACATAGTTGTAGTAGTTACGCTGCATATTGCCTGTTCAGTTCTTCCTGAACCATTTGTTTTAATAGCTTTTTATACCGCATTTTAGTTGTTTTTACAACGTCCTCGCTATTGTAACCGAGTATTTGGGTAATTTCTCTAAGACTTTTTTTCTCGTAATAGAAAAGCTGGATGATTGTTTGTCCTTTTGAGGATAGCTTTTGAACAGTCTCATTAATTACATCTATTGTTTCTTCAAACCAATCATTATGAGGGTCGGAAGATGAAATAGTATCTGCCAGTGTGTCTAGTTCTGAAAAAGTACCAATATGATTTTTTTGCTTTGTTCTTTTCTTCAAGTAAACATATATAAGGTTTTTAGCGATCCCGTAAAAGTAAGTTTTTACTGTAGATCGTAGTTCTTGCAGCTTTCCTTTTTGATAATTTTCAAAAAGAACAATTACTGCATCCTGATAAATGTCAATAGCCTCTTCTGGTGATAAACTGTAGTGTTTATATGCCCATTTTAAAAATTCAACCCGATGAGTAACGTAAAACTGATCTAAAAAGCACAGTTCATCAGACGTTTGCTTCTCTGATGTACAATTTTCAGTGTTGATAGGTGAAACCGAGCGATGCATAGGAATAGTTGTATAGTTATAGTATAAGTTGCGAAAAGTTAATTAGGAAATCAGATTCTGCTTAGAAATTACCTTATCAGTTACATATGTAATTTTTATCAAAGATTCATCTTATTTATTCAGTAGTAAATACCCGATAATAAGGTTTTTATCTACCTACTTTTGGGGATATTTTGTCTACCTATTTTCGGGGAGAGATAGTTTAGACGAGAAATATGAGGAGAAATAAAAGACAAAACCTGGAAATACTGACAGATGAACGCAGCGTTTCCAGGTTAAGAAAAAAATGGTAAGAGATGTATTCTAGTTAGATTAGGCCGTTTTGGACAGCATATTTAATGAGAGAGTAGGAATTTTTTAGTCCTAACTTTTTTAACATATTTTTTTTGTGTGTCTCAACTGTATCGGGACTTATATAGAGTTTCTGGGCTATTTCAGGAGCTGTAAACTCCTGAGCTAATAATTTTAATACATCTAATTCCCGATGTGTTAACTTTACTCTGTGTTCTGACTGATTTGTCTGAGGCATATACTCATAAGCCAGATGAAGCATTACTGCTTCACTGAAATACTTCTTTCCTTCGGCCGCACTATAAATTGCCTTTTGTAATTCTTCTTTGCTTGAGTCTTTGAGTATATATGCTGATACATTTGCCCGTAGAGCTTCCTTTACATATTCAGGATTTACATTCATACTGACTAGTACCACTTTTACTTTAGGATATGTGATGCTAATACGTTGTGCAGTACTTAATCCATCGGAAACAGGCATATTGATATCCATCACTACTACATCGCAAGTGTGTTTCTGTAATAGTTGGATTACCTGTTCACCATTATTGGCTGTCGCTGCAATACTTACATTTTCAATCTGCGTCAAAATTGCCGCAATACCATCTAAAAAAAGACGGTGATCGTCTGCGATAATAATTTTTATCATAAAACTGAAATCTGTGCAAAGGTTGCCAGATTTTTACTCTTTACATAGTAGTAGAGAGTAAAATATATAAACCTGAATGTGGTATTTTTGGTGTTGAGATCCAAATCAGTTAATTCTAACACTTTTTCGAAAAATCCGTGTAATTTTCTGGGCTCTATCCGTGATAGGGTAATGGGTTTAAAAGTGAAACAAGAGTTTTGAATTTAGTTATTTAGAAATATACTAAAGATTAATGGAATACGTATATTAAATAAGTTGATATTCAAATAGTTGTTGTTTGTTTAAGTAGGCTCTATATTTATATATTTACGGTCTGAATAAAAAATACACACTTTGTCATTCAAGTTTATAGAAATTGTACAAAGTTATGTAACTTACATAATTCTTGCTGAAAGATGAGAAACCTTTTATGATTCAAAAGCTAGTACTGTTTCTGTTGCTTTCAGGTAGCCTTATTGTATCTGTACAATCTCAAAATCAGATCTTCAGACATTTAGAGGCGCCTGCTGAAATAAACAATCTGGAGATCTTCTGTACTTTTCAGGATAGTAATGGATTAATGTGGATTGGCACAAATAATGGTCTATATTCATATGATGGATACAGTTTCAGACATTACGAGAATCCAGTAGAAGGTGATTTTTCTATTACTGTTATTCAAGAAGTTGACCATAAGCTTTGGTTGGGCGCCTGGCGCAATTCAGGTTTATGGATGTTTGATAAAACCACAGGTATCTTTACAAACGCAAAAGACTTACCAGGTTTTGCTTCATTTTTAGCTAATGTTTTTTCAGTTAGAAACATATATCTGGACGGAAATATAGTCTGGTTTATTGCCACATTAATGCAAAGAAAAAGTAGTGTATTGGTAAAGTATAATCTTCTGACCAGAGAATTTAATTACTACTATTTCAGAAACCCTGCTCACATTGATCATCTGGAATTCAATACTTTCACAAAGACCATAGAGGCGGGGAGAGAAATAATGTGGATTGGAACTCATATGAATGGATTGTATGAATTTGATCTGGAAACCAGAAAATATACTATCCACTTACCTGATCCAAAAAAAACGACTTCTTTAAGTCACTATGATATCCGATATGTATATGCTTCTCCATCTGAACCTGCTTTATGGATTGGTACCAAAGAAGGGTTGAACAAGATGGATTTGATGACCCGTCAGATTACACAAAAATATTTTTATAAGCCTGGCTCTGCAAATAGTATAACAGATGATCGTGTTTGGACAGTTCTGGAAATAAACCGAAAAGTATGGGTTGCTACTGAAAACGGATTGAGTTGTATTAATCTGATGACAAATCAGGTATCCCGGTTTCGTCATATAGCCAAAGACCCAGAAAGTATTACAGGCAGTTTTATTCGGGGCCTTTATCCTTGCCAGGGATTGTTATGGATATCCACTTTTGGAGGCGGGATAAACCAGGTTGACCTACAGTCTGCTAACTTTCAACATTATCCCTTAAGTTCTACTAATGAGGATGGATTGATTGGTAGTAGTATAACTGCATTGGATGTAGGAGACGATCAGGGAAAATCCGGAGTCTGGATTGGAACAGAAAATGGACTTTTCTTTCTGGATAGAAAGTCTAAAAGTATTAACAAGCATGTTGGTACAGAAAATGATCCCATGGCTTTTCATTCTATTCTTGCAAAGGATAATGTGCTATGGCTTGAAACCAGTAAAGGATTTAGAAAATACACTATTGCTACGCATAGTTTGTCAACTAGTGGTTTTAAACGTGAAACGGTTGATAGTCTTAGTAATAATAGTTGGTTTAGATCTTCTTTTACTACTGATCCTACCGGTATATGGATGGGAAGCTGGGAACATGGACTTACACATTTGGAGACATCCTCAGGAAAGATAAGAAACTATACACCTACACTATTGAATAATGTAGGAGGACGAGGAAGCAGACAAGCGACCTTTCCGTGTATTGTTACTCATAAAGGAAAGAAATATGTGTTCTTTATATCTACTGTACCTTATATTTCTGCTAATGTTCAGACTGAACGTAATTGTCTGGTGAGATTTGAACCGGAAACCAATGAATATACCTATTATACACAGGAACCTCAAACTCCTTACAGCCTTGCTGCAAATTATTTAACATCATTAAAAAGTTCTGGAGATAGTGTACTATGGTTGGGTACACATAAAAATGGATTGGAGAAGTTTGATATTTCAACAGAGCGCTTCACACATTTTCGGGTAAAGGAAGGTATTAAGTCTACTACTATCTTCAATCTGACTACTGACCTGCACGGAAATCTTTGGATGAGTACAAATGAAGGAATTTCCAAACTGGATATACATACAAAACATGTTACCGATTTTAAAGGAAAGTTTCTGGAAGGAAACTACTGGATGGTAATGGTAAGAGATAATTCAGGATACATTTATTGTGGGACAAATAATGGCGTATCGGTTTTTCATCCGGATAGTTTGAAAGTAAATCCTTATCCTCCATTTACTACCATTACCTCACTTCGGGTATTTGATAAGGAATATGATCCCAATATTCTGATTACACCTGGCAAGCAAATTACATTATCTTACAAGAATAATTTTGTCTCCTTTGAGTTTGCTGCCTTGAATTATCGTGAACCAGAACGTAACGAATATATGTATCAAATGGTTGGGGTAGATGAGCAATGGAATTATGCTGGTAGCCGAAGATATGTAAGCTATGCTAATATAGAGCCCGGAGAGTATGAGTTTAGAGTGAGAAGCAGTAATAATGATGGTATATGGAACTCTAAATGGACTTCTGTATTTATCTCTATTACACCGCCCTGGTGGGCAACAGTATGGTTCCGAACACTAATGGCTATCGTCGTACTCTTTTCTGTATGGGTTTTTTACCGGTTGCGTATTGATACATTAAAACAACGACAGGTACAATTGGAAATGCAGGTGAGAACGCGTACCTCTGAAATAATCTATCAGAAGGAAGAGATTGCCGTACAACAGAATGAACTAGCCAGAATGAATGAGTACCTGAAAGTGCTTTCAGATACATTGGAAGATCGTGTACATCTAAGAACTTCTGAACTGGTAAGAGCAAATGAAGAATTACGCCGGAAAAATGAGGAGATTCAGCAGGCTTTGATACAAGGGCAAACACTGGAACGAAAACGAGTCGCAGCTGAACTACATGATAATCTGGGTGGTTTACTTTCTGCTTTGAAATTTAATCTGGAAACATTGGATCTTCAAAACTTGTCAGAAGGAGAGAAAAATGTATATGAGAATGTATTGACTATGGTTGCTAATGCCTGTGTCGAGGTTCGTAATATCTCTCATAACATGTTGCCTGAGGTTTTGGAAAAAGAAGGATTGGAAGTTGCCTTGAAGCGATTTGTCTATTCCATTAATGCTACCAAGAAAATTGACTTTGAACTGGATCTGTTTGGGCTGGAAGAAAGACTGGAAAAGGATATTGAGTTTAGTATTTATCCTATTTGTGTGGAGCTTGTCAATAATATATTTAAGCATGCGGAAGCAACTACTGCTTCATTGCAAATTATTTTTTCCGAAAATGAGCTTTCTATTGTAGTAGAAGATAATGGAAAGGGTATTAAAAATAAGGATGGGGCAGATGGAATGGGACTAAAAAACCTGAAGTCACGTATAGAAGCGATGTTGGGTGTATACCATATTGACAGCGTACCAGAGAGGGGTACTACTATCTCAATTGAGATACCTCTGGAAAAGCGAAAAAATAGAAAATTAAATGTAAGCTGACCTCAATACTCCTCTATAGTGGAATTAGCCTTTTGTGACTCAAATCTGACTTCTTCAATTTTGACAAGTATTGTTCCTATCTTAACGGATTTCCCTGTCATATAACATAATTTGTAAACTTTTTTTCTTTCTTCGTTTATCCTCTACCTTTGCGCGCACATTTGTCAAATCAATAGTCAGACCTGCAGTGGTTCTGGTAGATACCGGATTAATTAGTTGCTAGTATTAGTTAATATAGACAAAATCAACAAAACTCTCAATACATGAGTATTCGTATTCCTTTTGTGCCTCTAAAAATTCGCCGTGAAGATGCGTTGGCATATCATGAACAGGGACAGCCTGGTAAAATTGAAGTGGTGCCAACAAAAATGCTTAGTTCTCAGTTAGATCTGGCTCTGGCCTATTCTCCTGGTGTGGCTGAACCTTGTAAAGAAATTGCGGAAAATCCGGAAAATGCGTATCGGTACACATCAAAAGGCAACCTTGTTGCTGTCATATCCAATGGAACAGCCGTATTAGGCTTGGGAAACATTGGAGCACAGGCGTCCAAGCCTGTAATGGAAGGCAAAGGTGTCTTGTTTAAAAAGTTTGCAGGAATTGACGTCTTTGACATTGAGATAGATTGTTCAGATCCACAGGAGTTTATTCGTATTGTAAAATCATTGGAACCTACTTTTGGAGGAATTAACCTGGAAGATATAAAAGCTCCGGAGTGCTTTGTTATTGAACAGGAACTTCGGAAGCAGATGAATATTCCAGTTATGCATGATGATCAGCATGGAACAGCTATTATTTCCTCTGCTGCCTTATTAAATGCACTGGAGATCGTAAAAAAGAAAATTGATGAAATCAAGGTGGTTGTTAATGGCGCGGGTGCCGCTGCTGTTGCCTGTGTGAAATTGTATATTGAGCTGGGTGTAAAAAAAGAGAATATCGTGATGAACGATATTAATGGAATTTTACATGTGGACAGAGAGGATCTGGATGATATGCGTCGGGTATTTGCGACCAGCCGTCCAGTATCAAACCTACTGGAAGCAATGAAAGATGCAGATATGTTTCTGGGGCTATCTGTTGGAAATGTACTAACTCCAGACCATCTGAAGCAGATGGCACCTGATCCGATTATATTTGCTCTGGCTAATCCTGAGCCAGAAATTTCATATGAACTGGCTATTGCTACACGTCCGGATGCCATTATGGCAACAGGGCGCTCTGATCACCCTAACCAGGTAAACAATGTGCTTGGCTTTCCTTATATTTTCAGAGGTGCCATGGATGTACGGGCAACAGAAATTAATGAAGCTATGAAACTGGCTGCTGTTCGGGCATTGGCACAACTGACAAAAGAACCTGTTCCTGAATCAGTAAACAAAGCCTATAATGATCAGGCCCTGGTATTTGGGCGAACTTATCTGATTCCAAAACCTCTTGATCCGCGCTTGATTACTACTGTATCTCCCGCTGTGGCCAAAGCTGCGATTGAAACCGGAGTAGCCAGATTACCGGTAGCTGATTGGGAGGTATATCACCAGCAATTGGAGAAACGAGTGGGTATTAATCAAAAACTCATGTCTCCGATCATTGCTCAGGCTCGCAGACAGCCTAAACGTGTAGTTTTTGCTGAGGCAGACACCTATAAAATTCTGAAAGCTGCTCAGATTCTGGTAGATGAGCACATTGCCTTTCCCATCCTGCTGGGAGATAAAAAGAAAATCCGGCAGATTATGGAGGATAATTATATAGAGATAGACAGATGTGAGATCATTGATGTTACTGAACAGCCTGAAGAAAAGCTCGAAGCCTATGCTCAGATGTTATATCAGAAGCGCCAGCGCAAAGGGGTAACATTATATGATGCCAGAAAAATGATTCTGGATCGTAACTATTATGGCGCGATGATGGTTCATGCTGATGAGGCAGATGCCTTAATCTCGGGTCTAACAAAAGAATATGCCCGTATCATACGGCCTGCTTTACAAGTGATAGGTGTTGAGCCTGGAGTGAATAGGGTTGCTGGTATGTATATTATTACCAATGCAAAAGGTGAATCTTATTTCTTTGCAGATACTACTGTGAATGCTAATCCTACTGCAGATGAATTAGTTGACATTATTGGATTGACTGCCCGTAAAGTTCGCTTCTTTGGTATAGAACCACGGATGGCAGTTTTATCCTACTCAAACTTTGGCTCAGTCGCAGGAGAGCAACCTGAGAAAGCACTTTTAGCTGTACAGAAAGCAAAACAAAAATATCCGAATCTGATTATCGATGGAGAAATTCAAGCTAACGTTGCATTGGATACTCAACTATTGCAGGAAAATTATCCTTTTAGTGATTTAGCAGAATCAGGTGCAAATACTTTGATATTTCCGGAACTAACATCAGGTAATATCTCGTATAAGCTATTACAGGAAATCGGCGGTAATGAAGCCATTGGACCAATTCTGATGGGAATGAAAAAACCTGTTCATGTATTACAATTGGGTAGTTCTATCCGGGAAATTGTAAATATGGTAGCAATTGCTGTTGTAGAAGCGCAGCACTAAGCTGTATAAAGATTTCTGCGGACATATACCCGCAGAAATCTATCTATTTTAAATTGAGGAAAAATAATTTTTTTTTAATTGCTACGTTTAGACTGTGTGATCTGAATTATAGTGATTTTACTATCTTTTTGTATCGTTTAACCACGCCTTATTAACTGTACGTTTACTATTTATGATTGCTTATATTGAAGGGAGACTCACTCACAAAGAGCCTGCATACGTAATAATTGATGTCAATGGTGTCGGATATGAGATACGAATTTCTTTACAAACCTATAGTGCCTTGCCTGAAGGCGAAAAGTGTCGGTTACATACCCACTTTCATGTAAGAGAAGATGCTCAGATCTTATATGGATTTGCTGATCGAGCAGAAAAGAAAATATTTCTTGATCTAATGAGTGTATCTGGTATTGGTGCCAATACTGCTTTAATGATGCTCTCATCTCTGTCCTCAATGGAAATACAGCAAGCTATTGTCTCTGAAGATGTAAGAACCATTCAAAGTGTAAAGGGAATTGGAAGTAAGACTGCACAGCGAGTGATACTGGAGTTACGTGATAAAGTGAAAAAAGACTTATATCTTACATCCAGTACTCAAACCTTACCGGTTACCTCTGGAAATACTATTCGCAATGAGGCGTTATCTGCATTGACTACTCTTGGTATCCCAAGAAATGTCGCAGAAAAGAGTATAGATACAGTGATGAAGCAGGAAGGCAGTTCGCTGAGCCTGGAACAGGTTATAAAGCTAGCTCTGAAAGTCAGTTAGTTTAAATACGACACTAATCTGAATAAAAAACAAGTCCTTTTCCTAATTAATAGGACTCCTATTTACGCTTGCTGACAGATCTATCACTGATGTGTTGTCGGTGAGACTGTGGTCTGTATTCTACTTTTGATAGTCAACCATATCAAGACCAGAAACTTAGTGTTTATTAATACTGATTTTCTGTTTATTTCATACATGCGACACTATCAACGCGGATTTCTAACAGAAATGGGAAACAAAGCCGTGTATTTTGTATTACCAAAGGAAATGATGTTAGTATAACTATTTGATAGATAGTATTTCCTTACGATATAATCTGAAATTATCCATAACAATCCTGTTATCAGACATTGAAGTTTAGCAGTTACATTCTAGTTTCGGGTGGAGTATTGTTTTCGCTTAGTTCCTGGTGGTCAGAATCCGAGAACGATAAGCGGGGATATAAGCTTTTTCCGAAATTATCTCAGGTTACCTATTCGGTAGGTGCCCCTCCTGATAGTATTCGAAAAGACAGTAGCTTGAGAGATACTCTTAAAAAAGGAAAAAGAGGCTTATCATTCTATAAGCGAGACCGGTATGGCGATCCCTTTACAGATCGTCCAGGTCGGTCTCCCTTGGAACTGAAAGATCCTTCCAATGTGAAAACAGATGTTTCGGTCGATACAGCAGGAAATGTGACTATCGCTGAAACCGTCGGTTCTGTTCCTTACAGACCTTCTACTACCTTGACCTATAAAGAGTTCTCTGAGTATTCAGACCGCAAACTGGCAGTTGACTACTGGCGATCCAAAACCGAGGCAGCAGGAGGCAAAAGTGAAATGACAGGACGCAAACTGATTCCCAAGATTTATATCAGTCCTGTGTTTGATCGCATATTTGGAGGTAATTATATTGATTTTCAGACCAATGGATTTGTAACACTGGATTTTGGAGCTCAGTGGCAACGAGTGCAGAACCCGAACTTGCCCATTCGCCAGCAACGGTACTTTCTGCCCTTGAACATGGATCAGCAGATTAACCTGAACTTTACAGGTAAGGTAGGAGAGAAGTTAAAGATCACTGGTGCGTTTGATACCAAAGCCAGCTTTCAGTTTGAACAGAACTTTAAGCTGGATTATACAGGGTATGATCATGAGATTATTCAGAAGGTAGAAGCGGGCAATGTGAGTATGCCCTTGAACAGTACCTTGATTCAGGGTGTACAGAATCTGTTTGGATTGAAGACTCAGTTGCAGTTTGGAAAGCTGAAGGTAACTGGAATTCTTGCTAATCAGAGAGCTAAAGTTTCAGAGACAACTTTACAAGGTGGTGGTGTACAAAACAAGAAGTTTGAGTTTAAAGTATCTGAATACGAGGATAATCGACATTTTTTCCTGGGACATTTCTTCCGGGATAAGTATGAAACAGCACTAAGTACCTTACCTATTATAAGCTCAGGTGTACAGATTACTCGTCTGGAAGTATACGTAACCAACCGGAATAACACTACTGAAACGTTGCGTAATATGGTGGCTTTCCTTGATTTAGGAGATCCGAGTCCTTATCGTAAAGACAATCCTGTTTTGCAGCCTTTTACAGGAACGGGTCCTATACGAAATACAGCCAACAATCTCTATACCGCATTAAATACTGGTAATGTCCGAAATGTAGATCAGGTAAGTAATCAACTGGCTACTCTTGGCTTACAGAAAGGATCAGATTTTGAGATCTTACGGAGTGCCCGTAAGTTGGCTCAATCTGAATATAGCTTTAACTCACAACTAGGATATGTTTCACTGAATACTGCTCTTCGTAATGATGAAGTATTAGGGGTTGCATTTGAATATACCTACCAGGGACAATCGTATAAAGTAGGGGAATTAACAGAAGACTACTCCACTAGAGATCAGAATGAAGTTTTATTTCTGAAGATGTTGCGTCCATCTACTATAAAACTTGATCTGCCTACCTGGGATCTGATGATGAAAAACATTTATTCTCTGGGAGCTGGTCAGTTAAACAGAGATGGTTTTCAACTACGCGTTATTTATAAAGATGATTTAACAGGTATTGACAATCCCAGCCTGCAACAGGGAGCTAACACCAAAGATGTGCCACTTTTGCAAGTATTCAATCTGGATAAATTGAACCCTCAGGGTGATGCACAGGCCGATGGTAACTTTGACTGGGTAGAAGGTGTAACAGTAAACAGCCAGTATGGACGAATCATATTTCCTGTGCTAGAACCTTTCAGTTCCGACTATTTAACCAAGTCAAGAAGGCAAGGTGCCAGAACATTACCACCTTGGTTAGATCCCGTAAGCGAACTGGCTCTGGTGAATAAGTATTCATTCAACACACTTTACAGTTCAACCAAACAGGAAGCCCAACAGGTTGCCGCTAAGAATAAATTCTTTATTAAGGGTAGTTACCAGACAAGCGGGGCTACAAATCAGGTTGCCTTGGGTATGGTAGGAGTAGATGCAAACTCAGTGGTAGTGACAGCAGGAGGCCGCACGTTGGTTCAAGGACAAGATTATATTGTAGAAAATGGAAACGTTACTATTCTAAATGAAGGTATTCTATTATCTGGTCAGGAAATTCAGATTCGTTCAGAGCAAGCTGATTTGTTTCAGAATCAGGTGCGTACAGTAATGGGTGCGAGATTGGAATATGTATTTACGAAAGATTTCTCAATTGGTGCTACACTGATGCGTATGCGGGAACGTCCGCTATTGAGAAGGGTATCAATGGGTAACGAACCCTTGAATAACACTATATTGGGTTTTGATGTGAACTTTAGAAAAGAATCTCGTTTTCTAACCCGTATGGTAGACAAGCTTCCTTTTCTGTCTACTAAGGAGTTGTCGAATATTACGTTCAATGGAGAATTTGCCAAATTATTTCCAGGGGTTGCTCCATTGGTGCAGGGTAATTCATATGTTGATGACTTTGAAGGATCTGAGACATCATTCTTGCTAACACGTTCTCCACAGATTTATTGGAGGCTAGGAGCTACCCCATTGATGTTTCCTGATGCCAATGTAGGAACTAATGCATTACCTTATTCCTATCATCGGGCTAAATTGGCATGGTATACCATTGACAATACATTCTATAGAGATAATCTGCCTGGTGGAATCAGCGAAGGCCAAATCAATAATCACTATGTACGGGTGGTAGTGCCTACAGAGGTATTCCCACAACAGGCACAACAGCAGATTATTACTAACCTGCAAACAATGGATGTTGCGTATTATCCACAGGAACGTGGAATGTATAACTACAATCCGAATCTGGATGCACAAGGTCGATTCCGCGATAATAGTAAAGATGCATTGAAAAAAAACTGGGCAGCGATTTCTCGCGGAATTACATATGATGTGGATTTTGATAATGCTAATGTTCAGTATATAGAATTCTGGATGATGGACCCCTTTATTGAGTCTGATCGAGGGGTAATTAATGATGGATTTACTACTTTCAGGGGGGATCAGCGTGAGGGAGGAGATATTTATTTTAACTTGGGGAATGTGTCTGAAGATGTAATGAAAGATGGCAAACATAACTTTGAAAATGGTTTGCCTATCAGTGCTACAGATGACCAGCGTCCAGTAACAGAAAGTGTGTGGGGTAAAGCTCCTTCCAGTTCCTGGATTAATAATGCCTTTGACAATACTTCCGGAGCCCGCCAAAGACAGGATATTGGTTTGGATGGGTTGACAACAGAAGAAGAAAAGGCCTTTTTTAATAGCGGACAAGAAGATCCTTCTGCCGATGACTTTGCACATCCATTAGATCCAAAATTTGATAGTGAAGGCAATTTGCTGGTGCGTCATAAAAACTTTAATGGATATGAAAATAACTCACCAGATGCTACAGGTCAGGATTTCTCACGAGCTGCTACTACATTGCCAGATAATGAAGATCTGAACAATGATCAGACAATCAACGATATTGAATCTTATTATCAATATAAGATCCATGTGTCACGAGATCAGATGCAGGTAGGACAAAACCACATTGTCGCAATCAATGAGTCCAGTGAAAGTGGAGAGGCTGTAAAATGGTATCAGTTCAGAATTCCAGTGCGAGAGTATACAGATAAAGTAGGAGACATAGAAGGTTTTAAGTCCATCCGTTTTATGCGTATGTTCCTGACCAACTTTGCCCAGCCACACGTATTTCGTATGGCTAACTTTCAGTTGGTAGCTAACCAGTGGAGGGTATATACAGATAACCTGTATGATAAAGATCTGCAACTTCCTTCCGAACCATACGATGCCAACTTTACACTAGGTACTGTTAATATTGAAGAAAACAGTTCTGTTGGAAATGGTAATCTGTTTCCTTACAAGATTCCTCCAAATCTTCCTCGTGACCGGGATATCACAACGCTGAATAACCGTCAGTTAAATGAGCAATCTCTACGATTATGTGTGGATGATCTTCGTGATCGGGATGCACGGGCTGTTTATAAGAATGTTAGTCTGGATTTTATCAATTACAAAAATCTGAAACTCTATATTCATGCTGAATCAGACAATGATCAGACACTAAGGAGTGCTGATTCTTTGCGTGCCTTTGTTCGTTTAGGTACAGATTATACTGACAACTATTACGAAATAGAGGTCCCTCTCATGTTTTCTACGGTAGGAGATACAGCTACTGCCAATATCTGGCCTGACTGGAATCAGATTAATCTGCCCTATGCAAAACTGGCAGAAATCAAATCAAACCGAAACCGGAGAGGACAAAGTGTTCTGGTTCCTTATTCTGAATTCTTACAAGATCAGACAATTTCTGGAAAACGTTATAGAATTACCGTAGTTGGTAATCCGGATTATAGTGCTATTCAGGTACTCATGCTGGGTATGCGGAATGCCAGATCTCTTGACATGCAGCCTAAAAAGGCTTGTATCTGGCTTGATGAATTACGTAGTGAAGGCTTTAACCAGCAGGGAGGATTTGCCGCTACTGCACGTATGAATGTAAAACTGGCCGACTTTGCCAATATTACAGCTGCTGGAGATATTGAAACATTTGGGTTTGGAGGTATTCAGCAACGTATAGCCGAACGTGCTCGTCAGAATACAATGCATTATAGTATTGGGGCAAACGTAAATCTGGAGAAATTATTCCCTCAATGGTTAGGTATCAAAATCCCTATGTTTGTAGGATACGAAAGAGAACGAATAAAACCTCGATACAATCCATTGGATCCGGATGTGCCTTTGGATATGTCTATTGAGTCCCGTTTTGCAAACAAATCTGAAGCAGAAGCAGATGAATACCGGAAAATGGTGGAAGACAATACTACCCGGCGAAGTATTAATTTTACCAATGTACAGAAAATCAAACCAACTGGTGTGACTAAAAGTCATATCTGGGATCTTTCAAACTTCTCATTTAATTATTCATACAGTGATATTACCCGCACCAACATCACTACAGCGTTATATTATCAAAAGAATGTGCGGGGAGGGATAGGGTATGTCTTTAATACAACTCCCAATTATTTTGAGCCTTTTAAAAACAGCAAGGCTTTGGATAAACCAGCCTGGAAATGGTTGAAGGATTTTAACCTGAATCTGATTCCTTCCAATATTGCGATTCGAGGTGATCTGAACCGGATGTTTACAAAGACACAATATCGAAACGCAGATCCGTCTGCACTAGGTACAGGACTTACAACTGTAGGTGTGAAACCATTGTACGAAAAGTCATTTACTTTTAACCGGAGTTATGATGTACTCTGGAATTTCACCCGTAATCTGTCTTTTAACTATTCAGCTATTGCTAATGCCGTTATTGATGAACCAGACGGGGATATTAATGATACTGAATTGAGGCCAGGATTTAGTAAAAGAGATTCTGTTGTGTATAATCTAAAGAGATTTGGCAGGATGAAAAACTTCCAGCAGCATGCTACTGCTACCTATCGTATGCCTCTGGATAAGTTTCCTATTACCAACTGGGTAAGTGCTGATGTGAGATACGCAACTGCCTATAACTGGAGAGCATCTGCTTTGGGTGTAGCTGATACATTGGGTCTGTTCTTTGGGAATTATGCAGACAATAGTCGTCAACGTGCTATCAATGGTCGTATAGATTTGTTGAAGCTCTATAACAAATTGCCTTTCCTGAAGAAAATAAATGAACCAGCTCGACGTCCAACTGCCAGACCAACGACACGCCCAACTCCAGGACAACCTGGTGCTCCAGTTGCAGTTCAGCGGGATACTGTAAAACGGCCACCACAGTTTAAGTTTTTCAAGGGTATTGTGCGAACATTGATGACAGCCCGAAATGTTAATTTCAGCTATACAATAGATGAGACGACTTCTCTACCTGGTTTTATGCCGCATGCTCGTTTTCTGGGATTAGATAGCTCTTTACTGGCGCCTGGACTTGGATTCACTTTATTGGGTAGTCAGGATGCTGGAATCCGGCAGAAAGCTGCTAAAAATGGATGGCTTACACAAAGTACTCAGCTCAATACTCCATTTATGCAGACTCTGGCAAAGAACTTTACTGCACAGGCAGATCTGGAACCATTCAGAGATTTCAAGATTCGACTCAATGTAAAGAAAACACAAACTCAGGAATATAGCGAGATGTTTAGAGATGTCAATCCTAGTCTGACAGAGTCTGATTACGAAAGTCAAAACGCAGTAAAATCCGGAACGTATTCTATCTCATTCATTAGCATTAAAACTGCGTTTCAGGACAACCGATCCACTTTCGAAGAGTTTGAAAAGAATGCAGGTATTATGAAGAACCGGTTTGGTGAACGGGTTACTGGAACAGGTAAATATGATACTACTTCTCAGGACGTATTAATTCCTGCTTTCATTGCTACCTATTCAGGTAAGTCTCTGAATAAGGCTAAGTTGACTTCTTTTCCGAAAATCCCATTGCCTAACTGGAATATTACCTATGCTGGTTTATCGAAATTAGAAGTGTTTAAAAATATCTTTTCTTCGATTAACATCACCCATGGATATTCTTCAACGTACACAATAGGAAGTTACCGGAGCCCTCAGGAATATGCCTCTTCCGGGCTGATAGGTTTGAATAGTTCGCTGGATGCATTGGGATATGTACCCAATGTGAATAATGATAGTGTATATATACCACTATTAATTACAGACCGTGTAACTATCACTGAACGTTTTTCACCATTAATTGGAATTGACTTACGTACACCCAGTAAACTAACTGCCCGGATTACATATAATAAAGAGCGAACAGTTTCATTGATAACCACAAGCCGTCAGGTAAGTGAGATTACCAATCAGGATGTGACAGTGAGTATCGGATATACTAAGAACAATCTGAAATTACCTTTCCGGGTGCAGGGAGAACAACGGGTGTTGAAAAACGATGTGCAGTTTCGATGTGATGTGCGATTCCTGGATTCAAAAACCATTCAGCGTCGGTTCCAGGGAGTCAATACACCGGTAGCTGGAAACTTCCAGGTGTCGGTTAAACCAACGATTCAGTATGCAATTAATCAACGGGTGAATATAACGGTGTATTTTGAACGAAATGTAAACAGACCTGTAGTCAGTACTTCTTATCCACGATCAGATACACGATTTGGGTTCCGTATGCAGTATAATCTTAGCCAGTAATTATTTGTACTGGTTAAGATTACAAACTATTAAGACACACTTATGATCTTACTTCGAATAGCGAAGAGTACCAATCCGACACGGCTTCGTACGTTCAACTTTTCAAACAAATGTTCTCTATATCCATCAATGGTTCGTACACTCAAACACATCTGATCGGCAATTTCTTTATAGGTAAGTTCCGTGCATACCATCTTCAAAAATTCTATTTCCCGGTCGTTTAATCCATGAATGTGTTGTACATGCGTTTCTACTATAGGTTTGGCTATGCTCTTTGCCAGTGTACCACTGACCAGATCCGAATAATAGAATCCTTTCTGGATCAGATCATCCAATGCATGTTTTAACTCATGAGTTTCTGCATCTTTTAGAATGTAGCCACTTACACCGATACGCAACATTTTAATGATTGCGGTCTCCGAATCATACATGGAAAGCACGAGTATCTTAATGGAGGGATGATGCTTGCGCAGCCAGGTTGCTGTTTCATATCCATCCATTTCAGGCATGTTGACATCCAGTAGAACAAGATCTGGAAGAGGCTCTGACGATAACTTCTGAATAAATTCCTTCCCATTGGTAGCTTCGAGTACTACCTTGTAATCTGTAAATCCATTGATTAATTCAACCAAACCCCGGCGAAATAATTTATGGTCATCTACCAGTGCTACCTGGATTTGTCCTATAGGTTGTTGCATGATCAGATATTCAAATCGTTGAGGTCGTTGGAATAAAAAGTCTGAATGTAGTACCTTCCTGAATAACACTATTAAGGGCCACTTCTGCCTGTATCATTTTTGCTCGGGTATAAATGTTATTGATGCCAGAACCTTTTTCATATAAATCTGCTCCTTTTAATTCTTCCATGTCGAAGCCAATACCATCGTCTTTGATGATTAATTCAAAAGAATCTAATCGGTAATCAATAAAAGCTTGTATTTCCTGTGCTTTGGCATGTTTTATAATGTTGTTCAGGACTTCCTGAGCAATTCGAAATATAATAATTTGCTTTTGCGCATCCAATTTGCGTTCTACTCCCTTCACTTCCATATAGGTTGTGCAGGCTCCCGTTTTTTGAATAGATTCCAGTTCGAATTCGATAGCTTCTGAAAAGTTGCTCTGAATGATGATATCGGTATTTAATGTTTTGGACAGATCCCGTAAATCTTGTAACGCTTTTCCTACAAGGTCTTTGGTATTTATGAGTTTGGATTGGAGCTTTTCATCCTCTATCGGGCCAACTGTATTAAGATTGAGTTTGACCAGTGAAAGGATCTGACCAATATTATCATGAATTTCCTGAGAAATATAGTGTAGTGTTTGTTCCTGAATTTCAAGTCTGGTGCGTAACAACTCCTGCTGATAGATATTTTTCATCTCCTCTTTTTCATGTAGGTATTTATTGTGCTGATGCTGACTGATTAGCACAAATACAATGACAAAAAAAGTGATAGCGAATAATAAGACTGTAATCGCTAGAACTATCTTTATTTCTTCAGAGAGGGTGTGCATAATATCCCTATAAAAACGTAAACACACATAATCAAAAATACGATATTATGTATGCGCCACAAAAAAGCAGCATCTGTAATATGATCCTGGGTAAGCTTCCGATAAGTAATAAATATAAAGAAGTTACAAGTATAATAGGTAAAGAGACCAGTTGTATACCAGAATGTTTTTGATTTAAGAATATTTTCGGTAGGCGGAGAGGTTAAGTTCTCAAGATAATACATTAAACTGTAAATAGTGAGAATAAAACTGGCAACAGATAATGAGTTACTGTTGAAGACATCCAGGCTTTCCCAGAACGACACATTAATTACAAAAAAAACAAAAAAGAGACCTAATATGATTAGTGTTATTTTCTTATAATTCTGGTGTCGGAATATTTGATGAAAATAGAGGGAAAGAATTATAAATGAGGTTAAGCAATTGAGATGATACACATACAAATTGTTTGTGTGATGAAATATATCTATTACGGCACTTGCTACAAGATTCAGTAAAATCTGTAACAGTATATAGTAGAGCACATAGTCATTTCTGAATACTACTTTTCGGAGAAAGGCAAAGAAAAGTAATATAAAGGGTGAAATAACATCTAGGTAAAAGATTAATTTAAATGACATTAAGTTAACAGTATTCCATAGCGACAAAAAAACTACTATTCATCCAGCCACTAATGTGTTGGCTGGATGAAAATCCTTTAAGCCAATGGTTAACCACAGCCGGGAGGGGTTGGACAGCCAAGGATTCCGCCACCGCCATCTTTCGCAAGACCAGATGAAGATGAGACTGTCGCTATGACTTTTGCCAAAAATTCTTTTCTTGGAAGATTAGGGTCTCTTGTAAACTGAACAGATACCACCACAAAATCATCATCGGATGCATCTGCAATCAGATCCTTCATGTCTTTGACACTGAATTCGTAATTTTGCATAGAGCGAATAAATGGATTAAAATTAAAGATAGGCTCGGTGTGAAATTAGAAAGAAATATGACTGATGCAATAGGGTCAAGCCATCTCTACCGAAGTAGATAAATTGGAGATTTTATAAGATATTGATTTTCAGTTTGTTTTATTTTGATGTATATAAAAATACCGTATTTTTCCCGTATATACGGGAAAAATACGGTATTGTAAAATTATAGATAATTGCTTATAGGTGTGTATATAGAGCCTCTATAACTAGAATAAAAATGTACCTTTCATATAATGGAAAATGTATAGATTTTATTTTGAAAATATGTAATATAAATGAGGTTTATCAATCTTATGTATACAAGAAATATTCTCTAACAACACTTTTATCTCAATGAAATTATATCCGTCCCTTTTGTTATTCTTTGTTACTTACATTTCATGGAGCCAGGTTCTACATAGCAAAGATGCGATTATGGATAAACAAGCTAAAAATGCTATTCGAAAAGCTGAGAAATACATTGATTCATTACAAGCCAAACAGGATATTCCAGGTATTTCTATCTGTATTGGCAACCGGGAAAGAATTCTCTGGGCACAAGGGTTCGGTTATGCCGATCTGGAAAACGTGATAGGTGTGACTACAAAATCCCGTTTTCGTATTGGATCTGTATCTAAAGCTCTAACCTCCCTGGCAATGGCTAAGTTGTTCCAACAAGGCAAGCTGGACCTGGATGTTTCGATTCAACGGTATACTACTGTTTTTCCTGAAAAGAAATATCCCGTTACAGCTCGCCAACTGGCTACACATACGGCTGGCATTCGGCATTATAGAGCCACAGATCCGATTAATTGTCCTAAACGGTATGAAAAAGTTACAGATGGACTTGTGATTTTTAAGGATGATAGTCTTTTGTTTAAGCCAGGAACAGGATATAGTTATTCATCCTATGGGTACAATCTCTTAAGTGTAGTAATAGAAGGAGCAAGCAAAACTGACTTTATCACCTATATGATGCAGGAAGTATTTACTCCATTGGGGTTAAAAAGTACGATGGCTGATTATAGTGACAGTATTGTTGCTAACAGAGTACGTTTTTATGAGCATTCTGACAAAAAGCTGATTAATGCACCTATGGTTGACAATAGTTATAAGTGGGCTGGTGGAGGATTTTTATCCACTCCAAGTGATTTAGTTACGATGGCTACTAAAGTGTTGAATGGGCAGTTTCTGGATAAGAAAACTGTAGATATGGTATTTACTTCACAGAAATTGCTTGATGGAAAAGATACACAATATGGTATGGGATGGCGAATGGGAACCGACTCTAAAGGCCGTCATGTAATTCATCATGGTGGAGTGGTGGAAGGCGGAAGAACATTTGTATTACTATATCCCGATCAGGGAATTTATCTGGCAATCACTGCCAATATGAGTGGAGTTTCTATTAATCTAAAAGAAGGTGAAGCCATTGCCAGCTACTTTTTAGAATAATACCAGGGTAGATATGACGTATATTAACTATTGTAAGAAACTAATCTTTATGTAGCTTTGAGTTTATATTTTGGTATGATATGCAGGCAACTTTGATTGAACTTACAAGTGACAATTTTACGGATCTGGAGAAAGCTGATACCGCCTTGTCGTTTCGTTGTTTTATTGACTATTTACGAAAGAAAGTAGAGACAGAAAAAGAAGTTCGAAATACTTTTTTGACTCAGGCCCTAGCTAAACTGGATGCGAATCCATTGTTGGCAGAGCCTGTGAGTCTTTCTGATATTCCGAAAATCCAGGAAGAGCTTGAACTCATTGTTACACTATTGTTGCCTGCCTTATCTGAAGAAAATGAGCATTTGGCTTTGGCTACTCCATTACGGCCACAGATTTTCTTTGGGACAGACACCTTTTATTCTTTGGTAAGAAGTAGCTTTACCGGAAAGCCCAGAAATGAAGTAATAGAAACTATCACCACAAAGGAGACGGAGAAAATCAGAATGAAGATGGTGTATTCCCTAATACTGGAAAAAGTATATGGAATACCTTCATTGTTTAAAGCTGAAATAGTATTTGGAGTTCCAGATGAAGAAACAAGCTTGATTAGTTACTTTCGAATCAATATTGACACCCGTTTTCTGGAAGTAAAATCAAAAAGCCCTGTATCACAGCAGGATATCATGGCATTGCTGAATGAGACAGATGGAAAAGACTTTGATAAGCAGAAATTGAAGAATTTCCTTCCTCTTTCCGAGTTCTTTTTTTCAGGCTTTTCGGTACTTACGCTTACCGATATTACCGGACAGCAATCTATTGAAAATATCAAGAATGCTATTATTCATATGCATCCGGGTGACTCGAATGAGTATTATAGAAAGGAAGTCGTAAGTGCATTGAAGGTTCTCATTCGAAATAATACAGTAGAGTTTGGCATACTTCCCTTTTTTCGGATTAATAATAAACTTGTTCTTACAGAAGAGAATATCCAGTATAATGTAATGGTAAAGGCTTTTGCCCGAAAAGGAGAAATTGAACTTTTACCAGGGATGCTAGAAGAGTATGTAAAAAAGCCTAAGATTGTTTTTTATACTCGAATGATGGAAGAAAATCCAGATAACGTCTATATGAAACACTTACTGGAAAATAATATTGAATCTTATGCTTTGCTACCTGTCTATAATGGACAAGATATGGTAGGTATACTCGAATTGTATTCAAAACAAAAGGATAGTATTACTATTTCCGCTTTGGCGAGGTTGGATGCGGCTATGCCTATTTTAGCTCAGTTCCTACAACATACAATTGATGGTTTTAACAGAAAGATTGAAGAGATTATAAAAAACAGATTTACCTCACTGCAATCAGCCGTTGAATGGAGATTTAAAGAAGAGGCATGGCGTTATTTTATGTATAGTCAGGAGCATAGTCTGAAAGAATATACAGACAAGATTATATTCAAAGAGGTATACCCTCTATATGGTGGAATTGATATCCGTAATTCCACTATAGAGAGGAATGAAGCTATGGTTGCTGACCTGATTGTGCAGTGTCAGTTAGTAATTGAGATTCTAAAAGAAATAAAAAAGCAAGTCTCAATACCTATTGTAGATAGTCTGACTTTCAAGTGCTCCACCTGGATACAGGCAATAGAAACCAAAACAGTCAGAGAAGATAATATTCGTATCAGCGAATTTCTGGAAGAAGAGATCGTGCCATTTCTTACCTACTTCCACGAAAATAACCCAACGTTACGTCCTGTAATAGACTCATACTGGAAGGCAACTGACGAAGAAACGGGGATTGCCTACAAAAACAGGCGGATGCTGGAAACCTCCATGCAAACCATAAATGCTGCCATTAGCCAGCAACTGGACCAGTTTCAGGTCGAATTACAGGGAGCTTATCCTTGTTATTTTGAGAAGTTTCGTACAGATGGTATAGAATATGATATTTATATCGGACAATCTATCACTCCCAACAAGCCTTTCAATACGCTATATCTTAAGAATATACGATTGGGACAATTGAATGTAATGGTCTCCATTGCCCGTATGACACATCGTTTATTGCCAAAACTGGAAAAACCATTACGCACTACCCAGCTTATTTTCATTCGTTCTGCTGCTATAGACATTAGTTTTAGAAACGACGAACGAAAGTTTGATGTAGAAGGAGCCTATAATATCCGATACCAGATTATTAAAAAACGAATTGATAAAGTCCACATCAAAAACACTTCCGAACGTCTTACTCAACCTGATACAATAGCTCTTGTATATCTGACTAAAAAAGAGGAAACAGAATATCTGGAATACATTACCTATTTGCAAAATCTTGGCTTGCTGGAAAATAAGGTAGAGTTTCTGGAGCTGGAAGAACTTCAGGGAGTATCCGGATTAAAAGCGCTTCGAGTGACTGTTGTATTAGAAGAAGCTTCTATAAATATGATAGGACAAGTTATTTCTTCAGAAACTTACCCTATTGGGTAATGGAAGAAAATTCGTTTATTCCAATATTATTGGGTTGATTTACGTGAAACTACAATACTACCTGCTGCCATATCGTGCAAAGCTCTTCTGCGTTTGTTGTTATAAACTGAGATAAATGCAAACCATCCAAGAAATGTTTTGAGTGCAAACCGAATGATGGATTTAAAAAGAGGGATACGTTCTGATGGATAATCGTTGTCTCTGACACGTATACCTAACAGATATTGCCCCAATGTATTAAAATAGGTAATGCAGACAGGTTCATACAAAACAATTGTAAACATGAATACTACCCGTAGCCAAACTGGAAAATTCTCAAAGCTATCTGCAATCTGGGTAAAGATTACCATAAATAATATGACTACCAGTGCATCAATAACAGAAGACTGGATTCGTTTTAAAAGCGAAGGATACTCAATCGCTATTTCTCGAGTTTGCATAAATTGATAAGAGTATTATTTCTTGTGTCTTCTTATAAATCAAAGTTTTTGTATCATAGCATCGATAGCTCCTTTTACAGTAGGAAAGGATGTACATACACGTGGATCCATGATATTTCCTCCAAATCCGTTTTCTTCAGTAGACGCATCCTTTGCTATCTTAGTAAGTTTTTCTTTTTGGGCCACTGGTTTGGAGTCTTCAAGTGCCCATATACAGATAACCTGTGCAAATATATTCGTCTTTTTATCTTCAATCATTTTGAGTAGTGCTTCCTGAGCTTCTTTGGAATGATACCATGTTAAGGCCCTAGCTGCAGAAATCTGATTATGCATGTTTTCTGTATGATAAAGGAATGGCAATATAAGAGTATAATACTCGGTTAGCTGGAGATGATAAATAGATTCCAAGGCTACATGTTGTGCACAAAAAGTTGGAATCTCGTCTTTACTAAAGCCTGCGGGTTTCAATGATAGATATTTTTCGACATAGGATTTAATAAAGTTTTTATCATATGTCAACCCGTGATAATTATTGAATATAGCGGTCATTGTCTGTTCATATGTATCTGAGAGAACAATTGCTTGATGATAGCTATGACGATAGGTAGCATATACATTTCCATCTTTTAGAACTGCATAGCCCGAAGTGGGAGTTGCAATAGCCTGATTACCTTTGTCGTTTTTTTTTAGAAAAAAGTAACAACTATCTACTCCTTTAAAATAAAATTCAGGTCCTTCGTTACCTGAGCGGCTGCAAAGATGGAGGAGGTAAAAGCCTGTAATCTTTGTTTGAACAGGTAATTCTTTTCCTGCCAGATTTTTTAGAATTTTGATTTCTACTCCTTTTTCTGCGTCAAACGAAAGAACTTTGGCTAATACAAAACTGTCCGCTTCTCGTATGATCTTATCCTGCCAGGGTTCATCCCAGGTAGTAGCCATGGCTAAGAGACCAGTAAATAGAAAACCCATGAGAAAATAAATATTAAGTCTCTTCATAACTCTGAAAATAAATAGATGTTTTATAATACTAGACCTTGTTCCTAAATACAATATAGACACAGCTAAGACCTAGCAGTAGGATAGCTGCTGACAGATACGTTTTGAAAGAAGATAATTTGTTAATAGCTAAGGTTAGGGAGGAATCTTCTTCGACATGAAGCATTACTTGCAGTTGTTGATCTGTAAGAGCGTCTTTATCTAATTTTGTATTACTATCTTTGTGTAGCTGCTTAAATTTGAGATATCTTTTAGCAAGTAATACACTTCTGTATCCATAAGTATAAGCATCTGTATAGGTTCGTAATGCTTTGGTTACATCCTCTGTGAGGGCTTTGATGTTACCGAGTTGAAATAACAGGAAGGCAACAATGGGCTCTGGTGCTTTGACAAACATCATACGTTCATTTAGCTGATATGATATATGGTTACGAAGTTTTGTAAGCTCTTCAGTAGTTAAGGAAGATTTTGGTATTGTATCATTACCTAAGTCTGTTCCCAGCATAAATTGGCTCGTTAGATAGGATAATCCTTTTAACTTTACTTCCAGAATTTTCAAATGTAACCATTCTGAGCCATTATGTGATTTCGGGTTAAGTGTAATACCTTTCTGTATCCAGTAGTAAGCTGAGTCGTTCTTTCCAAGCAATTCATAGACTGTTCCTAAATTGGAAGCTGTTGTGTATAAATCAGGATGTGTCTTTTCTATAGCAGTAAATACATCTTTAGCTTCATTGTATCTTCCTAAATACATAAGTGTAACACCATAATCGGAATAGGCTTTTATCTCATGTATATATTTCCAAATACTATCAAGCTTTATTAAATCTGTTTCAAACTGCTTGATTTGCTCTGGATTCGTAAGGTCATATCCATTTGCTATTTCTATACCGCTTGTCTCGATTTTTTGACCATTTAAGAGCACATGGTATTCGTTGGCGCATGCACTTGTTGTAATATAAGATAGTAGAGTCAAAAGTAGTAGTAGAGTTTTTGGCATAAAGTAACAATATGTTTTGTGCTATTTATTCCAAAAAAAGAGTTAATGTAAACGTAGAAGGCTATATACAAAAGAGAAAATAAATTGAAAAAGAAAAGAAGAGTAAAACCTCATAAAACAAGTTTCCTTTGGGAAAGAAAGAGTTGGTCTCAATAGTGCTTTTTTGTATTTTTATTGTATGAAACACATATCGATATTAGTACCACAGGGAGCCATTCTGGGTAGTCTGGAAGGTTCTCGCCAGCTACTTACACAAGTAAATACATTTATGAAAGCCAGAGGCGCAAAGCCTTTGTTTCATGTTCAGTTAGTGGGGTTATCAAAGGAAACACCCTTAAGTGGCGGATTATTTACAGCCAATGCAGATATGACTTTTAGCGATGTGAAAAAGACTGATCTGATTATTATTCCTGCACTGGATGGTGATATTCAGGAAGCATTGGAAAAGAACAAGGATTTTATCCCCTGGATCAAAGAGCAATATACACAAGGTGCAGAAGTGGCAAGTTTATGCCTGGGAGCCTTTCTGTTAGCTTCCACAGGTTTGTTAAAAGGCAGAAAGTGTGCTACTCACTGGTTGGCTGCCAATCAGTTTCGTCAGTTGTTTCCGGATGTAGAGCTTGTTACTGAGAAAATTATTACAGATGAATATGGCATTTATTCCAGTGGTGGTGCTTTTTCCTATATGAATCTTATTCTGCATCTGATTGAAAAATATGCAGGAAAAGAGATTGCTATACTTTCTGCCAAGGTATTTGCCATTGAAATAGAAAGAGAAAATCAATTGTCGTTTACTATATTTCAGGGACAAAAGGAGCACGCTGATGAACCGATCCGAAAAGCGCAGGAATTTATTGAACAAAATTATCAGGAAAAAATTACGATTGAACAGCTCACATCGACTTTTGCCCTGGGAAGACGTAATTTTGAACGAAGGTTTAAGAAGGCGACCTCCAATACAGTAGTAGAATATATCCAACGAGTGAAAATAGAGGCGGTAAAAAAAGATCTTGAAACCAGTCGAAAAAGTGTAAATGAACTGATGTTTGATGTAGGATACTCGGATATGAAAGCTTTTCGGACAGTGTTCAAAAAGATTACCGGACTATCACCTGTAGAATACCGTAACAAGTATAATAAAGAGGCTGTTACTCTGTAAAATAAACAGGCTATAAGCAAAAATACCTCTGACATTCAGAGGTATTTTCATATATATGCGAAAATTATACTTGTAATGAAAATAAAATGTGTTAAGCTGCATTCCTATGACAATGCTCACTGATTTCGTCTTCCAACCCGCGGATAACATGGCAATCAATAAATGGAGAAAGATCATGTTGAGACTCTTCACAATAAATTCCCTCTATTTGTACATCTTCACAGGGGGAGGTATTCTGATCACCTGGGCAATAAGCAAACCAGAATTTTACTCTTAATCCTTCATACTTTTCAGAATACAATGTGTCAGTAATATCCAGAATTTTCATAGTGTTAGTTGGTGACCCTATATGGGTCTTTTCAAAAGAATAAATCGGTTATTTGTTTTATCCTACTGAGAACGTAATCGGCTAAAAATTAGATGGAAAGTTGTAGTTTTAGTGTGAAAAAAGGGTTTTGTTATATATGTTCCACCATATAAATATACTAAATAATCACGGATTTTACACTATATTTGCACGCCATTTTATATGGTTTGTACAACAATTTTTCATAGCTGAAAGACTGCTGAATCATGAGAATAACCATTACAGGAAGCCGTAACTGGACAGATGAACAACTACTGATCCAAACCCTGGAGCGGTATACCATCACAGAACTTATTCATGGTGGTGCTATAGGTGCAGATCTGATGGCTGCCAATTGGGCCAGAGGAAGGAGCATCAAAGTAACTGAGCGAAAGCCTGATTATGATACTCATAAAGCTACGGCTACCCATGTACGAAACACCGAAATGGTACAGATGGCTGATGGGGTAATTGCTTTCTGGGATGGAGAAAGCAAAGGAACTGCTTCTACTATTGAGAAGGCACAAAAAGCTGGTAAGCTGTTGCAGGTCGTAATGCCTGATGGCCCTTCAGAGGCACAGTTGAATTTATGGGAGTAAAGGTTATACTATAACAGACGAATCTGATTTGTGCAAAGTATACTTCTGTAGAAAGGAAGGTTCTGAATAGATTAACAATAGGATGTTATTGCCTGATGTCAGGTGGTAACATCCTATTGTTATTTAAGTGATTTATAAAAACAAGACATTACATAATTGAAAAAGATTCCAGAGTATCTGCATGATATCCTTACTCAATTTTCTAAACTATTTATAAGTGCCACTCCGTTCTGCCTGCACGATTTACAATATTTCTATTTATTTAAATATTACAACTATTGATACCTGTGTAAGGTATTTTATTGTATCAGAGTATATACTACTCTTGTGAAAGTTATATTTATTTCTGGATTAAACACAGGAAGTGAGTAAGATTCTGTTATTGGATTACAAGGTAGTATAAGATCTGAATATGTGTTGTCTATAAGTGTGGTAATTGGCTAAATAGTTGTTGATAATGAGTTAGTTGTACTTGTGCTTCAATAATGAGAAAAATCATTTAAAGTATAGATAGGTGTCATATAAGAAGTGAAAATTATCTCAGATATTTCCATGTGATTTTAAGAAGTAGTAAACGTCCAATTACATGAAGTAAATAACAGGTCTGATATTAATAGAAATGTAAGACAAAATTTTAAGAAGGTAGTATCTGTAATAGAAACAGATAAGGAGCACATAAATAATACACTTTCAAGTTCAACATACGAAATCTGTATCATTTATGTAGCGTAGAAGTAATACATATATGATAGAAGAAACTCGATTCTATCAATGAAGATACCATTAAAATTATAGAGCAACTATTCACAAATTTGTAAACTGATACTATATGTTATTACTACATGGAGGAATGACATTTGGCATGGTAGCTGGTTTAGTGACGCTAACTATGTTATGGTTTTTGTCTTTTATTATTTTAAGTCTTTCTGTATTTCGATTTGTGAAAAAAGAATTTCTGGAAGGTAAAAGATTACTGCTTTGGTTTGTTTTATTGTTGGTAGTAAGTTTTCCTATGGCAGCTCTGATTGGGGGTATCGTTGAATATCTTTAATAAAGGAAATTCGTCTGACTTGAGCAACAATAAATCAGATTAGTATATTTTCTATTGTAATCTATAAAAGAAACTGGGATGAAAGTCTGAATAGTTCAGACTTTCATCCCAGTTTCTTTTTATTTCATAGTCTCATTACATTAGACTGTTGGGGTTGGGTTGATTTTTTCTCAAATAGTTTACATTCAATGACACACTATCTCCGAGAATTAGGAAATATAAATTCTCTTTCCCGGCAGAGTTGCTACTGTACTCAATAAAATACAAACCAAAGTGGTATATTTACCATCCGATCTGAATAAGTCAGTCCGTCTTTTGGCTTCAGTATGTTACTAAAGCCACCAATCAAATTAGTTATGAAGGATATCCATATAGCATCTGTCTGCTTTACCCTTTTTTTTTGCCTCACGTTTACCTCTGCATTCTCGATTAATACTACTGATAGCTTGCTTCATGTACTAACGCGTCAGATAGAGGGAAGAGAAATTTACATCAGAGAAAAAGAACATCAGATTAACCAGCTTCGGGATATGCTCAGGCAAGAAGATATGTCCCTACAACAACAATTTAAACTATACAGCAAGTTATATACACATTATCAGTCATTTCAATATGATTCGGCATTTGCTTATGCTTTACGGCTTGAACAAAAAGCTCGTCAGTTGAATGATCCTGTGAAGATAGAATATGCTAAACTTAAAATCAGTTTTACTCTCTTGTCATCTGGTATGTATAAGGAAGCTTTTGATTCATTAAATGCTGTACATATTCAATATATGCCAGATAGTCTAAATGTAGAATATCATGTTCTCCAGGCTCGTGCCTTTCATGATCTGGCTACTTACAATGCAGATAAGTATTATGCCAGCTCATATTTGATTAAAGGAAATATGCATTTAGATTCAGCTCTAACTCACTTAGCTTCAGACAAGCCTGAATACGCGTATTTAAGTGGACTGAAATATTTTAAGGAAAAGAAATACGATGAAGCTATCAGAGAGTTTGTACTGGTTTTAGGAAAGTATCCACCCTCTTCACATGATTATGCAAAAACAGCTTCCTCATTAGCTGGTGTATACAGAGATACTGGAAATACGTCTCAGGCTATTGAATTATTATGTAAAGCGGCCATTGCAGATATACAATCAGCAATACAGGAGAATCTGGCATTGTTGAATCTGGCAGAACTACTTTATCAAACTGGCGATCAAACAAATGCCTATCTATTTATAAAACGGGCGCTGGCTGATGCTATTGCCTATGGCGCCCGGCAGCGGCAAACACAGGTAGGTACCATACTTCCCATTATAGAAGGAGAACGTTTGGTTACAGCAGAAAGTCAGAAAAGTAAACTGTTTGTATATGCCAGTATTGTTTCATTGCTATCGTTATTGGTAGTCATATTTGCGATTATTATTTTTAAACAGCTGAAACAGTTACGGATAGCCAAAAAGACAGTAACAGAGGCCAATCAAAGTTTGCAGGAAGCGAATGAAAAGCTCACTGAGGTAAATTTGATATTAAAACAAACCAATGACCACCTGATAGAAGCAAATAAAATTAAGGAAGAATATATTGGTTATTCGTTTAACATGTATTCAGACTACTTGAATAAACTGGAAAAACTCAAACAATCGGTTGAACGAAAGCTGCTCTCTAAAAAATACGAAGACATTAATCATGTGATAGATTCTGTTAATCTGAAAAAGGAACGAGAAAACCTGTTTCAAAGCTTTGATCAGATATTTGTTACATTGTTTCCCAACTTTATTACTGTTTTTAATTCGTATTTTGAAGAAGAGAATGAGTTTACAGCGAAAGAAAAAGGCTCCTTTAGTATTGAATTCCGAATTTTTGCCCTGATTCGTATGGGAATCCATGATCCTGAACAGATAGCCAAGATATTAGGCTATTCGATACGCACTATTTATAACTATAAAACCAAGGTGAAAAATAAGTCGTTTTTATCAAATGAAGAGTTTGAACAAAAGATTATGGAAATCAGAGCCTTCTGATAGTATAAATAGCTAGTATAGCTTTTATAACTATAACAGGATGTTGATTATATAAATCAGATAGTTTACTGGCTTTTGTTTTCAAAGTTTTATATAGTGGTTAACTCTCTCTGATAGCTGAAATTATACTTCGCAGGCCTATTATGGAAGAAGGCCTTGCCTATAGAGCTAAATTTGTATAGCTGTATTTGTACAACTTTATACATTACTTTCTGGTATCTTTCACTCGTTGATTTTACTAAAAAAAGCTTACAGAGTTCCTGTTTTTTCTTTCCAGACCTTTACTTTTTCTTTACTTTTTTTTACTTCTTTCACTTGAGTAAGTGATAGATTATCAATGTTTTGTTATAATCTATCTAGCTGATTTTTTTACTTTCTATATCTTAAAATTGAATTAGCTTCTCTATCTGTAGACCTTTGAGATACGGATGTTCGTTGATTTTAATCTCACCCAGAGAATAATGTAATCAGGCACATCACATACTTTCATAATTACCCCATCTGGTTTTTACAAATGTATTACGACAGAATGCGCGATGTCGGCACTGGGCTGGAATATGGAGTTTATACTAACTAAACTCTGATTCTGAAAATGTGTTGACATATCTATTTCCTTACACTTTAAAAAATATAACTATTCAAATTTTCTTTACTACATAATGAAGGATTTATTCTTACTAGTGTTACAGTGTACCTGCTGTACAACATCTGAAGTACCTGATGGAAAAGCCCAGCGAAAGAGACGAGGTATTGCTGGAATCTTCTCTATTCTGTTATTGCTCACGTTTTCAACTATCCCGGTATTGGCTCAAAATGATACCAGAATCAGTGGTACTATCACCAATGAGAATGGAGAAGCAATACCCGGTGTAAGCATTCGTATAAAAGAGAATGCACGCATAGGAACTGTTACCGATGTAAACGGGAAATATGAACTTTCAGTACCTAAAGAATATGTGGGAAGCAAACTGGTTATTTCGTATGTCGGATATAATACAGAAGAACTGGATATTGCCAATCAGACAACAATCAATGTTAAGTTGTTGCCCAATATCGAAACATTGGGAGAAATTGTTGTAGTAGGATATGGAACCCAACAGAAGAAAGATATTACAGGAGCAGTGGCTACAATCTCGTCTGAAAACCTGAACCAGGGGGCTGTAACCAATCCTTTGCAACAGATTGCTGGTCGTGCTGCCGGAGTTAACGTTTCTCAGACTGGTAGTGAACCAGGCTCTGCACCCAGTGTTCGGATACGTGGAATCACTTCACTGATAGGAGGAAATGACCCTTTGGTTGTGGTAGACGGAATTCAGGGAAATATGGATCTGTTGAATCAGGTTCCTCCCAATGAAATCGAATCCATTGATATACTTAAGGATGCTTCTGCTACGGCTATTTATGGATCTCGTGGTGCTCCTGGTGTAATTATCGTAACTACAAAAAAAGGAAAAGAAGGAAAGACGACTGTAGAATATAGTGCAACTGCTTCTGCTGATTTTATTCCAAGAAAATTAGATGTTTTAGGTGCAAATGAATGGTGGGAGCAAGCTCAGTTAAATGGTGTACCCGCCTCTGCCAATCATGGTTCTTCTACAGATTGGTATAACATCCTGACACGCACAGGAAATACACAGAACCATACCCTCTCATTTGGTGGCGGTCTGCCTACTTTTAGCTACAGAGCTTCCGTGACTGCAATTCTGCAAAATGGGGTGGTACTTAATTCCAGCAACCGAAAGTATATTGCTCGGGTACAGGCTACACAACGTGCACTGGATGATAAATTAACCCTGACTATTAATCTGAACAACGCTATTAATAATACAACAGGAAGTCCATCCAGTGTAAACAGAGCTGCATTTTCTACAAACCTGATTACTAATGCTTACCTGATGCGTCCTACTGATCCGGTTTACAATACAGATGGTTCCTATTACACAGATCCTAATGTGTTTGAATACTTTAATCCCTATGCTATTTCTCAGACTGTAGTAAATGAAGGGAAAAATAGTAATCTGTTTGGTAGTCTTCGGGCTGATCTGGAGATTGTAGATGGACTGACAGCCGGATGGTTTGGTAGCTGGCGAAAGACAGATAATACCTGGGGATATTTCCTTCCGGCAGCTTCTACAGTAGCAAGTGCAATTAATAACAAAGGAATTGCCAACATCACCAATAACCGGCAGGATGAGAAACTGATGGATATCAGTCTGAATTATCAGAAAAAAGCTGGGCAGCATATGGTAAATGGCCTTGCGGTATATGAGTGGCAAAACCAGACGTATCAGGGTAACTATGCGCAGGCTCGTGGATTTGTAAATGACATTGCCACTTACAATGCACTGCAGTTGGGAGATCTCTCCCGTGTACAACCGGGCGATATGTCATCCTATAAAAATGATCGTACATTGGTTTCTTTTCTGGGACGTGTTAATTATTCATTTGCTGATCGGTATCTGTTTACAGTTAGTTTTCGTAGAGATGGTTCTTCTGTATTTGGTAAAAATAATAAATGGGGGAACTTCCCATCTGCATCTGTTGCCTGGCAGTTACATCAGGAGTCATTCATGGCCGGACAAAAGCTGTTTGATCAGTTAAAGCTACGGGCAGGGTATGGAGTAACGGGTAATCAACAGGGATTGTATCCGCAAAACTCGCTTTCATTGGTAGGTGCTGCCGGAGTTACCTATTTTGGTGGATCACAGATTACCAACTTTACTATCACACAAAATGTGAATGAAGATTTGCGTTGGGAAACACGTAAACAGGCTAACATAGGTATTGACTTTGCCTTGCTAGATAGCCGTTTGAGCGGTTCGATTGATGCCTTTACTGCCACTACAGATAATTTACTTTTTAATTATTCTGTTCCTCAGCCTCCCTTTCCTTATGGAACCATTATCGCCAATGTGGGTAGCATTTTGAATAAAGGGCTAGAGCTTAGTTTAAGCTATCAACTGATCAAAACAGACAATACTACTTTAACCCTGGCAGGCAATGTGTCATTGCTGAGAAATGAAGTATTGGAATTGAGTGGAAGTATCAATGGAGTGCCTTTGAATACGGATTATGTTTCCTGGGGACCCAATTCGTTTTTGATTAAAGGAAAACCCATTGGAACCTTCTTTATCCTCCAGCATACAGGAAAAACTGAAAACAATGCTGAGACAGTAGCGGATCGTGATGGTAATGGTATTATAGACCAGGGGGTAAGAAGTCCTGACAGAGCATATGCTGGAAATGCGTTGCCTACACATACCTATGCATTTACCCCAACACTAAAACACAAAAATCTGGATGTAACTATGGTATGGCGTGGATCAGGTGGAAACAAGATTTACAATGGGCTACGTCAAAATCTGAGTCTGATGGAAAACATCGGGAAGGCCAATGTACTGAAGAGTGCGGTTGCAGACGGCATCTATACAACTCAATACGGTTCGGATCTATGGCTGGAAAATGGTTCTTATCTCCGACTGGATAACGTAACAGTAGGGTACACTATCCGTTCTGCCAGCCTCAAATACATTGATCATCTCCGAATTGCATTGACTGCAAACAACCTTGCCTTAATTACACGCTATTCAGGGGTTGATCCCGAATTGAATGTGAGTGGTGGAAATGGATTTGGAGGAGACAATGGAATCTATCCTCGTACAAGAAGCATTGCTTTGGGATTAAACGTAGTTTTTAAATAATGACGAATATGCGAAAGATATTTTTATTTACCTGTTTTAGCTTTCTGTTCTTCTCTGCTTGTACCAATGTAGATGAACATGTATATGATAAATACTCTGAAAAGGATTTCTATGGCTCTGCAGAAGGTGCCAATGTAGCTCTGGCTGGTGTATATGCCAAAATTGGGGGAAACTGGGGCGGTGTAGGATATGCTGGTGCAGATAACGGATGGTATGATCTGAATACTATGTCTACTGACGAGCAGGTAATTCCTCATCGAAATACAGGAGACTGGCAACTCGATTTTGCCCGTCTGCATCTTCATCAGTGGCTGCCTACTGACCTTATTGTTACCAATACCTGGAACTGGCTGTATAGTTCTATATTCTCTGCTAATCTGGCTGTAGCACAGTTAGAAAATGCCAATGCTGATCCTGCAAAAATTGCAGAAGCAAGAGTGTTGCGTGCCTTTTTCTATTATCTGCTGATGGATGATTATGGGAACGTACCCTTTTATACAGAGAATACCATTACAGTTGACAAATTGCCTCAGGTTAGTCGTGCAGAGATCTATCAGTTTGTGGTAAATGAGCTAACCAATAATGTAGACAAACTGTCTACTAATAAAGGCGGAGAATATTATGGACGATTTAACCGATGGGCAGGGTATGCATTACTGGCAAAAGTATATCTGAATGCCGAAGTATATACGGGCACTGCTAAATGGAATGAATGTCTGGCGGCTTGCGAAAAGTTAACAGAGGGAGGCTTTTCTCTTCATCCAGGGGCTGCCAATGCTTCCAGTCCGCTGGGCTATCAGTATTATGAGTTGTTTGGCGACAAACTGCCTGACGACGAAACGATCCTGGCTATCTATGTACAGGCAAACGTAGTTTCACGTAATATCTTTACCATACGATCTCTCAATGGACCTAACGCTCTGGCATTGTTCGGCTTTAATGGATGGAATGGTACCATTGTTCCCAAGTCCTATTATGAAAAATTTTCAGATGCTGATATACGAAAAAAACAGTTCCTAGTAGGAGCACAGCCTGGAGGTGTTACCTACACGCCAGAAGTAACTTCTTTAGACAACCCTGGTGCTGATCGCAATGCAGGTGTACGAAATATGAAGTTCTATCCTGTTACACCTATGGATGGTGGCGGTGCATCTAATGACTTTCCAATTTACCGCTATGCTGATATTCTATTGATGCAGGCAGAGTGCTATGTACGATTGGGGAATGCTTCGCAAGCTAAGTCTTTGGTAGATGCTGTACGGGTTCGGGCTGGACTAAATGCACTTACAGCTAACCCAACTCTGACAGATATATACAACGAACGGGTACTGGAACTCAACTGGGAAGGACATCACAGGCAGGATATGATCCGGTTTGGAACCTTTCTGCAACCCAATGATTTCAGAGGCGCTTCTGAGGAACATAGAAAGTTGTTTCCTATTCCTACCGATGCATTGAATACTAATCCTGCTTTAAAACAGAACCCTGGTTATTAATAAGCTATTCGTATGAGAAAATATATAAATATACTCCTTGTATTCTGTACCATATTGATAGGGGGGACTGCCTGTGAGAAGGATGCTGAACTAACCGTTTTGAAACCCGTATCTTTCACTGGTACTCCACAGATTTCTGCTGCTGATATTGTACTGAATAAGCAAAATAAAAATGAATCTGTACTAAGTATTTCCTGGCCAGAGGTATCTTTTCCAGTAAAGGCTCCTGTAACCTATACAGTCCAGATTGATGTACCTGCTGATACTCTCGGAACTACTGCCTGGGCTAATGCCAAAACTGTTACTGCCGGAGAGGATGTGCTGAGTAAATCTTTTCTGGGAAGCGATCTCAACAATCTGGCGAAAGGATTAGGATTAGTAGATGATCAGAAAGGAACGTTGGTGATGCGCGTACAGTCTACATTAGACAGATCTGTTTATTCCTCTGCTCTTGCTGTGGCCGTAACACCTTATTCAGAAGTAACACAGTTTCCTTCTGCTTTGTGGGTAGCAGGTGATTTTCAGGGCTGGAATGTCACTGCTGCTCCCACATTGATTTCTGAAAACAATGATGGTATCTATGAAGGCTACATTTACATCCCTCAAGGCGGAACCAACGAGTTTAAACTTTATGCACAGGCTGCCTGGGAACCGATGTCCTATGGAGATGCAGGAGGCAGCAAGATTATGGAAGCCAACTATGCAGGTGGTAACTTCAAAGCTCCTTCAGATGGTTATTACCTACTGGCTGTAAACCTGAATACCATGAGTTATCTGTTGTTGAAAACTTCCTGGGGAATTATCGGCGCGGCTACTCCGGGTGGTTGGGATGCTGATACACCGATGACATATGATGCAGCCACACAAACCTGGAAGGTGACGGCTGCTATGAAAGCCAACGGATCATTTAAGTTTCGGGCAAACAATGCATGGCAGCTTGACTTTGGTATAGATGCTAATGGAAAGCCAGCCTATGCCAATCATCCCTGGAGAACCTATGTAGATCAACCACAGTTCACCGTTCCCGATGATGGTAACTATACGATTACACTGGATCTGCACAAGGCGGGTAACTACAAGTACACACTCCAGAAAAACTGACTTATCCCAAATCCTGAAAAATGTAAGCTACTTCGAAAGAGGTAGCTTACTTTACCAATACTACTTATGATGAATTATAACAAGCTTAAAGGACTTATCTGGGCCTTTCTACTGATAACCGTTTCTGGTGCGTGCAAGAAAGATAGTCCTGGTCCTTCATTCTCCTATAAACAATATGGAAGTCCTTTTCAGGGAGTGCCAGAACGTCAGAATGCAGCCATCTATCAGGTAAATCTTAGGGCTTTTAGCGAAGCCGGAACCTTCAAAGGGGTGGAAGCCCGTTTGGACTCAGTTAAGGCATTAGGGATAAATGTTCTTTATCTGATGCCTATCTATCCGGTAGGAGTGGTAAACTCGGCGGGTGGTTTAGGCTCTCCCTATTCTATAAAGGATTATAAGGCTGTAAATCCGGAATTTGGTACACTGGAAAACCTTCGTGCCTTAGTAGATGCTGCTCATAGCAAAGGAATGGCAGTGATTCTTGACTGGGTTGCCAACCATACATCCTGGGATAACGAATGGATTACTGCTCACAAAGACTGGTACCAACAGGATAATTCAGGCAATGTGATCAGTCCTCCAGGCACAGGATGGTTGGATGTAGCTCAGCTAAACTATACCAATACAGAGCTTAGAAAAGCGATGATTGATGCAATGGCCTATTGGGTATATACAGCCAATGTCGATGGCTTCCGTTGTGATGCTGCTGATTATGTACCCTATAGTTTCTGGAAAGAAGCTATCGAATCACTACGAACCATCCAAAGCCACAAATTACTGATATTGGCAGAAGGTGGACGAAATGATCATTTCAAGGCTGGCTTTGATCTGCTGTATGGTTTTAACTTCTTCTATACCATGTCTGATAAAGTATTTGAAGAGAAGGGTTCGGTGACATTGCTGCAAAATGTCAATACAGCTGAATATGCCATTACTCCGGAAAGTACTCAAAGAGTAGTGCGTTACACTACTAATCATGACGTAAATCTGAGTGATGGTACTCCTTTAGAACTGTTTGGCGGAAAACAAGGATCTATGTCGGCCTTTGTTGTAGCTGCCTATATGAAAGGTGTGCCTATGATCTACAATGGTCAGGAAGTCGGACAGGCAACCCGCTTGCAATACTTTACCCGAACACCGATTAGCTGGAACACGGCAGATTATGGCATGGTAGCTGAATACAAAAAGCTGCTTGCTTTTTATAATGCAAGTAACACAGTACGTATGGGTGAATTACGGTCTTTTAGTAGTGATGATGTATGTGTATTTACCAAGCATGTGGAAGGGGAAACTATACTGGTAATAGCCAATCTGCGTAATAAAGCAGTTACCTATTCTGTGCCTGGTGCTTTGGTGAATACTGCCTGGACAGATGTATTTACCAATACCAGTACAGCTGTAAGCAACCAAATATCCTTGCCTGCATATAGCTATAAAGTGTTGAAAATAAATCAATAAACATATATTCAGAAATAGTTATCTTGAAGTGATAACCATTTCTGTTTTGTTTCATTTCTCATTTATGTATCCATGATTGCTGATAAAGTACTTAACAAAATACATTGTCGTTCTTTTCTGTCTATAAAGAGACTTTTAGTTGTGATACTTGTGTGCGGAAGCATAAGTCTGGCAGAAGCTCAACAGATTACTTCTCCCAATAAGAACTTCAGTCTAACCTTTAGTCTAAAAGAAAATGGAGTGCCGTTTTATGAACTAACCTTTAAAAGCAAACCTGTCATCAAATCCAGCAAACTTGGACTGGCTACTCGTCAGGGAGGTTCGTTTCTGGATGGATTTACTGTAACTGATGTAAAAACAACTTCCATTGATGAATCATGGGACCCTGTATTGGGTGAACAAAAAACAATCCGCAATCACTACCAGGAGTTGCTGGTAACACTTACCCAGCAGGCACAACAGGGACGATTTATGCGTATCCGTTTTCGTTTGTTTGACGATGGCCTTGGATTCCGTTATGAGTTTCCGATGCAGAGAGGGTTGAGTTATTTTATTGTAAAAGATGAGGTAACAGAGTTTAATCTCGCTGGTAATCATAAAATATTCTGGATTCCAGGTGATTATGATACAAATGAGTATCCATATACTACTTCTACGATTGCAGAAATACCTTCTCTGCAAAAGAAAGCTACTGTTCCGATTACAGCTCAGCAACCTATCAAAGCTCCTTCTGTACAAACACCCTGTATGATGAAATCAGCAGATGGGTTGTACATTAATATCCATGAAGCAGCACTAATAAACTATCCGGCTATGGACCTGGAAGTAGATGCTGCAACATTAAAAATGAAAACGCATCTGGTTCCTGACGCTGTTGGAAACCTTGCCTACATGCAAACCAATGCTCAGACTCCCTGGCGTACCATTGTGGTAAGTGATAAGGCAACAGACATTCTGGCATCACGGCTTATTCTTAATCTGAACGAACCAACCAAATACAAAGACGTATCCTGGATAAAACCTGTCAAGTATATGGGAGTTTGGTGGGAATATTTTGTAGCAGGCAAAAGCAACTGGGCTTACAGCACAGTAAACAATGTGAAGCTGACGGATAATTTTGCCGCCTTTCCACCTAGCGGACATCATGGTGCTACCAACGAAAATGTAAAGAAATACATCGACTTTGCCTCAGCCAATGGGTTTGATGCAGTACTGGTAGAAGGATGGAATGTAGGTTGGGAAGACTGGATTGGAAACTGGAAGGAAGAGGTATTCGACTTTGTTACCCCTTATCCGGATTTTGATGTAAAGATGCTTAGAGAGTATGCTGCCTCAAAAGGCATTAAAATAATCATGCACCATGAGACATCTGCAGCAGCTACCAATTACGAACGGCGTTTGGATAGAGCTTTTCAGTTTATGGTTGATAATGGATATAATGCTGTAAAAACAGGCTATGTAGGAGATATCATCCCTCGTGGAGAACATCATGATGGACAATGGATGGTAAATCACTACATTCATGTTGCGGATCGGGCTGCTGACTATAAGATTATGGTGAATAGTCACGAAGCGGTACGACCTACAGGATTAAACCGTACCTATCCCAATTGGATTGCACAGGAATCGGCGCGGGGAACAGAGTTTGAGGCAATGGCTGGACTTGCTCCTGAACATGGCACCATCCTGCCGTTTACACGACTAATGGGTGGACCTATGGATTATACGCCAGGTATTTTCCAGACAGATTTGTCTTATTATGGCACAGGAAGCAAACAACGTGTCAATACAACATTGGTCAAGCAACTAGCTTATTATGTAACTATGTACAGTCCGTTACAGATGGCAGCCGATATGCCTGAAAATTATGCCCGTTTTCCAGATGCCTTTCAGTTTATTAAAGATGTAGCGGTAGACTGGGACGATACCTACATACTTGAAGCTGAACCGGGAGATTATATAACCATAGCCCGTAAAGCCAAAGGAAAACAGGAATGGTATGTGGGTGGCATTACAGATGAGAACCGCCGTACAGCTACTATTTCATTTAGCTTCCTGCCGAAAGGAAAATCCTATATAGCGACTATCTATGCCGATGGTACAGATGCCAGCTATGATAAGAAGCCCCAGAGTTACACCATTCGTAAGGTATTGGTTTCCTCTTCCAGTGTATTAAAGCAGGTACTTGCTTCCAGTGGTGGGGTGGCAGTGAGTATAAAAGAAGGGACATCAGGAGAGATAAAAGGTCTAAAGAAGTTATAATAACTTTGAAGGCTTAAGTATATTCGAAAAGAAGAACTGTATAAACGGAGGCCATAGGTAACTGTCGGGTTACTTTTAGCCTCCGTTTTGTTTATCTAAAAGAAGCAGATTGAAGGTGTACTTCTATAAACTGTTGTCTGGAAGTTCTTTGTTTGTAATTTTATTCCTTATTTTATGAATCATAATAAAAGTTAGTAGTATTTTTTCTACCCGAACTAACAAGTGTAAGTTACTTCACAGGTTATAGTCGTCAGCAGAGTTGTATATCTTTTAAGAACTTTAGTATTTATGAGTGTGATCTCTATATGGAGAGGTCAATGACTCCTTTAATTATCCATAAGGCTATGACTCAATTTGTTCCTTTTGAAAAAGGTGTAGAAGTAAACGGACAAACCATTCTTGCAGTAGTATATGCCCTTCATGCAGGAAGAGATACCCGATGGGGTATCCTGGAAAAGCATGGACTGGGCAATGTACAGCCCGATCAATGGTATAGTCAGGAAAAGTGGTTGAATGCATTTCGTGATATTAGTAAGCATCTGGGAGATCCTACACTTTTTGTTATTGGAAAGGCCATTCCAGAAAATGCACTATTTCCTCCTGAAATAGATTCTCTGGAAAAGGCATTAAACAGTATTGATATTGCGTATCATATGAATCACCGTGGAGGAGCGATTGGAAGCTACAAGCTTACAAGCTTTGATGCTGCTAAAAGAGAAGCAATTATGGTGTGTCATAACCCATACCCTAGCGAGTTTGACAGAGGTATTATCACAACAATGCTCCGCAAATTTAAGCCAAAAGATTCCTACATAGCTGAAGTTAACCTTGATCAAACGAAAGAAACTCGCCAGGAAGGAAAAGAAACCTGTACTTATATTATTACCTGGTAATACCTTATTACACAAGTAGGAAAATCTGTGTTTTTTGACTTGTGCAAAAAACGATTCTACTATTTCTTTGCAATACAAAAACATAAAAGCAGCATTTAGGGCGGCTTTTCTCAGAGCATTAAGCTCCGAAGCCCGGCGGGAGTGCCGGGCTTTGTTTTTTCTATCTTTCCCCAATTATTCCTGTATTTTTGCTGAAAGCATCAACTGTAACAAGAGGTATTGTTTAGTAGGGCAATGTGTTTTGTAAAAGATACGTTTGCTTACAAAAGCACCACACAGATAGATTCTTCTATTGTTTGCACTCCAACTACATACAACATGATTGTACAAAATAAGGCCGTGATCCATCTGGCCGAACAACGGGGCTTTCTGAGTTCAGAAGGCCAGAAAAGTTATGTTACCTTCAATTTTGGTGAATATCAAAATGAACACCGGAAACCTTTTGGTGTGCTTCAGTTATGGAATGAAGAAATTCTTTCTGCAGAAAAGAGTATTGAGCTAACAGTACCTCAATCAGTAGATGTAGTACTTGTGCCATTGGCTGGGCTGATTGAATACAAAGACAGTAATGGTACAGAAAACTTCATTTCTGCCGGACAGATCTATGTAACCTCATTATCAGAGGGAACAAGTTATCAGCTTATCAATCCATTTGAGAAAGATGAGATTGTGATCTGTCTGCACATGTGGTTGACCAAGTTGACCAAGACAACAGATATCGCAGAGCCAACAGAACAAATTACCTTTAATTTGGATGAAACAAATCAGTTGCTACCGTTGATTGCTGTCACCACGAAACCCTATCAATGCTATATTGGCAAATACGATGGTCGTGTTAAAGGAGAATATACATTGACAAATAACCGTAATGGCATTTACGTTTTTGTCATTACCGGAGCTTTTGAAGTACAGGACAGATTGTTACATGCCAAAGATGCTCTGGCATTATGGGAAACCGAAAGTATAGATTTTGAAGCATTGTCAGAAGGGGCTATTCTTCTCTTATTTGAAGTTTCAGGTGAATTCCCTGCATAAGAGAGATGACCGGAATTCTGTTCATTTCCTGTGAATGATTCGAATTCCGATCAAAGCCTCTCAAAAAGTATTTCGTATGTGTTGAATGATCAAACAAAGAAGTGACCATTATTCGAATCACTTTTAGTTTTGACCATACTTCCGTTCACTTTCAACTTTGACTGGAGTTCCGGTCATTTTTTATTTTGACTGGTATTCCAGTCACTTGTCGGAAATATTCGATCTCTGTTCACTTTACAGAATGACTGGAGTTCTGTTCACTTTTGACAGTGACTGCAACTCCAGTCATTTTTTATTATAACCAGCATTTCGAGAGATATCCTCATTCATACTGATCGCTCGCTAAAGATATTTGGCAAGGTTTAACTCTACATCACTATATTGCTGCAATCCTTTATCCAATAAAGCTTTTATCCGTTGTCTGCTTTCTGGCCATTCCAGTGAAGCAAAGAAACGTTGTTGTGTTTCCTGCAAATGATCGTTTTGTGGAAGTGTGACTCTTTGGTTTATTGTAGCTTTGATTGATGTAATGGCTTGTTTGTCAAATGAGGAAACACGTTTGGCGAAATTATCTACAAACGCATCCAGTTCATTATCAGGAATAGCCCGGTTTACCCATCCATATGAAGCTGCTGTTTCTGCATTGTAATCATCTCCACTCATGATTACTTCTAATGCCTTCGCTCTCCCTATGAGTAACGGCAGGCGTTCCAGTCCACCCCCACCCGGAAAAGCACCGATACCAATTTCAGGTTGTGCAAAAATAGCTTTCTCCTTACTGGCAAACCGAATATCAAATGCCTGTATAAACTCGCTGCCTATCCCTCTTGCTCTCCCTCGTATAGAGGCAATGCTTACAAACGGAGCCTGCTCCAGGCGTTTGGCGAGATCTGGCCAGGCAATGGAGAGTCCTGTCTTACCTGGACCTTTAGGAAACGCTGCAATATCAATAAGTTCAACATGAGCAACAAAGAAATCGGGATTGGCACTTTCGAAAACTACAACTTTTAGGTTTTCATCTGCTTCCATCTGATCCAGTAATACCCGTAATTGATTGGAGAACTCTGCATCAAATATGTTGATAGGAGGGTTGTCAATCAGTACTTTCCAGTACCCCTGGTTTATTTTTTGTGTTGTGAAGATCATAGTAGAAGATTGAATTAGTTTGATAAGACAAAAGTAAATTCAACTTCCTGCTGGCAGTTAACACAAAGTACGGAATTGCTTATCCTTTTCCCTGATTTCGGATTTCGTTGGGTGAGACACCTTTTACTTTCTTAAAAAACCTTGAAAAATAAGGTACATTGTCAAATCCAAGCTGATAGGCAATATCGCTGATATTCATGTCGGTTTGTTGCAATAAAATCTCTGCCTGCTCAGCTACAAACTCGTGTATCAGAGTTATAGTACTTTTTCCTATTTCTGCTCTGACTAAATCGGTAAGATAATTGGGTGAAAGACTTAATTCCTGAGCAATAGAAGATACGGTAGGTATGTTTTGTACAGGTTGTGCTAAGTTGTTGTAATGATATTGCAACAACGCCTTTACTTTGGACGCGATGGAAATAGATTGAGTACCTACTTCGCGGAACTGTCTTTCGTAGAATAGCTCGGCATAGGTAAGTACAACATTGAGCAAGGATAAAATTACATCCTGATTGGCATTGCTTTTATGAGTGATCAATTCCTGATGAATTTTAGTAAATAGCCAGGTTATCGTTTCTTCTTCCTCTGGTGTAAGAAACAATGCATCCTTCACTTCATAACTGAAATATTTGTATTGTTTAACTTTATGAGCAACCGGATGTTTTTTGATCAGATCCGGATGAAAGACAAAAGAATACCCATCCCAGAATGTGAGACTATCCCAGGACACAATTTGTGCAGGTTCTGTAAATAACAGCAAACCGTTTTCTGTATTGTATTTTTTACTGCCATATTTAATATCACCTGTAAAGTTTTTTTTCAATGAAATTCTATACAGATTGACTTGTATCTCTTTACTTGATTGCGGGAAATTAGGAATAGACTCCTTACAAACCCTGCTATCCATTAATGGATGTGGAGGATTTGCCAGATTCAGATACTTGTTATAGGCTGTTATGTCATTGAATACTTTCACAAATGCAAAGATGTGAAAATTTTAGTTTGCTTTTGGCTGAGTGATGTTTTAGTAAATTACAGGTTTACATGTAGGCTTCCCTATAAAGTGAGCCAGTAGTAAGTATAGCTAGCTGGCATTGGTAAAGTCAAAGTGAAAACTTATGCATTTTTTCACACCCTCAAATTTTAGGGCATTTTATTTAGATTCTCTAATGTATACTCAAATAATGCATTATTTCTTTGATCTACTCCGGGTATACAACTAAATATGATGGCTATTCTATTATAGTCATATGGAAAGTCTTTAGTTAAAATTTTCCTATGTAACTGGTTTGCAAGATTATTTGCAATTTTTTTTAAGCTATCTTTTTCTGTAATAGCTCTGCAGGAAACGCTGTCCAGCACCAATATATAATACCCTTTTTCGCTAAAAATTTCATTACTACTTTTATTCCCCTTTCGAATTTTGGGGTTTACTTCTCGTTCAGTACGACAGTTGCATTGCCTTTCAAGTATGTCAATAAATGCTTTTTCCGGCATCGTTAAGGGTGGTTGTTCAGGTCGAGCCATACAACCAACAAAAAAAACGACAATTGCGACAAAAGCTAATCGGGATATCATATTATTCAAGGTTGATTTATCTTAAAAGACCTGTAAAAGTATTAGCATCATTATCAGTATATTTTTTTAGCGTACTCTTCTATACAATCATAATAGTTCTTGTATACTCAGGCAATAGCACTTATGTAAAGGTGTGTATGTCTGAAATGAAACATTTAAATTCTACTGATCATTAATAACTCTAGAGCAGGAAATTGTAATTGCATGCGGTCTGAAAATTGGAGGGTTACTGTACAGCTAAACATAAAGATGCCTCTCATTATCTGCATCCATTGATACCTCTAAAATAAGGAGAAACAACGAAGGTAAAACTCTAGTAAAACAAAACCAGAGCCTACTAAACATAAACTCTGGTTCTTACTAACTATCAAATGAACTTTACTTACCCCGGCAACTGATTATTAATCTGATATTGAGTGGCAGCTTTAATCTTCTTAGCAGAGCCTTTTTCAAAGTAATAATCAATCCGGCCCAGGTTAATGCCTGCCCATCCTACCTGATTGATGGTCGTAATATGTCCATCCAGATTCTTTACATCCTCAGGCTGATCCAGAAACGTATGCGTATGTCCTCCTATGATCAAGTCAATGTTACGGGTATTTTTGGCTAGGACCTGATCCGATACTTTTGACTCTTTGTAGTTATACCCTAAGTGAGATAAACAAATCACCAGATCGCAGGCATGGTCATTTTTAAGAATAGCAGCCATCTCATTACCCTTTTTAATTGGGTCCAGATAGATAGTATCTCCATAATTTTTCTTTTCTACCAATCCTGCCAGTTCAATGCCCAGACCAAAAACTCCTATCTTCAAACCATCTTTCTTAAATATCTTATAGGGTTGAGTAGAGTTTTTAAGAATAGTATTAGAGAAATCGTAATTGCTGACCAGAATCGGGAATTTGGCATGAGGCAATTGTTTATAAAAACCTTCCATTCCATTATCAAAATCATGATTTCCCATAGTGGCTGCATCATACCCCATATCCGTCATCATACGCATTTCCAGTTCACCATTGAACATATTAAAATAGGGCGTACCCTGGAAAATATCACCTGCATCCAGAAGTAATACATTTTTCTGTTCTTCCCGGATTTTTTTTATCAGCGCGGCTCTTCTGGCAACTCCACCCAGACCCTGATTACGTGATCCATCCATAGGGAAAGGTTCAATGCGACTATGAACATCATTGGTATGCAAAATGGTGAGCTTGTGTAGATCTCCTTCTTTCGCAAGAGTTTCTAAGGACTGTGTACTAAAGGCAAGAGAGGCTGCTGCAACTCCTGCTGCTTTCAGAAATTTTCTTCTGTCAAATTTTTGTGATTCTTCCATCGAGTTCTGCATTAATATCTTTACCTGCGTCAGTGGTTGTTCTAATAAAATTAATCAGGGCATCACGTATTTTTAGCCCTAAGGACCTTCTTTCAAGCGGATCTTTAAACCCACCCACATGATCACCACCATTGGCAACATAGTCAGATGTTAGTATCAAATAGGTTCTGTTCTTGTCAAATGGCTGTCCATTAATTAGTGGGTTAACAGGCTTCTGAGACTCAATTGTCATTCGAAGACCTGCTACAGGCTGCCCTCCCGAACGGGCAATAAAGTTTAACAGTTCTTCCACATCTGAGCCTTTGAGTTTCAGTACAACCATTTCATTTTCAAAAGGCATTAACTCAAACACATTCGACAAGTGAATGTCTCCTTTGGGAAGGCTGTTGCGCATGCCACCTTTGGTACTGGGAATAGCAAAGTCAATGGATGGATCTATTTTCTTTCCTTCTGCAAGAACAGCATCTGAAAAAAAGTTGCCCAGCAACGTTTCTGGTAAGTCATAGCTTTTGGTCAGTTCCTTGGCACAATGTCCGATTACCTGATTCATCTTTGCATCCATTTGCTCCTTATAGGGCCAGTAGGTTTTGACAATAGAGGAATCAACAGGAACTTGTGAGTCAATGGAATATTTCCCTCGATCACTGCTTACCAACGCATAGTGTGACTTGCAAGACCAGAGGATCGTAAGCAGATACAGGACTAGAATAGTTTCTAACTTAATTACAATCTTCATTAGGGTTATTTGGATTAAAAATGGTGGTTGACAGTTGCTGAAATTCCGAAGAACAGATTTATACTCTATTTCTTCTGTATTTCACAAGCTGATAAACCATGTATGGTTTGTTTATTGACTATTGCTTTAGTATTCTGTGACTGAATAATGGTAGGCTAAGCGTTAACGAATAAATAATCAGAAAAAAGCGTACACAGGAAATCTGTAATTTCCTCTCATTCTTCTTTTAAATTTATACAGTAATGTAAAAAACGCATCTTACTGTGCGCTGGCATCAAAGGAGATGCAAAAATAGAGAAATGTCTGCATTGCACAATCTACATCTTGTAAAAATTATAAAATAGATATACTAAACGCTATGCACATGGAAAGTAACCCAGCCATCAGGTTTGGGTGAGGTATTTCTTTTTTTGTAAAATATCTGTATTGTCAAAATAGAATTTTAAGGAAATTTTAAGGTTGTTTTTAAGCTTTTTTTAAGGTTGTGAGTTTATGTTTGTGGCATCTAGATTTGTATAGAATAGGATTATTCTATAATACGGTGTTTTAAGATATAGTTATGGTTGGGGGCACTGCCTCCAGCTATACTTTTGCCTCTTCTTTCCTGCAAACCTGCTTCAACAGAATTTCTATTCAAAAATGTGTATCTATGCAATTTCGTTTTCATGTATAGATATACCTCTGCGCTATTTGTTCAGATCCTTTTATATACACATGAATAGAAACAAAGAATTCCAACCATTATTAACCTTAGTATGTATCACAGTAGTCTGTTCAAACGAATAGAGCACAGACAATCTGTGAGCAGAAGTATTAACCCTTGTTCTTTTACTATGTTTGTACATTTTAGAAAAATTACTTTTCTGATTGCATTGCTCATATCGATAAGTTCATGTGTGGTAGGTAAAAAAAAGTATGATGCTGAGGTTGCACTGAAAAAAACAGCACAGCAGCAGCTAGATGATGCCTTAAAGAAAATTACTGCCTTACAGTCTGATACAAGTCAGTTGAATAACCAACTCCAGTATGTACGACAGGAATTGAAAGGATTGCTGGACAATTATCAGCAGTTGGAAACCAAATACAAACAAGCCAATGAACAACTGGCTAATCGACAAAAGACAAATGACCAATTGCGTACCGAGTTAAATCGTAGAGAAAAAGAGCTACAGGATAAGGAGGCAACCTTAGCTGAACGAGAAAAGCTGGTACAGGAATTACAGGACGCCATCCGTAAGAAGGAAGAAGCTTCAAAAGCATTGCTGGATCGTATTAAGGGTGCTCTCAGTGGATTTAACTCAGACGAGTTGTCCATTACGCTGAAAGATGGTTTGGTCTATGTATCTCTTTCGGATAAATTATTGTTTAAATCAGGTAAAACAGATGTAGATGCTAAAGGAAAGCAGGCACTTGGCCAATTGGCTACAGAACTTAATAAAAATCCGGACATACAGATTACCATAGAAGGTCACACCGATAATGTACCAATCAAAACAGCTGTTTTTAATGACAACTGGGATTTGAGTGTAATGCGGGCAACTTCCATTGTGCGATTACTTACCAAAGAGTACGATGTAGATCCCCGTAGATTGACGCCTTCCGGACGTAGTGAATACTTCCCGAAAGCAGCCAATACAACACCTGAAGGGAAAAGTCAGAATCGCCGTACTGAAATCATTCTTTCTCCTAAGCTGGATGAACTTTACCGGATACTGGAAGGAAAATAAATCATTCAGATATTGTAGAGAAATGCGGATACTCAGATATAGATCCGCATTTTTTGTTTCATCCTTATACTTTTTTGAGGAACAATCTTTTTATTTGCTTGGGATTACCTAATACAATCCTAGTGAGCGAAGAAAATCAACACCCTGAAAGTCTATCATCAGACGAATCTGCCTCAGTTGCAGATGAAGAATCTACACCATTCAGAGAAAAATCTGTTTTTACCCGATTGATAAGTTTCCTGGAAGCACGAACCAAACACGTAGCTTCTGAAAAGTGGCGTGAGCCAGTATTACAGGCAGTCCCTCTTTGGATTGCTTCCTTGCTTATCGGATTTATTGCTGTTGGATATGCCAAATTGTTTACTTGGATAGAGCATTGGAGTAGTGGCTGGATAGAGCAATATCCTTACCTGATATTTATTTTTGCTCCCGTTGCATTTCTACTTGGTTGGTGGATTGTACAACGATGGGCTCCCTTTGCCAGTGGAAGTGGAATACCGCAACTGATGGCCGCTATTGAGCTTTCCACTCCACGACGTTACAAAGAGGCTAGACGTTTTGTAAGTTTTCGGGTAATTGTAGTTAAGGTATTGAGTAGTATTTGTGTATTGTTGGGTGGAGGAGCAATCGGACGGGAAGGACCAACATTACAGATCGCAGGTTCTGTCTTTAATCTGGTCCATACGTATTTACCCAAACGCTGGCCTAATCTTTCTCAAAAACTCATGCTGATTACAGGTGGGGCAGCCGGATTGGCAGCTGCATTCAATACTCCATTGGGAGGGATTGTCTTTGTGGTAGAAGAACTAACACGCACACATCTGGTCCATTTTCGGACTGCAATATTTACCTCTGTAATTATTGCTGGTATGGCTGCACAATGGTTGTTGGGGCCATATTTGTATCTGGGATATCCTAAAGTACCCATTGCAGGTTTTTCATTTGTGTGGATAGTGTTACTAGCTAGTATAGCTTCTGGATTATTAGGCGCATTGTTCGGGCGAATTGCGTTTCTTATCTCCAGAGCAAAAAGAAGCTTAAAGACCAAATCTGCCCAGATTATGGTGGTACTAGCTTCTGGAGTGGCGTTTGCAGGAATGGTCTATTTGAGTGATATACAAAGCATGGGCTCAGGCAAAGAAGTAATGACTACCTTATTATTTGAAGGGCACAAGGAAAAAGAATGGACACTTCCATTAGTGCGCTTTATTGGTCCACTTCTAACCTATGCCAGTGGTGCAGCCGGAGGAATATTTGCGCCTTCATTGTCTGCGGGTGCTACTATCGGATATGTATTATCTGAATTACTAGGTGTGCCTCCGGAAAGCTATAATCTGGTTATTCTGGTAAGTATGGTAGGATTTCTGACAGGTGTAACCCGTTCTCCTTTTACATCTGCTATTCTTGTATTGGAAATGACCGATCGGCATTCGGCTATTTTTCATCTTATGCTGGCAGGAATGGTAGCTTCTTTGGTTGCCTTGCTGATAGACAAAGAATCTTTCTATGAACGAATCAAAAAACAATATCTGCAAGTTATGTAATGATATTGAACAGATGTATAGAATCAGATTAGTAAGCCAGATGACAATATGGTAATAACAATAACTTTGTAGTTCTAATGAATAAGTATCAGATCTGATAGGTAAATTCAAGAAAGGCAGACGGGGGCAGAGTTACTTTTTGTTTTTTGCGGGATTAATAGTAGAAGCTCTCCTCAACACTTTCCTGGACTACTATTGGTATGCAGCGCTCTTCATCTAGTACACCTAAATCTGATCTGGACAGACTGACAATCTTTACGTTTTTGTGGGCTGTCGTTCGTTTTTTTCATCAGATCTCCTTTCCGGAATGGTATTACGAGCGTGAGTGGGAAGGAGTGTTAGTGATGTTGGTATTGGTTTTATGTCTGGTACGTCCGCAATCACTCATCCTACTTATAGCATTATTAACAACCAGTCTAGTTCGAACATTTATCTGGATGCCTTTTAATCCCAATCATATTCTCTTTGAGTGGGTTGTGGATGCTGCAATTCTGATATGTATCCTGTTTGCAATTGTACAAAATAGGAACAGGAAAAATGAATTAGCATTTCGTAATGATCTATTCGATTCGTTTGCACCGATTGCACGAATAAGTATATGTATTCTATACTTCTTTGGCGTATTTCATAAGTTGAATACTGACTACCTGAAGATTCCGATTTCTTGTGGCGCTGTGCTTTTACAGGAGATTGCTGATAGAATGTATCCTATGGTAGTGGGAGATGTTCCCAAACTTATTGCCATGTGGGGAACACTGATTATTGAATCACTTATTCCTGTACTTCTTATTGGCAAGAAAACACGAAAGTGGGGGATTTTGCTTGGGCTCGTCTTTCACTTTATGCTTTCTTTTCATCCACATAGGGGAATATATAGTTTTTCATCATTGATGCTCGGTTATTTTAGTTTGTTTCTTCCTCAAAATGCCCCTCTTTTACTGAAGGAAAGCTATCTTTCTTTCAAAGCCAGATATAGGCTTTTGCCTGGCTGGCAACGTTGGTTGATAGGTTTGGGAATTCCAACTGGGTTTGTAGCCTATCTGGGTTATATGCGAATGCATGCAACCAATGGATATGAAAATGTGATGCAGATAGGTTTTGTGTTGTGGTGTGCTTGGGCAATAGTAACATTACTAGTTTATATGCTGGTTTTTATACCTGCCAAATGGGAGTTTACACCTTCTTTCTTTAAGCTTCCGAGTCGTTGGGCTATTATTGTCTTTTTACTTTTACTCTTGAATGGCTTGTCGCCTTATCTGGGTTTTAAGACTCAGACAAGCTTTTCAATGTTTAGCAATCTCCGTACAGAAGGAGGAAAAACCAACCACCTACTGATGCCTAATGCAATAATAACCCATCAATGGCAGGATAATCTGGTACATATTACCCGGACAGATGCCCCTAATCTGCGTGATTTTGCAGATGGCAGAAGGATGCTTACCTATTTTGAATTACATCGGCTAGCTAGTGTAAATCAGCAGGACTTTTTTGTTGAGTACCAACAAGGCAACCAATCCAAAAAACTGATTGTAAAGAATGGCGTAAGCTCTGATCCGGAATTGACAACGCCTCTTTCTTTACTGAACTATAAGTTTATACGCTTTCGTCCTGTTTTTAAAGATACATGCTACTGTCAGCATTGATAGACTAGTTAGACTATTCATTTGGCTCAGATAAATAAAAAAAGGTGTGTTATGACTCATAACACACCTTTTTTTATTGAGAAAATCTATTGATAGGAGATTAGACTATTTTCAGTACCTGAGGACGGAATTCTGCCACTTTCAGTTGTGTATCATCCACATACCATACACAGGTAATCTCATCGGATGCAATACTTTTTACCTGCATCTCCGGACATGGAAAATCGGGGCAGTCATAGATAAGCTTTACCTTATCTCCAATGTGTAGTATATGTTTAAGGGCTGTCGCTGATACAGATGTGATAGGAAATATCTCTTTCTGGATCTCTCGGCTGGAAGAAGCATTACCCAGTGCATTTTTTCTGCTATTGAGAATATTTAGTAAAGTTGCGAACATAGAATGTTGATTTTAACAGGTAAGGAAATCTTCATATTTGCTTTCTTAAAAGTGTGAAAAGTTAAAATATAAAACAATAAAATGCAATTATTTTTTCCTGTATCCTTAAGCTTCTGTATTTGTTTGTAGTACAATCTGTAATAAATATATTGGCTAGTGTATTGATATACAGAGCAATTGAAAATAATAATCCTCACAATAGGTCGCTCAGATCATAGAATTTTACATTTTTTTGCCCAATCTTAGATATTTATATCTTATCATGTAATCCTTGTACTTTCAGAGCAGATTTTATATAGCACCTTTGTGTTATCAATTTTAACACAAAGAAACATGATCACATTAAATGAAAAAGTAGTTTTGGTTACAGGAGCCTCCAGAGGTATAGGCGCTTCTCTGGCCCAGTCGTTTGCTGAAAACGGCGCAAAAGTTATTGTAAACTATGCAGGAAGTAAAGACGCTGCAGAAAAAGTAGTAGCCAATATCAAACAAAAAGGTGGAGATGCTATGGCTGTGCAGGCTGATGTTAGTAAGCCTGCGGATGTTAAAAACCTATTTGATACAGCGATTGCACAGTATGGCAGAATTGATGTCCTGGTGAATAATGCAGGGATCATGATTACAAAGACGATCAAGGATACCACAGATGAAGAGTTTGACCGCCACTTTGATATCAATGTAAAAGGAGTTTTTAATACACTGAGAGAAGCCGCTACCCGGCTGTCTGATAATGGAAGTGTCATCAACTTTTCTACCTCTGTAAACCGGTTGATGTTGCCGGGATATGGAACCTATGTAGCTACCAAATCAGCTGTAGAACAATTGACCCGGATTTTTGCCAAAGAAGTAGGAGCAAGAGGGATCAATGTCAATTCTGTTTCGCCCGGACCTACTGATACAGAACTCTTCACCAACGGCAAATCAGAAGAGTTAATTAACCGCCTGGCATCCTTATCTGCATTCAATCGCATTGGCAAGCCGGAAGATATTGTCCCTATTGTATTGTTTCTGGCAAGTGATGAGGCCAAATGGATCAGTGCTCAGAATATAGGGGCTAATGGAGCTATGGCATAATTTCTCTGTTGATTCTCGTTTACATTCAATTCATACAAACTATGCATACCTTACAAAATAAAGTGGCTCTGATAACCGGATCAGCACGGGGATTGGGAAAAGCTATTGCAGAGCGATATGCAGCCCTGGGAGCTAATATTGTAATCAACTATTCAAAAGATAAAGTAGCAGCTGAAGAAGTCGTAAGTACTATTGCTGCTATGGGAGTAAAGGTAATAGCTGTGCAGGCCGATGTAAGCAAAGTAGCAGACTTGGAACGGCTGTTTGAAGAAGCTAAAAAAGCTTTCGGGAAAATAGACATCGTAGTAGCCAATGCAGGTATTGAGCTGGTTGAGACTCCTGTCACTGAATTTACAGAAGAGCAATTTGACCGGGTATTTTCAATCAATACCAAAGGCTCTTATTTTACGTTGCAACAGGCTGCCCGCCATGTAGAAGATCATGGAAGAATTATTTACATCGCTTCCAGTACCACCTCTTTTCCTGTTCCAGGTATGGCCGTATATGGCGGCAGCAAAACAACACCCCGTTATCTGGTCGACATATTATCAAAAGAGATTGGACATCGGGGAGTTACCGTCAACTCCATTATACCTTTTGCTGTAGATCATGCCGGAATTTTTGCAGAGGCAGACAGTTACCCGGCTCTGCGTAAACAATTACTGGATAGTTGCCCAATGGGACGACTGGCAGAGGTAGAAGATGTAGCCAATGTAGCGGAATTCTTTGCAAGTGATCTTTCTTCGTTTGTCAATGGACAACACCTACTGGTGAATGGGGGAGCAACCAATTAACCTTCATATCTCAACCTTACCCAGAGCAGAGCAAATCTTGTTCTGCTCTGGGTAATAAACCCAAAAAGTCATGATACTTAAGGTAGTCAATGCAATATTGATCTTGTTTGCTGTATATATGGGAATAAAACAGGGATGGGCTATGCTCACAGGAAAGCCAGAAATGCTGGATATGTTCAGAAAATGGAACGTTAACGAAACAGGATTACTGGTATATGGGGGGATAACACTGCTTAGTGCCTTACTCATCCTCTATCCCAAAACGTTTTTATGGGGAAATTTTCTGATGGCAGCAGCTATCCTGCTTCTTATTTGTCTGCATCTGCAGGAGCAGAATCTGAAAGGGGTAGGGATTGAAATACCTTTTTTTCTGCTGAATCTGGTAATTATCTATCTGCAACATCCATTAGCCAAAATTCATTGATGTGAAAGCATTGATTTGTTCACTGGTTGGTATGCTGATATCAGTTACAGGATATTCTCAAAAAGTAGAGAAAAGGTCTCAACACACACAAATAGCTATGAATACTGATAAACTCACAAATACAATTGTACGAAAAGCCATAGAAGCTTTGCAGGCAGGAGATAAAATGGCATGGTTCCCTTTGTTTACCGAACAAGCTGAACTCTTTGATGATGGTCATTCCATGAATTTCAAAAACTTTTTTGAGCAAGCGCTAGGGCATGAACGTTTTACCAGCATTGACAAAGTAGAAAATAATGGATTGGATATCTATGGAAAGTTCCATAGTGATCAATGGGGTGATTTTAAGACATATTTTAAGTTCCGGATCAATGCAGACGGGAAGATCAATCGCCTGGATATTGGACAGGTACAGTATTGACCAGAAAGGGGATTTCGTTTTCTTACAATTTTTAGTTATCGGGTGTGTCTAATTTTGAATCACTAAACAATAAAAATTATGACGACATCCAACATTCTTTCGATTTTGATTACAGGCGCTACAGGAACCATTGGTAGCGAACTAGCCAGACAATTATCTGCTCAAGGTATACCTTTTCGGGCACTGGTACGATCTCTGGAAAATACACAGGAACTTGCCTCCCTACCGGGAGCCGAACTAATAGTCGGTGATATGAGCAACGACAAAAGTATTGAAAAGGCTCTAACAGGTATAGAAAAAGCATTTCTGCTTACCAACTCAAGCGAACAGGCTGAACAGCTACAACTCAATTTTGTAGATAGTGCCATGCGGGCAGGTGTAAGACACATTGTCAAACTGTCTCAATTTGCTGCAGATGTAAATTCTCCTGTACGTTTTCTGCGGTATCATGCTGCAGTGGAGCAGAGAATCAAAGAGTCTGGAATAGACTATACTTTTCTCCGGCCTAACCTATTCATGCAGGGATTGTTTGGTTTCAGAGAACCTATTGCAAAACAGAATAAATTTTTTGCATCAGTCGGAGAGGCTAAAATAAGTCTGGTAGATATACGGGACATTGCTGCCGTTGCTGCTAAAGCGTTAACAAGCCCAGGACACGAAGGTAAGATATATAACCTGACAGGTCCTCAGGCATTGTCCCATCAGGAAATTGCGGAATATCTTTCTCATGAATTAAAACGATCTATTCTGTTTATCAACGTTTCCCCTGAAGACATGCGAAATGCCCTACTGTCTGTTGGTTTTCCGGAATGGCAGGCCGATGGTTTGATTGAAGACTATGCACACTATGCCCGGGGAGAGGCTTCTGCTATTTCTTCAGATATAGAAGTTATAACAGGACAGTCTGCGCGGAGCTTTGACAACTTTGTGAAGGAGTATGCAAGCTTATTCTCCTGAAAAGAATGTGATGCATTCGTTATTATCTTCTGTTGGCAGAGATACCTCCGGGCAGAAGATGATTTATCTTTTATATTTTATACTAGACTTTTGAAAAAATGTTTTTTTTGCAAAAAGGCTTTCTCTTACAAACGATATAGCATTTCTCAATATGTTTGGGAATGGTATTGGGTAATAGTTTGTATGCTGGATTGTCATTGTAAAACAAACATTCTTTACGTTAGGAATGAAAGAAGTAGAACAAAAGCTGATATATAATACACTAAGAGAGCAATATATTTCTTTAGATCTGCCTACAGACTCTATAGATGCACAATCTGAATTTACCATACATAACCTGAAAGATATTCACAATCAATTACCTTATAGGTCACCTGTATACCGGACTAATTTTTTCTCATTTGTTTTTGTGAAAGAAGGCGCAGGTCAGTATACTACAGATGAACAGGTTTTTGTAACAGTACCAGGTACCATTTATTTTACCAATCCCGGACATTTTAAGTCATTTGAATGGCGAATGCTGGAAGAAGTATACCTGATTACATTGAGCGAAGCTTTTCTGAAAGAAAATGTACATGCAGATATATTTGAAGAGTTCCCTTTCCTGCTTGCAGAAACCGTTTCTCCAAGGGTATTGCCTCCTGATCAGTTTGCTGAATTTGAAACCTTATACCAGTTGATTCTAAAAGAATATACAGGTAATTCGTCTTATAAAAATAAGATGATCGGCAATCTGTTTGTGGTGTTGTTATTAAAAATCAAGGATTACTTTTGGAATGATTACAATCCTATTTATGAGGGCAATCGAAGTTCTTATATTGTGAAGACCTTTAAACAGACACTGGAAAAACATTTTCGGGACTTAAGCAAAGGTCTGGTTGATAAACCGCTTAGAGTGCAGGATTATGCAGATGCACAAAATCTGCATCCCAACTATCTCAGTAATGTAATAAAGACGAAAACGGGGAAATCTATCAGCACCTGGATTACGGAAAAGACTATTACCGAAGCCAAGTCATTGCTACAAAATTCATCTGTGTCTGTTAAAGAAATTGCATTTCTGTTAGGATTTTCGGAATCGACACACTTTAGTAATTACTTTAAAAAATACACCCAACTATCACCTGTTGCTTATCGGAAGCAACACACTAGTACCTAACTGGAACTAACCATAAAAATGTGATGTCTGGAATATAACCATTGAAAACCACTGCCATGAATTTTCTACCATTTGTTGATTCCCCTTTGCGGATACAGCTTTCTTTTGAACCGGTTTTTGAACATCTGGAGAGAGTAGCTGCGAATTCGACAAACGATCATTCGGTTCGGGCAAAAAGAGTATTGGCAGATCTGGCCCCTTATCCGGAATTGCGAACAGGAATTACAGACATCACCCAAATAACTGAGAATACGATACTCATTCAGCGGTTGCTGGCAGATTATTTTCCTCCCGAATTGACGCTGAATGAGATTAAGGCTGTTAGCCTTCCTTATACAAACATTGTCTTTAACCATAGTGAGCGATTTAAGAATATTCTGAAAGCTGCAGGGCCTGACTTTGAGATCAATATCCGGGATTTTGACGAACATCAGTTTTATATTCTGAGTTGCTGCTTGATTCTGAATGAGTTTTATGGTACTCAACTGGATTTTAGCAAACCTCTTTTTTACGATATTCCTACAGCAGAAGGTATCCTTAAGCATTATCGAATCTTATACAATGGAGATTTTCTGGAGGTATCACCTACTGAAAATGCTGTATTGTTATCTCAGGAAGACATTGAGCTGTTGATAAACAGCTATGATAATATCTCTTTATGGAAAGAGAAATTTCCGCAGGAATCCTGGCAAATCAGAGGCTTCGGTATCATGACCCTGTTTGATGCAACAGTTGAGAATGCAGTTTCCATATTTAAAGAAAAACTGCTGGGTATCAACTCTGTTGGGTTTCAGCAAAGCGTGGAATCTGTTTTTCGGTCAATCTTTCGTCTCTGGGATATTAAAATAGGATTTTCCTTTTTGAACCCTGATGAACATACACTGAACACAGATCCTTTTGGCCAGCAGATAGGTAGCTTTTTACTGGAAGACAACCAACCCAGAGAGATAACAGATCTCTTAGGCCAGGATATAGTACAAAACTTCTTAGAAAACAGATCGTATTTTGCCATATCCAATACCATTGATTTTCGAATAGCGAATCCGCATGTTTGCTGGATTAATCATTTGATTACTCAGGGAATCCAAAGCATTATTCTTACCCCTATTATTAAAAATGGTCTGTTCCTGGGAATTCTGGAAGTAGTGGCATTTAAGCCCCGCCAACTCAATAGTATCAATGCCAATAAACTGGATGTGGTCATGCCCTTTTTGACAGATACCATTGAGAGACTGGCAGCGGAATGGCAGAATCAGATACAGGCAGTGATTCAGACTAATTATACTACTATTCATAAAAGTGTATACTGGAAATTCAGGGCTGAAGCCGAGTCATTGATTTATAAACGCCAGTTAGGAATAAGTCATGCTCTGAATGAGATTGTTTTTCCGGAGGTGTATCCTCTCTATGGACAGATCGATATCAAAGGTTCATCAGAAGCACGTAATGCAAGTGTTCAAAAAGATTTGATCAAACAGATTAAGACACTGTTGAATCTTTTTAAAAAACTTGATGATCCCTTGTTTATCCATTCCTTTGTTAAAGAAGAGCAACAGCTACAGGACTATCTTACTGACTTGTCTATGCCGTTGCGGGCTAGTACAGAACAATACATCAGTGGCTATATTAGCCGTATACATACTCGTTTACGCTTAATGAGTGAGACAGCAGCTGAACCTTTGATTACGGAATATTTTCGCAAGACAGATAGAGAGACAGGTAGTTTTCATATCTATCGCAGAAAGTATGAGAATACAATCCATCGTATTAATCAGGCATTAGCCGAACATATTGATATGAGACAAGTAGAGGCTCAGGATGTGTTTCCTCATTATTATGAACGCTTTAAGACAGATGGTATTGAGCATAATCTGTACATTGGACATTCAATCGCACCCAGGTTGGAATTTGATATAAAGAAGTTATATGCTTTACGATTATGGCAACTCCAGGTACTTTGTGAGATGGAGTCTATCCATCATGCGCAAATACGGGATTTACCCTATCCGTTGGCTGTTACTACCCTGATCCTGGTATATAACTCAGCTATTTCCATTCGTTTTCGAATGGACGAAAAACGATTTGACGTAGATGGAAGTTATAATGCACGTTTTGAAATTATTAAGAAACGAATTGACAAAGCTTGCATCAAAGGGACAACTAACCGCATTACTCAGGTTGGTAAGATCACAATTGTCTACTCAAATTATGTAGAAGAGCAGGAATATTTACATTACATCAAAACACTGCAGGCTAGAAATATGCTGGCTGCGGAGATTGAACAATTTGAGGTAGAGGATTTGCAGGGAATTTCCGGATTAAAAATGCTGAGGGCTACGATTCTTCATGCAAATGAATCGTTGTAAAATCTATCCCGGTTGTATATAAAGCCAATCAAGCCATATAATTCAAGTTATATGGCTTGATTGGTCAATTGTATGTCATCTTTTTAGGCCCCAGTAAGCCTAGTGCTTCATGGATGATTTCGATAAGTTGTTCAGAGTGAATCGCTTTATGAGTCTGTATTTTAAGCTGGATCAATGTGTCTTGCACAAAAGTGCCTTCTACTCTGAATAATAATTGATCCAGTGCTCTGTTAACATGTGTTTTTACAATCTGTAACCGATGTGCCTGTCCCTCTGAAATTTCATGTTCAGCCCGAATCAGATCACACATATAACAGGCATCAGCCCCATTTTGTCTGTTTTCACTCTCCTTTTTAAAAGCCCATCGAATAAAGTCTTCATACACTTTTCCATGCATGTATGCTTTTTCTATAGCGGGGTCGCTTCCCCAAAAAAAGTAATCATTAGTTTTCATTCGATATTCTTTCTTTTGTTTGCTGTGTGCTAGTTTCCTGCTGGTTGCAGGATTCGGTAAGGCCTATTAGTACAAAATCTATACCACCGAAAAAAATAGAACAGCAGCCTGTTTGTACTTATTGCTTCCAACTCTTCTGTTTACAAGAATTGTACTGACTTTCTTTATCGAAATAACAACATCTTTACAGTAAAAGGGATTTAAAAGCCTTGTATTGCTAACTATAAAGAAAATATAACAGATGTAATATATAGATCTGTAAATTTTATAAACTACTCTCTACTGTTTTGTGAAATGTGGGAATAGCTTAATAGAAGTGAGGAAATAATAGGACATATGTATTGAACAGATTTATAAAGTGTTGGAGAGCTGGTAGTCTCTGAGGTAACCACATTATGAAAACGGCCAGAGATAATAAAGGTGATTTTCTTGTAAAAATAGATGCAGAGTAGAATTGTACAAAAGAAATAAGAATGACCTTTTTTACAGAAACTCTGGCTTGTAAGACTTTGGCCAGTGGTATTGAAAAAATTATAACAGAAAGATTAGTGTCTTCTTTGAGAAAGTGCTTTTTTATGTAAAGGTGCTTTCGCAACCAGATGTGCCGACATTTTGATTATAAGGCAAAAAGTGGGTACTTCATCGTATGAACAAGCACACTCTTACTCAAGCAGAAGCACGAAAAATAATTCTTCATGCAGCAGGGCTATCCAAACAGGCACAATTTGGAAAAGGCAAAGAAGCAGTGTATGATCTTATTGATCATCTGGGCTTTCTTCAACTGGATTCCAATTATGTAGTAGAACGAGCTCACCACCATGCCATTGCTGCACGTGTGCCAGACTACAAAATTGAATGGCTTGATGAACTTCAGGCCGAAGGACGCATCTTTGAGTTCTGGACATACGCTGCCGGCTATATTCCTATGCATGATTTCAGATTTTCATTGCCCACAAAAGAAAGCTTTGCCTCCAGAAGAGACAATATGACAAGAGCAGAAGTATATCAGATGGAGAAAGTGCTGGATAGAGTGGGAAGAGAAGGACCTTTGATGGCGCGTGATTTTGAGAATGACCGGGTTACGGAGAGTTCAGGCTGGTGGGACTGGCGTCCGTCAAAGCTGGCATTGGAAAGATTACATCTGGAAGGAAAGTTGATGGTAATGAAGAGAAAAGAGTTTCAAAAAGTGTTTGATCTTCCAGAGAATTTACTTCCGGCAGACATTGACACAACGCCACCTACTGCAGAAGAATTTGCAATACACCTTATTCTCCGTTCATTGAAAGCATTAGGTATAGCGTATCTAAAGGATATTGCGTATCGGGGACGATATGTGAAAAATGCAATGAAAACAGAATTGAAAAAGCTGATTGAATCAGGAGAAGTATGTGAAGTAGAAGTTTCGGGCGTGACAGGTGCTACTCTTTATATGTTGTCAGAATATAAAAATAAAAGTATCGATCTGGCAGGAGATGCTTTTATTCTTTCTCCTTTTGATACATTGAATGTATACAGACATCGGTTACGAAGCTTTTTTAACTTTGATTATCAGGTAGAATGTTTTGTTCCTATGCCAAAGCGTAAGTATGGATACTTTTCTCTTCCCATACTGATTGGTGATACATTTGTGGCTAGGATGGATTCAAAAGCAGATCGTAAAAAACGTGTTTTGCTGATTCACAATCTCCATTTTGAGCCTGTTGCCTTAACTGATGACATGATCTCTCAAATGATTGAAGCGTTAAAAGCTTTTGCGATGTTCAATCAATGTGAACAAATTGTGATTGCAAAATCTAATGATGAAGTCCTTAGAAAGGCTATTGATACTGAATTAGCAAAAGATAACTATAAACATAAACTATCTTGAGTTGTAATTAGTTAAGTCAAACGCCCGGCACTTCTTTTTAGAGTATGCCAGAAGCATTACTATATTGAACTTGTAAAGTAATCTGTATAAACTATCAAGTAATATAGTTTTCGCATCAACAACCATTTTATATTAAGAAATGCTCTATTTTTGAAGCGTAATATAAAAACTGATAAAACACCCATGTCATATACGTACGAATATCCCCGTCCATCTGTAACAGTAGATTGTATTCTGTTTGGATTTGATGAAGGAGAGTTGAAAATTTTGTTGATCCAGCGGGGAGGTGAACCTTTTAAGGGAATGTGGGCCTTACCGGGAGGTTTTCTGGATATCGATTCAGATCCTTCTCTTGAATATGCGGCTAAGCGTGAACTTGAAGAAGAAACAGGATTGACAAATGTATTTATGGAACAGTTGTATACCTTTGGAGATTCAGGGCGTGACCCTCGGGGACGTACAGTTTCGGCTGCTTATTACGCATTGTTAAAATTATCAGATTACCAGAAAGTACAAGCCGGGACAGATGCAGACAATGTACGTTGGTTTGGATTATCCGAAGTACCTAAAGATCTGGCGTTTGATCATGAAAAGATTGTGGCAATGGCTATAGAACGCCTGAAGGGGAAAGTTCGTTATCAGCCTATTGGCTTTGAGTTGCTTCCGGAGAAATTTACATTGTCAGAACTACAGCACCTGTATGAGGCTGTACTGGGTGTAGAACTGGACAAGAGAAATTTTCGTAAGAAAATCCTGAAAATGGATTTACTTATTGGGCTTGAGGAGAAACAGGAAGGTGTTGCTCACAGAGCCGCGCAACTTTTCGAATTTGATAAGAAACGGTATGAAGAACTAAAGGCCAAAGGCTTTAATTTTGAGGTATAAACGAAAACAAAAAGGAAAATCAGGAGTTTTGTCCTATTTTGCAACACAATCAGCCATCAAAGGGTAATATACCAGAGCGGTATCTGAGACATAGCCCATTTTGTGTAATAAATCATTTATGAAAATACTCTCCGTTTTTGGTACCCGGCCTGAAGCCATTAAAATGGCTGTGCTGGTACAAAAACTCAATGCAAATCCAAACTTTACACATAAACTGTGTGTAACAGGTCAACATCGTGAACTTCTTGCTCAGGTTCTGGATATCTTCAAATTGAAGCCTGATTATGATCTGGCTATTATGCAACCAGGGCAAGACCTGTCAGATATCACGAGCCGCATTCTGTTAAGTATCCGTTCTGTATTTACTGAGTTTCGTCCTGATTTGGTACTAGTACACGGTGACACAACTACCTGTTTCGCTACTACTCTGGCTGCGTTCTATGCGGGCATTCCTGTAGGACACGTAGAAGCTGGCTTACGCACAGGAAATTTACAGGCTCCTTTTCCGGAAGAGGCGAATCGGGTAATGGTATCCCGGCTGGCAACCTATCATTTTGCTCCAACACCCCGTAATGTAGAAGTCCTGAAAAAAGAAGGAGTTCCTTTAGAGAATATACTTCAGACAGGCAATACAGTTATTGATGCTTTGTTACAGATGGCTGGACAGGTTACTCAACTCTCTGATAAGTGGAAAGGGTCTGCTGTAGAGAAAATCATTCTTGAAAAACGCAAAATATTACTGGTCACAGGTCATCGCCGGGAAAACTTCGGACAGGGCTTTATTGAGATCTGTCAGGCATTGGCTACACTGGCGCAGAAATATCCCCAGCTGGAAATTTTGTATCCCGTACATCTGAATCCCAATGTACAGAAGCCTGTTTACGAGATTATCGGAAACTTTCCGAATATTCATCTCGTAGAATCGCTTTCGTATGAAGATTTCATCTTTGTCATGAAAAATGCCTTTCTGATTCTGACAGATTCTGGTGGCGTACAGGAAGAAGCTCCAGGACTTGGCAAACCTGTATTGGTAATGCGTGACACTACTGAACGGCCTGAGGCTGTGGATGCCGGAACTGTAAAACTGGTAGGAGCTAATGCTACACGAATTATAGCCGGTGTGTCAGAATTACTGGAAGATGAAACCATCTATACACGAATGGCTCAATCAACCAATCCGTATGGAGATGGAAAAGCCACTGAACGAATTATTACATTCCTGGAACAACTAGCTTCAAAAAAAAACGGATCGAATGACTAAACCCCGGTTACTATACATTTCTATCAATGATGGGTCTGACACACGCATTAACAAAGAAGTAAAGACATTATCCTCACAGTTTGATATTACCTATATTGGAATAGGCAAAAGCACAGAACAGTCATTTGTAAAAGAGTATTGTCGTCAGTTTCTGGTAGTAAAAGGACACCATAAAAGTCCTTTTGTTTTTCTGAAATATTATCTTCTCTTTTTGAGAGCATTTCTCTTTCGGTCATATCAGTCTATTCATGTTATCAATGAGAATCTCTTATTGATATTTTTTCCTTTTCTGTGGTGGAGCCGGAAGAAAATTGTACTCGATGTGTTTGACTCTATTTTTCTTCGTGCCAAAAATAAAAATACATGGTTGGAGTCTCTCTGTTACAAAACACCTAAAGTGATTATTGTGACAGATGATAACAGAAAGCAGTTACTGCCAAAATCCTTTCATGAAAAGACGGTTGTGGTCGAGAATTATCCTTATCGGTTTCGGGAAGAAGTACAGAAAATCAGCACCCCAGATGAATTACTGGTTTTTTACAATGGCTCTATGAGCAAAGTGCGTGGCACAGAGTTACTACTTCAGCTCCTGCGCCTTGATTCCGGATTAAAGGTTAAAATGGCGGGATGGGTATATGATGAAATGACAAAAGAATTATCCCAACATCCACAGGTAGAGTTTCTGGGTGTATTGCCTCAGCGTACTACCATGCAGGTTGCCTCGCAATGTGATTATATCTTGTCTCTGTATGAGCCTGTCAATGAGAATAATATTAACGCAAGTCCAAACAAAATATATGATGCCATTCAGGCAGGAACACCCGTAATTATCAATCAGGAAGTAAAAATATCAAGTTTTGTAAAAGAACATAATCTGGGATACATTATGTCATCCTTTTACGACTCAGATTACAAACAGATAATGCATGATTGGTTACGCTTAAAAAAATCCTATGTGTTTGATACACAACTTTTGGAGAAATTTACATGGGAGGCTGTTGAAGACAAATTATTGAAAGCACACCAATTCCGTATGGAATGAGTGAAAGAGTGCTTTCTCTGTATAATTATCTATTATTATGAAGATTCTCCTTTGTACCAATTCTTTTGAAAATGTCACTAATGGACCTGCCAAGTTTGCTAACTTGATTCTGGAGATCAATACATTGTATCCGGAACATGAGATTCGAATATTGACAGAGGACATCACAATACCTCATGAGAATGTATATCCAGTAAAAGTGCGTTTACCTCGTTTTCTGAAGTTATTGAGTCAGTTCTTTCGGATGTTTATTTATCACAATGCTGCTCAAAAGATACGGAGAGAGTTTGCTTATGATGTCTTATTATACAATAACTCATTCATTGGTCTATGGAGTGCAATAGTTTCCAAACAGCCCACAGTGGGAATGATTAATGATGATAACAATATCATTATAGGCTGGAATAATTTTAAAGCCAGTTCAATGTGGTTAAAACGGTTTTTATTTCGAAAGTGTGAAAAGTTATCCGTCAGGTATCATCAGCATATCCTGACCAACTCTGACTTCTTAACTGAGAAGGTAATAGCTGCGTATGGTCATCCCCAAAAAGTGACACGCTTATACAAGTCAATTGATTTATCTAAAAATAAGTTTCAGGCTGATCGTCCGTTTGTTCAGCCAATCCGTATATTATTTGTCAAGGCAGATTTTAGACGTGGAGATTTACAAACACTGACAGATGCATTAGCTTTGCTGGACAGATTTACTTTTCAGCTTACTGTTGTAGGACCAGAAGAAAGGTTCAAATCATTGATTGAGTCTTATTTTGTAGGTAAGGGTAATCTGCAACTGGATTGGCGTGGGGAGCAATCACCGGACAATGTCAGACAGCTAATGTATGAATGTGATATCTTCTGTGTACCTGCCCTGCAGGAAGCACTAGGTGTTGCTAACATAGAAGCCCTGGCATGTGGCTTACCTGTGGTGAGTACTATTGTTGGTGGTATTCCGGAAGTACTGGATCATGGAAAAAATGGTTGGCTTGTACCTCCTGGTAACCCTAATGAATTAGCACAGGCCATTGAAAGTAGTATTACTTTTATTGAGCAGCGTAAAAATAAAGTGAGTAATGGTGAAAGCTTTGTTAAGAGGTTTTCAAAGTATGTGATGTATCAGGATTTATTAGCCATTTTACAAGATGTTGTCAGCGACCATACCCATAGAGATCTCTCAAAAAAAGCATCTTCAGGCTCCTAAAAAAGATTGGAATTGGAGATTTTTTGTAATAAGTATTGGTTCTGTAGTACTTTCCTACTGGCTTGCAGGCCTTACAGGAATGGTATCCAATATTTTGACGAAACCACTTCGCATTCTTTTACTCGCAGGAGCGATATATTATTTGTTCTTCATGACAAGAAAGCGGACTTTTATTTTCAAAGGACGGAATTCATGGAAGATATGGATCTTCATTTTGCTGAATATTTATGTAATTCCTTTTAGCTTTAATTTTTTTTCTTCCTTTGAGAAGTTTTTCAATCTTATTCCCTTCTTAGTATACATCAATTATGCCATAATTTACCTTTATAGAAATATTGAAAAAGAAGATTTGCTTATTCTGATTCTTCGTGTATTTAATCTGGTATATGGATTTCCTGTGATAGCCTTTCTTCTTTCTGGTAGTTTGGGTGAGAAGGATATTTATGGAGATGCAGTGGGTGGCTTTGCTAATAATCACTATGGATGGGCTTGTGCTATGTTTTTACTCACAAGTCTTGATCTTTATCGAAATGATCCCTCACTTTCAAAAAAACATCTTTGGTTTATACGTATACTTACTCCACTTGCTGTGATATTATTGTCAATCAGTGGTTCGCGGAGTGGATATCTGACATTTTCCCTAGGATTTTTGCTTTTCATACTACGTAACTCCAATACACATCTTGCTGTCAAGCTATTCTCCGTTCTGTTAGTTTCATTATTGGTCTTTCAGTTGTATGGAGATCCCGAGTCTGCTTTGAATAAACGTTTAAATAAGACAGAGAAACAATTAAAGGAGGGTGAAGCTCGAACACAATTGGCTGATCTTTGTTTTGAAACAATGGCCTCATATCCTGAAACTATGCTCACAGGATTCGGATTTTATGCATTTCGTGATGCCTTATTAAAGCTTAATTCCAAATATAACCCCCAAAAATTGAAGATAAATCTACATAATTCTTATTATGAACTTCTCTTTGGGTGCGGATATCTGATATTTGTCTTCTTTCTTCTTTTTTTTCCTTTGCGGACTATTTTGATTTTTGCACTTAAACACTCTTCCAAATATGTATTTTTACCTCCTATAATTTTAATCCCACTCTTTGAGAATAATTTTAATCCAGGACAGTTTATGTTCTATCCCTGGTTCGTTATTATGTTCTATTATTTACATTATTCAGAGACTCAGACTCCGATTTATTCAAAAAAAGATAATGGATCTGTGTATGGAAATAATATACTATGATTAAAAAAATGATAATCTCTAGATATTGAATACATGATTGGTATAGTGATACCTTGTTATAATGAAGCTAGTCGTCTAAAAGTTACAGAGTTTGTTCAGTTTAATAAAGAACACTCCAAGTATGTTCTTTGCTTTGTAAATGATGGAAGCAAAGATGATACTTTACACCAACTTGAAATACTGAAAAAAAAATGTACATATCCTGAAAAGATAGAGATAGTTTCACTCACACAAAACTCAGGAAAAGCAGAGGCTGTACGTACAGGGATTAATACATTATTGAATATGGAGAATATTCAGTATATAGGATATCTGGATGCAGATCTATCAACGTCTCTGGAAGAGTATACACATGTTGTAGATTATTTGTGTAACAATCCCGAATTTTCAATTGTATGTGGATCTCGTATCAAACGTATGGGTGCAGATATAAGCAGAGAAGTCTATCGTCACTACATAGGTCGTTTTATTGCTACACTTATTAGCATCATCCTTAGACTCCCTTTTTACGATACTCAATGTGGAGCAAAAGTGTTTACCCGTAATTTGGCTGAGAATTGCTTTTCTATACCATTTGTAAGTAAATGGTTGTTTGATGTAGAGATATTTTTGCGAATGAAGATTCGTTATGGTACTGGAAATGTACAACAATTAATATATGAATATCCTTTACAACGATGGATACATGCAGATGGCTCCAAAATTGGTTTGAAAGATGTATTTTATACACCTTTACAACTTTTTCATATATCAAATCATTACAATTTATTTAAGAAATATAAAGTGGAATCCTTACAAACGGCTAAACACTTTGATAAAGAACCTATTTGAAGTTTATAAACATGTCTTCGAGATTATCAGGAAAAAAGAATATTTTCATTATTGTTGTATTGTTCTTTACATGTCTTGCCTGTTATTTTTTTAATAATCCTGTCCAGATGTCTCCTATATGGACCGCACCTTTCTTTTCCGCTGCAACTAACTTTGAGATGGGGAAAGGATTCCGGATTAGTGAGAGTGATTGCTGGCATTTTAAATATATGCCTGCCAGTGATAGAGAGTACTATCATTTCCAAGAGTCAGATTCTTTGAGCAATTACAATCATAATCCCATTGGATATGTATATTTTATAATTGTTGCGAAAAAAATCTTTTTCTGGCAGAGTGATATTCAGGCTGTGGAATCATTGCAGATCCTGATACATATATTGATTTCACTAGTATTATTATGGTCTGCCCGCTCGTGGGCTGAAATGTGGTTGTATACCTTATTGTATGCAGTAAACCCATTAATTATCTATTTTGTTACATTTCCGTTTTACTATGCATTGCAGGCAATTCCAACTATTTTTGCGGTTGGATACTTGATAAACAAAAAACTGAAATATCAGTATGGGTCTTTCTTTATCGCTGTTATTATGGCTTTTGTTTTTCTTTCAAGACCTACTACACTTTTTGTGTGCCTCTTTGTGTTGTTATTCTTTTTTTTGAAAGAAAAGCGAGTGTATAGTATTAGTGCTGTATTGCTTTTTATTGCAACGATTTTAGTTTTTAATACCTCGACAAAAAAAAATCCGTGGCATACTTTCTATATTGGAATTGGAGGTTATCCTAATCCATATATGTCAGGATTAACAGACAATAACGGATATCTGTTATACCAGACCAAGACCGGAAAAACATTGAATATGGGTTTTGGAGGAAGTTATTATAATGATACAGTTGCTACTCAATATCAGGAAATTTCCCATAGTGAATTTATTCGGATAGCAAAAGAGTCTCCTTTTATGCTCATTAAGAATGCAGCTCTCAACTTCTTTGAATCATTTTCGGGTGGATATTTTATTGATCTCCCTTTGTGGGTTAATTATGTAAGCGCAATTGTTGGATTACTACTCCTGGGGTGGATGCTCTATCGCAAATATTACTGGTGGGCAGTTCTGATTGCTGTTTGTTCATTATCATTTTCACCTTATTTTCCTCCTATACAGGCTTATATGTTTGGTTCCTATGTGGCAATTGTATGTGTGATTGTACAACTGCTCGTACAAACAGAATTAGGAAAACGAATTTATCAGAAAACAATTATTCAGAATACGGCTGACTAAGCATGAAGCAAATTATTCAATCTTTTAAAACAGGTGAAACCATACTGGAGGATGTTCCTCGTCCTCTGATCCGTAAAGGACATGTGCTAATTCGTACCCATCGTTCACTGGTGTCATTAGGCACAGAGAAGATGCTGGTCGAATTTGGACGTTCCAGTCTTATTGAGAAAGCCCGTCAACAGCCTGATCGGGTAAAACAGGTACTTGATAAAATAAAGTCAGATGGTTTAATACCTACTTTGGAAGCCGTCTTTACACGGTTGGGAGAACCCTTGCCATTGGGTTATTGCAATGCAGGTGAAGTTGTGGAAGTGGGAGAGGGTATTACAGATCTGAAACCCGGAGATAGAGTTGCTTCTAATGGCCCTCATGCAGAGATCGTGTGTGTACCGCGTAACCTGGTAACAAAGATTCCGGATAAGGTCTCCTATGAAGAAGCTGCCTTTACCGTTATCGGTTCCATTGGGTTACAGGGAATACGTCTGGTTAATCCTACATTGGGAGAGACAGTCGTTGTATCCGGATTGGGGTTAATAGGATTAATTACCTGTGAGTTGTTACTGGCAAATGGCTGTAATGTAATAGGTTTCGATTTTGATGCACAGAAAGTGACACTGGCTCAGGAAAAAGGTGTGCATGCCTTTAATCTGGCCGATGGTACTGATCCTGTAAAGACCGTGGCTGGACTTACAGAAGGTATTGGTGCAGATGCGGTTATTATCACGGCCTCAACCAAAAGTGATGAGTTAATATCTCAGGCTGCTCAAATGAGCCGTAAACGCGGACGTATTGTGTTAGTGGGCGTAATAGGGTTAGATATCAAGCGAGCTGATTTTTATGAGAAAGAGTTATCGTTTCAAGTGTCCTGTTCCTATGGTCCCGGACGATATGATGAAGAATATGAAAAACGAGGTGTAGATTATCCGCTTTCGTTTGTACGGTGGACAGAAAACAGAAACTTCCAGACTATCCTGCAGGCTATAGCCAAAGGTCAGCTGGATGTGAAACGCCTGATTACTGAAGCAGTAGATCTGTCTGAATACCAGAAAATCTATAACAACATAGGAGATAGCCGTTCTATTGCTTCTATTCTGCAGTACCCTAATAATCCGGATTGGTCAACTTCTATTAAGATAGGACATAGTACAACAGACACGAAAAGTAAATCGGGTACAGGTACTATCGCAATTGCAGGAGCAGGAAATTTTACCAAGATGACATTACTGCCTGCTTTGGGTAAAATAAAGGCAGATATCCGGCATATTGTAAGTGCATCAGGTGTAAGTGGAACCCATCTGGCACAGAAACATGCGATTACTCAAAGTACTACACGTTATGAGGATGTACTCTCTGATCCGACGGTACAATCTGTTATCATTACTACTCAGCATAATCTGCATGCTTCGCAAACTATGCAGGCATTACAGGCGGGAAAACATGTATTTGTAGAGAAACCACTGGTATTGACAGAAGAAGAACTTCAACAGGTTGTGGCTGAAAAAGAGAAGAGTTCTCTCTCTGTAATGGTTGGTTTTAATCGGCGGTTTGCTCCATTATCTCAGAAAGCCAAAAAGCTTTTGGGTAATACGTCTGAGCCTGTAAATATTGTAATCACCGTAAATGCAGGTTTTATTCCGGCCAATCACTGGACTCAGAATATGGCTATCGGGGGAGGACGAATCATTGGAGAGGGCTGTCACTTTATTGATTTAGTACAGTTCTTTGCAGGGAGTCAAATCACAGAGGTGTTTGCTTCTGCACTGGGAACATCTCCTTCTCAAAATACAGATAATACCTCTATTACACTGAAATGCCTCAATGGCTCTCAAGGAGTAGTTAACTATTTTGCCAATGGACATAAATCCTATTCCAAAGAACGAATAGAAATATACTCTCAGGGACGTGTGCTGATTCTGGATAACTTCAGAAAACTGGAAGGATATGGATTTAAAGGGTTCTCTTCTGCCTCTGGCAAACAGGACAAAGGACATACTACTCAGTTTGAACAATACATCCGTTTTCTGAAAGAAGGAGGTGTGCAACTTATTGACTTTCAGGATATAGTAAACTCTACGCAGGCTACTTTTGCAGCGCTGAAATCCTTGCAAAGTGGTGAAAAACAGATTATATTGTAAGTAATATGTAAAAAAAGTGAAATCCTTGTGAAAAAGATCTTTTTTATTCTAACTTTGCAGCCCATTCGGAAACGGTAAGGAAAAATCAATCCTTTTTTTAGTAAGCCCTGCATTTCTGAGTTCTCAAAATAGAAATCTGTTTAAAAAACAATGGCAAAAAAAACACCAGAGGCAACTGTTAATGAGCCTGTTGAACAACCAATCAAAGAAACTCCTGAATTAAGTCTGGAGAATGCAGAAGATTTTGTACAACGGAATCGTAACCTCTTTTTAGGCGGACTGGCAGCAGTTGTGTTGCTGGTAGGCGGTATCTTTTTCTATCGGTATTACACACAGAACAAAGAAACCGAAGCTCAGAAGTACATGTTTCGCGCAGTGCTCTATTTTGAAGCAGATTCACTGACAAAAGCGCTTAATGGAGATGGGGTTAACGATGGTTTGTTGAAAATTGCAGATGAATACGGTAGTACAAAAGCTGGTAAACTGGCGCATTTCTATGCTGGTGTCGCTTTGCTAAAACAAGGAAAATACGATGATGCTATCACTCATCTGAAAGATTTTAGTTCTAGTGATCTTTTATTACAGGCTCGTGCTTATAGTCTGGTAGGTGATGCCTATCTGGAGAAAAAACAGCCAGAAGAAGCTATTTCTTATTATGAAAAAGCAGCTAACTATGAGCCTAACAAATTCTTTACTCCAGCTTATTTGCTGAAGTTGGGTATTGCGTATGAAATGGCTAAGCAGAATGACAAAGCAATCGAAACGTATGACAAGATCATAACAAATTACGAAGATTCTGCTGAGACTATTACTGCCAAGAAATATAAATCCAAACTACAGGGTTTGGCAGGGTAATTAGTGTGTATAAAAAACATCCGGCCAAACCCAAAAAAGGATAAAGCACCTGCTTTATCCTTTTTTGTTTATCTACATTTTAACATTAGAATCTAACCTTTTTCTGTTTGACATTCAATAGTAACTTTTATGGCAACTGCTCTGAAAAACCTGAGTGAATACGAATTAAAGAATTCTGTCAAGATTGAAAGCAAAACCTTTGCTATTGTAGTAGCAGAGTGGAATGCTGATGTAACAGAAAAACTATATGAAGGAGCTTATACCACTTTGATCAAAGAGGGTGCAAAACCAGAAAATATCATTCGTAAGAATGTACCTGGCAGCTTTGAGTTAAGCTTGGGTGCACAATGGATGGCGGCCCGCAATGAGATTGATGCGGTGATTTGTCTGGGTTGTGTGATTCAGGGAGATACCAAACACTTTGACTTTATTTGTCAGGCAGTAGCACAGGGAATAACCAATGTAAGTCTCAAATATAGCAAGCCTGTAATTTTTGGTGTGCTAACTCCCAATACACAGGAACAAGCTTTAGACAGAGCCGGGGGAAAGCATGGAAATAAAGGCGATGAAGCTGCAGTCACAGCTATCAAAATGCTTGGTTTCTAAAAAAATCAGGATTTTTCAAGATTGAATCATCAACACCCGTTAAATAAAAAATCATTTCACATTCTTACTTTTAATTTCTTCTAGAATATGCAAGTCTGGAAATTCGGTGGCACCTCTGTTGGCAAACCTGAACGGATGCACTCCATCAAAAATCTGATCACCAAAGACGGCAAACAAAAAATTGTTGTATTATCGGCACTATCCGGTACAACCAATGCCCTCCTTTCCATCGCAGAATCTCTTTATCAGAACAACGATGCTGAAGCGACTCAGAAGATAGACAATCTGTATGCTCACTATGAGTTGTTTATAAAAGAACTATATAAAACAGACGAAGCATATAAGAAGGGAAAGGAAATCATTGACAATGAATTCAACTTCATTCGTTCACTGGTAAAAGTGAAGCCTTTCACGCTTAAGCAGGAGAAAGAGATTGCTGCCGAAGGAGAGATTCTTTCGACTCAGATGTTTACTGTGTATCTGGAAGAAGAAGGAGTAAAATCAGTACTATTGCCTGCATTGGAGTTTATGAAGATTGATGCAGACGATGAGCCAATGCTGGACTTCATAGAAGAGAAGTTAGGAGAAATGCTGAAGTATCATGCAGACAAAGAAATCATTGTAACACAAGGCTATATTTGTCGTAATCCTCGTGGGGAAGTAGATAATCTGAAACGGGGTGGTAGTGACTATACGGCATCTTTGGTAGGAGCAGCTGCTTATTCTGAAGAAATTCAGATCTGGACAGATATTGATGGCATGCACAACAATGACCCTCGCATTGTGAAGCGTACATTCCCTGTACGTGAAATATCCTTTGATGAGGCTGCTGAGTTAGCATACTTCGGAGCAAAAATCCTTCACCCGTTTACTATCCGTCCGGCTCGTTTACGTAACATTCCGGTACGTCTACTGAATACCATGCAGCCTGAAGCGCCTGGTACACTCATCAGCAACCAGACGGTAAACAAGGATATCAAAGCGATTGCAGCGAAAGATGGTATTACCAGTATTCAGATCCGATCGTCGCGTATGTTGCTGGCGTATGGGTTTCTGCGTAAAGTGTTTGAAGTATTTGAAAAACACAAAACACCGGTAGATATGGTAACCACTTCGGAGGTAGCTGTATCACTAACTATTGATAACATAACTCATCTGGAGGCAATCCAGGAGGAACTGGAAAGATTCAGTACAGTGTACGTTGATAAAGAGCAAACGATTATCTGTATTGTTGGAGACTTTACCTTCAATAAAAATGGTATCGTTACCCGTGTACTGGATGCACTGTCCAATATTCCGCTTCGTATGGTGGCATATGGTGGCAGTGAACACAATACATCGGTGTTGATCCCTACTGAATACAAAACACAGGCATTGAATGCACTAAACGAGCGATTGTTTTTTTATGAAGAGGCTATGAAAAACATCTTCACAGCTCCATAAGCTAACATCACAACAACTATATACGGATGGTGCAGATTGTCTTTACAGATTTAAACATCTGTTAGCTCTGAGCCATCCGTATTTTATTTATAGGATGAAAAGAATAGGGATGCAGATTTTTTTCTTCAGCATATTTTCTTTCACCTTTGTATAATATGTTTATTTGCCAATAAGAACAAGCCTTTAGATACAGACTTATTCATTAACAAATTGAAAAATGCTGCAACTCAACTTTATACGTGAAAATACAGAGCAGGTCATTAAAGCCCTGCACAAAAAACACTTTAAGCAGGCAGAAGAGACCGTTGCCGATCTGCTGGACCTGGACCAACGTCGTCGACAGGCTCAAAATGAACTGGATCAGACATTGGCTAGAGCCAATAATCTGGCAAAAGAGATTGGAGGTTTGATGAAAAACGGACAAAAAGAAGAAGCTGAAAAAGCAAAAGCAGAAGCGACTTCTTTACGTGAAAAAAGCAAAGTGTTGGAAGAAAGTCTGAAAGAACTGGAACAAAAGCAACAGGATGTACTGGTAACCTTGCCTAATCTGCCTCATAGCAGTGTACCCGAAGGACGCAGTGCAGAAGACAATGAAGTGGTTTATGCACATGGTGCTATTCCTGAACTGGGACCTGAAGCTGTTCCTCACTGGGATCTGATCAAGAAATATGACATCATTGATTTTGAATTAGGAAATAAAATTACAGGTGCTGGATTTCCTGTGTACAAAGGCAAAGGAGCTAAATTGCAACGTGCCTTAATTCAGTTTTTCCTGGACGAAGCAGAAGCCGCCGGATACACAGAGATTCAACCACCTATCCTGATCAATAAAGATTCTGGATTTGGTACAGGACAGCTACCTGACAAGGAAGGTCAGATGTATTATGCAACAGAAGACGAACTCTATCTGATTCCAACAGCTGAAGTACCGATTACCAACCTGTATCGGGATGTCATTCTGGAACCTAAAAACCTGCCCGTTAAAAATGCTGGGTTTACACCTTGTTTCCGCAGAGAAGCCGGTGCATGGGGTGCTCACGTGCGTGGTCTGAATCGTCTGCATCAGTTTGATAAGGTAGAGATTGTACGGATTGAATTGCCTGAAAACTCATATAGTGCATTGGAAGAGATGAGTAAGTATGTACAGGGATTGCTGCAAAAGCTGGAACTGCCTTATCGGGTACTTCGGTTGTGTGGAGGAGATATGGGCTTTACGTCTGCTCTTACCTATGACATGGAAGTATACTCTGGAGCACAGCAACGCTGGTTGGAAGTTAGCTCTGTAAGTAACTTTGAAACGTATCAGGCTAATCGCTTGAAATTACGTTATCGGGACGAAAACAAGAAAACTCAATTGTTGCATACACTGAACGGAAGTGCATTGGCTCTGCCTCGTATTGTGGCATCTATTCTGGAAAATAACCAGACACCAGAAGGTATCCGCATTCCAAAAGTATTGCAGCCTTATACAAAATTTGATATGATCTCTTAACAGATCTGTTTAGTTGTTTTTCCATAAAGGCCCTTCTATCTGATTTGTGTGGAAGGGCTTTTCTTTTGTAAATATATTCTCTGTATATGCTTTCTCTCACTGAATTTCAAAAGAACTTTGGGACTTTGCCTGTATCAGATACGTTGGTTCAGTTACTCACTTTTCAGGATACTATTCCTGAAGGCGCATTCTATGCCGAGGGATTTCAACTCTGTTTACTACAGAATGAAGGAATTCGTTCGTACTCAGAGGATGAAGAGTTTCTTTGTTCATTGATAGAATTTGCTCAGGCAGGTTGGACTGGTTCGACCTATGCACTCTGGATTAATGAACCTACCAAAAGCCTTGAAGAAATGCCTGTTGTAGTTTTTGGTAGTGAGGGTGGCTACCATGTGATTGCACAAAATATAGTTGAGCTGATTAGGCTCTTAACGTTAGACACTGAACCCCTGGTAGACTGGGAAAAAGTTTCTTATTACAAAGATGAGAGCGATTGTATTTCCAGTTCATGTGCTCATGAGTATAAAGCGTGGGTATTAAGTACATTTCAACTAAATTCTATCGAAACGACTGATGAAGCAGACGATAGTATAAAACAAGCACAAAGGCTTTATCAGGATGCATTTCATAATTGGATAAATAGGTATATTCCTGAAAGAACATAAAGAGAAGCAGTAATAGTATTTTGCTATGGCAGAGAAGTTATCAGAGACAATAAAACAGATTATCGAATTGGCAACAAACTCTCCTCATCTTTACCGAGAGCTTGTTCATAAAGAGTGGTTTCCTTCGGAGGAGCTAGATTTATTAGTAAGGCGATATGGTAAAAGATATTCTATCTTTCAATCTCCACTATTGCCCTTTGCATCAGTTGAGTTATTTTTGCCTCCATATAACAATAATGAAGTACACTACACTATCCAATTCAGCAAAGTTTCAGATCTGTGTACCCATTATTTTATATATGAGATTAATAACCCATTTGCTGAACCCATACGAAAGTTTACAATATGGGAAGGAACTGCCTATTCACTTAAAGAAGAGAGATTTGAAAAAGAGATTAAAGACTATTTTGAAAAGGCTAATCTTTTTTGGGTGCATTATGAAGATTTAAAGGTATCTACATCCATAAAAAGATACAACCCAGAATTTGGGAAAGAGATAGAAGAATGTGTAACTCTTGATCATCTGGTATTTTGGGATAGCTTTTATTTGTTAGAATGATTGTGATTACCAGTTAGGAATGCTTATCATGCCTGATGGGGATTATACCCAGGCTTTTTTAATAGATCACAATGAAATATTCCTATACTTTACTAGAACTAGGCGAGGTTATTATAACCCAGGGAATAAACCCTTTGATAGGACGAGAATTCTCAATCAGGAATAATGGACCATCTAAAGAAGATATCAGATTACTAGTTGATTATATACTGACATACATTTTGGAAGAGGGGAAACAGATCCGTGATCAGGAAACGTTTGGTTGTGGTTCGTGGATGATTCAGTTTGTGTTTGATGCGACTTATATCCAGTTGCATGAACTGAAAGGCGTAAATGATAATAAGAATATATACGAGTTTGATCTAACCCATACCATTAATTTTTTCAGATCACAATTTGATCTGTGCGAGGAATATGCTGTTTCCCCGGAGATTCCTGCAATATGACAGAAAATAGTCGCTTCCAGGGAAGTGTACGAAGGGAGTGAAGTCAACGGTGTCAGATACAAATCTCCTGACCATATGACGGGCTGGTATTTAACCTCCAATTCTTACAATGGGGACATTAATTCTTTGCTAGTCGACCATCTGTATCATATTCTAAAAGAACGGCCAGACCTGGCTAAATTCTTAGCTTTGCCAGTTGGTTGGAGATTTTATGCAGATACACACAATAAAGAAGTGTGGTTTGACAAAGACACATTGTAACTGCTGATTGACTAGGAGAGAGAATAGAATAACTATCGGATAATAACTATATAAGCCTATTGGAAATGTATGAGTTGGGTAAAACAAGCATTGGAACAACTAAAGAGTAACGGAACATGTACCATTTATCCGACTGGCAACTCTATGAGAGGCAAGATTGAAAGTGGACAGGAAGTATGTCTGACAAATAAGACCCTGGATGAATTGACAGTGGGAGATATCGTCTTTATACGCTGGAAGGGCAATTACCTATTGCATCTAATTCTGGAAATCAAAGAGGATCAGATTCTGATTGGAAATAACCTGGGCAAAGTGAATGGTTGGATTAATAGACGTGATGTATTAGCCCGGATGGATGAGATAAATGCTAGGTAAGAAAGATTAAAGTAGAGAGATGTGGTACTATATGATAGTTAAAAGTTACCTACTTATAAGCTTTGGTGTGTAAACTTGGCCTCCAGATGATAAACATGAATAAGCAGAGACAAAGCTGGAATAATAAGTAGTTAAGGATTAAGCTACCAGATGAATATTATTTCCCTGCTAATCCAAAAAGCTTTAAGATTATGAAAAAACGAGAATTAGTGTTTCGGTATTTTATGGATACCGAGATAATTGCTGTAGATAGAAGACGAAAGTTAAAAGATATGAATCTTCAGGAAATTTATGACGTGCTTGCTTTTTGTGATATCTTGATATTAGATAGGAATAAATTGAACAATACTATCTACATAAAAGATACAATAGTTAGCTTTTGCTATAATTTTCTGAAGGGATTAAAAGAAATAGAAATTGATAATAACTATAAAGGTCTTATGATGAATTTGGATGATCATTATTCATTTCGGTACTATTTTGAAAATGATTTTCTTCTTGTGGTAGACGATGATAAGGTTTATAAATATGATTTTAAACCTTTTTATCAATCACTTAAAAAGTTTTGGAAGAAGGTATCGCTAGATCTGGTATTTTTTTATCCTGAGCTAAAAGAAAATAGACATTTTCAGGCTATACAAAAAGAGTTAACTGGTATCTGATAATGAGGCTAACTTCGATAGTGGGTGTATCAGTAAGGAGTAGAAAACTTTTGTGAATGGTTGAGTAAGTCTTTACAATAATACAAGGTTAGTGACAAAAATATTACTTAAACAATAATGGATGGAATAGTAAGTAGATACAAAACACGGGAGTGGTTAATAAAAAGTATTACTAAAGTAGCAGCTAGCAAAGATACCTGTGACATTCATATAGATGAGTTGCTGGGCAAAGAATATTACAAAACACTTAAACCAAAAGAGGTGCTGCAGACCTGTTGTATATTCATGGATATTATAGATGAGTTGCTGCAAGAGCTTGATATTAACCTAAATGGTATAGGGATCTATATATCAATAAGTTTGACTAGTGAGCAATCCATATTTCAGGGTGCACCAAAGAATCTTTCAGAACTGGAAGAACTTGTAGAAACTTATTTTGTACCTGAAATCATTATATATTCTATCATTCAATCAGAAATTATCCCACTCATCGAGTTTTACAGAGTTCCCATACACTTTGAAGTGTACAATTTTAGAAGAAAAGCTATGCTTCTTTACAAAGAGTACAGGGATTCTCAACTGGCTATCATAAATGCCAATGAAGAATTTACCAGAAGTATAAACATAGTTTTTCAGAACTATACCTACTAGGGATGTATATATCATCAACAGTAAGGCTTACTCACTGACTTCAGCAAAAATTTCCTCTTCATGAAAACCATCGTTACCTTTCTGTTATATAGTATAGTTATGGGTTGTTGTATCAGATATAGAGTATATGATGCTTTTGGGGCAGGTAGGTATGATGCAACACGGTCAGAAATTCCAGGATTACAATCAATGTACGAGCTGCAGCATCATAGAAATACTCGTCCTGGCACACGAAATATGTACAGACCATACCTTCCAGAAATCACAATCGAACGAATCAGAATACCTAGCCGATGAAAAAAAATATACTTTTTGTTCTATGTGGATACTTGATGATTCTTGTTTATAGTTGCAGTCATAACGACACCAATGTTTCCTGTAAAGGAATAAGCTTTGAAAGAATATACGCTGAAAGAAAAGGAAATAATAAAGTTCAATTTAAAAAGCTGGAAGAGTATTAAAACCTGATGATGTAAATTATATGCAAGATTTACAATTAGGTGGGAAGGACGATACTTTTAATATGGATGGCTTACATAAAAGTGTTAATAGAAGCTTAAAGTTCCAAATCCATCAAATAAAAAACGAACCAGTTGGGACTAAAATAACCATTAACTAATTTTATATATGTTAGACATATTTTTATCCAAATTTACTAAAGCATCAAGCTTTGAAGGTAGTCGTAGTAATACTGAAAAAAATACAGGTATCGAAAGTCTTCTAAATTATTTGGGAGGTTGTTCTTTTGATAATGGTTTATATAGAATTCATACATCTGATTCGTCAAAACACTGGACAAAATTGCTATCTTCTTATTTTTCTGTAAATGGTATAAAATGTTTTGCTTTTGACTGGGCAGGGAAACAGTATGCAACTGACAACAAAGACGAACAAATTATAGTATTTGATCCAGCGGAAATGCAGATTTATACTATGAAAGTAAATTGGGAAAAGTTTCATGATTATGAATTAGTTGACTATAGGGAAGAAGACTTAGATGAGAAATTATTTAAAGAGTGGATGACATTAAATGATACTAAAAAATTGAGTATTGATAAATGTATTGGCTATAAACAATATTTGTTTCTTGGAGGTGAGGATAACTTTGATAATATGGAACTAGTAGATATAGAAATATATTGGGAACTATCCAATCAGATCTATAGAAAAACGAAAGATCTACCATCAGAAACAAACATAAGGGGAGTATCTTTAGATTAAAATTCTCCAATCACATGGACACAATTTTGTTAATGTAAGAATCTAGGGTAGAGTATTCCCAACAAATGGCTTATATTCCGGCTACTTGTATTCCTTCAGATTACAAACAAACTACCCTGTTGATTCCTGCATTTGAATACACAGAGATCACCCAGAAGAACAGAGAGAAGAAACGTATTCTTCAAGTACACCAATCGTCACCTGAACAAGCTAAACAGAAAGCTAGCCAAGCGGTGGAGTCGGTATAAGTATCCTTTTCAGATTGTCAAATACCGCCAGATAGATTCACTCTACCCTGACAAAGAGAAGTATCGGTATATCGTAGATCGGTTTGCTACCTTTCGCTATAAACCAATGGACAATGTTTCGTATGCTACCTATCTGTATTATTTTCAGGACCGGAAAACAGACAAGACCTATCAGGAAATGAAGATCTACTCAAGTATATTCTGGAAAACGACACGGGTAATTATCCAGAAGCTTAACAAAGGCGTCAGACAGCCCGCACTCGCTTCTTCCTCACAGCCTAAATGAGGGAAATAATTCTTTCTCATACACCAAGCATGGCTCTATTTTTCACACGTGTCCCGCAGTGGCGGGAAGTTTCTTTCAGAAGGACAGCAAGGGGGATTCCTTTCAGAAGGACAGAAAAGGATTTCTTCTTCTATGAGGATGTTTTTCTTTATTTACAGAAGTCATTTCCGGAAAAGTTATGGGACAGGACAAAGGTTGGTCTTCATTGGAGGAAGGATCGGAGAAAAGTTCCTTTTTGATTATCACGCCGTGGTGTGACAAAAAAGTGTCATGTTGCAAGTAAAACAAAAATGAGCACTATAAAAAAGTTCAGAAATAGCTCTGAAAAATGAAATAGACAAGCTATCTGAAATAAAACAACGCCTACACTTTTGAAAAGCATAGGCGTTGCTTACTTTTTAATTGAAAGTACATCCAAAATTTGAGATAACTATATCAACTACTGTAGATTCAGTAAGTCACTTTACCTATACACCCAATATTCATTCACCTCCGCATAGTAGGCTGTATCACTATTGGTATTAGGCCAGTGGTCTTTATCAAAACCGGGAGAGTTCTTTACATACTCTTTGGTTCTGTCGAGGACAAAACACCTGCGAGGGCCATCCAGTATTAATTCATTGTAAGGAATGGCAAACAGTTTGCCGCCAATACCTAAAAATGATCCGGACTCTAGCACTACATATTCAATCTTTCCTGTCTGGATGTTGATCATCAGATTTTGGATGTTTCCCAGGTCTTCATCGGCCCGGTTAATCACTTTGTCACCTATAATAGAAGTCGCGGTGAGACGTTGTACCGGAATGTTGGCATCTGCTCCTTCATGATTGATGCCTGTTCGGTTATCAGCTTCATAAGTTCCTATAGCCATAAGTACCTCCTTATTTTAGTAAGACATTATACACTACAACTTTCCAAAGAAAGCCTTTTTACTAAAAGCAAAAGGCTACCTATGTGGGGTAGCCTTCGGTTAATCGTGGTCCTTTCGCTGGCATTACCCAGTTCAAGTAAATGAGGATATATTCTCAGGTCTGACTTAAGAAAATGGATCTTTTTCATCAGAAAATGAATCTTACTTTTAGATACATTTCTTTTTACTTCTATCAGATGAATAATCTTAAACCAGCCACTCCTTTTAAATTATCTCTCCTTTCTCAGACTAACGCTTACAATAGATAAACTTCTGTGCCTGAGGCAAATTTGTGCAAAAATTGGTATTTACCTGAGTAGGAAGGGAGATAAGTGTGGTGTTTTTTTCAGGGTGTGGCGAAAAAATGCCTCAGTATTATTTCTGTCTATCAGTATGTTATACTAGAATTCGTTTACTTAAGATTAGGTAATGTAATGGTTAGTGTGGTTCCTTCTCTTTCTCTTGTTTTAAGATCAATCTTTCCCTTGAGCTTCTCTACAACCTTCTTAACCAGATACAATCCTAAACCAGAACCTTCTGATATATCAGATGCTCTGAAAAACATGTCAAATACCCTGTCAGTGTAATGCTCCATAATCCCAATCCCATTGTCTTTCACCTGGATAACAAACTCCTTTGTTTTGGGATTTTCCCATATCGAGATACGGATATAGGGATCTTCTTTGCGCAAATCATGGTATTTGATAGAATTGGAGAGCAGAGTGTTGAGAATGATACGCAACCGGGATATATCTGAATAGATAGGATGATCCTGGCGGATGTCTATCTCAAAATCAATAGAAGAGAACTGAGGCAAAAACTTCTGTCCCTCCATTGCTTCCATTATTAACAGCGACATATCTATCTTTTCCGACTCAACCTTTGTGCGGTCGTTGCGTGAGTACTGTGTCAGATCAAAGATAAATTTGTCCAGACGTAATACGCTACGTTTCATCATATCCATGTATTGCATAGCCTGTATCGGAAAGTCCCGTTGTGCAATGTCTATCAGTCCCAGAATGTTAACAAGCGGGGCTCTCATATCATGAGATGCTTTATATACAAAGCTGTCCAGTTCAAAATTAAGGCGACTGAGTTGTTCTTCTGATCTTTTGCGGTCTGTAATATTGTGTAGATAAAAGGCAAAGCCTGCGATAACAGGATCTTCCATCAGATTGGTAATCGCGGCATCAAAGTGCATAGTGCCTTCTTCTGTTTCAATAGAGAGTTCCTCTCTAATAGAGGAAGCTGTACTTCCGGGTTGGACCAGTGTATCTAACAGGTAGCTCAATCGCCGATGTTCTACAATGTTCAAGGCTTCAAACAGATTTCTTCCCAATAGTTCCGCAGGCTTTATTTTTAAGATGGATGTTACAGAGTCATAGACGTACGTGATATTGAGTTCTCTATCGACCAGCAAAATAACCACATAGGATCGCTCTAATGGATACCGGTATTTTTTTTCGTTGCGGCAAAGTGCTTCCTGAAAATGAGGGCGAGCAGTTGACAAATCCATAGTATAACAGAGTTAAGTAATGGAGAATCAGGTTATAATCTTAATGTATCTTTGTATACATGTTGCATGGTTTATCAGTTAAAACTGACAGAATAAATAACGGACAGAGATAGTCTGCCCGTTATTCGCAACCTGGAAAAACACTCTACACAACTTCTGATTGTTGGTTCAAAAAAATGCTCCTTTTCCATGTAACTGTATTCGCTGGTTGTGATATAAAGCTACTGTAGAATCACTGTTGTTGAATACCGGAATCGTTCAACAGGCAAAAGTGATCGTTGAAAAAGTGAATTAAAAAGATGCTACGCTACCGCCTTATCCTGTCCTATAACTTTTCTGGAAATGAAACCTGTAAATAAAGAAAAAACACTCTTACTGTCCTTCTGAAAGGAATATCCACACGCTGTCCTTCTGTAAGAAACTTTTGCCAATAGAGCCACATTTCCTTTATGAGAGAAAAAATCATCTCTGTCGGAGAGGCCGGCAGTCTTGCCACGAGTTCCTTTCAGGAGGACAAAAAGGGTGTAAGTACATAAAAAAGAGAGTTTTCTCTAAAACCTTCAAAATTGAAAAAGGTATCGGACACGATAAGCGTTACCTCTTGCCTAAAAGTTTCAACAGTAGCCAGCATACACCATCATCCGAACCGAACTTTGTGTCATACTGTTCTTTGTGTAAAACCTTTTCTGGAATTTGTTGCTTATGTTACGCTGGCTGGATGTTCTCAAATATGCCCGGTATAGTAATCCGGAACCTTCTCGCAGAGTAGAGAAGACTGAAGACGAATGGAAACAGATACTCACTCCGGCTCAATACCATATTACACGCGAAAAAGGCACAGAGCCCCGATACCGCAATGCCTATTGCCGATCGTATGAACCTGGTGTGTATGTCTGTGTAGGGTGTGGAAGTCTGTTGTTTAACTGGACAGAAAAATACCATGCAATATCCGGTTGGCCCAGTTTTACCCAACCAATCTCCAGAGGGGCTATCAAATATGCTTTTGATGATAGCTACAAGATGGAGCGTATTGAGGCACTATGTAGTGTATGCGATTGTCACTTAGGACATGTATTTCCCGACGGCCCTGAGCCTTCCGGATTGCGGTATTGTATCAATTCAGAGAGCTTGGTGAGGTTGGAGGAGGGTATAGAAAAGCAGGCTTAGTTTTTTGGAGGGAAAAGTGCTAGTTCGTACTTCTGTTCAGGTTATAAATTTAACAAGATAGCATGGTTTGGAAACTCACTCCTTTTTATCCTCCGAGAAGCTTTCAGGAGGACAGAAAAGGGGGAAAGCTTCTCAGGAGAAAAAAGGAACAGCAAAACAGAACACTAATTTCAAGTTGACAGGAAGAGAGAATGATTTTTTCAGAAGGGCAGGATGTAGAAATTTTCTTAGGAGGACACAAAGGGATAGGTTTCTTTATAAAGAGAAAGGTATTTTTTAATGTTATCTACAAGACGATACAGCAAAATAGAGCGATAAACTCATGCTACCACAACAGCTACCTAACTCAATGACTTATAGAAATGATTGGCTTCTTCTAATGCCTGGGTACAAATTTGCTTGAGGATTGTAACGTGAGCCAGCTGCTGTTCTTCATCACCTATATTCTCTTCAAGTGCCGTAAGATAGTCAGCTACTTGATCTGTCAAGCCCATAATGGATATGGTTGTTTTCATGTTATGGGCTACACGACGCACAACCGCAAAATCTTTTTTTAGTAGAGAGGATTCTATAATTTCCAGTTCTTTAGGAAGGATCTCCAGAAACTGCAGTGTCATCATTTTCTCATATTCTTTGTCACCTTTGCTAATCTCTGATAAGTACTGCAGATCAATACAGGAATAGGTATGAGATACAACGTTAATGGAGTCCGGAGCCGTTTGCGAGTTCTTATCGGTTATCAGAAACTGATTAATCAACCCATACAGATCCTGCTCACGGACAGGTTTGCTGAGGTATTCGTTCATGCCATAACTGAGGCATTTTTCGCGTTCGCCTGCCATTGCATGGGCTGTCATGGCAATGATGGGCACATCCAGCTTTAGTTCTCCCCGGATATGCTGGCTGGTTGTATAGCCATCCATTCGCGGCATCTGAATATCCATCAGTATCAGATCGTATTTTCGATCCTGCAAGTATGCCAATGCTTCCACACCATTACTGGCAACGTCATAGGATAGTTTCCACTGATTGAGTAGATGTTTAATCAGACTTTGATTCATCGTATTGTCATCAACCAGTAACAGATGAGCCTGTGTCAGTTCTCTGTTTTCAGAATAGGTGACATCTCTTGGCTGGGGAGCAGTAAATTGCTCAGCCGAGATCTGGTAAGGAATACAGAAAGAGAAGGTCGTTCCCTTGCCCACTTCACTCTGTACACTAATTTCTCCGCCCTGTATTTCTATCAGTTCTTTGACAATAGAGAGTCCTAGCCCGGTACCTCCATAATTACGGGTAGTAGAGTCTTCTGCCTGCTGAAATCGTTCAAATATGGCTGCTATTTTCTTTGTATCAATGCCAATACCTGTATCTCGTATAGAAAATCCCAGTCGGATGGTTGTATCTGTAGTGCTTTTGGTAATGACCCGCACAGAGATATGTCCCTTTTCTGTAAATTTCAATGCATTGCCAAGCAGATTGACCAGAATCTGAGTCAGGCGGGTGGCATCTCCAATAAGTGTATCTGGTACAGAGGCCTCAATATCTGTTTGAAGCACTAGCCCTTTTTCCCGCATTCGTTCACCAAACAAGGTTTCCACAGAGTGTACCAAGCCCCGTACACTAAAAGGATTTGCTTCAATACGCACCATTCCGGCCTCTATCTTAGACAAATCCAGAATATCGTTGACAATAGAGAGCAGATTTTCGCCTGCTTTCTGAATAGAATCTGTAAACTCTGCTTGTGCTGCATCTTGTTTGTGACTTTTCAGCAGGTTTGTAAAGCCCAGAATGGCATTGAGTGGCGTTCGTATTTCGTGGCTCATATTTGCCAGGAAATTTTCCTTGACCCGGGCGGCTTCTCTTGCCTTCTTTTCCGATTCATCCAGTCTTACAATCAATTGGTTTTGTCTGCGAATCCGGTTTACTATAAACCAGAACCATCCACTGGCACTCACTACAATAAACGCAATCAGTATCCCACCCCAGGTACGCACCCTTTTGCTGCTTTCCTCTATCGAGTCACTGAGTTGTGTCATCAGTTGCTGACGACTGTTATAGATACGACGTGTAGCCATACTGATCTCATTGGATACTTCTCTCGCATGTGGATTGGAAATCAGGGTAGTATCATCCATCTTGCCTGTATGCTTGTAGCGGAAGAGGAGAAGATCTTTGGTGCTCCGTTTATTTTCGGCAATGACATGAAGCCGGTCTATATACTGAATCACTGTCTTATCCTTATCCATTGCCCGAAGTGTATCCAGATAGGCCTCAATCTGAGAGATCTTTTCATCCACTTCACTTAAGTGTGATATATCACTGGTGGCAATAGCACCTCTTATTCTGCTTTCTACCCAATACATATCCCGTTCCATTTCTCTCAGATGGCTACTCAAACGAAGTTCGGTCAATAACTTTTCGTTACCTTCAATGAGTTGGTTAATGTTTTGGGAAGAGTTATACTGAATACCTATCAGCAGCAATGTGCCTATAATAAAAGCAGATAAGATAAGAAGTATGAAGCGATTACCAATCATATAGTATATGCAAAAGAGCTGGTAAAATGACAAAGCATACTGTGACAACTCCTATCAGAACTTTTCACTGTGTTTTCCGAAGGATATACATTGTCAGAGATACTTTTATCCATAAAACTCTGCATAAAGGAAGAAGTTACCAGCTATCAATCGCTGAAAAAAGAAAAACTATCGGTGAATACAGAAAAAGGATAGGCAGAAGTTACAGGATATTCATTCGCTTCGTAAGCACCTTGCGATACGCATCTGCAATAGGAATAAACTTATGTGCTACTACCGCACCTCCATCTTCCAGTGTATCTATTTTGCTGACAGCTACAATATAGGATCGGTGAATACGAATAAACTTTCCGGCAGGCAACCGCTCTTCTACAGACTTCAGCGTTGTATGGATCGCATAAAATTTCTGAGGAGTGTGTAGTTTTACATAGTCACCCATGGCTTCTGCATACAAAATATCATCTACCTTTAACCGACGCACAATGTGTGCATCCCGTATAAATATAAATTCATCATCTGACCACTTTACCTCTTCCCGGTTGCTTTCCAGAATTTCTTTCGCCTTTGCCATTGCCTGTTCAAATCGGGCGGGTACAACGGGCTTGACCAGATAGTCGGCTACATTGAGTTCAAATGCTTCTGCTGCATACTCTTTTTTGGACGTTGTAAAAATAATAACCGGACGGGCATTGCCCAGATTTCGGGTGAGTTCCAGACCACTCATACCGGGCATCTCAATATCCAGAAGCAGCAGATCTACCGGATTGTCCATCATATACGTGTAGGCTTCCATTGCATCACTGCATTCGCCTACAATAGTCATATCATTAACAGCACTTGCCAGACGGCTTAAAATAGATCGGGCTATCTTATTGTCATCAATGATTAAGGCTCTTATCATTTTATACACGAATATGATCTGACTTGTTACGGAATTTAACTGCCAAATATACTAGTTATAGCGAACATCTTCTCAGATTTATGACAGATGGTTGGGCAATATTCCTGTAGTCCATCTCTTTCTATTCTGTATATTTACCGCCCAGTAGCATGCATGTCTATGGAATCCATACAATCCCGTCAGGAATATATAGCCCGTATCAACAAAGTGATAGACTATATCAAAAGTCATTTGGACGAAGAACTATCTGTCGATCATCTGGCAGAGGTTTCCTGTTTTTCCAAATTTCACTTTCATCGTATTTTCCGATCTGTAGTAGGTGAAACTGTGAACCAGTTTGTGAAACGATCCCGAATAGAGCGGGCTGCTTTTTATCTTCGGAATAATCCCGGAAAGTCTGTTTCTGAAGTAGCTACAGACAGTGGATTTATCAATCTGGCTTCCTTTGCCCGTACCTTTCGGGAAACGACAGGAGCCAGTGCAACAGAGTGGAAACAAAAGCTAATTTTTGAGAATAGCAAGAATTGCAAAACGGATCGCACTGGCGGCAAAGTCATTCATTTTTACCCTACCTACCTTGCTTCCTCTAGTATAAACCAGGAAGCAAATATGATTCACACACCTAACAAGATTCAGGTAGAGATCAAAGAACTGCCCGCTCTGAATGTAGCGTATGTTCGTTCACTCTCGATCTCTCCACAAGACGGCCTTGCTTTTGAGCAACTGTTTGACAAACTGTTTAAATGGGCTGGTCCCAGAGGCTTCATTTCTTTTCCTCAAACGAAGGCCCTAACAGTCTATCGCAGTAATCCGGAACTCAGTACAGATGGTAACATGCAGGCTGATGTCTGTATTACAGTACCCGAAGGCACAGCCGGAGAAGGAGAAATTGGCATTGCTCAGATTTCAGGTGGCCAGTACGCGGTTATTCATCTGGAAGGCGATATCCGGGAAAGCGGAGAAGCCTGGACATATGTCTACACGGAATGGCTTTCGGACAATGGCTATCAGCCAGACAACCGTAACTTTTACATTAATCATCTGAACAATCCGAAAGAGCATCCACAGCAACTGCATATGGTAGACATGTGCATTCCTGTGAAGCCTTTGTAAGGGTATTTACAAAATAGGAATGGCCTCGGATTTTAGATGTGAGGTCATTCCTATTTGTTAAAAACAAGATTTTGTCCGAAGAACAAGGGCGTAAGAACAATACACCCCTTACGTTTTCTGAAAGGAACTACCTCTCGCTGTTCTCCTGTAAGAATCAGCCCTCTTTCTGTCCTATAAAAACTTACTCTCCCTGATGTCCTTCTGGAAGAATCTTTTGGCAAATAGTGCCCTCTCTGTTTTGTGAGAGAAAAATACTTCCCAGTCGGAAATGTTACCGGTCTTGTCACACGTGTCCCGACAAGGGTGGGAAGATCCTTACAGGAGGGTAGCAAGAAAAAATAGAGAGAGGATGGAGTGGAGTGATTGCCTATTATTGTTGAATAGAATTCTAGTCACTTTCTCCAGTGACCGGAATTCTGGTCATATTGAAGAAATATCCGAAATATGGTCAGCATAGGTGACTGACCGGAAGTATGGTCAAAATGGTAATCGATGACTGAGTGAACAGAAAAATGTTCAGCAAGGCAAGTGAACAGAACTCGAATCAATTTTACTTTTGACTGGTATTCTGTTTACTTTTTGTTTTGACCATACTTCCTGTCGCTTTTGGGTTTGACTGGAACTATGGTCAGATTGAAGAAATATCCGAATACCAGTCGCTTTTCAGAAATATCCGAACTCTGTTCACTTTTATCTTTGACTGGTATTCGAATAGTTGCCTGAAGTCAATTCGAGACTCTACTTCGTTGAGTTATCGTGATTGCTGCTAAATGAATCCCGATACATTTTCCAACCTTTGGAAGTCTTCTTCCAGAGTACCAGAAATTTGCCATCATCCATCAACGCATTGTTAGCGTTATACGATTGCCATAAACCTTCTTCCGTTACATACTCATTACCCATGCCATAAATTTTGGTAGTGATAAACTTACCATTGCGAAGTTTTAGCTGATGGTAGGCTATCCGAAAAAAATCGAGTGCACCTTGGGCTCCACACAGAGGTTGAGAGTTAGGCGCAAGGATGCAGCATTCATCAGCATATCGTTCAATGAAGATGGACGAATCTCCTTTGACGAAAGCTTGAAAATAGACTGCATTGCTTTCTGCTATAGCCTTTCTGGCTTCTTCAAGCTTGGTCTGTGTTTTAGACTGAGCTGATTGACAGCCATACTGTATACAGGCCAGCCCTAGAAGATATACAATGATAAACCAGGTGTTCTTTTTCATAGGATTATGTTTGTAGTAGTTGTAATCTACGACAAACATAGAAGGAAGAATAGCCCGGAAATTGTATAAATCGGAACGGGGTAGGAGTTTGAATTCTTTATTGCCTCATCACTTTTTTAGAGTAGAGAAAGAATAAATTCATCAGCTTTATTGAACATTTCTAAAAAGCTTTTCTTCTCCAAGGGAAGGAGTTTAGTTACGTTTTCTATGCTAATTACTTCTTCTATTTCTCCTTTTACATCTGTAAGATAAATCCGCATGATATCGCCGTTGCTAAACGCAATAAACGTTCCATAGGAGGAACATGAACGTATTTGATTTATTATTAGCTTCTTTTTCCATATCCTTAAGATCTGTTTGGGATAATTTAACTTTTCGTACCCTTCCTTTTTAAACAATCCCTTTGCATGAGTAATCTCATTAAAACCTTCAATGATGATACTTTCTTGTTTTGGATTGTTATAGAAAACTACTTCCAAGTATCCGTCATACAGCTTTGAGGCTCTGCTATATATAGTTGAAACTTCAAAGTAGAACATAGATGGATTAAAAGAACTTAAATATATAACAAGTAATAGATAATAAAAGGATTAAAGTTTCCAGCGTTTTATACTCTTGCCACCTGCTAATCGGAAGATAATAGGCATAAACCCTGATAGGCGCTCTTTAATTATCACAAAGAGAAGCACCATTAACCTGTGTGCCTGTCGTTATATTTTTTACCTGCTGGCAGATTAGTCCCATTGTCTGAAAATGCAGCATAATATCAGCAGGTTTCACATTGGTCAGCGTCGATTTACCACCTAAGAGCACAGGGGTCTGATGAGCATAAATTTGTTGAGGGGCCAGATGAAGTCCTTGTTGTTTTAGCTCAGAGATTAACTCAGGCGAAAACCATTCGTCTATATGGACTGCTTTCTGAAGATGTAACTGAAAGGTATCATACGAATCGGCTATCAGGTGCATTTGTCCCTGAGCCACATCCAGCCAGAATATGTAGCCTTTTATGTCCTGTAGAAAAGCATCTCCCAGACTGGTAATCATCATTACATGTTTATCCTTGCCAATGAGCCATTGCCAGTTATGAAACAATACACTTGTATCTATGGCTGAAATGTCAATGGTCAGGTCGTCCCAGGATAACTGCATATGTCGGAATGGTATGATTTGCTCCGAAAGTTAATCAAGTCCCAGATCATCCACAAACCGGGTATCCGGTCTGATGCGATGAATAGGTACACCTAGACAGTGGGTGGTGATGCCCATAATGGTTTTCTCTACTTCATAGCGATTGCAGACAACAGGCAACGAGACCAGCTTTGTGTAGTTTAGTGCAAATACATAGTCAATAAAATGTCGGATTGTATAGGGTGTAGACTTTTTATACTCTCCCCACGTAAAACCCATAAACCGGAACTCTGACGGTCTTTCATCTTTATGAACTCTGGGAACTAACCATCCAGTGTCAGCTTCTATTGTATCCCATAGTGTATCCGTTGCCGGAAATACATTGATACTATGTGCTGATGGGAGGAATTTTTCTTTGGGTATCTGAAATGTTTGTTCGAAATAAGTGCGAAACTGATAAAACAATCGTTGTGACTTACAATGAGGAGTTGGAGATACTGCCACCTGACGGAGTATTGCCTCTGTAGCATCTCGGACTGTAACTATATTTTCTGCTTCCAGATCCGGAATCGAGATAGCAAAAGCATTTTCCCATTCTATTAGTAATTCTACACTGTCAAGGCTCATAGGAGTGCCGTTTGGGGATTAGTTATATAGTGTTATATGACTTATTATGTCTTATATCTTTTTCATTTAAAGGGCTAAAGGAAAAATTTCTTTTTCTCACCATTGTTTGTCCCTATCTCTTCCAGTTTCCTTTCAGGAGGACAAAAAAGGTGGTTGTTCAGAATGTTTTACTACCTTGGCTACATGAAAATAAACGGAAAAGAAATATACATTAATATATGCAAAATGCTAATATAACAACGTTTGATCGTCATTGTCTGGATGTATCTGAACTTTCAGAGGATGAAACCAATTTTCTTATGCACTGTGGTTTACAAGATCGTCCTGATTTATTTATTAGCTTTTATGACTCTTGTGCCCAATGGCATTATCGTTTCTTTGAGGAAGAATCCTATATTACTATAGGTGAAAGTGATAGTGGTGCCTATTATTGTATTCAAGTTGAAACCCGCGAAATATGGCGGCTCTCTTATGAAGAGAATCAGGAGATCAAACAATATTTTAATGTTGATCTGATGTGCATGAATTTATCTTTTCAGGCTTTGGATACATTCTATGAATCAATAGCCTTAGATCATAAAAGTGACATAGAGGTATTTATAAATGAACTTTACAAAATAGATCCCAAAGCCCTTGAAGAAGAGCTGAGTTTATGGAGTATTTTTATTTCAGAGTGGAAAATGGAATTCTGGTGATACTATTTGTTATCTAGTAAGTCTCAACTGGCAATCTTGGTTTAAACCAGAAAAACAATTTTAGTAAGAAGACACTTGTTGATATTATCTACTTCTTAGCATTGCCATTATCTCGGCTGAGTTGTTGGATTTAATACTGGCAGATGCTGTATCAGCCGGAACAGCCGTACTATCTGTTGTCGTGCTATCGCTTTGGTTCATATCATTCTCTTTGTTGGCAGAGGACCCACAGGAAGCCATCAGGTAAAGTGTCATACCGACTACACCATAGATGGCTGGTTTTATAACAGAATAGATTTTCATGATGGTATGTATATAGGTGAAAAATCAGATACCCTTACAAATTTTTATATGGTATAAGGTGTTGAGAATCTAGTTATCACAAAAACTGCGCCCGATGATTTGAACGATGTTACGGTTACTTTTTGGTATTGTAACCATAGAGGAATGTATTTTACATTCCAACAAATCCATACACTATGCTCTCTGTAAAACTGTACATAGGCTATTGGCTGATTGCTTTGATACTGATTGCCATTTTACCTGCTCAGGCACAACAACCCAAAACAGATATTTTACTGCTTGGATCAGATCACCTGGCGCAGATCTACAAAAAAGACAATCCCAATACTGATGTTTTGACTCCTTCCAGACAAAAAGAACTGGCTGAAGTGGTTCGCACAATCAATGCTTATCACCCTGACCTGATTCTGGTAGAACGCTTGCCGGAAGAACAGACCGAACTCGACAGCCTGTATACGTTGTATCAGCAAAACAAACTGGATATTGCAGGTATGGACGGTGGGAGAGGTGAGGTATATCAGCTGGCTTTTCCATTAGCCAAAAAAGCCAATCTCAAAAAAATCTATGGTGTCAATGCTCCCGGTGGTACTTCACAGAGTATACTGGATAATGGTGAGCATATCGAACTGTATAAACAGGCTACTACTGAGCTGAGAAAGGTTGTCGGAGAAAAATATACGGCCCTGGGCAACAATAGCCTTTCGCTGAAAGACTATCTGATTTTCCTGAATAAGCCTGAATGCTATAATTTGATTTATCGGCTGCGATATATGGTGCCTGCACGGGTTACAAACGGGAAGTTTAAAAATCCGGATGCAATGGTAGATACCGCTTTTGTAAATCCTAAATATATAGGTGCTGAACTCATCTCTGTATTTAAAAACAGAGATTATAAGATCTATTCCAATATTGTAACTACTCAGATGCAAACCCATGCCAAACGGATTCTGGTGATCATAGGAGTAGCCCATATAGGATCACTGAAAAGCATTTTCCGGGATGATATAGAGTATACTCTGGTAGACGCCGATAAATACCTGAAATAATCGTCTATATTTCTACTCCCAGGTTAGTGTTATTACTCTGGATAGTGAAAAACAAGTCGTTGGTGATAACACGCAACGACGGACAACAAGGATGACTCGCTGTTCTCCTGAAGGGAAAGGAATACTCCACTCCCTTTTTGTCTTTCTGAAAGAACCTATCTCTCCTTCCTGTCCTCCTGAAAGGAACTTGTGACAAGACCGGCGGCTTTTCCTACTGGAGAGTATTATTTCTCTCAGAAAGTAAACACAACTCTATTTGTCAAGAGATCCTTTCAGGAGGACAAAGAGGGAGTGTTTAGGGTATTCTAGCCCCGAAGGCACTTTCAGGGAGTTTCACTGGGTTGGGCTTTTTTGTAGTAGAATACTTCCAAGAACAACACACATCCAAAATCTGCACTAATACATGTATAGTAGTTTACCTTCTACAAAAATCTTCACAAATACAGATACAGACATACGAATTTGTATATTTGTACGTTAGAAAGAAACTGTTGGCCAGAATGTGTTCCTGCATACTGGTCACACAACAAACCTATAGTCTAACTAAGAGCTTAGACGACCATACAACCTCTCCCAAGAATAGTACAGATGCTCTGCGTCAAGATTTACAACAAATAACCATTTAGCAAGTAGTAGTTCTATAAAGCTAGATTGTCTATCTTTTAATTTTACTACCATGCCTGCAATCGTAAATTCGGATAGAACAATCTGTATATTTAATTCTGTGAAGTTTCTGTTAACCTACTTGTAAAGAATGAAAAAAATAGTTGGAGTGAACCTGCTGATGTATGCATGCGTGGGAATTATTCAGATCAGTGGACAGTCGTTGGAGCTAAAAGACACCGTATACCAGGACGAATCTGTAGCTGGTGTCCACTCCAGGATAAGCCTGAATCAGACTTCAGAACTTTTGACGGATCAAGCATATTCTTTATCGGACAACTATTCCTTAAAAAGGACACCTGCCAGTTGGTTTACCACAGCAGAACCAACTCAAAAAACAGAATTTAACTCTCCCTATGTTATTCACCCGGTACGTGAAATAGGCTTTCTTACCAGTTCGGTTGTTCTGAGTGGAATGGCTTTGGTTGCAAAGAATAAGGAAGGGGCTATTACGGCTAATCAGTTGGCTTGTTTGCAGAGAGAATCTATCTGGACTGTTGACAGAGGGGCTACCTATCATTATTCTTCATCGGCTCATAAGGCCAGTAATGTGCTTTTATATTCATCCGTAATGTCACCCTGGCTGTATCTGGCAGGCGAGAAAACGCGTAAAGATTTTGGCAAGATTTCGCTGATGCATGCAGAAACCTTTATGATTTGCTGGGGTATTACCGGACTAACGAAGGCAATGGTATTTCGCCCCCGTCCGTATGTATATAACCCACATGTATCCAATGAAGTAAAGTTGACACAGGCCGGCCGGGAAAGTTTCTTTTCCGGACACGTAGCCATGACAGCGGCTATGTCGTTTTTTACCGCCAGTACCTTTTCGCACTATTATCCAGATTCCAAATGGAAGCCATTGGTATGGTCGTATGCTGTTGTCTGGCCTGCTGCTACTGGCTATTATCGCTATAAGGCCGGAAAACATTTCGTCTCAGATATTGTAATTGGGTATGCTATAGGGGCTGCTACAGGATTGCTGGTGCCAAAACTCCATGAAAAAATAGCAGGCAGGAGAAAGAAGACAATTCCTTCTTCCAACCCTGTATTGTCTAAAGTTGCCTGGCAACATACATCTCAGTAGTTTTATAACATCCTGCATTTCTGTATTTTCATAGGCTGTATAATGAAGCACCACATTTTTGTGGTGCTTTTTTCTTATAGGCATTCTACAGTGTTTTCTCATCTAACTTAATAGCATACTTTATACTATTCTAATTATACTTTTTTCTATAGATATTTGTCTGTTTATTACAGTAAGTATTATGTCTATAATTAATGGATGCCATGTTATTTTCCAGTCAGATGATAGTTTTCTGTTAATTTTGCAGGTTCTTTTATAGGGAAATATTACCTATTATTGAAACTCAATAGTTTGGTAGCATATATTTTTATAAGTAGCATTGCTGTAAATTCTTCGTTATGAAGGATTCATCGGCGCAATTAATTGAAAAGAACCAGACAATGATTTTTAATTACAGCAAAAACACATTTGATTTACTTCGCTTTGGTCTAGCCATGTGTCTAGCTGCTTTTGCCTTGATCGGCTGTAAGGATAAGGATGATGAGAAACCTGTTATTCAGGTGGCATCATTTATCCCTGGTAGTGCTCTCATCGGTGACACTGTGACCATTACAGGAAACAATTTTAGTACAGATAAAGTAAAGAACCTGGTTCTATTCGGTAATTATCCCGCAGAAGTGATCAGTGCAACTACTACTGAGCTAAAAGTAATTGTCCCAACCGAATGTTCTTCCGGTAAAATCAATATTAAGATTGATGGACATGATGCGGTAACTTCTGCGGAAGAATTTATAGTGAACCATTTGTATATAGCAGGAACGGTATTTACTAGGAAAAATACTGGGATTGCCATGTATTGGAAGAATGGAGTAGAAAGTCTTTTGACGGACAGTAGTAGTAATCAAGCCTATTCAGAATCTATTTTTATTGCCAACAATGATATATACGTTGGTGGGTATGAATTTGAAAATGGTGTTCCAGTAGCTAAATACTGGAAGAATGGAACAGAAGTTTCTTTAACAACTGGTAATCGATCTGCAAAGATAAGATCTATCTATGTGGAGAATGGTAATGTATATTGTGCTGGTGATGAACATAATGGTAATAATTCTATTGCAACATACTGGGAAAATAGTAAAGAAGTTCCTTTGGTAAAAGATGGAGACCTTTCTCTGGCAAATTCCATATTTGTTTCAAATGGAGATGTGTATGTGGCAGGATATGAGCGGGATAAAGGGGATTCTTTGGCTGCTAAGTATTGGAAGAATGGTATTGAAGTTGCGTTAACAGATGGTACTAATACTGCTGCTATTAACTCTATTTATGTAGAGAACAGAAATGTGCATGCAGTAGGATATGAAGTGCAAGATTCAGTTCCAGTAGCTAAATACTGGAAAAATGATACAGAAATTATTTTAGAAAGTAGTGCGAATTCTTACGCAACGCATATTATAGTGGTGAATAATGATATATACATAGCTGGGTATGAATATAAAAATGGTGTCATAGTTGCTAAATACTGGAAGAATGGTATAGTTACTTATTTACCTGGCGGGACTAAGAGTACTTATGCTACTTCTATTGGTGTCTTGAATAATAAAGTTTATGTATCCGGTTATGAGGCGGATGTAAGAACGCAGGTTGCAAAATTGTGGGTGAATAGTAAGGACATAACATTAACAAATAGTCCTAAAAATAGTTTTGCGAATTCATTGGTAATTGTACCTTACAGACTTCCTTAACAGTTAATACAAATCTTATCTGCTATAGAAAGTCCTTCATATCTATGAAGGACTTTCTGTTTATACAATATGAGTAATGATATGCCAACACTTAATCTACATTAATCTTTTTTCTTAATCTACCTTATTGGTGTCGCCCTGACTAATGCCGTATCTTTGTATCATCAGAATTGCAAAAGAGATCGCTAATCTGACAGATAAAGAAAATAGATACACAAACCTATATATCGTAGAAAATGAAAACGAAACTTATCCCTGCTGGTGAACGTGGCCTCAAAAAACTGGATTGGCTACAAAGCAATTTCGTATTTAGCTTTTCGAGTTATTATAATCCTGAACGCAGTGGCTTCGGTTTGTTACGGGTTTTTAACGACGACTATGTAACCCCTGGCAATGGATTTGGACTTCATGGACATACCAACATGGAGATTATCTCAGTGATGCTGGCTGGCAAGATGAATCACAAAGACTCAATGGGATATTCGGAAGTAGTGGAAAAAGATTGGGTTCAGATTATGAGTGGAGGCAGCGGACTCCGGCACGAAGAATACAATGTAGGAGAGGAGGAGGTGAACTTCCTGCAGATATGGATTGAGCCCAAGTTGCAAAACATTACGCCCCGTTATCAACGCAGGTATTTTCCGGAAGAAAAACGTAAAGATCAACTTACAACCATTGTTAGCAACGAAGAGGGACAGTCACATTGCTGGATTAATCAGAATGCAAAGCTGTCACTAGGATATTTTGACGCTGACAAAAATATAGACTATACCTTTAACCCACTGAACAAATGTTTGTTTGTGTATTCCATCAGTGGTAACCTGACGATAGGAGATCAGACAATCAATGAAAAAGATTCTTTAGAAATCTGGGATACAAATAGTATCACTATCCAAACCAACACAGAAAGTCGCTTCCTGATTATTGAAGTACCTGTGAATCACTAAAAACTTTATTATTTCATTCTATTCTATTTATTACCATGGAAACCAACACTGAAAATCGCATATTAGGTATACATCATATTACTGCCATAGCAGGCAATGCACAACGTAACTTCAACTTCTACAAAAATGTACTGGGATTACGGTTTGTGAAAAAAACTGTCAACTTTGACGACCCTTATACCTATCACTTCTATTTTGGAGATGAAGTAGGAACACCTGGTACTATTCTTACTTTCTTCCCCTGGGAAGGTATCACTCCCGGAAGAAGAGGAACAGGAATGGCTACGGAAATCGGTTATTCTGTACCTGAAGGAAGTCTGGATTTCTGGTTGAAACGATTTGAGCAGCACAATGTCATTTTTAACAAACCTGCTGAGAAATTTGGTGAGACCTATCTTCCTTTCCTTGATCCGGATGGTTTGAAACTAGAATTGATTGTTTCCAAAACACCTGATATCCGTAAGCCTTGGGAAACACCAGAGGTGAATGCCAATGTGGCTACCAAAGGGTTTCATAATATTACGCTGACATTGAAAGACATCAAAGGTACAGCTGATGTATTGACAGACATCTTTGGATACAAACTCATAGACCAGCATGTAAATCGGTATCGGTTTGCTACAGATGCTATTCCGAATGCTTCCATTGTGGATCTGGTAGAAGCAGCTGGTGAAAGACCAGGTCAGGTAGCAGGTGGTACAGTACACCATGTGGCCTTCCGGGTTGCCAATGATCAGATTCAACAACAGTTCCGTCAAAAAATTGCTGAAAAAGGTTTTAACGTGACGCAACAAATAGATCGTAATTATTTCTATGCTATCTATTTCCGTGAACCAGGTGGAGTGTTGTTTGAAGTAGCTACAGACAATCCAGGCTTTACTGCTGATGAACCTTTACTGGAGTTAGGTACCAATTTGAAATTGCCTAGTCAATATGAGGCACATAGGGCAGATATCGAAAAACGTCTGGTACAACTGGCAGACTAATGGATGTAATGATTGTGACTGGTAGCTAGTCAGTCGGATTAATTACCAGGTTTGATGGGTGATAGACTGCATACTCTTAGCGGGTATAGCACTCTATCACCCATTTTTATATGATCTGAATGTTAGGGAAAAATGTGTAGGTAAATTTTTCTCATATTGTTCATTTGCAGGCAATTATAGACTATTATAGGATTTTTATGAGAGTGGATTATCTGATACTTATTTAGTAGCCTTGAAAAGGATAGGTATTAAATTGGTTGAAACTATTTTTGCAAATAAAACTACTTTTATTGGTGTAACTTTTTGATGTTTTTTTGATTGGCCTTCTTTCGCCTAGGTTGGGTTGTTTTTAATTCAATGTTAAGAAAATATTTAGTGTGCTTAATATTGGATAAGAAAAAACTGACTTATAAAAAGGTAATTTTTAGAGTTATAGGGTTGGTAATTAGATTATTGAAGGGTGATGTAGTTTGTGTGGAGAGTGTTAGTGCTGAGGATGTAATTGTGTTTTTCTGGTTTGATTGAAAAATTCCAGGTCTCTTTTTATGCCTTGACACGAATATTATTCATTTAGTAGTATAAAGATCTATTAAATCAATTGTACTATTCTTATTTGATGTTAAAATCCGTAACATTAACTTAACATTAGCGGAATATTAACTAGAATTAACATTTTATTAATACTAAAAATGCTGCTTTTCATTCCCCTTTCAAATAGATTTACATAAAGCCGCAAATTTAGAATGTAGTGTAACCTTAAATATTTGTGCGCGTATAAGCCAATAGTCACTAATAAATAAGTTACAACTGGAATAGGTAAACATGCTTTTATAAGCGACTTTACCCTAGCATTCTAAGTATTTTTAAGTGCATATTTTTGATTCCGGGTGACTGCATCTTTCAGGTGCTTTCAGCAATCTAAGTCTGGTAAGGTACCGGTGTTAGTTCTGGAATATGTTGAGCCGTTTCAAAGGCCTGAACTTTCTTCAGGCAGGCTGGGTTTGTTGTTCTGATCACTTTTTACAGACAACAGACAGATCCATCAAACCATAGGAATTTGTAATAAACCATACAAACCTGTTGCTATGAAAGAATTCGTTTTACAAAACAATGTACAGGGGAATAGCCTCAGCATAACTAATTATGCATGGTCAAAGGCTAATTCTGCGGTTGATACCCGGAGTAATGAGTGGGGCCGATTTTTGTTATTAGGTATTGAATCGCTTATTATCTATGGTGTATTCAAATTTCTGCTGGATCTGCACCCGGCCCGCACTGTACACCTCAAAATTACCTACCCACTTATTGCCCTTGTCTTTTGCCTGGCTTGGTGGGTGTTTGCGTTTTTGCCCAGTAAATCCTACCTGAGGAGAGGTTTTTCCTTTAAAGAAGGAATTTCTTTTTCGAACCTTTGGGGACCACTGCTGCTTCATGGCAGTATGGTAGGACTGATACTGTCTGCTCTTCGGTTGCCGATTGGCTATTATCCATTTTTCATTCAAAGTTATCTGGGAATTATTGTTCTTTTGATTGTTGCCCGTGGTATCTATCAGGTATCTTACCAGAGAGGATTGCAACTGGCTTCAGGAAAGTTTGTGGTAGTGAGTAGTGGTATTTATAGTCAGGAACTAGTTAACAAACTGACAAGAAAGTGGGGCGAAAGTAAATTTGCCGGAAGCTTTGATCATCTGGTTGACCCAAACAAAGACTTTGAAGAAGAGTTTCAGAAATTTAGAGAATATTGCATTGAACATCAGATTCAGCATATTTTTATCAGCTTGCCCGCTCATCAGCAGGAACAGGTAGAAGCCATTTCACACTTTGCAGGTCAATGTTTTATCCGGTGTCTGATACTACCTAATTCAGGATATATCTGGCCAGAACAAAAAAACATTTGTTACGTAGGCGATCTGGTTGTGTGCGATCAATGGTTGCATCCATTGCAGAATAAATTCAACACAATCCTGAAGCGCATCTTTGATATAGTGTTTTCGCTGATGGTGATTGTATTTATATTCTCCTGGCTGATACCCATTATTGCACTAGCAGTAAAACTGTCTTCTCCAGGTCCTATATTTTTTGTGCAACATCGGCCTGGCAAACGGAACAAGGCATTCAAATGTCTGAAATTCCGTACCATGCGTGTTAATAATCAATCAGAAGTTCAGGCTACTTTCAAAGATCCTCGTGTCACTGCTGTAGGGCAGTTTCTACGTAAGACCAGCCTGGACGAACTACCACAGTTTTTTAATGTACTTGTAGGTGATATGTCTATTGTAGGACCCCGGCCTAATATGGTCAGTCAGCTAGAGTACTATTCCAAATTGATTCCAGAGTATCCTTTGCGACATGCTGTAGCCCCTGGTATTACAGGTTATGCTCAGGTAAAAGGATACCGAGGCGAAACCAGAGAGCTATATCTGATGCAGAAGCGGGTTGATTTTGACCTGGCCTATATCAGAAAATGGAATTTCTTGTTTGACATCAAGATCATATTCCTCACAGTGAAGAACATGATAGTAGGTGAGAAATTTGCCTATTAATAAATCTATGTAGTCAATTTTTCCTGTACTTATGACCAATACAAAACTTTTAGTCACTGGTGGATCTGGATTCATCGGGACTAATCTGATAACCTATTGCCTGAAACATGCTATTGATGTAGTGAATGTAGACTGGAATCCGCCTTTGGATGTGTCGCATAAACCACACTGGATCAATTGTGACATCCTGGATCAGGATGCCCTGCAAAAAATATTTTCTGATTACCAACCCACACATGTAGTACATCTGGCTGCACGTGCTGATACAGACGAACAACAGGATATGGCTGCCTATCTTCAGAATACCGAGGGTACGCGACATGTACTGGAATGTGTTAAGAACACGCCTTCAATAGAGCGGCTTATCGTAACTTCCACACAGTTTGTATGCCAGCCGGGCTATTATCCGCAGCACGATGAAGATTATAATCCTGTCAATCTGTATGGGATGACTAAAATCCTGACAGAACAATTTACCCGTCATGCTTCCTTGTCCTGTTCCTGGACTATTATTCGTCCTACAACCATCTGGGGACCGTGGTCTTTACGGTATCGGGATGTGTTCTTTAAGACGCTTAAGTCTGGCCTGTATTTCCATCCTTCTAAGGAAAATGTTATCCGATCCTATGGATATGTAAATAATGTAGTCTTTCAGATTATGCAGATACTGACGCTGGAAGAAGAAAAAGTGAATGGAAAGGTTTTCTATGTAGGCGATGAGCCATTTGAATTAAAAGAATGGGTAAATACAGTTTCTCAGGTTCTGACAGGCAAAAAAGTAAATATAATCCCTACAGGACTGGTAAAAACTATGGCTAGTATTGGGGATATTCTCACTGCCTTTAAAATTCGTTTTCCAATTACCAGTGGTCGCTTTCGAAGTATGACCAGTAGTTATGTGACTCCTATGGATGACACCATTAATGTATTGGGTAAAGCTCCGTATTCTATCCAGCAGGGAGTAGAAGAAACTATAAACTGGTATAAAACCATCAGTGCTCAGGTGAGTAAACCTGAACCTGACATTCCGAGAAAGAGATATTTCTATACTGCTCCAACCTATCAGATGCAGCAAGCGTGATTTTTAAAACAGTATAGATATATACTGAAAAGACACCTTGTCTCAGTCTGCCATATCAGGTTATTTCTAGTATACACAACATTACCACCTACACTTTAATCAGGTGTTAGGTGGTAATACAGGAAACTTATTAGCCATTCAGTACAGATATGTTGAAAACAAGAGATCATAATTCATAAGAAATGTTTGTGTAAAGTCACAAACCGGATTGAAACAGAAAAGTAAAACGGCAGGGTGAGACCAGACACCAAATTTCATATTATACCACTTACCTTATGAGAATAAAAAACGCAGTTAATTTAGTCAAGATAATAGCGCTATGGTTCTTAGTAAATGCTTGTATACCCAAACATCATATAGTTTATTTTCCTAATCCGTCACTGAATAAAAGTTCGCCTGTTACCACACCTAACACATTACCTGTGTACAAGCTGCAACCAACAGACGTCTTGTCAATACGCATAAAAACGCTAAACAAAGAAACCTCCGATTACTTTAATATAGTGCCGGAAAATGGTGTACAGCAATGGAATCCGGCGGGTTTGTATATAAATGGATATTCCATTAATGCCGAAGGAGATATAACCTTGCCAGAAGTAGGAAAAGTAAAGGTGGCTGGTATGACTGTTGAAGAGGCACAAAAAGCAGTGCAGGAAAAAGTGAAAACCTATGTCGGCAATGTCACCATTCTCTTAAAGCTGATTAGTTTCAAAGTAACCGTTCTGGGTGAAGTGAATAATCCGGGATATTATTACATATACAATGACAATGCAACGTTGTTGAATGCCTTAGCCATGGCAGGTGACCTTACAGATTTCGGGAACCGTACCAACATTGTGCTGGTACGACAAACCAAGGAGGGAACCCAATCCATTGTATTAGATCTAAATGATCCCGATGTGCTCTCATCAAAATATTATTATCTGATGCCTAACGATGCTATTTATGTGCAGCCTTTTAAAGCAAAATATGCCCGAAGCAATGTCAATACATTGTCAGTACTTGGGGTGCTCTTTGGTGCCATTTCCAGCACAATTTTAATACTCAATTATTTAAAATAGAATAAAGCTATGGAAGATATTGATGTACGATTAGTGCTCGCAAAGTTTCTTCGGAAGTGGCACTTTTTCGCTATCAGTGTAGGACTGATGCTGGTAGTCGCATTTATATATTTACGATCAACTGAGAAAAAATACATGGTGCAGGCTTCTGTGCAGCTAAAGGAACAGAACCTGAATGAAAAAGGTAGTGATGACAAAAAGTTTATCAATGGACTTGAACTGTTGGAGAATAACGCGGCCATAGAAGATGAAATTGGGATCTTGACTTCCTACTCTGTAGTAAAACAAACAGTAGAGAAGCTTGAAAACTATACCAACATATATAAGACAGACAGCAAGTTAAAGTTTAAACCTGTAGAAAAGTTTTTTTCCAAAGAAGTTTATCATCAGGACATTGAGATCCGGTTGCTGAAAAACAGACCACAACTGATTGATGCCCCAATACAAATCTCTTTTCTGGACAAACACACTTTTCTTGTAGAGGTGCAGGAGCACAATGCTACCGTATATGACTATCGTTCCCAAAAGCCGTTGGGAATACAGGACGAAGTTATCTTCTCTCAAAAAGGGGTAATCGGAAAACCATTCGTGAGTCCTCTTATCAGTTTTATGCTGGTGCCTGCAAAAACAAGAGAAGCCGAATTCTGGAACAATGACTATTATTTTGTCAATCATTCGGTAAAAGATCTGGCAGAGTCCTATCAGCAAAAACTAAGTGTGGCACCTATTGCAGAAAAGTCAAATATTGTGAGCTTATCATTGCAGGGAACAGTTCCGGAGAAGGAAGCTTTGTTTCTGAATATGCTTTCTAGTGTCTATGTCAACAATGACCTGCAAAAAAGAAATCAGCTGGGTATGAACGCCCTCAGCTTCATAGACAACCAGATTGACAAGGTATCAAACACACTGAACAAAGTGGAAGGCTCGCTGGAAAAGTTCAGGTCACAGAGTAATGTGATTGATGTAGGTGTTTCAGCGCAATCCTATACAGATCTGTTGAACCAACTGGAAGAGAAGCAGGTAGATCGTAAAACACAGCTTATGTACTACCAGTATATAGCTGACTATCTGGCTCGCAGTGCTACCATGGATGGTGTGGTTACACCTTCCGCAGCTGGAATCAATGATCCTAGCTTAACCAAGTTGCTGGAAGATCTCAATGCATTGAATAAAGAACGGGTATCTGTGGCCTATAACTCCAATGCAGATAACAACCCTGTACTAAAAGTATTGGACCAGAAGATTTCCAATACCAAAAAGACACTGGCCGAAAATGTGCAGGGGTTGATTCAGTCGTCGCGAATTGCTCTCAATGAAAACCAGCATCGGGTGGATGAAGTAAAAGGGAGAATTAACCAGTTGCCTGCCAACGAACGTAATCTGAATACGATTCAGCGTAAGTTTCAGCTAAACGATGATGTATATAAGTACCTGCTTCAGAAACGTGCAGAGGCAAGTATTGCTATTGCCTCCAGTGCACCAGACAAGAGCATTGTGGATCAGGCACGTCAGGTCGGTAGCAAACCCGTATCGCCTAATGCAACCCTAACGTATCTGATGGCTATTATGCTGGGACTGATCTTTCCGGCAGGTTATTTATCTGTGAAAGATTATATGCATAAGCGAATTGAAGGCGAAGATCAGCTGGAAAAAGAAACACAACTTTCTGTAGTCGCTTCCATTATGTTTGATTCTAACAGTAAGAAATACAGACCACTGACTACGCATCCGTATAACGACAGTGCTTTTCAGGAAATTCGTCACTACATACGATTTAAAAATCAACAGGTAATTGCTGTTACCTCCATGGCCAGCAATGAAGGCAAAACCTATTGTGCCATTAACCTGGCTGTAGCTTTTGCCAAGGCCGGACATAAAACACTGTTGATCGACACAGACTTTTATCAGTCGGATGTAGGGACAGTATTTAATCTGGAAACCGCTCCTGGTCTGATCGACTTCCTCCCTGATCCATCAAAAGTTGTGGTTAATCAGACTTCTATTCCTTCGCTGGATGTAATCAGTGCAGGACAGGCGTCTGAAAGTTCACGGGCTGCCTTTCTGCGTAGTTCTCTTGAAAAGTTACTGGCTGAGTTAAGACATACCTACACCTATATTATTATAGATACATGTCCGGTAGGGTTAATCTCAGATTACCTGCTTTTTGCGAGTTGTGTGGATTATACGTTGGTGGTGGTGCGAAGTGATGTCACCAAACGAGAAAATATCGGAAGGCTGAATACTATTCTGAATCGCCATAATCTCAAGAACAAAAGTGCGCTTGTCTACAACGCAACCCGTGTATCCAAAGAACTTACCAATTACTATAAGAAGATTGCAAGCTAGTGAATCTGGCAGGTCTTCAACAAATAACTAAACAACCGATTTTATTCAACAGAAGTAATTTATGGCTGCATCCATTTCTGTAGTAATACCTGTTTTTAACCGCAAAGAGGAGTTGATTCGGGCATTGGATTCTGTGAAGAAACAGACACTGCAACCATCTGAGGTTATTGTAGTGGATGACTGCTCTTCTTTTCTGATAGAGGATTTTCTCAGAGAGAGCAATTACCTGGATCAGGATTGGGTACGGGTAGTCCGAAACGAGATAAATCAGGGGCCCAGTGGTACCCGGAATACAGGAGTGATGCATGCTAAAGAAGAGTTTATTGCCTTTCTGGATTCGGATGATTACTGGGACCCTCACAAACTGGAAAAGCAGATGGCGCTTTTTACAAAGAAGCCGGAACTGGATCTGGTATACAATGGAACCTGGGTAGTGTATGAAAATAAGACGGTTCCATCCCATACCAAGCTGTTTAAGGACAATATATGGTATCAGTTGGTAGACAATTGCTGGACTCCACCCAATCCATCCACGATGCTCATGCGTAATGCATCTATCCGAAAGTTGAATGCATTTGATCTGACATTGAAACATGCAGAAGATATTGATTTATGGATGCGGATGACATTACACGACATGAAAATAGATTATTGTGATGAACGCCTGACGTATTTTATGTATAACTCAACAGGACGGCTATCCAAACAGTATCGTGCAAAGTTCAAGAAGGTAGAACCCTTCTTTGCCAAATGGGAACCATATTTCAGACAACAGGGAAAGGAAAGGTCTTTTCATCGCTTTAAACAACGGTCATTTACAAAGTTTGCGCTGGAAACATTCGTTGACAGCCTTCGGGATCGTAGTGTCAGCATTCCTGCTCAAATGTATTTTAAGTATCTCTGGAACCGAAAGGAATTTTATGATCTGATTCTGAATAAGTTTCGACGTGTACAGCCGCAACCCTCCTGAAAGAAAGGAATTACCTATACCCTAGATGTGACATCCTACAACCTATACCTTTTTGCTTATGAAACTTTGCTATTTTGATGATAATGTGAATTTTGGAGATGCCTTGAATGCAACCATCTTTCCTACATTGTTAGCCGACTTTTTTGACGAAGATCCGTCTGTTTCCTTCTTTGGTATAGGCTCGTTGTTTGGATTGCCCTTGCTGGAAAATAGTAGTGCTGTCCGAAAGATAATCTTCAGTACAGGTTATGGTAAATATGGAGTGAAGCCTCGCATAGATTCATCGTATGAAATCATGTGTGTAAGAGGACCGCTTACTGCCGAATACCTGGGACTGGATAAATCTATGGCGGTAGCAGATGGAGCCTTGCTGTTGTCACATTTTTCATTCCCTTCTTATAAAAAGACCTATGCTTTTTCGTATATGCCACATTGGGAAAGCGAAACCCGCTTTGACTGGGCTGGATTGTGCGAACAGGCTGGCTATCACTATATAAGTCCCATGTGGCACAAAGACAGGATCCTGGAAGAAATACTCAAGTCTGAAGTGATTATTACCGAAGCTATGCACGGAGCAATCGTCGCTGATACCCTCCGAGTACCCTGGATTCCTGTAAAAGGATACAAAAATATCAGTGAGTTTAAATGGCAGGACTGGACACAATCCATACAAACCACCTACAATCCCGTTCAGATGCCACCTCTCTATAGCGAAGTCAAAGAAGCAGAAAAGATCATCCAGGTAAAAACCAAAGGTATGCTGGGCAATATGGCTACCCAATACCTGGCGAAGGCTTTTGTATCCTATCAGAAAAGTTTCAAGTGGAAAGAAACCCTGAGACAATTTTCAGATATAAAAAATACGAAACCCTCTCTAAGCCAGAACGGTGTAGTAACGTCTCTCGCCGACGAACTAAGAGACCGCTTGGAAAAGGTTAAGAGCAAGTACACAACCATTCTCAGTTAGGAGAAGATGCCTGTAATAAAGAAAAAACACTTTGAGAATACTCTCTTTTGGACGTACTCGTCACTCTGTTGATAGTGTTGTCCTGGTGGCAGGCTTTCTCTCCCTGTCCTTCTGAAAGAATCTTGTGACAAATAGAGCTATGATTGGTTTGTGAAAGAAAAAAACACTTCAGTCGGAAAGGCCGCCGGTCTTGTCACGAGATCCTTTCAGGAGGACAAAAAGGGGAGGTGGTTCTGAAGGAATGAAGAGAGAACCTACATTTCAGGAGGACAAAGAGGGAGAGGGGAGGACAAGGTATGAGAAAGGTTTTTTTATCGGTACAAAGAAAAACACGATGCCTTTAATCGTGGAAGGTGGTGTAGGTGCGTGAGGATAAAAATTCCGCGGGCCTAGCGTTAGCTCTGTGGGGCGAAGCTTTGGAATTTTTTGCCCTTTTTTGCCCTTTTTTGCTCACGCACAAATCTGGCTCACCAAACTCTCGTTTGGTGCCCTGTTTTTTGGGCAAGCAAAAAATGAAGGAGCCTGTAGAAGAACAATGATTGGTATAATAAGCTGATCTAGGGAAAGACAAGTGAAAAATGAAGGAGATAGGAGAAGAGTGATATTCTGGACTATAAAGAAATGAAGGAAAAGATCTCTAAAATATTGCAAACATATAAATGAGATAACAAACCCAACCTAAATAAATCTGGATACAAACCAGCTTAAAACCCTTGCAAATGAATACACAGAAAACAGTAAAAACAGGCATTGTATGGTCTTTCATTGAAGGTTTTGGAATAAAGATCATCTCCACACTTGTTTTCTTTATTCTGGCAAAATTATTGGGCGCCACCCATTTTGGCCTGGTCGCCATTGCTACCGCCTTTATTGATTTTGGAAACGTGCTGGTAGAACAAGGAATGGTCGCTGCACTGGTACAAAAAGAAAAACTGGAACGTGCCCACTTGGATACAGCCTTCTGGATCAATATAGGGCTAGGAGCTAGTGTATTTGCGATAATCTGTCTGTCAGCACCCTTTATTGCAGACATCTATAAAGAACCCTCTCTTACACCTGTGCTACAGACAGTTGGCCTTGTTTTTCTGGTTGGTCCATCCGGATTGGTACAAGTAGCTCAGCTAACTCGGGAGATGAATTTTAAGCTTATCGCTAGAATCCGGATTATAGGTCTGCTGGCTGCTGCTGTTGTTAGCTTAACGATGGCATTTATGGGCTATGGTGTATGGGCACTGGTGTTTCAAAAGCTTGTATTCATAGGATTATCTACCACACTATTCTGGTTCTGGACTAAATGGATACCTCGGCTATCGTTTTCCATTGATCATTTTCGGGAGTTGTTTCCCTTTTCCTACAAGATGATGATCAACAACTTTTTAACCTACTTCAGCCGGAATTCAATTGAGTTACTGATAGGATTCTTTCATGGTACAGAGGCTGTAGGTATATACTCTTTCTGTTACAAAGTATTTCAGTCAACCATCGAAACCGCCAATACCTCTGTCAATAAAGTAATGTTGCCACTTTTTTCATCTGTACAGGATGATAAAGCACAGTTAACAAAGTATTTCTATAAGGCTATAGAATCCAGCTTTACTTTGCTTTTGCCGGTTCTGGCATTGATTGTATTTCTTTCGCCTGAGGCTATTCTGTATTTCTTTAATGCCACCTGGGCGCAAAGTGCAGATCTACTCAAGCTGGTGTCTATCGGAGGTACTATCTACATGATCTATTATTATACAAATACCTTATGGATCAGTACTGGAAGACCTGATCTGGTTGTCCGATTTACATTGATTAATGTCGTAATTAACCTGGCATTATTAGCTGCTGTAAGTCGGCTGCCACTGATTTATGTAGGCTATATCTCTATTGCACGAAGCATACTCTTGTTGCCTGTAGCGTATGTGCTTTCCTTAAAAACAGCACCAATAAGCATTCAGGGATCATTACAGCATTTGTCGCGTCCATTTTGGATGGGGGGAGTTACATTCCTGATTCTGGCAATCTCCTCAGCAGTAATTCCTGTACTCTCTCCGGAATGGATCTGGTTTGCTCTTCAGGGTGTGATCTGGAGTATTACTGTTTTTGTTGCGCTGTATTTCCTGCTTCCATCTGTATTAACACCTGTGTTTAACTCTGTATCACGTGTATACCTGCGTGTTTCAGGAAGTCGGAAAGTATAGAGCTGGTTTTGTATGTCAATTAGTTATTATTTCTATAGGCTATGAAAGTTGTTTTTTTTCAGAGAAATCCCGGAACTAAGTTATTCAGTATAGAGATACTGTTCAAAAGTATTCGTAATAGTTTGCCTTCCTTTATCGAAGCAACAACTATTGTGAGTTCAAAGGTGAACAGCGGGATTACCAAGAAGTTGTACAATATACTGGAAGTCCTGTTCAGACCACAGGGGGATATCAACCATGTGACAGGTGATGTACATTATCTGACTTTCTTTCTGAGAAAAAACAAAACCATTCTGACGATTCATGATATAAACCTGATGTACTCTACCAACGCTTTAAAAAAGACAGTTCATCGTTGGTTCTGGTTAAAGATTCCTATGTACAGGTCGGGTATGGTGACAGTGATTTCGCAAACAACCAAGAATGAACTGCTTAAATATGTCGATTATCCGGAAGAGAAAATACGTGTGATTTATAACTGTATCTCTCCGCATTTTACACCACATCCAAAAGCATTTACTAAAAGTAAGCCTGTACTGCTACAAATAGGCGTAAAACCCAATAAAAATCTGAGTCGTTTGATTCCAGCACTGGAAGGCATTTCGTGTACACTTCGGATTGTTGGACAACCTTCTCCAGATATGTTGGCTTTACTGGAAAAACATAAGATTGACTATTCCTGGAAATCCAATCTGACAGATGAAGAGGTACTTCAGGAATACATACAGAGTGATATGTTGGTGTTTGTGTCAACTTTCGAAGGATTTGGATTACCTATTGTAGAAGCAAACATGGTGGAACGGCCAGTAGTAACAAGCAATGTTTCTTCTATGCCTGAAATTGCAGACAACGCCGCTTGTCTGGTGGACCCCTTTGATATATCCTCCATTCGAAAGGGTATCCTGCGGGTGATTGAAGACGATGAATACCGGGAACAGTTGCTGGAAAACGGGCGTGTTAACCGCGAGCGGTTTACTCCCCAGTCCATTGCACATCTGTACAGTGAATTATATATCGAAATGTACGCCAATCGGTTAGAGCAACTGCATGAAGCAATCGCCTGACAGATGGTATAATACCACTAAGTCAGCTTAGCTCTGACTTTCAAATCAGCTATATGAACGAAAAATATGCAAAGCCCTATTTTGAATCTTTCATGGTGGCATTAAGCCTCAGCTTATTGCCTATCAAGATCTTTTCCTATGTAGTGCCCTTTATTGCGTTATTCTGGTTTATTGTCCGTTCTTCTTCGGGTAGAGTGCTGCAACGTACCTTAATGGCTATTACAGGTATAGTGGTACTACTGGGATTTTATTATATCATTTATCAGTATCAGGGAACCTATTTTCTGTTGGGAAACAGTGTGGTTGCCATCTTTACCTATAGTACCTTTTTTCTTTTGCTGGTAATTCCCGGACGGGGTATCAGCTCGGCTTTTTCCTATGAGAAATATGCTCCTGTTTTAAAGTGGGTTATCTTGATAGAAGGAATCATAGGCATTCTGCAGTTTGTGATTGTGACCGTAACAGGTATTACCTATATCATCAATGGCGACTCGGTACAGGGTACTATTGGGATAGATGCTATCCTGAATGGCAATGCAGGATTTGGAAATCAGATCTTCGTGATCAGTATGATTTTCTTCATCTTCCTGTTTATACCCTATGTATTACAGCAACGCAAATATTATTATGTCGTACTGGTAGGCTTGTTGTCAATCATGCTGGCTGGAGTGTTGCATGTGTTTGTGAGTCTGGTATGGGCGTTATTGTTTACCATTCTGTTCTATCGGAAAAATCTTATTTTCAGTGACTTGTCCAAGATTATAGGTGGTGTGGCTATGGCCTTGCTGATGCTGCTTCCGCTGGAGTTTTTCTTTCCGGGTATTTCAAAAACAACCGCTGTGTTTTTTCAAATCTATCAGGATCGGGATTCTCCCAAGTTCGAAGCGATGGATAATGCTTTTGATAAGCTACCAGAGCAATATCCGCTGGTGTCACTGATCGGATTGGGACCAGGCCAGTATTCAAGTAGGGCCGGTTTGATTAGCTCGGGCAATTACTATGGTTCAAAAATGAATTTCCTGCCCAACGAAGTATCTGAGCCTTTCCGGAAACTATTTCAGCATACATGGTTAGAGTATACTCATGGGTCCGATCGGTACGGAAACTCAACCATGCACAGACCATTCTTTTCCATACTTTCTCTGTTTGCTGAGTTTGGATTTGTGGGACTAGGCCTTTTTCTGGGATGTATCCTGTACTTTTTTATGAAGATCCGTTTGCTCTTTGTGTTTTTTAAAGAGCGGAAAAATAAGGTCAACACCTATCTGGCTTTTGCTATGGGAGTATTACTGATCATGCTGGTTTTTATCTCAACATTCGAAAACTACCTGGAAACCGTACAGGCCTTATTGCCTGGCATGATGCTATTCAAAGTTTTATACAGCCAACTACTAACCGAAGCCAAACAAAAGCCACAGGAAGAATTAGTACAGAAAGAACTAGTACAGGAAGAATTAGTATCAGTTTAGAAGGGGTACTCAGAGAGTACTCTTTGATAAAGCAATATTCTCTGTCCTTCTGAAACGAACACCTTATTTGGACACAGACGTTACTTTGTTATTCAGGCGAAGACAGTATTGTTCAGGCGACAGGCTTTCTCTCCCTGTCCTTCTGAAAGAAACTTGTGACAAATAGAGTTGTGTTTACTTTCTGAGAGAAAATATCTCCGGTTGGAAACACCGCCGGTCTTGTCACGAGATCCTTTCAGGAGGACAAAAAGGGGTTGAGTAGAAGGATAGGGTATGAGAAAGGTTTTAATCGATACAAAGAGAGCCATGGAAACTTCAATCGTGTGCGGAAGTGTAGGTGCGTTGGCAATCTTTTTCCCGCGAGGTTGGCCTTTGGCCTTGCGGGCGGAAGGATCGGGAAAAAGTGCCCTTTTTTGCACACACAAATCTGGCTCACCAAACTCTCATTTGGTGCCTCTATTTTTGGGCAAGCGAAAAACGTAACAAGATGTATAAAGAGAAATGAAAGGGATTAGAACAAATTTAGGAAGAATAATAAACCACCGTATTTGGAATAATAAATCATCTATCAATTTAAACTAAACCAGGAACAACCTATAAACAGAAGAATGATAACATATCTGAGAAAATAGAGTCAAAGATATGGAGCAGAGTAATGTAATCTGTATAGGACAACCTATACAATTGAATAAGCTGACTGGACATGAAATAATAGATTTTTCATAATCCCTTCAGTATAGACATAAGATTGTATTCATGAAGCAGTTTCTGTTCTTTTTATATTTTTTACAGGCTATGGGTATGAAAACCATTATGTCATCCTACCACTGTGAGCCAGACCGTGGTAGTGAGTTTGAAACAGGCTGGCAGGAGCTGCTACAGTTAGCGGCAAAATGTTCTGATCTTATTGTTGTAACCCGTCCTTTCAACCGGGAAAAAGCGGAGAAAGTATTCAGGGAAAAAGGAATCAGCAATACTACTTTCATTTTTTTTGATTTGCCGGTAGCAGTTAACGGATTCAAGAAAACGTCAGTAGGTAAACAAGTAGTTCCTTATATCTGGGAGCTTATTTTGTTTTTCTTTTTACTCAAAAGATACTCCCGAAACCAGTTTCAGCATGCACATCGGGCAAGTGTAGGTTCTTATCGGTTTCCATCGTTGTTATGGTACTTTTCTCCATACTTTACCTGGGGGCCAATTGCTAGTGGAGAAATTGTACCCATTCGTTTTTTGTCTGTATTCAGTTGGAAGGGACGCGTACAAGAGGTGCTAAGGCTGGTTCTCCAGCATACATCCTTTGTTGATCCGTTTGTGTTGAGTGCATTATACAAGGCGCAGAAAATAGGAGTTGCTACCACTGCTACCCGAAACATTCTGCCACCTTTTGTAAGAAAGAAAGCATACCTGCAACCTGACTACTATGTAGTCAATAAAAATGATTTTCAGGTTGACTTTTCTGCTTATAAAGCAAAAGAAGGAGGAGTGCTTAAGTTACTATTTGTAGGCCGGCTGCTCGAGTGGAAAGGTATTATGTTTATTCTGAAAGCACTGAGACAGCTGGAAGGAAAAATAAATTATGAATTCACCATTATCGGAGAAGGTCCTGACAGGGCCGTATTTCAACAATATGCAGAAAAATACAAATTAAAAGTATCGTTTTTAGGAGCTAAGCCACGTCGCGATCTATCCTCTTATTATGCCTCACATGATTTGTTTGTGAGTATGGATATGCATGGAAGGGGAAGCTTTACGATGGTAGAAGCCAAGATGCATAATCTGCCTGTTCTGGCTCTGGATATTACAGATCCTGATAAACTGACAGGTGAAGAACTGATGATTATTATAACAACCAAACAACAGTCTGTAAAGGCTATTATTAATCAGATTGCACAGGTGCTTCTGGATAAATATACTGAACAGAATCCGGTGCCTTTGTATCAGTAACTCTTTCTTTTATTAGAGGCTGTATAGGGTATTTCGCTGTTTTAAAAAATACCCTATACAGCTTCAGTTAAATACCATGCAAATGAACGAAAAACCTGTGAAAATTTTAGTGGTAGGGCAGACCCCTCCACCGTATATGGGACAAGCCATGATGATCAAGCGGTTGGTAGATGCAGAGTTTGACAGAATCAAAATTTATCATGTGCGCATGTCTTTCTCGGATTCGTTTAAATCCGTGGGTAATTTCAGATTTAAGAAGATATTTCACTTGTTTGAAGTGATTGGAAAGGTATTGAAACTACGCTTTAGTAAGAATGTGGATACATTGTATTATCCCCCGGCAGGTCCTAACCGGACACCTATTATGCGGGATATTATTTTGCTGGGAATTACTCGTATGTTCTTCAAAAAGGTTATCTATCACTTTCGGGCTGCTGGTATTTCTGATTACTTGGAACAGCAGCCTGGACTCTTTAAAAAACTGGCAAAGTGGGCTTATGGTTCCCCGGATGCATCTATTCAGCTCTCGGCATTAAATCCGGCTGATGGAAAGTACTTTAACTCTGATCGCGTATATATCATCCACAATGGCCTGGAAGATGCTGCCACTCCATACCTGCCTCTGGTACGAGCACAAAAGGAGCAGACTAACATCCTGTTTGTGGGAGTTTTGCGTGAAGACAAAGGAGTAACCGTGCTGATTGAAGCAGCTCGTCTACTGAAGAACATAGTTCATAATTTCAGTATTTCACTGGTTGGCGAGTTTGTCTCTAACGAGTATGAGAACGAGGTGATGGCAAAAGTTCAGGAATACAATCTTCAGGATCATGTGCAGTTTGTGGGCACAAAGACAGGTGATGAAAAGTGGCAGGAGTTTGTGAAAGCTGATATCTTCTGCTTTCCATCCTACTTCGAATCAGAATCCTTCGGAAATGTTGTGGTAGAGGCCATGATGTTTGAATTACCGGTTGTTTCTACTCTCTGGAGAGGTATACCTGATATCGTAGTGGAAGGAGACACTGGCTTTCTGGTGCAGATTCAACAACCTCAATTGATTGCAGAGAAACTACTGTTGTTGATGTCAGATCCTGCATTACAAAAAAGCATGGGTAAAAAAGGACGTGAACGCTATCTGCAATCTTTCTCTCTACAAAAACACCTGAAAGCTATGGAAGAAACCATTGAGACTGTAGTAGGATACAAACGTCAGTTTAAGAAAGAGAAGTCAGTCAAACCAATACTGGAATCGGTTAAACCCGTTGTTGGAAAAGAACTCGTATCCGGAGCCAGCAAAGCTAAATCCGCTTAATGACTTTCGGGTAGATTTAACTAAGGTATAATTCCTTTTTGGCCATCCTGAAAGGATCGCCGCTTTCTCTATTCCCTCCTCTCTCTGTCCTCCTGAAAGGATCTCGTGACAAATAGAGCCTCGTTTGTTTTATGAGAGAGAAAAATTATTTCCAGATCCACAGGCCGCGGTCTTGTCACGAGATCCTTTCAGGAGGACAGAGAGAGGGAGGTGGTTTTGAAGGAAGGAAGAGGAGAGCTTTCATTTCAGAACGACCAAAAGGGTAAAGATCAGGACAGGGAAAGAGAAAGGTTTTTAATTGGTACAAAGAGAGCAACAATGACTTCAATCGTGAGTGGTGGTGTAGGTGCGTAGGGATAAAAATTCCGCGGGCCTAGCGTTGGCTCTGTGGGACGAAGCTTTGGAGTTTTTTGTCCTTTTTGGGTTACTTTTTTGGACAAGCAAAAAAGTAACAGGCCATAGGAAGAGATATGTTCTGGGCTATAAGCCAACTTTGAATTCAAGCAAGCAAAAAATGAAGAGGTTAAGGTAAGATTAATGAAAGACATTATACAGAAGTGCAGAAGGATCCATAAACTACTACAACCAGCTAAAAATCAGTATATATGACAACCAGCTATATTTATATACTTATCGGATTGCTGCTAAGCCTACAACCTGAAATCAGTGCAGGCCAAGCCTATCCCAGTGGAGAAAAACACTTTCCGGCAACAGCTGTCATCAATGTCAGGGAAAAGTATGGCGCCAAAGGAGACGGCTCTACCGATGATACTCAAGCCATTCAGCAAGCCATCAGCGAGAATATAGGCAAAGACAGAACACTCTATTTTCCCAAAGGTACCTATCTGGTTACCCAACCTATCAAATGGGTGCATATTGTAGAACAAGATAGCTTGTGGAGAGCCCGGCTAACGATACAGGGACAAAGTCAGAAGGAAACTATCATTCGATTAAAAGACCATTTGCCTGAATTTTCAAATCCGGAAACTCCCAAAGCTTGTCTGGCTACAGGTTCCAATAAAGTTAATAACAAAGAGAGCAAAAACGGAGGAGGCATCAATGCTTTTAATAACCTGATCTATGATCTGACCATACATACCGGTAATGGAAATCCGGGAGCTGTAGCATTGGATTTCGTAGGGACTAATCTGGCAGGTCTGCGAAATGTCACTATTGTGTCTGGGGATGGTGAGGGAGTAGCAGGTATTCTTCTCAAACGCCAGGGTGCAGGGCCCTGTCTATTTAAGAATGTAACTATTCGAGGCTTTGATTATGGCATTGATGTGTATGGCTCAGAATATAGCCAGACATACGAATACATTACCTTAAAAGATCAGAAAAAAGCTTCTATCCGAAATACGAGTAATGTCCTTTCGCTAAGAAAAATCCGAAGCGAAAACAAAAATGCGGTTCCTGTTATTCTGAATGCACGTCGGAAAGATCTTAAGAGTGCTAAACGGCCTGATAATTATGGTTTGATTACACTTTTGGATGCGGAATTTGTTAAAAATGGCGAACCTGCAACAATCAGTGCTATTGTGAATGAGAGTGATACAAACACCCAGGCAGGTAATCTTTATATACGGAATGTAGCAGTTAAGGGCTATCAGCGTACTATGGAAAATCAGGGTTCCGTCGCCAAAGGTGCCAAAGGTTCAGCAATCAAAGAGTTTGTCAGTACATCCGTAAATGGCTCTGCCTCTGGTAACCGGGCAGACAAACCTGAAACTTTTTCGTTATCCATTAAAGAAACACCCCAATTTCATCAGAACGACCTTACCCAATGGGCTAGTGTAACCGACTTTGGAGCCTCTGCCGATGACCCGAATGGAGATGACACTCAGGCTATTCAGGAAGCGCTTAATTCTGGTAAAGAAGTCATCTTTTTTCCAAAAGGCAAATTCCGGTATGTTATTTCCAAAACACTTGTCATCAAGGGCAATGTTCGACAACTGATAGGAATGCAGTCGGGAATAGATATTGGGGGTAAGAACGATTTTAGTGACTCTACACAGATAGCACCTGTATTTCGGTTTGAACAAGGCAAGCATGATACCATATACTTTGAGCGGTTTAATTTGAGTGATGAACGCAAATCTCCTTTCTGGGGTGGAGTATTTATTGAACATGCTTCTTCGCAGGTGTTGGTGGTTAAGGAAATAGACAATGATGTGTATGCCAGAGGAAAGTATTTTTATCAGAATACAAAAGGAGCAGGGGACTTATTTCTGGAAAATGTAGCGACAATTATGCCCTGGAACTTTGCCTATGCACAACATGTATGGGCTCGCCAGCTAAATCCGGAAGCACATTTTGTCCCATTAGGTAAGCCTATTATTACACAGAAAGGAGGATCTTTATGGATATTAGGCTTAAAAACAGAAGGTCCACGTACAGTTTTGGAATCCGATCAGGGCTCTGTGGAAGTATTAGGTGGTTTTTTGTATCCTGTAAAAAACATTCAGAACAGAGACCTCCCTGCATTTATATCCAATAAGGCAAAGCTAAAATTAACCTATGTGGTCAATGCCTACAATCCTGCTGCTAGCTATACTTCTATGGTAAGCAATGGAAATAAAAGTAGTCGGAGGAGTATTAGCATTGATAAAAAACAATTCAGCAACAGAGGCGCAGGTACTGCTGTGCCACTGTATATAACAACAGGAGAAAAATGAGTTTGCTTTGTGAAAAATACTAGCATAGGTTGGTATCCAATGCTGTCAACTCAAGAAGAATGGGTTTAAAAAATTCCTTCCTGTCCTCCTGAAAGGACCTCGTGACAAATAGTGCCTCATTTGGTTTTGGAGAAAAGAATTATTTCCAAATCCACAGGCCGCCGGTCTTGCCACGAGGTCCTTTCAGGAGGACAATAAAGGTAAGGATAAAAGAATCCTTAAATTGACAACATTCAGTGGATATCTGCGTCAGTAATTCTTTATTTAACTCTAATGTACAACTATCATCTTCTCTGTAAAGACCTTTTGACCCACTAGTATTTTAACAATATAAAGCCCATTCATCAGTTGATTGGTGGCTAACTGGTGGTGGGTAGTATGGGATACAGTTTTTTCATAGACAACCGACCCCTGTAAGGAGACCACCTGTATAGTTACTGTTTCCGCTTCCTGCTCTGGCCATTCCAGTTCAATTGCCTGATCTGTAGGAACAGGCCATATAGAGATTGTCTCTCTCTGAAGAGTATCTGCTATCACTCTGGCCGAAGAACCTCCGGAGCAGGCACCATTGATACCTACATGCAAGGGCATCATAAAGCGTATGGCACCATTGTATTTGAGCTCTTTGGTTATACCATTTTGTACTTCCCGAATCAATACCGGATGCATCATCCCTGTAGTGTAGGAGCTGGCTCCAAATACAAGCGAATGTTGTGCATTTTCACAGATAAAAGCAGGCGGATCAGATGTTGTCATACTTTTGGCTGGATAGATCAACCCTCCCAGTAATTCTGTTTTGCCACAATCGGTTGTTTTGATCACATACCCTCTCTGTTCGGTCTTCATACCTAATATCCATAACGTAGCTCCTTTGTTCCAGATTTGTCCGGGTAGAATTTCACTGTTGAATTGTCGTGCCCATACTTTCTGCTGAGGATACAACGTAATCAGATTGACAGACTCCACATCCTGCAGATATAGTTTTCCGGCCTGTGCCGAACTGGTGTAACTCCGTATTTTACAGTGTTTGATCACAATAGGACGCTTGCACAAATGTTCTATCGAAATACCGAAGCCAAAATGCTCGATGATAAGAGGCGGACTATTTTCATTGCCATCTTTGACTACCAGCTTCATCGCAAACTGATCCCCACCATTCACCACAGCTCCAAAGCCCATAAATTTTCGTACACTTACGGGTATGTTATAGGTTCGGTTATTCGCCTGGTAGGTACCTGTTTTGAGATAAATCACCGACTTACCTGAGTTGATTGTATTTTGCCAGTTGGTGTTATCTCCATACCAGCCTGGCGAGGAAAGCTGGACCCATTGGGTGATGTCTCCCTCATCGTAGTCAGGTGTTTCTTCCACTGGAATATTTAAAGCCCGTGTACCATTCGCATACAGATTGGATACTGTACCATTTACATATCCCTGTAGCGTAAGCCCACTAACCAATGTGCCTTTGTTGCTAATGGCTGTACGATAACCCGTTGCTGTAACCGTTCTGACAAAAAGACTTCCATCTACATTATCAATCGCACTTACACTACTACTACCACCTGAAAGAGTTGCTTCCAGAAGAGTAATCATACCATATTGGTTAAGATTACGTACCGCAGGTACTGAGTTTGTACTGGTTAGTTTGCGGATAAGTAGAATATTACCATCATTCTCTATGCCTGTAACCTTTTGATTGGTAAGCGAAATGTCCTCGAAAGTGATACTATATTCTGCTCTGCATGCCTGAATGCCATAATCAAAGCCAGTAATTGCCACTTTCTTTAGCATACAGGGGCCAGGATAGGCACGTCGCATACTGATGCCTGCTTTCCCGGACCGATCCTCAGATCGAACCTCTACATTGACTATACCCCCACTGTTATTGGCTATAAAGTCAATACCTATGGCACCTGCATTGCCAGATCCCACACTGACTGTCAGATCCCGGATGTAATTATGAAACTGATAAATACCATCTGGTGAAGAAAGTATGGCTTTAGGTATACTGGCATTGGTGAATCCGGACGTACTGTTTTTCAGCTTAATAATTGTTTGTCCCTTTCCCTGACCCATAATCATCATCGCTTGTCCAATCCAGGTTAATGTGTTGGAGACAAGGTAAGTACCACGCGGAAAGTATAGGGTTTTGGGACGGGCATAGAAGTAGGCCGATTCTCCGCCGGTGTCTACACCTTTTCGATTGGCGTCCAGGGCTGCCTGAATGGCCTTCGTGTCGTCTGTGACTCCATCACCTTTGGCTCCATACTGTTTCACATTGAAAAAACCGCCTGTATTGGCAATAGTGTATCCATCATATTGTTGAATATGAGTGCTGTCTAAACTGCTTGGGTAATTGATTAACTGGGCATTTGACTGGATATACGCACTGGAAAGAATTAAAATACTCAGAATTATTTTTTTCATCATTCAAATCTCCTGCACGAGGCTAACTAGGGTTAATTAAAATCAGAATCCGGTTTCGGGCGGAATTCTATCTGTTAGAGGGTGATAATTCTTACAAGCGCTTGCATGAATAGATACGTTTTGTGAGGGGTAAAAGATGCCGCAATTGTTGTGCAAAAGGTACGCGTTGAAAGGGTGTTAACCAGGAGGGGATATGACTGAATTTTAAGCTCTAACAAGATGAAATAGTTGTTTTTTACCTGCTAGCGGTACTATTTATTACCAGATTGCTATAGGAGGCCAAGAAAATGTGGGCCTACTGGTAGATGACTGTATTTTTGACTTGTTTAATTCTTACATGTTACTTGTATTTTATTTTTCATTCTTCTGCCCTTCCGCCAAATTAACTTTTCTACGTAATGTAAGACTGCCTGATTTCTTATCTTAAGTCAAGGAACTCTAGTATCCGGCTTATCTACCTTTGGAGTATTACTAAAAAAGTGTTTCTAACAATTTAACGCCATGTACTATGAAACAATCACTTTATGTAAAAGCCCTGTTATTTTTTGCGGGCATTATTGGAGTTGCCGTTGGCATTGGCCAGTTGATTTTCCCTGTTGCTTTTGAAGCTTCTACTGGGATAGATATAGCAGGCAATAGTAGTTTGTTAAGCGAGATCCGTGGATCAGGAGGTACTCTGTTAGCTGCAGGAGTAGTTATGATTTTAGGGGCATTTATGCCGTCTTTAAGCGCTAAGGCTCTATTTATTGCTGCCTTGTTTTATCTGTGTTACGGCTTATCCAGAGTATATGGTATGTTGATTGATGGTATACCTGATCAAGGTTTGGTTTTGGTAACTATAGGTGAAATCATAATCGGTAGTGCAGTTTTAACGGCCTATCGGAGATTGCAAAGGCAATGATTTTACGGCTTATCTGTATGGAACATAATTCTTTTTCTGATTCGGCTCAGAGACTCTGGAGTTACTCCTATATAAGAGGCTATGTAAACAAGAGGCACTCTGTTTAAAATTTCGGGTCTTGTTTCCAATAAAGCCAGGTATCTTTGTTCCGGATTGAAACAGGTAAGGAGGGTGATATAACTTTCGGCCTTTTGGTAATCATCAGACAATAAAGTATATATCAGATGTTCAAGAGAGGGATTGGTTTTGTGCATGGTAATTTCCTGTTCTTTTGTGCCACTAAGTAAAATGCAATCTTCCAGACATTGTACGCTACTCTCTGCAGGTTTGCGATCCATATAGCTGGAATACAAAACAACAGGTTCTTTCTCCAGAAAGAAATCCGATGTCTTTTCTACTCCGTCAATGATTCTGAATTGGCGGAGACATCCTTGTAGCACAAAGTAGCATTTCTTACAGATGCTTCCTGCCTGTACAACAAATTGCCCTTTCCTGAATCTCTCTATGGATGTGTTGTCCAGAATCAGGTTAATCTCATCTGAACTAAACTTATTGAATTTGAGTAAAAATTGCCTGCTAATATCCTGCATGTTGCTTGTTTTTAAAGATGTAAACCCTGGTTGTACCTGTATATAGCAGGAATTACAGCGAGACTTATTTCGCTGTAACGGTACAACTATTTATTCTGACAAAATACGGAAAATTGCCTGGACTATAAACAACAGAGCGGATGTAAGGCCGGAATACAGGAAGGAGTGCAGATTACTAAGGGTAGCTTAGTCCCAGAATTGTCATTTGACTAGTATTATATATAACCTAGAAAGAAAACAGATAGTATAATCAAAAACAGAGCGGTGATTAATAACCGCTTATATCTGTTCAGATAAAAATGAATTACTTGTTTGGCCGTATCACTGACCATATCAAGTTGCTGACGTTTAGCCTTGAATTTCTGCAGAGAATCCTCTGTATCTATATCTGCAGAAGGTTGGTCATCCATGTTGGTCCACTCATCTTCCAGTGCAGTTTCAAATACGGAGAGATTTCCTCCTTTTTGGATATATGTTTCCACTTGTGCCTTTTCTTGTGGGGTACAGTTGCCTTGCAGGTATTTTTCTACTAATTCTTTTGTAATCTGAGTATCCAATGGATGTCCTATTTGCTTTTTATACCAGTTTATCCTGTTGGTCTGGAGATAAGTATACCCATTACAGGTTTTTCTTGAAAATAGTCTTTTGTATGGCTCTGCGTTTCAGAAAATGGTGTTAAGACTGAAAATAGGGTATAAAAATAAAAATTTATTTGAGCAAATACTATCAGATACTCAAAATACTAACGTAATAAACTATCTTTTTTACTGTCGTTTGCGTGTATCTCTGGATGTATAGTGGATATACATAGAGCTTATAAGAAGGAGAAAAGCACCTGACTAGGCACTTTTCTCTTTTACTAATTCTAAATCTATATTTTGAGATAAACCTTTCGGAATACCTAATGTACTCGGGGAAACAGACATGCTGACTAATACTTTCCGGATCTGATAGGCCTGTTGTATCATCTGAAGTCTGATTTGTTTAATTCCTACTGCAAATTCCTGCTGAGCCTGTCGCAAAGCTTGTTCCTTATCCTGATACTCCTGTTGAAAACGCAGCAGATCTTCTTCCATCTGTTTCAGGTTTGTTACAGAGTCATCTTTGTCGTCAAACAACTGTTCATGACAATCTACTGCCCATTGGAGTTTACGTAATGCGCGAAGTAATGCCTGATACTGTTTCTCATCTACTCTTGCCATAGGTTTATAGGTTTGGTCTGATTGCACATAGTTAAAAAAATAGGTTGTCCACCCTGTAATGGTATATACCCCGATTTCAAAGCCTACCCTAGCCGGTATGTCTATTTTTTTTCATGAAGAGTTAAAAACATACCTGTTAAAAAATAAATCAGCCTGTATGACTAGGGTAGAGGCTGTATTTAAGGTAGTATATTATATGAGTGGGCGGATAAAAAGAATCAGAGGTATCCTATCTGACCAAAAACTAAACAAGCCCCTATTTGTCACACCTGTCCCGCCGTGGCGGGAAGTTTCTTTCAGAAGGAAAGGATGGTATATATTGGTACAAAGAGAGCAAAGTTGACTTTAATCGTGTGTGGTAGTGTAGGTGCGTAGGAAATCTTTTTCCCGCGAGGTTGGCCTTTGGCCTTGTGGGTAGAAGGATCGGGAAAAAGTGTCTTTTTCTTTTGTCACTTTTCTTTTGGACAAGCAAAAGAAAAGTGAGAAGCCAGGAAGAGTGATGATTAGAATTGATAAGCCAGCAAAAAATGCAAAAGCTAGAAGAAGAGTGATGTTATGGACTATAAAAAAACATAAGATGAATAACGCCAGGAGATTATGAAAGAATAAATGATAAACCAATTACAACCTATACTTCTATGAAATCACTAATACATACATATAAATTAAACATAGGATTGTTATATGTTCTGGGAACAATCACATCTTACGCTTTTGATAGAGAAGCCAATCAGGCACCCAGATTAAATCCAATCGGTAACCAATCAGTCATTGTTGGACAGACGGTTTCTTTTACAGCCACCGCCTCAGATGCAGACAGTGAACAATCGCTTACCTATAGTCTGGAGAACGGACCGGAAGGAGCAAGTATCGATCCTGTCAGTGGGATATTTCGGTATACACCAGATAGTACCGGAGTAGTAACACTTACCATTCGGGTAACAGATAATGCATCCCTTCCACTATGGGATGAAGAGGAAGTGACACTATCCATCGTATATCCTCCTATTCGAATCAATTGCGGAGGTACAGAACTCAACACCGCAGCAGGTCTTACCTTTGTTTCGGATCGATATACTACTAATAGCAGTGATGAACATTATTTTCCGGATGCAGCTATTGAAGGTACTACCAGCGACGAGCTGTATCGCACCTTTCGGAGTGGAGATAATTTTTCATACAATATTCCGGTAACCAATGGCAACTATCAGGTGATCCTTCACTTTGCTGAAGTGTATTATACATCAGCCAATCAACGCAGATTTTCTATTAATCTGGAAGGCGGTGATACAGAGATAGCTAATCTGGATGTGTTTGTATCAGCAGGAGGTGCCAACAAAGCCCTTGTCAATACATATCTGATAACGGTGAATGATGGCACGCTGGATCTGGAGTTAAGTAGCAGCATTAGCCGGGGACTGATTTCTGCTATTGAAGTTGTACCTACGGTCTCCGATCCATCTTTGTCGACAGTACGTATTAATTGTGGGGGACCGGAAATAAAGGTTGGTGGAACCGTATTTAGTGCTGATCAATACTTTACGGATAGTAGTGAATCGCGTTTTCCTGGTACTACCCAGATTGCGAACACAACCAATGATGAGCTGTACCGTACCTTTCGAAGCGGAGATACCTTTGCCTATACTATACCGGTAGCCAACGGTAATTATCAGGTGGTACTGCATTTTGCAGAAATATACTATACATCAGCCAATCAGCGTAAGTTTTCTATTAACCTGGAAGAGGGTGATCCGGAAGTCACTGACCTGGATGTGTTTGTATCAGCAGGAGGGGCTAATAAAGCTCTGACCAATACCTATATCGTAACAGTAGAAGATGGTGTGCTGGATCTGGTATTTACCAGTACCATCAGCCGGGCTATGATCTCGGCTATTGAAGTGATTCCATTGATTACAAATCCTGGAGTCGGGAATCCCTCTGCTACTGAAATAACGGTAAAGGTATTTCCTAACCCATCCAATAGTGGTGTTATCGTAGAATTTGAATCTGCTGAAAATTTGCCAGCTACTTTAGAAGTCTATACGCTGCAGGGAGTCTTGATTGAGAAGCATACAACTAACTTTATTCAGATTGGATCAGAAAAATTGCTGGTGCTGAATCAGGAAACTTCGTTAGCTTCTGGATTATATGTGGTGAAGGTCGAAACTAATGGTAAGCATACACAAAAGAAACTTGTTATCAATCGCTAGAACGGGTGTAGTAAGAGAGTGGTGGTTGTTTAATAGACTGACTATAGTATAAAAGGCAATGAAATTGGTTTTAAAATAAAGTTTTTAAGAGTAAGATATGGGTTAGATATCTTTTATAGTGGTGGTAGCAGTTAGTACTTTTTAAAAAATGTAAGAGACCGAAAGAAAAAGGAAAACAAGATCTGTGTGTACGCGTAAATTCTTGCGGAACCATTTCAGACAGTCATTCATATGGAATTCGACCGTTTTTATGGAAACCTGTAACTGGCTGGCGATTTCACGATACGATAGTTCTTCCTGACGGTGTAATAGAAAAATTTCTTTTTTTCGTTCAGGAAGGGCATTCAGTGCACATTGATATAGCTGGAGATAATCCGTGAAGTTTAACTCCTGCTCTGTTGGATTGGCATTGGGAGTTTGTCCTTCAAATGAAAAGTTGACGGTAACCGGTGCGTTGGTTTGTTTGCGCAGATAACGGAAGATTTCATTTTTAATGATGGTAAAAATATACGCTTGAAACGATCGTTGCGGGTCAATCTTATCTTTATTCTGCCAAACCTTCATAAACACATCGTGAACAATCTCTTCAGTTAGTGCTTGAGATTTGGTTATTTTAAAGGCTAGCCGGAATAAACGTGGATGGTATCGATAATACAATTTATCGAATGCCTTCTCATCTCCCTGTTGCCAGTCAGAGATAAGTACCGTATCCGGAGGAGAACTGTGTGTGTGTTTCATAAGGTCCTATTGCTTAGTGTTATAAAAAATGGCAGAGATAGAGAAGAAAGCTTATGCCCAACTTTGATTTATGTTTTTTTTATACTTATAGAAAAAATTCTATTGGCAGCTACTCAACTAGAGTAAAATACGTAAAACACATGAGGAAAGTACATTTATTTGCAGACTATTTTTGAAAATATTGGGAATGTTACAAAAAATATTGTGTAGTGTACAAATTGAAAAGGAATAGACTCTGTAGAAAGGTTCACATACTCAGTAAATTGTCTAAAGTATATCTTTGTCTTTTTTAGTATTGCTTTATCCTGGAAAAATAAACCACCTTTTGGCTGATCTAAACAAAATCAGGCAGTGGTATGCATACTTTTGTGTGCTCATAGAAGAGCATAAAATTTAACTTTGCTGCTTTGTTGTTTTAGATGAATGTAAAATGCCTTTTTTTGTGTTTCTTATCTAACAACTGGATTAAACTACGTCATTCGTTTTGCATCATTCAGGACAACCCATCAAACAGTTTGATCTTACTCCACTGGCAAAGGCAGGAGTGTTTGTGATACATATCGGGAATGATGAACCGGAAGGAGGGCATGATATCTTCAAGCCTCACCGTGACAGGCATTATATGTTGATTATTGCTCTGGGCGGATCGCTAAAGATGATGCTTGATTTTGAAGAGGTGCTGATAAATCAACCTTCTATGTTGCTGGTTTTTCCAGAGCAGGTGCATCATATAGTTGAACTGAAAGATCCTCAGGGATGGGCTATTCACTTTGATCCTTCGCTGATTCAGGAGGAGTTTCAGCGTGTATTACAAACAGGCTTTGCCAAACCTCTGCTTTTTACACAAACTGACACATTACAGGCTCAGGTAATTACCATTGCAAGTCTGATGCACCAACTCCAATCTGAAGTACCTACTACCTATACAGGAAGAACTATGCATGAACTGCTGGCCGCCATCCTGAGTCTGCTGGCTGGAAAGTTCTCTCAGATGCCGGTTGGTAATAAATCCAAAGAAAGCCGTCCGTCTATTATTGAACGGGATTTCAGCCAATTGCTATTACGTTATTATAAAACCTGGAAGCAACCATCCCAGTATGCACAGGCGTTGTCAGTATCTGTTTCACATCTGAATGATACTGTCAAAGATATCAGTGGGTATCCGGTATCGGTACGCATACAACAAACATCCATTCTTGAAGCCAAACGATTGTTGTACTTTACTAATCTGAGTGTAAAAGAGATTGGCTATGAAGTCGGCTATGACAATCCGGTTTATTTTTCAAAGCTATTTAAAAAAGCCACAGATCTGACGCCACTGGAGTTTCGCCAGCAATTCCGCGATTAGAACTATTCTTCCCTCTTTTACAGCTATAATATCCTGTCTTTTCCCTATTCCTTTGCTATGTCAAAAACAAAGAGCATAGGCAAAGAATATGAACATTACAGTTATAGGCGCTTCCTCCGGTATCGGGCTACTGGTAGTGAAACAGGCTCTGAATAAGAGCTATCAGGTTACTACATTATCCAGGCGAACGCAATCATTGCCTGCACACACTGCATTGTCAGCGATTAGTGGGAGTGCTACTTCGGTTACTGATGTAAAACGAGCTATTAGCAAGGCAGATGCAGTGATTGTCACCATTGGAAAGAGTTCTGACAAACAACCTTCTCTCTTTTCGGATACAGGCCAGGCACTGATTGCCGCTGCCACTGAATTACACACCCGTGTGCCTTTCCTGGCTATTACGGGATTTGGAGCAGGGGAGAGTCATCCGTATAATCCTTTGTGGGTAAAACTGGTGATGAATACGATACTCAAAAAGGAATATGAAGACAAAACCCGATTTGAAAAGATGCTGGCAGACAGCTCACTTCGCTGGGAGATTGTACGGCCGGGTCTGCTCACCAACCGCTCCTGGACAGGGCAATATCAGGTGGTACCTGAACTTTACAAAGGAATGAAGGTCAGTAGTATTTCCCGAGCTGATGTGGCTGATTTTCTGCTGCGCCAGGCAGAAAACCCTACACTCCTACACAAGTATGTAGCACTTACCTATTCACGATAATTTTATTTATTCTCACATTTTTCAATTGTAATTCCATGAAAACTGAACGTAACGCTATGCAGGAAATCGATGTGCCCTTTATTTTGGAAAGCATCCGTCATACAGGTGACACCTTTTTGAAAGCATTTAAACAGAATAATATCCCACAAGGCCAGGATGATCTGATGTCTCAATTCCTGGAAATTGATAAAAAATGTCTGGTGATGTTGCAGGATGCCCTGAACCCAATGTATCCGGAGATTCCATGGGCAGAGGATAGTGAATTTGACTTCGAACAACAAAAGCAGCCATTGGATTTGCCTGAGTTTTGGTTGTGCGATTCGATGGATGGGGCTGTACAATATATGCGACACCTTCCGGGCTGGACCATCAATCTGGTACTGGTGAGAGAGGGGCGTCCGTACCTTGCTGTGATTTATGATCCTATGCAACAGGAGATGTACTGGGCCAAAGAAGGTGAAGGAGCCTATCTGAATGGCAAGCCTTTACAAGTGAAAGCGAAAAGCGAACTATGGTTGATGCTGAGTGTATTTGAACATCCTGCTCTTTCAAAAAGTGTAGCAGGGCTGAATCACCGAATAGGGGCATCCGTAGAAGAGCTATTAGACCAGTTTGGTACGGTACGTAACTATGGTCCACATGGTTTGCAGCTAGCCTGGTTGGGAGCCGGACGTATTGATGTGTTTTGTCAGGAAGGGTTGGATACCTACAATTGTCTGCCCGGTATTCTGATTGCTAGAGAAGCTGGTGCGCAGATTTCCACTACCGATGGCCAAGACTGGACTTGGGGCGCGGATAGTTTGTTCGTAGCAGCTTCGGGTGTGCTGGAAAGGTTTCTAAAAAAAGAATCCAATGGTATGCTGTCGTTTTAAGTAATACTTTTTTGGTGACCCTTATCCTGTCCCATATCTTTTCTGGAAAAGCGTTTTGTAACTAAAGAAATAACACTATCCCTGTCCTCCTGAAAGGATCTCGTGACAAATAGAGTTGCGTTCGGTTTTTGAGAGAAAAAATAATCTCCAAATCCAAAGGCCGCCGGTCTTGTCACGAGTTCCTTTCAGGAGGACAAAAAGGGGATTGAAAAGCTAAAAAAGAGATCTTTCCCTAAAACCTTTATTTCCTGAAAAAGTTATGGGACACGACAATGGTTAGCTTTTGATCTTGCGGGTGGAAGCATCGCTGGAGGTATTCTGTTCTTTGGCAAGCAAAAAATGAAGAAGCTACAAGTAGAGTGATGAAAACCACAATAAACAAACTCAGGACGGTAGCTTCCTCAAAACTAACCCAAGCCTACACTCTTTGCAAAAGTATAAGCTTGGGTTTTACTCATATCCTAAACTTGGGATAACTCATATAGTAGATAGTTACGCACCTACTGTATATTCACTCAGATCAATCGTATTTTTCTTTTTGGACGCCTGTTCTGCCATTTTTTGAAGTTTCTGATAAGCAAATTTTTCCAGTTTAAAGAAAGAGATAACATCTTTCAGTTGTTCTGCCTGAGCGGATAACTCTTCAGAACTGGTTGCCATCTCTTCAGAAGCTGCTGCATTTTGCTGAATAACTTGATTCAGTTGTTGTATAGCCAGACTTATTTGTTCTGTTCCTGAATTCTGTTCCAGGCTTGCAGCCGATATCTCCTGCACCAGATGCGATGTTTTCTGAATATTAGGGACCATCTGCTCCAGTATTTTGCCTGATTTGTCTGCTGTTAGCACACTGGATTTAGACAGTCCGTCAATTTCCAAGGCTGCTGTCTGGCTTCTTTCTGCTAGTTTACGAACCTCTGCTGCCACAACGGCAAATCCTTTTCCATGTTCACCGGCACGGGCCGCTTCTACCGCTGCATTCAGGGCCAACAGATTAGTCTGACGGGCAATCTCACCTACAATGGAAATCTTTTCAGCAATGATCTTCATGGATGCGACCGTATTGCGTACCGATTCATTGCCTGTTTTGATATCTTCTGTTGCTTGCAGAGCTATCTTCTCGGTTTGTTGTGCATTGTCAGTATTCTGGCTTATGTTTGAACTCATTTGTTCAATAGAGGAAGATACTTCTTCAATAGAGGCGGCCTGTTCGGTTGCTCCCTGAGATACCTGTTGAGCTGATGCACTCATCTGCAAACTGGCCGAAGCTATATTATCAGCACCCTGCATAATCATACCCATAATATCGCGCAGACGATTGACCATCTCTGTTAATGCTGTATCTAGTTCGCCTTCTACCTGATGACTTTGATCTATAGAAAGATCTCCTGCCGCCACACGTTTAGCCAGATCCACACTAGAACGTAGTTTGCTGATCATATACCGAATCTGATCCAATAGTGCACCAATCTCATCATGATCATAATCGTCAATGGTTACAGAGAAGTTGCCTGCCGCCAGTGAGGTAATGGCATCGTGTGCTTGTTTCAATGATTTTCTGAGTGAAGTAATGATCCAGAAGCCAATACCTGCAGCCAAAAGTGCACCTATTCCAACCAGTAGAAGCATTTTGGTTTGTCCATCTGCATAAATGGCGGCTGTTTCTTCTTTTGCTTTTGCCAGCGATTCTTCATTGCGTTTTACTATTCTGCTCATAATAGCAGACGACTCGGTAGCTATTTTTCTGTTTACTGTACTGGATAATACATAGGCTGCCTGGTTGCTTGAGTCTGTATTAATAGTGAATGACAGATATTTTAGTTTTTTAAAGTTCTTGTTGTAGTCCTTCCATGCTGTTTGAAACTGTCCGATCAGCTCCTTGTCCTCTTTACTGGAAAGAGATTCCAGTTCTTCCAGACGTTTGCCCATTTCAGCATTGCGTGATTCGCTATCATCGATCCACTCCTGCATCTGGTCCTTATCACGAGTGATAATCAGATCTTTTTCTCTCTTGGTAATAAACTGGACATCTTCTGCAATTTTGGCTGACAAAGTGATTAATCGGGCATTTATATCGACAATCTCATTCACCCGTGCATTGATAATACTGGTGTTGCGATTGCCCATAAAGAAGATCACTCCAGCTAAAAGCAGAAGGGCGGAAAACGCTAGAATTAGTTTTACTTTTATTGAGAGTTGCATGCTCGTAAGACTTTTAAGAATTTTATAGTAAGAGATATACAGAACAAGGAATATGGAAAAGGAAATAGGATTCTATTAATTTATTTGTTAGTTATCAATCATTGGATCTAAATCTATGTGATAACATGATATTTTTGCTGTTGAGTTACATGATTTTCTACTTATTCTATTTGTATATTGTTTTGATAAGGTATATGTAAACTTTTTTTTGGATAAGGTAGCAGGTAGTAGGAGTTGTTTTTTTCTTTTTTGCCTAAATAGAATCGCCTGGTGTTCTCTGGAAAATGAAAGAGACATCTGGTACTATTTAAAGTCTATTACTTTTTATATGTATAAATCCAGACTATGGACAAAGGAAAAGTTTACTCCTGACAACTTCGCATCTCTACATAAAAACTACGAGTACTAATGTCCTGAACTGATGTATTTTAGCTATAGATAAGTAATCAAAAGTAGAAAGAAAAATAACTAAAGGATATATGGTTTTGAGTAGATTCTTACATACTTGTGAATAATAGGATTATGCTCTTGGAAGAGAAGCGGAGAAGAGAAAATGTGTGGATACTACATCGTTCTTCAGAGTAAAAAACTCCAAAGAACAATGTACTTCTTATGTAAAATTTTGTCTTTGAAAGCTATAAACGTTCTTATCCTCATACGGATAATCAAACTTGCCAGTATTGTTGTATGAGCTAAGTTACTAAATCAGGAGGATACCAGTCTTTTTCGGATTCGGCTTAAGGATTGCGGTTTCACACCTACAAACGAAGAAGTATAGTACTGAGGAATGCGTTGTTGTAAATCAGGATAGGTTTCCATAAAATGCAGATACCGTTTTTCAGGAGGATGTGTATACAGGGATGTGATCTTACGGATGGCGTCTACAAAAATCTGCTCACATACAATCCTGCCAAACTTTTGTCCTTCTCTGATCTGTTCATAAAATACCTGAAGATGATCATAGGAGATGATCAGAAAGTGGCTGTCCTCAATAAACTGGATATTTTTATTAGAGGCCGAGTGATCCAGAAAACTTTCATAATTGCACATAAAGTTGCCTTCTTTTCCAAAGTCATAAATCATTTCCTCTCCATCATTATTGATAAAATACCGTATGAGGCCCTTTACAAGAAACCCTACCTGACGACACACCTCACCCTCTTGCAGGAAATAGTCTCCTTTGGCGGCTGTCTTTTCTTTAAACAGCTGCTTTATACAGGTAATTTCTCGTTCATCAATAGAAATGACACTACTAAGAGTTTGAATCAGGGTGGTATGCATGGACAATAGAAGTAAGCGTTTGTATACAAAGCTAGGAGAAAACAGGGAAATGTTCTAACAGAAGAAGAATACTATGGATGAACAAACACTACAGTAATGTATGGAGATAGAAGCTTGTTCTGCTTATCAGGAAAATGCTACTGATTTCCGTTTGTTTCTTAGGTTTAACAATGCCCATACAACACTGACAAGAAAAATACTCTTCTTCTCTAAGTTAATATATCCCTGCTCTGAATGGTGGGAAACAACTCGTTGGTGATAACACCAACGAGGGGCAGAAAAAGAACGTAGTCGTGTCGACTGTAATGGTTTTTGGTTGTCTCCTAAACAAATTCTTTTTTCCTTAACCTGACGGCTATGGTGATAACACCAACGAGGGGGAAAGAGAGTAGTTCTTATCCCAAAGAACAGTAAGGAATCTCTGTCGTTCTACCAAAATTTCTTCTGCAAATTGGTTAATTTGATAATTCTCATAAAAATGTGTAATTTTTTTCCAAGAAAAATTGTATTAATTTAGACAGGCGAAGCTCCCAGACTGTAAAAAATAGTACATATTATTCACCAAGCATCCCAATTGATTGATATTCAGTTAATTTAAAGGTATTGGTAATTACACTATTTGTAATTCATCCTATTTTCATTTCTCTTATGGGTAAGAAAGTATTGGTATTAAATCAGGATTATTCAGCTCTCACGATCTGCAGTGTAGAAAAAGCCTTTATTCTTGTATTTCTGGACAAAGCAGAGTTAGTGAGTGAATCACAATCAAATTATTTACGAACCATATCCTCTACATTTCCGATGCCTTCCATCATCCGGTTGCATCGGTATGTGCATCTGCCTTTCAAAGGGGTGATCCTGACCCGGCAGAACATTTTTAAACGAGATGGACATCGGTGCCAGTATTGTGGTACACACGAAGACCTGACCCTTGACCACGTATTACCTAAGTCACGTGGTGGCAAGTCGTCCTGGGACAATCTGGTGGCTGCCTGCCGGCGATGCAACGCCCGCAAAGGTGACTACACCCCGGAAGAAGCCGAAATGGCCCTACGACAAAAGCCCTATCGTCCGTCGTTTATTATGTTCCTGCGTGATTTTTCAGGACACCTGGAAGATGACTGGCATCCGTATCTGAGTAAAAAGATGAAAGCGTTTGATTACGAATAACGCTTTCTTTACCACTTATTGGCTAACAGCTTATGGAAGCTACCATTTTCTATTCGCGGAAAAATGCATTTACAGCCATCACATTTGGCGTCATTGCACTGATTCTGGTGGCAGTAACAGTGCTTACTTTGTGGACTAAGCCGCTTTCGATGGTATGGATTCCGGTTGTAGTAGTACTGGCAGTATTAGTCTGGGTATGGACACGCACTTTTTATAGTATTGACGGAAACTATCTATATTACCAATCGGGGCCAATACGTGGCAAAATAGCCATCTCACAAATACGGCAGATGGATGTCAATCAAACACTATGGGTAGGCTTTCGCCCTGCTTTGAGTACAGGCGGAATTATCATTCATTACAATAAGTGGGATGAGATCTATATTTCTCCAAAAGACAGCGACAGATTTGTTGCAACTCTAACTACTGCTAATGAGAACATACAGGTGACTGTAAAGGAGACCTAATTTAGGTGGCCTGCATATCCTGATTTATATTTTTGGTGACAGTTTCAGTTTTAGAATCAATGGTTTTTTTAGCTTTTCGGAGTGGGTATAGGAGCCATCCGGATTCAGATTGCGTAACTGGCTGTTGGCAATATAGAAAAACTCATCTCCCACAATTGTTCCTGTAGTAGGAATCACAAAGTCCGGATGAAAAGACTGGAGAATTTGGGCTTTGACGAGCTTCTTCTTGTCTTTATCCAGATACAGCCGTATAATCCGGTCGTCATTATTCCCCGAATCCTGGATCGCGACAAGTGTACCTTTGTAGATATATAACCCATCAATACCATTCAGGTAGGTTACCTGGTTAGTTGCCATCCGGTAATAGTTGCCTGTGGTGAGTTCTATACGGGTTAGGCCTGTCAAATCGGCTACATAGAGATTTTCTTCTTTTTCATCCATCGCAATGCCATTGGGGTAGATGAAGTCGACTTCTTTCAGTAAAGGTACTATCTGGTTGGTATTGGGTTGGATAGTGAGTACCTGTCCGCCTTTGCTATCGGTAAAGTAAACGGCATTTTTGCGGGTAACCACTATGTCATTGAAAAGGTGTGCTCCGGTTTTGTTGTCCAGCAGATACTTGTGACGCAGTTTTCCAGTAGAAATGTCATACTGGAAGATGCCGGAACACCCATTCAGCGAATCTCTTTCAGATGCGCTGCATACCCATAGCGATTGACCATCTTTGCTTACTTTCATCCCCAGCACCGAAAATAGCCCATCCTGTTGAGAGGCTACCCAGTCGTGCTCGCCTGCCAGTGGGGTATAAGAGGCAATCTTATTTTTAGCCAGGCTGCCGATAAAAAATTGTTCTCCCTGTGAGGTTGCTGCAATGCCTTCCGGAATCAGTAACGGGTCTGACAGCTCAAATGCTTTTGAGCTGTTTTGTACAGGCTGTCGGTTTTGGGCAAACTGCTCACGAATCTTTAGGAAATTTTTATGGGTTGTCAGTGCCTGAAAGTTTTCGTTTTCCTCTGGTTGGTAGGGGAGCCCCAGCACAGCTAGCTGATCAAGTAAGGCGAGACTTTGCTCAGTAAGGCCTGACTGACATTGACACTGAGCTAGTTTGTATAACACATTGGGATGTTCCAACCGTTTCTGTACCTGTGTTCCCAGGTTTACACACTGGCTATAGTCTTTGGCCGTATACACTTGTATGAATTTCTGATACTGTGCAAGTACACTGAGAGAATCTGAAGAGGATTGTGCCTGCAGAGAGGTTACACAGGCTAACAACATACACACACTACTCAGAAGAGTTTTCATAAAGGAACCAATTGACTTTGTGGTAGTTATAAAAGTATTTTGTTTAAAAATAGGGGTAGAAGATATAGAAGGAAAATAGATAATGATATGTGGGAATTAGGTTACCTGATTGGTTTGTATATGGTTATTCCTGCCTTGTTTCCTGGAGGGATTTAAGACTATGATAGGATCATTCGCTTTTACAGCATTATTTTACTGATGCTTTTAGAACCAACATCAGGTACAAGATTTATACATGTATTCACAACACAACTGGACAGCCACAGAAGTCGCCACCTTTGTCCTGGAACTCCGGCGGGTAATAAGCTGGACACAAAGACTTGCCGCAAATTTTGATCCCATTCATCAATCCTATGGTAGAGTATTTCGGCAAACCAATCCTGAGATAGGAGGTACAAAATTGTATACATTTGAAGAGAATGGTGGCTATCGCTGTGACACAGACAAATACTATCCTGATCACTTGAGAGAAATGCTCCAACTGGCAAAAAATGCCAGACCACACTATGCCACTGAAGATTTGAAGGAACTACTGAAACAAGGAAGAATACTGTCCTTCGAGACATGTAACACCACTTGTGATGGAGCAGCTGAGCATGAGAGTAAGACTTTTTTGATCTGGGTGATACACCACCCATTGATACATGGTTTTTTCTGAAAGATAAGTACCTGCTTTCAGATTGTCTTTGTGAGCAAGCCTTATTTTGCTGGATACCCAAAGCGTTTGAGTCAGTTGTTCAGGCAGGAATAGATGTAGAGGTTTTTGAAAGCTATCAGTGGCTGGACGAAAACGATCCGTATATGTATTATACCATACAGTCGGTTTATTAATGAAAACAGGATCAAGGTTATTTCTTTGTATGCATAGTAGAAAGAAGGCCTGGCTATTACTCCGTAATTTTCTGAAAATTATAGTTTAACAACCAGGCCATACGTTTATCAGGAGCCGGCTGCCTTTTGCATCTCCTGCAACGACATTGGCTTGTTGTAAAATAACTGGTCTACTTCCATCACTTTGGAGTCTGCTATACTCCCTACATCCAGCACATCAAAACCTATTTCATGTAATAGTTCTGCAACCTCCTTCTTGGCCGTTTCGCGATTACCGGCAATAGGTAATGCATACCGGCTACCTTCCGGACGAAAAGCATAATCGCGTAAATTCACAAAGTAGATTGTATTCAGCGCCTTAACCACAGAGGCCATAGGGAAGGAATCTACGGTAAGCTGAGTTTCCCGAAGATCCGGATTTTGCCGGACCCGTTCGGCAATTTCACCATCCCGTTGTGGATAGGGGTTGCAGGTATCTATCAATGTCTTGCCATGTACAAACGTACCCACCTGTTCGGCTACTTCAGGAATTTTCCCGTAGGGAATGGATAACACCACGAGACTACCAAAATCTGCTGCTTGTGCAATAGTGCCTGCCTGTGCGTTAGATCCTGCTTGTCTGACAAGGTCCGCCAGCTGTTCAGGATGGCGGGAACTAAACATAACCTGATGTCCCGCTTTGGCGAGATGAAGTCCAAAATTGCCTCCTACATGGCCTGATCCAATAATTTCGATATTCATTATGCTGGTTGTATTTACGTTGAAAAAATGGTTTGGTGATTGTAATATACTGTAGATCAGTGGTTAATAAAAGGATTGTGTGAGATTGTTTTCCAAACACATGCCAGAGAGGACATGCGATAAAAACTCTCTATCGGCTTTTAACACAGCTAATCGGGAAAGAATACTTTACAACAATATACTTTTCACTGCAACCTGTTTCAACACATAGAAATCTCACAGCCACTGTTTGGGTATTAATCGGAATCTATCTTGATACTTCTCAACATAGTACAGGCATGGAAATTCAAAATGAGGCCCTGCAAGCAATAAACGTTTATTGGCTGCATCCTGTAAGATGTGTATTCTTGTCTGAACTGCCAGTTTATAATCAACATCCGTAGAAAAGCCAACCTGTGGCAATTCTGTCTGGATGGCTGGCAGATTCAATACATCGGCACAAAATAATAGTTCTTCTCCTTCTGAATATAATAGAAAGCCTGTTTGACCAGGTGTATGGCCTGGTAATGGAACAGGTGTTATTCCTTTGACGATTTCATTGTCTTTTGCATTCAGTTTCTCATACGACTTCAGCGCTGCTCTGATATCAGCCGTATTTTGACGATCCTGCTCATTTAAATTTTCATTGTCAAGCCAATATGCCAGTTCGGTATCCGATATCCATACACTGGCGTTTGGAAAGTTTTTGTTACCTTGGGCATTCACAAGCCCATAAAAGTGATCGCCATGCAGATGGGTAAGGAGAATGATCCCGATATTGTCTGGTTGAATATCTATAAAAGCTAATGCATCCAGTAATCTCCCATTTACAGATGGTGCAAATTTATCTCCCATACCTGTATCAATTAATATTGGGGGATGGTCTTCTGATTGGATAAGGAATACATTGGTGGTTAGTACAGGCGGTTGTGGACGGAATGCATCGTGAAGTAATGTGCCAACACCCCCTTCTGGCAGATTTGTGAAAAAATCATCACTGGCAGGGAAGAAGCTATCATTGATAACAGTGACTAATTTCTTTCCAATTTGCCATTGTAATATGGCTGGAATAGGATTACTTTTTATCATTTGTTTCATAATTTTGGATAGAATGGAACAAACGTAACTAACTGTTGTTTTATAAAAAATAAGGTACTTTTTAGTGGGATAGGCACCCAAAAGTAAAAAATGGAAAATCAGGAAATCACCACAGAAAAAGAAATTTCATTATTTTCTCAAATTATGAAATTAACTGATCACACAATGATCATGGACGAAAATTGTATCCTGCATCAGTCGGTAATGCTGCTGGCCGACAAGTGGACTTTGCTGGTGCTGCTGTCATTGATACAGGGTTCCAAACGTACCAGTGATCTGTTGCGGCAAATTGGTGGTATATCACCCAAAATGCTTACCCAAACCTTGAAGAAACTGGAAGCAGCTGGAATCGTTGAACGCAGAGTCTATCCCGTGATTCCACCTAAAGTAGAATATAGCCTTACTGAAACCGGAAAAGGATTGGAAGAAGTACTTTCCACATTATACAAATGGTCTGTACGAAGAGTATTGGCGAATAGTTAAAACTTAAAAAACTCCCTGATTGGTGAATTTCAACTATTTACCAATCAGGGACTTCTCTTGTATAGGATTATCTGTGTAAAACGGACTGTTTTGTTTTCCTACGCTTAATAAAATCATCTTGTCTTTACCTATTTATACAAAGACAAGATGATTACATTTGCTACACGTAATTCTATTACTAGTTTATAGCATGAATACCCCATTATATCACACAGAAGCTAGTTTACAAGCTTTCATAAAACTTATCGGGAATGAGTTGCCTGAGCCTTATCTGAATTTTCTTCGCTCTACAGATGCTGAATTGGTAGAAGATGAGAAGACCTTTGTAATTAAAGATAAAAAAGGAGAAATGATAGATGAGGTGGTTCTTGAAACTATTTATCGATTGGGGGTAGATGAATATTACCTGGATCTGGAAGGACATTATAGAATGTTTGAAGATCGAATTTCCGATAAGATGATTCCTATTGCTGGAGATTCGTTTGGCAATCAGTTTTGCCTTTCTATTCAGAAAAAGACATGGGGGAAAGTTTACTTCTGGTACCATGAACTAGAAGGGGAACCAGATGCTCTTGTGTTACTTGCTAAAGATTTTAACACCTTCTGGAAGAATCTCTCAGACTATCAGGTTGAGGAAGAAGATCCTTACCTGGGTCTGGATGAGCCTACTATACTGGTTCGGAAAGGCGACTTGGAGCTACTAAAACAGTTTTTGGAAGAAAGTGGCGATATCAATTATAGGAATGTCTGCAATCGGAGTTTGCTTGTAGAAGCAGTCATGTTTAACAAGCCTGAGATTGCCCGCTATCTGATTGAAAAAGGGATATCCATGAAATTGGTACTGATTTATGGTGCTGGCTATCTGGATAAAGAATTGTTACTTTTTATGTTAGCTAAAGGGGTAGATCCTAATGAAGTCACCGAAGAAACACAGGTTACGGCTTTGATGAGTGCTGCTAGAGCAGGCAATAGAGAGATGGTTCATTTACTTTTAGCTGCTGGAGCCAAAGTAGATAAGGAAAATCGGGCATTGCAATGGCAATCTGTGATCAATCAGGCTATCTGGAGAAATAATAAGGTATGTCTTGCTGTTTTAAAAGAAGATTTTGGTTTTACTGATGCGGAACTGGTTGTAAATATGAGTTAAAGAGCAAATTAAGATAACGGGCTCCAAAAAGATTGTATTAGTATATACTTATGTGTTCCATAACTTTTCTGGAAAAGAGGTTTGGAGATAGAGAAAAAAATCCTCTCTGTCCCCCCTGAAAGAAATACTCTCTCTGTCTTCCTGTAAGGACCTCGTGGCAAGACCGGCGGCCTATGGATTTGGGATGTATTTGGTTCCCTCAGAAAGTACACATGGCTCTATTTGTCACAAGATCCTTTTAGGAGGACAGGACGATAGAATAGAGAGGTAGATTTTAGGAGGACAGCAAGGGCAGATATTGTTCCGCAAGGACAGAGGACAGAAAGGGAGTGCTCTTGAAAGGAGCACTCCGAAAGAAAGCTTGCAAAGCTATAGATAAGCCTTACGGGTATACCACAGAAACAAAGCGGAATAAACCACTTTGCTTTTCTGTACCACTTACCTGTAATCCAATACGAGGTGCACGATCCCAGCGCGGCAGTGAGTTCGCTTCAAATGCCTGGGCATTGAGAGTTTCCATTTTGGCCTCAGTACGACCCCAGCGAAACTGATACAGATGTCCTTTCGTGCTTTGTACCTGTAGCCGGATAGGCCCTTTGCCTTTTGGCAGTACACGGCTCTGAAGTATCTCTTTTTTACCCTCTTTTACCTGCCAGAGTTGTAGCGAATCTTTGGTTATTCCGAAGTTCAGCGTATTCTCAGCATCTCCATACAGGCAGATACTTTGGGTGCTGGTAGCCTGTGGAAGAATTTCGGTAGTAAAGGTATAATTTCCCTTTTTGAGTATTAGTCCCAGAAAGCTGCCGGTCTGTGTTCCATTAGATGGACTTGTGAGTTCCAGATAGCCATTGCGAACAGCATATACAGGTTTAGTCTGACTTACATCCCATACCCAGTTGATAGAGCCAACTTTGTCTTTGGCAAAATCTGCTAATACACCGAGTTGTTGCTGTTGTGTTTTTCCGGTTGCTGAGGCTCCCTCTACAGGTGTGCTGGTTCCATACCGGAACGAAGGCCAGCCTGTTTTTTTATCCCAGATAAGTTCGCTGAGTACTCCCTGCCGTCCAATAAAGGTAAAGTCGGTTCCGGAATAGGCATGATGCAGGTAAAAGTATCGGTTATCAGGTGTTGTTACCACTGTACCATGTCCGGGGCATTTCCATGTATCACTGCTCTTTAAAACCGGATTGCCTGCATACCGTTCCCAGGGACCTTTCAGTGACTTAGCCCTTGCTAGTCCTACCATGTAATTACAATCCGGACCACAGCATATGTTGCCAGAGTAAGTCATATAAAAATAGTCGCCATGTTTGAACAAGGCTTGTCCTTCCATGCCTCCAGCCTCCCAGGAATTAGGATCGGCTTCCAGCAACATAAATACCTCCCCCTGTACTTTGAGTCCATCAGGAGTCAGTTCACGACCTAATAGCTGAATCAGTTTTCCCTGATCCAGTCCATAGGCTTTCCAGGTGATATACAGCTTTCCGGCATCTTCAATAATAAAGGCATCAATAGCCTCATTGGTCCATTCAATGATACAGCCATGGTCTGTGAATCCTTTTCGGATATCTGTAGTGGTTGCTACTCCAATATATGAATGTTGATCTGATTTGCGGCGGGCGGTATAGTAGACATAGAAAGTGCCGTTTCGGTAATACAGTTCCGGAGCCCAGAAGCTACCCATAGTCCAGGAAGGCATTTCTGAAAAGACAGGTCCCAGATACTGCCAGTTCACAAGGTCTTTGGATGTATAGATAGGGTAGGCAGGCCCCCATTCAGAAGAGGTTCCGGCTGCATAATAGGTATCGCCTACCCGAATTACGGATGGGTCAGCAAAGTCTCCTGCTATGACAGGGTTGTGATAGGTTATGTCTTTTTTGACTTGTGCAACAGCTATCAGACACGAAAGTCCTGCAAACAGGCTGGCAAAAATTACAGTGAAGACTCTTGATAGGATCATTCTCAATTAGGTTGGGATATAAGAAAGGTACTTGTTACTGAATCGTATGTTTTGTACTAGCAACTACGCTACTAGGAATCTATTGCGATATTACTAATTACCTATATAACCTGCTACTTTAAAGTGAATTGAGTGGGAGTATTAGGTTAATTTACCAGGAAATTTTTGGTCTGCTTTATAAAGGTCTTGACTGCGTTGGATTTGATAGCCGTAGTTCCGGGAATTATCTGGTATCTAAGGTTTGATTTTGTTAACTTTGTGGAATGAATCTACCCCCTCATTGTGAAGCTTCTGCCTTTTATACGCCTGATTCGAAAGTAAAAGGGTTTAAAGTCCTTGAGATTACAGGACCGGCTTATCCTGCACTGTCTTATAATAGACGTGATTTCTATAAGATAGTGTTGGGAACCGGCAATATGCATATTTATTATGGTGATCAAACCTTTGATATAACAGGTACTTTCCTGTTTTTTGCCAATCCCTACATACCCTATTCCTCTGAACATCGGTCTCCCGAACAAAAAGGATTTGCCTGCCTGTTTACCAAAGATTTTATCGGAAGCAGAGATCGGACGGAACGTTTGCTGAACTCCCCACTATTCCGTTTTGATGGGACTCCTGTCATTCCGGTAAGCAACGAACAGGCCGCATTTATTGAAGTGCTGTATCGGCAAATGCTCTCTGTATATAGTGGTGACTATGATGAGAAAGACGAAATGCTCAGAAGTTGTATAGACCTTATCATGCACGAAGCCTTAAGGATTCTGCCTCAAAATGGGTCAAGGCAGAGAAATGCAGCTTCACGGATTACCTATTTATTTCTGGACTTACTGGAAAAGCAGTTTCCCATAGAAACTGCAACAGACCCGCTTAGACTACGGACCGCTCAGGATTTTGCTGATCAGTTGGCTGTACATGTCAACTATCTGAATCGTTCTGTCAAGGAAGTTACGGGCAAACCCATTTCTGTACACATAGCCGAACGGATCACTGCCGAAGCCAAAGCCTTGTTACAACATACCAACTGGAGTATAGGAGACATAGGCTATAGTCTGGGTTTTGAGTATCCAAGCTACTTTAACAACTACTTCAAACGGGTAGCTGGGGCTAGTCCCAACTCCTTTCGGAAGAGTATAGGGAAAGTATGAAAATCATAACTTTTCGTTCGAATCTCTTAAAAAGTACTGACCAATTACCCAGAGCTTTGTACATATAAATGCAAGGAAGAAATCAGTCATCAGAACTGATTTTGCAATACACTTTTATGATACAAAACGTATGGAACAAACAGCATTAAACAGTGTGGAGACATCCACGTTAAGTAAAGCAGAAAATGGAAGTAGTACATCAACACCTGTCATCTCAGTAAGTCCGGTTGTATTGTCTGCACCAGGTCGGAGAGTGGCTTTGCAGGTGCGGGTTTCTGCCCCTGTAACCGGAAGCCAGCTACCAATCATTGTCTTTGCACATGGTTTTGGTTCATCAATGGATGGCTATGCACCTCTTGCCAGTTTCTGGGCAGCGCATGGCTTTGTAGTAATCCAGCCTACCTTTCTCGATTCCAAAACACTGAGTCCCAATCCGGCAGCAAAACACAGTGAAGCACTTGCTACCTATCTGGCCGATCCGGCTTCGGCTTCCATCTGGCGGGTTCGTGTAGAGGATATAAAGCACATTCTCGACCAGTTGGATGCGATTGAAGCAGCTGTCCCCGGACTTACAGGCCGCCTCGACCGAAACCGTATTGCTGCGGTTGGACATTCGTTTGGTGCGCATACCGTCAGTATGTTATTGGGTTCACGAGTCATCGGTACGGATGGCAGCTTAGACGAAGATATGTCTGATCCTCGGATCAAGGTTGGCGTACTACTTTGTGCAAGTGGTAGAGGAGGAGAGGATCTGAGTCCATTTGCTGCTGAACATCTGTCATATCTGAATCAGAATTATGCCGGCCTCACCACACCGACGCTTGTCGTAGCGGGTGATCAGGATTACTCACAGTTGACCGTTCGCGGGCCAGAGTGGTTTACCGATGCCTATACGCTGAGTCCGGGGGCTGATTGGTTGGTTACATTGTTTGGAGCTGAACATATGCTCGGGGGAATTTCCGGCTATCAGGTTACAGAAACCACCGATGAAAATCCGGATCGGGTGGCGGCTGTACAGCGACTTACCTGGGCCTATCTCCGTAGTGCGCTCTATCCGGAAGATCCTGCCTGGACAGTAGCCTGTGAGGAGTTACGAAACAGTCCAAATCCGCAAGGAAGGGTGGATGGAAAGTAGACAGCCTTTGCATCTGTAGTTTTACTTTATTTTCAGAGAAGTACAAGACACGATAATGACTACTGGTTCCCATTCGAATGATATGGATTATTCCGAACCCTGTGACAATCCGATAATGTAGAGGTGCCTCTTGCGGGTACCCGTGTTTCCCTGAACGAATATCTGGCATAATTCGAAGCAGTTTTTTCATAAACCCAATCATTTGCGTTGGCAAACTGGGCAGGGGCAAGCCCTGCCCCTACAGATGTCGGATTATTACAAACGCGGTTTGTGGAGATGCTGGCGTTATCGCCTTGATTGCCATCCGAATGACTGGGAATATTCCAAACCAATGTAGGGGCGCACCTGCGTGTGCGCCCATGTTTCGTGCAGCGAATGGTTGGATTGGTGAACCACCATTGTGAAATATAGGGGCGATTGGCAGATCGCCCACGTTCCCAAGGACGCGGCATGGGGTAAACCGAACCTGTAGGGGCATCCCCTTGCGGGTGCCCGTGTTGTGCACAAACCCTGTTCGGAATCAATCCGAAATGGTTGTTTCATAACCTGATCATTCGCGAATGGAACTAGGGCAAGCTGCCAATCGCTCCTACAATATCGGATTTTCACAAACAGGGTTTGCGGGAAACCGGGCGCATACATAGGTCTTATCATGCCCCACAACTTTTCTGGAAAAGTGGTTTGTAACTAAAGAAAAACACTCTCTCTGTCTTCCTGGAAGGATCTCTTGACAAATAGAGCCGCGTTTGGTTTTGGAGAAAATAATTATTTCCAAATCCAAAGGCCGCCGGTCTTGCCACGAGTTCCTTCCAGGAGGACAAAAAAGGGGAGAGAATGAAGTGATTGTCGTAAATGTTGACCGGAGTTCTGGTCACACAGAAGAAATATCCGAACTATGGTCAATATAGGTGACTGACCGGAAGTATGGTCAAAATGGAAATCGATGGTCAAGTGACTGGAAAATTGTTCGGCAAGGGAGGTGAACAGAAATCGAATCACTTTGTAAAATGACTGGAACTCTGTTCGCTTTTCTGTTTGACCATACTTCCGTTCACTTTTTGTTTTGACTGGAATACCAGTCACGTTGAAGAAATATTCGATCTCTGTTCACTTTCCAAAATGACTGGAAGTCTGTTCAGCTTCAGCTTTGACTGGAGTTCCAGTCGCGGATAACAGTGACTGGAACTCCGGTCACTTCGTTTACAATAAAATATCTTCAAAGAATACGAATGCCAGATAGGAAAATTTTGATTCTCTGATATTTTTTTCTACTTTTGCAGCCCGTTTTCCCTTTTTACAAAAAGACAAGACGTCTATTATTCACTAAATTTCAGCTTGCCCGACCTACAGGCTGATGTATATTTGGGTCATACACACAACATTATGAGTAAATCTCCTGAAAATTTTGACTGGGACAAGGTAACCTCCAAAGGTCTTGGTAGCGGCTACACGGCAGCCGAAAGAGCCGCAATGGAAGCTCTTATTGAAGGTACACTGACAGAAGTAGCCGAGAAAGAAGTGGTGAAAGGTACAGTGGTAGGCATTTCGGAAAGAGATGTGATCGTCAATATCGGTTTTAAATCAGACGGTCTGGTGCCTCTGTCCGAGTTCCGCGATAATCCAACCCTTAAAGTAGGTGATGTTATCGATGTATTCGTTGAAAACCAGGAAGATCCAAACGGACAATTGATTCTTTCCCGCAAAAAGGCTAAAATCCTGACTGCATGGGACAACATTCAGAAAGCCCTGGATCAGGACCTGGTAATCGAAGCGTTTGTAAAACGCCGTACCAAAGGTGGTCTGATTGTAGATATTTTCAGTATCGAAGCTTTCTTACCTGGTTCTCAAATTGATGTGAAGCCAATCCGTGACTTCGACATCTATGTAGGTAAGAAAATGGAAGTGAAAGTTGTGAAGATCAACTATGCTAACGATAACGTAGTCGTATCTCACAAAGTCCTGATCGAGAAAGATCTGGAAAACCAACGCCAGGTAATCCTTACCAACCTCGAAAAAGGTCAGGTATTGGAAGGCGTGGTGAAAAACATTACCAACTTCGGTGTGTTCATCGACCTTGGTGGTGTAGACGGTTTGTTGCACATCACAGATATTTCCTGGGGCCGCGTAACGCATCCGGAAGAAGTATTGAAGCTGGACGACAAAGTTACCGTAGTTGTGCTTGACTTCGATGAAGACAAGAAACGTATCTCATTGGGTATGAAACAACTTACTCCTCACCCATGGGATTCATTACCAGCAGACGTACAGGTAGGTTCAAAAGTTCGTGGCAAAATCGTAAACGTAGCAGATTACGGTGCATTCCTGGAACTGATGCCTGGTGTAGAAGGTCTGATCCACGTATCTGAAATGTCATGGTCTCAACACCTGCGTAACCCTCAGGAGTTTGTGAAGATCGGTGACGAAATCGATGCGGTAGTATTGACTCTTGATCGTGATGAGCGCAAAATGTCTCTGGGTATCAAACAACTGACTGAAGATCCTTGGACTAACCCTGCGTTGTTGACTAAATACGCTCCTGGTACTCAGCACAAAGGTATTGTACGTAACCTGACTAACTTCGGTCTGTTCGTAGAATTGGAAGAAGGTATCGATGGTTTGGTACACGTATCTGACCTGTCTTGGACCAAGAAAATCAAACATCCTTCTGAGTTTACAAAAGTAGGCGAAGAAATCGATGTAATCGTTCTTGAAATCGATGCTGACAGCCGTCGTTTGGCTCTGGGTCACAAACAACTGGAAGAAAACCCATGGGATACTTTCGAAACAGTATTCTATGTAGGTTCTACTCACCGTGGTACTGTGATCTCTAAAAACGACAAAGGTGCAACTATCGAATTGCCATATGGTATTGAAGGCATCGCTGCTCTGAAAAACCTGGCGAAAGAAGATGGTTCTGTAGCTGAAGTAGGCGAGTCTCTTGACTTTAAAGTAGCTGAGTTCCATAAAGACGAAAAACGTATTGTGGTTTCTCATTCTAAAGTATACACAGACGCAGCAGAGGCAGCCACTGAAAAAGCGGCTCCTAAGAAAAAAGCGAAAGAAACTAAAGAGGAAGACAAACCTGAAACTCTTGGTGACAACGAAGCTTTAGCTGCCCTGAAAGAGCAACTGAATTCTGGAAAGAAATAATTTCTTTTCACTTTTCGAAAGCCATAAAAAGCCTGTCTGAGCAACCTCAGGCAGGCTTTTTTGCTTTTAAAGTATATTTTTTTGTGAAAGATTTTTTTTCTGTGGCGCTAATTGTTTGGAAAATGTAATATTATTCCTACTTTTGCGTCACGAAAAACGAATGGTCCTGTGGCCGAGTGGCTAGGCTGAGCTCTGCAAAAGCTCCTACAGCGGTTCGAATCCGCTCGGGACCTCACTCTACTGAATAGGCTTGATTTACTGCATGTAAATCAAGCCTATTTGCTTTTTAAGCGGTTCCTGTTGGATTAGCTGGATTACCCGTCGGTTACTCGTTCGGTTACTCGGTTACTCACCTAAATTTTTACCAACACCATGTACACCTTTTCGTTATTATTCTGGCTCAAGAAGGGCCGCCAGCCTGAAACCCGTACTATTTCTTTACGCATTACCGTTTCCGGTATAAGTGTAGAGTACTCCACCGGAATTAAGATTACTCCGGAGCAATGGGATAATGAAATCAAACGTGTAAACCTGCGAGCTTTTTCTACCAAAGAAAGGCCCTTGGCTGTTCAACACAATAAACGCCTGGACGAGATAGAAGAAGGTATTCGTCAGATCGAAAAAGAATTTCGTATCAAGAAGAAAACCATCACTGCCCAAATCCTTAAAGACGCTTACGAAGGCGGAGCTGTTACTGCAAAAGAAATGCAGTTTCTGGAAGTGTTTGACATCTACCTAGCTGAGATGGAAAGCAAAGTAGGCTTGGTAGGAGAGAACTCTGCTGAAACACTACGTACCTACAAAACCCGACGCCTCAATGTAGGTGATTTTGTCGAATCTGAGTTTGGGAAGAAAGACATCTATCTTTCAGAAATAAAAAAAGACTTTAATGAAAGGTTCAAGCTACATCTGCAAACCCGTCACTACTGTAAACAACTTAAGAAAATAGGCTTGGGTTTTGGACAGATCAAGAAGCATTTGGAAGCTGTAGAGAAGGTATTGGAGTTTGCTCAGCGTCGGGATTATATCCAACAAGTAAACATTCATAAGGTGACTGTGAAAGTGCATTTGTTTGAAAACAAAGAGAAAGTGTTTCTGACCAACGATGAGCTGATCCGTTTGCAGAATCATACCTTTACACTAGAAGATTTGGAAAGAATTGGGTACCCACATGCAGAGCGGAATGATATTGTTTTGCAGACCATTCGGGAATGTGCGGATTGTTTTATAGTGGGTTGCTGGACTGGCTTGGCATATAGTGAACAGGAGATATTGAATGAGCAGGATCATATTCATATGGGTATGGACGGGCGTAAATGGATTAAGATTATCCGTAAAAAGCAAAAGCACCTGAATCCTAAGTTTACCTGGATTCCTATTTTGCAAATGCCTCAACAGATCTTTGCCAAGTATAAAGACCATGCACTTTGTCAGTTGAAAAATCGCTGTCTACCAGTACCCTCCAATGCAGAATACAACCGAACCTTAAAGCTGATTTCTCAGATACTGGGTTTTAATAAGTTGTTGACAGTGCACGTAGCCCGCAAAACCTTTACTACATTGTTTGTTAATTCTGTGCAAAATCCTCAAATGGCAGCTTTGATTTTAGGAGATACTGAAGAGGTGATGAAACAGCATTATCTATCTGTTCAGCATCAGACCATTTCTGAAAAGATGGGAGAGTTTGAGCGGACAATGCAGGAGAAGCAACAGGAATGGGTGAGGAAAAGTAGCTAACTCTCCCAAGAAATGATAAATGGACTACCTGACTCATAACTAGGTAGTCTCTGGTTTAAGCCCATACTGGTCAAACTAAGAATCAAAGGGTTACGATTTGAAGAAGTCGTACCCCTTTTTTATTTGTATATAATTTGCATCTATCCTAACGATGCGGAACTTGCCTTATATTTAAGATAAATAATTAGGTAATTGCAGAAGAGACATATTTGTAGAAACAGAAAAGTTATCTGACCAATAGATCAGAAGATTCCGCGTGTGACTTTTGTAGATACAATTGATTATCAGATTTCTAAAATGAAAGATATAATAGTATTTTTCTTGCCCAATAAATACATATCTTAAATTTGAGCTAGACATTTTCATCAATTCAGGCAGCGACAAGTCGAGCAACGGGCCATGAACAATGGCAGAAGGGCAGCAGAAAATTGCCAGCTACAAAACCAGTCCTGGAGTTTTCCACAATTCACAGTTTTGGTAGTAGTAATTGAAAAAATATTTAATTCAAATTTTCTCTCTCAAACTTGTTTGAAAACGGGGGAGTCGACATGGATAACTTTATCGTGTTACCCACAAGTGCTTCACTATAATAGCAATAATTTAAGATTTTTAAAAGGAAATTAACTATAGCGCTTCTTTTGAGCCTTCACATATTAATTTGTTATGACTTTAGGCGAAATTAAAATTTTATCATACTCTTCAGAAAGTATATTTTCATCAATAGCTAGCTCATCTAATATCAACTTAAATTTCGCTTTTACAAAAGATATGGTATTCAACTTTTGATCATTACCAGAGAAGATCCAAGAAGGATAAAGATATTCTTCTCTCTTTCTTAATTCTAACTGATTAATTATTGTAATTTTAATCGAATTCCAGATATCTACTTTTTCACGTTCTAATTTCTTAAAGATTTTATTCGCTATTTGTTTTTGAAGAAATTTATTGCTTCGTCCTTTATCACAATATATAATTAAATAATCTTGTGCAAGTCTTAGTAGACCCTTATTTGTGTATGTTTCAAATAGAAAATTTATTAGCATAGAGGCTGTGTTTTCTTCATCATAAGATCCAAGGTTTTCTTTAAGATGTATTAGCGCAATCTTTGTTATTTCAATTTTATCTGTTTTCGCAATTTTATTTATAATAGTACTTTTATGGTTTTTGATCTTTTCGAGAAATGAGAATTTAGTATAATCTTTCCAATGTCTACTTTTAAGTTTATCAACCAGTTGACTAATAAAATAATCTGTTTCATTATCTAGACAAAAATTAACTAGAATATCATATTTTTGTTGTTTTAGATAATCGGTTTGAGCGACATTAAAAATATTAAGAGTATTTTTACTTAATTTAATAGAAGGTGCTGATTGTTGCAATATAATACTAAATTGTACCGTAATTGTTTGATCTAGAAGACATGATACTATTGTTTGCCATCCGGAATTTTGAGTTTTTCCATTCTTCCTAGGTAGGCTTTGATATTCGGAAGTGTTGGAATAACATCTATTCATCGTTGAAGCTTGCTGAAAAGTATACCAGATAAAATCATTAATTGCTACTTTTTTTTCAATTAAATCAAATATGTTGTCTTCACCATGAATTACAATACAAGTTTGCCTTAATCCATTTCTAACAGATGATATAATATTGTCATTAAGTGTGTTATATGAGATAAATACTCCGAGTGTTCCTTCAATTTTCGAATTAACCTTTCCAAGAAAACTGAATAATTTAGAAGCTGCTAATGTAGCAGTCTTTTCCCATTTGGCTTCAATAAGGAAGATTCTTGAATGAACTTCAATTGCTCCATCAATTTGTTGTTCATTATCAGCAGTTTTGTACGAATTTGTTAGAAGTATATTTTGATCTTCACAGATTTTAAGAATTAATTTTTCAAATTCAAATCCTCTTTTTCTAGGTTTTAAAGTTTTTATCTCATCAAACTTTTGTTTATAGTCCATTTTTTAGAGTAATAATTAATAAAATAAATTTCCCCAATTTATACGGTTAATCTTTCTGTAAGCGAGCTAGATAGATAATCGAAAGCTCATGAATGGTGTTTTAATAATGTAAGGTAATAGATTTGAATAGAGCTATATAGATTACATTCTTTTACTTAAATATGTGAGAAAAGAGATTATTTGGCTTTTATCGTGCTTTTATAGTCTTTGAATAGTACAATACTTAGGATGGGATTGCTCAACTCGATGCGGATATGCACTACTGTAGACTCATTGATTTCCTGAAATAGAATTATTTTATTTAATAATTGTCTTTTTTGTTTTGTAAGAGCTGCAAGGTTGTTTTTATAAACTTTTACGTAAAAACTTTCATTTCTTAAATAAATAGTCGTCTAATATACAAGCACAAATTCTAAATGTTTGTGAAGCGTTTGATTGTTTTTTTACATTATTAGCCCTTCGTAGTTGCTCAACAAAATACCCAGGTTCTTGCATTATTTGATTCTTGGTTAAATTTGTAAAAGCCTCAAGAGTAAGTTTTAATAAATCACCAGAATAATAGTTGTCACTCAAAAGCCTTATATTTCTTAAACTGTTATAAATCATTGTTCTTTTTACTTGCATTTCTTTATTAATATTAAGATTAATACCTCTAGACTCAACTATTGATTGAATATTTTCTCTTAATGATAAAGAATCATCAATTGGGTCTTCTAAGTCGTTAAGGATTTTGCCTATAGAGCCATATTTATACTCTCCTAATCTTTCAATTACCTTATTTCTTGTATTTTCATTAACTTCTTTTTCTGTGTTTCTAATGTATTCAAGTGCTTCTAGTGAAGATTTATCCATTAAACTAATAAAGAAATGTATTGGGAGATACTGAGTTGTTTCACGCAATACCTGATCTAACATTGTTTCTGGGTGGTCACATTTATTAGAAAAGAAGGTGTCAAAAATTGCTTTTTGGGTTATTACATAAGGGACATGTTTTTCTTTGATAGTTTTTTCTTGATCTACCTCAATTTGTCCTTTGATAATATAAGCTGGTGCACCTTCATCATCCACTAATTTTCCTTCTTTAATTAGATTTAGCTTATGCAAAATCCCTTCACTTAGGTAAAGTTTTAAGTTATCTTCACTTGATTGAATTTCTCCTGTCCTTGTGTTTAAAATAGCTATATTTTCATTACCCAATTCTACTATTTTTTGAAAAGTCTCAATTGTTTTAGTGATTTTATTAGTTATTTCAGTGAGTAATATCTTACGAAGTTCGCCTGCACCTATTCTACCTGTTACAGCTGAATATCGAAAATAAATTTCTCCCATATTGGACGTACCTGCATTCACCTTAAAAATAATAGGTTTGGAAGATGCTTCTTGGACTAATAAAAAACCAATAAGCTTTCCAATATATCTTTGTGTAAAGAATAAAAAATCAACTTGTCCGTCAAGTGAATCCCTTACTGGAACACTAACATATCTATTATCAAGATTTTCATATTCATCCTTTATTCCCACTAATTCTTTGTTATCAGGGTCTATTCCAAAGATTAAAACTCCTCCAATATTGTTTGCAAAACCCGATATTGTCTTCAGATAGTCTTTATTAATAATTTGACTTGAAGTTTGTAAAGATTTCTTAAATTCAATCTGATTATCTTCCTCCCAGGCTGTCATTGGATTTGATTTTGTGAAATCTACACTACCATAGAAGCCATCCAAGATTGCTTGTTTTTCAAGAACCATATGAGTTTTTTACGAAAGAGTACGTGTTTGTAACTTTTATAATGTAACTGCAATTTGTAGGTTCTTATATTGATATGAAAGGGTATTTTTACGGTATTTTAAAGGAATATTTACAGTATTGTTCATGTTTAAGAAAAATATTATATAAATAATAAATAGATGAGTATTTAAAATTGGTATTTCACTAATGTGAAATACCAATTTATCTAAGGAGTTTTTTCTAAAGTGAAATAAACGTAATTTCTGGCTCTGAGTTTGATTCACCTTCTTTATAAAAAGTGATATTCTCCTTCACCCAATTTATAAAGTTACATCTGACACTGGCAGTATTGCCCATTGTATCAGCACCTACTATCATTCCATTGCCTGCTATGGGTTTTCTGAATCCAGACAAAGACCAGTAGCCAGGATGCTCATTGTATAAGCCATCATCATCTACATAACATCCGTGATACTCATCCAAATGAAAATGTGAAACCAGATCACAATGAATATGTTCATAAAACGCGTTGAGAGTATCCACTTCAGGGATTTCAACAATATATACTGATTGAGTAGCAACGTCTATTTTTATAGCTTGTATAGTATTCATGAGTAATAAAAAATGAAGTGAAAAATGAAAGAGAAAGGAATGCTACCATTAGGCAGCATCTGAAAAACGGTATTCGTCCCGGCCAAACTCCCAGCATTCCAGGCGCAGGTTTTCATACAAATTAGGATCTTCAAAAAATGGAAGTAGCTGTACATCTTCTGATCTGGCAGTAAGGCCACTTATCATCACATCGTCATCTTCCGGACTATAGATATATTCAATGAGCAGACCCGGATACTTTTTAGAGGAATGGTAAGATTTCATATATTTGCACCAATTATTTTTATTGTTATTTGAGACAGGCCCGCTCCATAGAGCGGGTTTTGTTTTAAGCAGCAGGCTTCTTTCCTTCAGGCCAGAGTGGAATAATTCTAGCTCCTGTTTCCTTCTCTCTTTCTGCAACTCTGGCAGGTTCCAGCAAATTCATGCTGTACTGAATCTGAAAAAGCTGCATCAATTTCTTGGTTGCCTTAATCTCTGCATTGGTGAACTCATATACTTGTATTTCATGAATTAAGCCTAACTCATTGTCTATTGCAAAGCGTTCTTTGCAGACTGAAACTGTAAGAACTTCGTAGCTAACATAGTTGTCCAGGATGGTAACAACCCGGCAGCGTGCAGATGATCCGCTACCAAACACACCGATAAAGGTGTGAGCTCCTTGCACCTTATAGGCACGACGAGCAAGTGATGACTGATTTGATTTCATTCTTATGTTTTATTGTTATTTGATAGTATAAATATAACATTTAATATTGTTTTTTGCAACTTTATATACAGTTATAATTGTTTTATATGTGTATTTTAAGTAGTTTTATACAATAAAAATAGTTATATTTGTGCTATGAAACTAGCAATAACAGGAAGTAGAAGCATAGAACACTGTACTGAGTTATTGGCAGAATTAGAAAGACTGCCCATTACAGAACTGATACATGGCGGAGCTGTAGGAGTTGATCAACTCGCAGCCAACTGGGCAACAGCTAAAGGAATCAAAGTAACAGAAATAAAGCCCGACTACCAACGGTATGGAGCAGGAGCTCCACATATACGCAACGCAGAGATTATACAAAGAGCTGACAAAGTACTAGCCTGTTGGGATGGAGAAAGTAAAGGCACTGCCAGCACCATAAAGAAAGCAGATGCAAAGGGAAAACTGCTCAAAGTAATTTTGTATAGAAATGTAAAACAACCAGAACTATTAAGTAATCAGATAGTGCTCTTCTAATAGGAGGCTAAAGACTCCATAAGTGGCTAACCCGACGAAGGAAAAAATCAAAATCCGCCACCTGCGTGGAAACGCAAATAAAATCTTAGCCGAATAGTTTTGATGTGAAGATACGGAACGGCCAGCTAGCTAACCCGCATAAAGACAAAAGACAAAACCGCCAAAACAAAAAAGCGGCAGCCACACGCATAGACGGCACCAGGCAGGCAAGGCCGAGCGAAGCGAGCTCTGTAGTAGCCTTGACTGCCTGGTGATGGCTGTGCATCTTGTTTTTGTTTTGGTGGTTTTGTTCCTCTATTTTGCGGGTTAGCTAGCTGGTTTTAGACGCGAAACAGCGAATTGAGTTGTTAACCAAAATCAAGTATACTTTTATAAACCTATACCATATGAAAACACCTGGAGAGATTCTGGACGAAATAGTAGAAGCATTGGGGATTAATTATGTAGACCTGGCAAAATCCATAGGCGTAAGCCGTCCGGATATATTTTACAATGTAAGAGCAGGCAGAGCGAAACCAAGCTACGAAACATTACAATCCATTGCCAACGCCTATCCTCAAATCGACTGTCGGTTTTTGTTGACAGGACAGGGAAAACCACTTGTTAAAACAATAGAAGCTCCAAAGGATGAGTTTAAGGAATACATTAAGCGTATTCTGAAAGAGATTAATGAGGAGAATTAAATGTATATATTTCACGGAAAATATTTTAGATTTAGAGACATATATAAAGGTCAATCTGTAAGTGCTATATAGATTTCTTCTTGTCTCATTATGAATTCTTCGAAGAATAATAATTATGAACGAAGGGCTAGACGTTTTATTCGTTTTGCCATTTGTATTTTTATCTTTTTAACCCTTGTATTTATTTTTAACTCAACAGAGTTATATTTTGGAAAAATTGATCCTGCTATTTGGGGGCAATTTGGTGATATTGTTGGAGGATTGATCGGAACTATATTTTCCTTGGTTGGAGTCTATCTTCTTTTTGAGACGCTAAAGGAACAACGAGATACTTTTGTAAAACAACAAATTGAAACCCGTTTTTTCGAGTTACTCCAATTACATAAAAGCAATGTCGAGGAAATGGAATATAGAGATAAACGAGGGAGAGCGGTATTTAACATCATTAAAGATGACTTTCATTATTTATTTGACTATGTTGGAGAGGAGATTTATACTGAGGCCAAAGCAAAAGAATCGGGCAAATCTAGTAAGGAATGGCAAAGTGCATGTATAGAGATAGCCTATCAAATTCTGTTCTATGGATTGGAAAAAGAATCTTTTCAACACAGGAAGAATTCTCTAAAAAGTATTATTACAGATCTGGCTTTATTTGATAAACTACACTATAGATATCTAGACCCTTTGCTTTCTGAACTCAAAGAAAAAGGGATTGAATATGATTTAATATGGTTAGTTTATGAAGGTCATCAAGCCAGACTTGGACATTATTACAGACATCTTTTTCAAGTGGTTAAGTATATTGATAATCAACAGCTTTTGTCAGATACTGAGAAATATCATTACATAAAAGTATTAAGGGCTCAATTATCTACTCAAGAACAGGCATTATTACTTTATAACTCCCTTTCTAATATGGGAAGTCCATGGAAGGTGAACGAAAATAGAGAAGCAGATCTAATTACTACTTATCATCTTATAAAGAATATTCCAGCAAAATATACAGGTGTAATAAACCCAAAGGAGTATTATCCGGATGTAGATTATGAAGATAAACAATCATTCTGAGTAAATACAATCCATTAATTATTTCACAACATACCTAGCTTTGTAGAATGAATGTTGAATTTCTTTCTGATAATCCTATAACAAAGGCAGAGGATGATAAATTGCAACGTTATACGTTTTCAATGCAAATTGCCAATATTATTTTAAATAGAAGAGATAAAGATAGCCTAACAATAGGAATTTTTGGAGCATGGGGTGAGGGAAAGACATCTGTTCTTAACTTTATTCAAACAGCTTTAAAAGATTCAACGCTAGGAAGTGATGTCATTATTTTAGATTTCAATCCTTGGCGTTACATAAATGAAAATACATTACTGAGATTCTTCTTTAAAAAGGTGGTTACTGCTTTAGAGACAGATTCAATGTTATCTAGTAGTAAGGATAGTGAGGAGCTAAGAAAGTTTAGGAATGGCGGAATGGATATTTTGAAAGACCTTTCGCAGATAGGAGATAACATTAGTGATCTGGATCTTGAAAGCATCAAAGCTAGAATTGATAAATATTTAAGTAACCATAATAGAAAACTGGTAGTATTTATTGATGATATTGATCGGCTTGATAACAAGGAGATTTACACAACTTTTCAATTAGTTCGTTTAATAGGAAATTTTGCTAATACCACTTATATTCTAGCTTTTGATGAACAAATAGTAGCCTCAGCTATTGGGGAAAGATTTGGAAAAGGTGGCTATGAATCAGGAAGAAGTTTTCTGGAAAAAATAATTCAGGTTCCATTAAAACTTCCTAAAGTAAGACAAGGAGACCTAAATCTGTATTGTATTGAGCTTATTACTCATAACCTTTTACATATTGGAATCGAGCTGTCTGAGAAAGACTATCAACGTTTTTACAATTTATTTACTTCATATCTCTCAATAAGACTAAGTACTCCAAGGCAAGCAATAAGGTATAGTAATGCTTTACTGTCTGTAATGCCATTACTTGAGGGAGAGGTAAATAGAGTTGATTTGATGCTAATGGAGGCAATAAAAGTTTTATATCCTAAACATTATAATTTCATTTATGAAAATGAAGATTTGTTTGTTGGGAATTTAGTGCAAGAAAGACGTAATCAACACTATAAAAACCAACTCCAAACACTTACCACTTTTCTGAACGAAAAAGAGATCCAAGCAATTGAAGATCTTTTAAACATCTTATTCCCATTGACAAGGGACGAAGATCATATTGTATGGATGGAGAATGAGGATTATACAAAGGAACCATATTTAAGGCTAGTAACAGGAAAGCACATTGCTTCTGCAATCCATTTTAACAGATATTTTTCATATTCATTAGGCAAAGATGAGTTATCAGATTTAGCATTTGAGAAGTTTATTCAAAATTTATCTTCACATTCATTGGAAGAGAATACAAAACATATGGAGTCTTTGATTAATCAAAGTTCACCTAGTACTTTCTTTGAAAAATTGAGATTACTAGAATATGACAAAGGATTAAGAATAGAAATCGCTAGGCTATTGACAAAGATTATCGCAATTAATAGCCAAATGTTTCCTGGATCATCCAACATAATTACCTATTATGACCGATATCATACAATTAAAGCAAGAGTAGGTGCTTTTATTTATGCGTTAATTCGAAAATATAGTACTGAACAAGTGTCTCAGTTCGAATGGGCAAAAGAATTAATGATTGTCTCACAACCATTTGATTTCGCATATAATATAAATAGTTGGTTAAGAAGTGGAGAAGATGAACAAGAACAACTATTTACCTATCAACAATATGTTGAACTGGCTAAAGTATTGAAGGATAGGGCTATAGCAGAGGCTGGTAATAGTCCTATCTTTGTTATTTTGCCAGATTTAACTGCCGCTTATCTATTACGGTCATGGGCTGAGTATAATAAACGAGAAATGCATGAATATGTTGAGAGTTTTTTGAAAAATGATTCTTCAAATGTCAAAGCATTAATACGGTCTTTTAGCCGTACTGGATATAGTAGTTTATATCCAGATCCCTTTAAAATAAATTTTGAGAAAAATGATTATCTACACTTTAGAAATATTTTCGATGTAGATTTTGTATACGAAATAATTAAAAAGGAATATAATATTGAGTATCCTCTCAGAGATATTATTTGGAAAAAGGATTATGAGAATGGCCTTACAGAGAATGATTTAATAAATCATTTTGTCCATTGGTATGGACTTGATCAACAAGGGCAACTTTTATAAACCATTAAAATTTATGGGTAATTGTAACAACGCTCTATTATCTCAATCACGAGTTTGGGCTCTAACTGCGAAAAAAGCACTCAAGAAGCTTGCAAATACTAATCCGCAAGATCATGAAAAGATCCAAACGTTTAAGGATATGTATTTTGCTGCCCTTAATCAAAGCAACAGACTTAGTAGCGAAGCAAGTTTAAGAAATAACAAAATTAATGAGATAATTGCTCAAGCCAGATCAAGTCAACAAGGTCTTATAAATTACCTAAACTTGATTCATGAAATACCGTCCAAGGTATAATCTGTCAACAAGGATTGGAAATTTATTATCTTGTCAATACTATATTTGAGGTATTTTGAAATATAAAAGCTGGCTTTTAAGCCAGCTTTTATATTTTATCAGTTGTAGGTCTGATAAATAATGACATCCATGCGAGATCTCATCATAACTAAAATAATGTTTAATAAATACCGTAAAAATACCCTTGTTGAGTTAATAAGTTTAATACACATTGCATTTTAAGTTGATACATTCTGTAGAAAAGGTATACTTCGGACTACAAGATATGTGGTTGCTTTAGGTTTTTATTACTCACATTATTTGCATTATTTATGTTGTTAACGCAGGCCATCATTAAGAATTACAGAGGTATAAATGGAATTAAAACAATATCATTTAATAGTTTCAATTGTATAATTGGTCGTAATGATGCTGGTAAGTCAACAATTCTGAAGGCTCTAGATGTATTTCTTAATGAAAGCAAGTTGAGCAGAGCAGATTTCAATATTGATACTGACGACAATCAATTGGCAATTGAACTTATATTTGATACCAGAGAGAATCAGATTTTTTTAGGAGAACAAATAGCAACGACTTTAAAGAAGGAGGAATTAGTTGATGAAGCAGGTTTTTTGCGTATTAAAAAAGTATGGAATGTTACTGATACTAGTATAAGTAATGTTAAAACTTTTATTTATAGAAAAAAGTATGGAGGAATCTATGATTTGATTACTAAAACCGAACCCCAACTCATAGAATTATGTAGAGATAATTGGATTGAAACCTCAAAAGGAAATGGAGAAACATATAACAATGTTGAGAAAAGAGAAAAGTTGCGAGTGAAGTGGCAAGAAAATTCAATTCCATATTCATATGAATATGAGGACATCCCATCAACAGGTTCATCAAAGATAAAACAGATAGGAGATTCTATTAAAGAGGCTTTGCCTGCACTACAATATTTTAAAGCTGATACATCTTTATCTGACAATGATACTGCTATCCAAAAATTTTTTAAAGATACAGCTTCAAATCTTATTTACGATATAATAGACATTGCTGAAGTTGAAAGAACAATTGAGAAGAAACTAGGAACTGTACTAGCCGCGATTACTAACAAAATCAACTCTATAGTAAAAGCTGAGGAAAAAGTAGCACCAAAAATAACTTATGATTGGAGTAAAATTGTTTCTACTTCTTTTGTTAGTAGTGCTTCTGGAACCAGCATTCCTTTATCATCAAGAGGGGATGGGTTTAGAAGAATTACGATGATGTCCTATTTCGAATATCTCGCAGAAAATAATCGAACTGACGAATCACAACAAATTATATTTGGATTTGAAGAACCCGAGACCTTTTTACACCCAGCAGCCCAAATTGACCTCTTTGAAAAATTAATGTCTCTTACTGAGAATAATTATCAGGTCGTTATTTCTACCCATTCACCTACAATTGTTTCTAGTAGCAAAACAGAAAATCTTATTCATATTTCCAGAACAGGACATGAATATAATATAATTCAGGGGGATATAGATTTTAAAGAATTAGCAAAAGATTTAGGAATAAAGCCAGATAATACATTCACTCCTTTATTTTCAACTTCAAAGTTGTTGTTCTTAGTGGAAGGGATAGATGATGTACAAGCCATGCATCACCTAGCAAAATTGTATAAAGAAAATAACTTGATTCAGGCTTCTTTTAAGGAACTTGATATTACGATTATTCCACTTGGAGGATGTGATAGCGTTCAGCATTGGGTCAATCTTGATTTGTTTACCAAGTTAAGTAAACCATACTTCATCTTTCTGGATAGTGATACGCCAGATAAGTATAGTACTTCTCCCAATCAAAGTAAGTTATTAGCAAATAGTCTAATTGAAGGACAGGATTTTCTTGTTTCCAGAAAACGTTCATTGGAAAATTATATACATCATACAGCTTTAAAAAGACTTGTTCCCAAATCACAATTATCATATGGGGATTTTGATCATGTGAAAAATTTATGTAAAGCTTATCCTGATGATATTGTAAGAGGTCTCATAGGTGGTAAAAATGTAACAGAGAAACATTTTTGCAGTTTAAATTTTGATGAAGTAAGAATGACTTGGAATGGTGAAGACGGGGATGAGTTCTTACACATATATAGTATTATTGTCAACAAACTAAGATAAAATATATAAAAGCTTCTTTTCCTATTAGAAAATCTTTTTGGTATAATTTTGCCTCAGTCATTTTTTATTTAAGCTATCTATAAGAACTTTCTATTTTGCATCACGTAGCTCCACTTTTATATAAATAGCTAGTATAAAAGTGGAGCTATCGTTCTTGTTATTATCAGCCCACTTTATATTATTCTCACTTTCTTGAATTATAAATCTATAAGTAGCTCCATTTATTCGAAATTGCAATAAATCAGGATTAGATAGACTGAATTGTCAAAAAAACACTTCCCATATATCCAAGAAAAATCATAAAAATTTAATTTTTACTATATATTCTACTTATTTTATTTGCACCTGTTATCGGTTTGGGTTATTTTTGCTTTTAGAGATTCGGACCTGAGAATTGATCAAATTTAGGGCTGAATTTTCACTAGTCTATTTACTTTTTTTAGTGCTTCAAACCGTACAACTTTCATGAGAACCGTAAAATTATCCGTCGAAAAAGGTGTTCCTATTGGCCATTTACGCACAAAAGCTGCTTTATTGCAGAAACGATCCTTTCCTTTTTTGTTACACACGCTTCTGTTACCTGTAAAAAGCCTTCTGGCAAGTGCCTTGTTTGTGTGTAGTAGTACCCCGTTATTTTTTAGTAATACCCCAAGTATCCCCAGTCGACCGGGACACTAACCTGCCCTCCGCAAAAAAGTACAATTATCCAGTTGTACACCCTGCCTCTGCATTCTTTTCACATTATTCATTTTTTTTATTCCTATCCAGGTATATACTATGGACTTATTGCGCATACCCCAGGTACTCGAACAATTACAAACTGAGTTGGCCTCATTACAGGCAGAAGTAAGACGATTGCAAGCCAGTCACACCGGTCAGGCCAAACGCATCACCATGGCTGATGCCGAAAATCAACTGGGCGTTTCGCGCTTTCATATTCGCAGACTGATCGGAGCCGGTATCATTCAGAGTGGTCAACGCATTGGTGCTGGCAAAAATGCCAAGTGGACCTTTGACTATCAGGAGATTTTACATCTGGTCAAAAACCCGTCGTTCCTCAACATCGAATCTGTTTCCTAAGTACAGGTAATCTCTTTGTCGTTTCTCATTCCCAATGCACAGGAATTGCTTCTGGCTGCATTTGCCTGATCTAACCATCAGGTGGTGGAATTCTATTGCCTAAACCCAATCGTCTAATTCATTCATCTTTTCACCCTTTTTATCACATATCACTATGCAATACACACTTGTTTATCATGACCTGCTTGAACACTTTGATCTTTCAATGCCTGAATACGCACTGGTATATTTAATTGATGGATTGTCGGCTCAAAACGGATGGTGTTTTGCCTCACGGGAGGAAATGGCCAAACGGGTTCGGATGGGTTCGCGCTGGGTATTTAACTCCTTGCATCAGCTAACAGAAAAAGGCTTGGTGGAGGTGGATGAAAAGTCACGCTTTATCCGGGCAAGCAAAGCCTGGAAAGATGCCTTTCGCAAATGCCAGAAAGAAGGAGGATTACCTACCCTCACTTCTGAGCCAGATGCCGAGCTAGATATTGAAGCTTTGTATAAAATTCACAAGCGAAACATTCAGTTAAAATACAGAGAGTCGGTGCATAATTCATCTGATGGTCATGCACAAGCTACACATGTACAACCTATACAAGAGCCTGTGAACAGTTTGCAGACTGATACTGAACAGAATCAGGATACTATGCCACATTTTCACATTACCCATGCAAAGAAGGATACTCAGCCTATGCAGTCTTCACAGAGTAGTTCTGTCCAAACGATGAACGTACCTGTGAAAGATATGCATACTACTGAAATGAGTAAGCAGACAGGTTCTGAAATTCCAACAGAGGCATCTGGTACAATCATGCAGTTGGGTTCTGAACAAACTAGTGAGCAGCTTATGTATTTGGATCGCTTGGCTTGTGAACCAAATGCACACTATAATAACATATATAGTAACAGTAATAATTACAACTATAAAAACAAAAATAATAACAATACAATAACAGAAAAAAGCGCATGCGCGCAAGATTTTCAATTTTCAAATCAGGAAGAGTTTTCTCAAAAAGAAAAAGCAGGGGAGAAGCTAGAAAATTTTTTGAAGAGCGAAGAACAGAACCAAACTGTTGTAGAAGCTGCTATAGTAACCCCTCCCCAGGTTGCGCCGGCCCCCTCCCCTAAGAAAGATACTCAGTCCGAAGGTCTCCCTATCCTAAAAGTAAGCAAGCCCCAACACGCCGGCCAGCAGAATGAACCTATGCAAAATGTTCATAGCCTTAAAACCGATTCTAAGGCTACTCCAGTCGATCCGTGTCTTGTGCCCTGTCGAGAGGGTTATCTGAGACAGTTCGTGGCTTATAAATGGGTCTATGGGCGCGACGACAAGTTTCTCAAACAGGTATTGGAACAGATCCGCTACAAAATCGCTGTACAATGGCAGCAACCCGATCTAAATCTGGCAGAGATTCCTGATGAATCAGTAATCCATTCCTTCCAGAGCCTACTGGAAAAGATTCCTACCTGGTATCGGGACAATGGGCATACAACACCAAACGACCTGAACCGGTTTTTCGAAAAGTACTATGCCGCTATCAAGTCAGGCAATGGGGGAGGGGATCGGGGACCTTTTGCGCCTTTGCAGGATCAGGAGTATGAAACGGTGCAGTTGCTACTCCAGTCCAGGGGAAGACATAACCGATAGAGTCTACAGAACTTCCGGTGTATGAGACTGTTCCGCACCAGAGGCTACAAACACTATAATTCCCATTTAATTTTTATACACTTTTTTAAACTGTAAGCTATGACAACGATTCAACGTGGGAACACGGTTCCCTCCTCTGGTTCTCAATCGCAATCGGGTTTTTTGTATGAGAAAAGCCTGCTCAAACAGGCTGATACCCGCATTGACCGCCTGCTGGAATGGCAACGGCAAAACAATCTGCCTGTGCACCTTACGACCGACAAAAAATACCAGATCTATGCCTCTACCTTGCTTGAAGCGGTGAATGGGATAGCACAGAAAGATGAGGCCATTCTGTACAATACCCAGCGACTGGATGCAGACCTATCGGCCATCATTGCACAGATGCATCAGTACGCTACCTGTGAAAATGCCCTGCGAGCTCCGTCTCTGGATGTATTTGCCCGATCACAGAGCGATGAAACCGTAAATCGATTGTTGTTTGTGCTCATCAAGCAGTTTACCGAATCGGTTACTGTCAAACATACGCCAGCACTGACACAAACGGTAGAAATGGCAAGTCTGGTACAACTGGAGTTCAGGGATCTGTCACTGACCGATGTGCTGCTATGCCTTCGTAATACCAAAAGTGGTAAGTATGGGCAGCTCTATGAGTCATTTGATTTTATCAAGCTAGGGGAGTTTCTGCGAAAGTACCGTCAGGAAAAAGAAGCCTTGCGTGATCAGAAACACAAAGACCTGAAGTATTCGCAAAGTTCGATTTTGTATGACATTGTGAGCAACCTGGACAAAGCCCCTGAACAGTTCAGAGAGCCTTTCCAAAGCCTGTCTGCTCAGAAGATTGCCCAGAAGTTGTCAGCCGAACAGGACACCAAATCAACCACAACCAACAGGCCTGAGATAGGGGTAGACCTGGATGCAGTATTTGCAGAGGCAAACAAACCCACTTCCAAAATGCCTCGGCCTAAGCCGTTGACAGAAAGCGAAAACCGCCAGCGAATTATAGCTGAGCTGACGCTGTATATGGACCATATGACCGAACAGGAATACCTCTATTATGTGGATTACTACGAAACGTACCGACAACCTGAATTGGTCGAATGGCTCAAGGCAGAATGGAAGAAGGTTCAGGAAAAATCCAAAACCAAAGCATCTTAAACAGAGGGTAAAAATGTGCTACTCCCCAAATTTAGGACCACTAGTTAAGATGAAAAATAAAAACTAAACTAGTGATCAAATGAAAGGAAAACGCAAAAAATATACGGCCAGCTTTAAGGCTAAAGTAGCTCTGGAAGCCATAAAAGACAAGCAAACTTTAGCGGAATTATCCAAGAAGTTTGAGGTTCATGCAAATATGATTAGTAAGTGGAAGCAAGAGTTTTTGGAGAAAGCTACCTCTATTTTTGAAAAGGATTCTGAGCAAGAATCAGAAGAAAAGATTGATCCTGATCCCTTATATGCTCGAATAGGAAGGCTTGAATTAGAAAATGAATTTCTAAAAAAAAGCTTGAAAAAGCTTCATTAACTGAGCGTAGATCCATGATAGAGCGAGAAAATCAACTTAGCATTCGGATTCAGTGTGTTTTACTGAAGCTCCATCGAAGTGGACTCTACTACCAGGCAGCAACAGAAACAAGTGAAAATTTAGCGAACCCAGATGCAGGCTCTGTCGCGGGTTAATGAGACTATTGGATGAGCGTTATCTAAACTTTCCAACTGAGGGCGTTTTGCAAATGCAGGATTATTTGCGATCTGAGGGATATGTAGTTAATCATAAACGAGTCAGAAGACTTTTACGAATGACGTTGCAGAGACAATGGGAATATTAGCTATTTATCCCAAGCCCAATCGAACCTGAGATCAAGTCTCATTTGAGGTTCAAGTAAATTAGGAAAAGCAGAATATATTTATCCATATTTACTTAAGAATCTGTTCATTACAGAAAAGAATCAAGTTTGGCAAATAGATATTACGTACATACCTATGAGTAAAGGTTTTATGTATCTGGTTGCAATTCTAGATGTTTACTCCCGTTTTGTGGTAGGTTGGGATATTTCCAATAGTATGCAGGCTGAATGGGTTATTAATACGTTACAGATAGCTATTATCTCTTATGGAAAATGTCAAATTATCAAATGGAGCATGACGCTCCGATGATCAAGGTAGTCAATTTACCTGCAAAAAATGGGTTGAGTATCTGAAAAATGAAAACATTCAAATTTCTATGGATGGAAAAGGAAAACCTCAACCAGGCTTGATCTGGGATTGAGCTATCGACAATGTTTTTATTGAGCGTTTGTGGAGAACGGTAAAATATGAATACCTTTACTTAAATCCTCCAGAAGATGGCTGGCAATTGTATCAAGGGCTAAGCGAGTTCTTTGAAAGGTACAATTATCAAAAACACCACCAAGGCATTGGTCGGAGCACACCAGCTTCACGATTTTATTCAATAAAGGTAGAATCTGTTTTCAACTAAGAATTACCACTTGTTGGTCCTAACATTAGGGAGTACCTCAAAAGCAATTATCTGGAATGTTGACCGGAGTTATGTTCACACTGAGTAGTGACCGTAACTCCGGTCACTCAGAAGAAATATCCGAACTATGGTCAAAATTGTAAACGATAGTTGAGTAACCAGAGAAATGTTCAGCAAGGCAAGTGAACAGAAATCAAATCACTTTTCAAAATGACCGGAACTTTGTTCGCTTTTGGTTTTGACCAGAGTTCCGGTCGTTTTTCGTTTTGACTGGAATACCAGTCGCTTTCCAGAAATATTCGATCTCTGTTCACTTTAGAGAATGACCATACTTCCAGTCAAACTCTTGGCTGACCATAGTTCCAGTCACCAACCTGCATGACCGTACTTCCGGTCAGCAGACAAGCAACTAAATACACACGAAACCAAACCAGCCATACCATGAATCTAAAAGACATCGGCGAACGCATCCGCCTCTTTCGAATGGACATACTCAACCTCTCCCAACGCGAATTTGCGCAACGCATGGGAGTAGCCCAGGGCAATCTGTCTTCTCTGGAAAAAGGTCACCAGCTACCAAGTTGTTTTTTTCTCTGGTGCTTACATGCCACCTATCAGGCCAATGTGCATTGGCTATTTACTGGAGTAGGAGAGCCGGTGGTGAAAAATGCAATATCTAGTTAAGAAATACCTCATTTGGGGTATTGACATTAAGCAAGTAAAACACTCCTTTTACTTGCTTAAATTAACAGAATATAATTAATTGATATTGAATTTAGAACAACTTGATGATAAGCCTTCTGGAAATATCTTTTTTATCATGAAATTAATTATAACTCCAAATGAACTCAGTAAGGAGTTTGAACGTCTTGCAAAGCAATACAATGAATATTATTGGACTGTAGCATGGGCAGGGGCCAGTTCTAAACAATTTGATAACTTAAGAAACAATCAAGACAAAATTCGAAAAATTGTTGTTGGGTTGCATTTCTACCAAACTCATCCTGATTTTATTTCCTTCTTCCTTAAAAACGAATATGTTCGTTTTGTCCAACAACCACAAGGTACATTTCATCCTAAAGTTTATCTGTTCTACAATACAAACGAAGATTGGGAAATACTAATTGGAAGTGCAAACTTCACTAATGAAGCTTTTACTAAAAATACGGAAGCTATTACTCTTATTAAAAGTAGCGATGATCCTAAAAATGAAGTATTAAAAACTGCATTTGGGTTAGTCAATTCAGCCTGGAATGATGCAAGACAATTCACAGAAAAGGAACTTGAAAATTATCAAAAAACATGGAAGAATCTCCGTCCAAAGCTCAATAGTCTTTCAGGATTATACCGAAGTACAGGAAACCGTAAAGTAAAGCCCATTTATGAAGTACCAGTCACACATATGACATGGGAAGAATTTATTGAAAGAGTTAGGACTATAGATCCTGATGGTGTAAAGAGACGGCTAAAAGTAATCGAAACCACTAAAAAAATGTTTGAACGAAAAGTACATTTCTGTGATCTTACAGATGATGAAAGAAAGTTTATTGCAGGAATTCCCAATAAATTTAATAAAAATGATCGTGAAGAGATTTGGGCATATTTTGGAAGTATGAGAGGGGCTGGGATTTTTAAGAACAGGATTATTGAAAACGATAAGAATATATCATCAGCTTTAGATCAAATTCCATTAAAGGGACAGATAACCAGAGCGCATTATGACAATTACATACAATATTTTACTAAAGCATTTGATGGAGATTACATCGCTACTGCAACAAGGCTTTTAGCGATGAAAAGACCTGATACATTCTATTGTCTAACTTCCAAAAATCAGAAGCAGTTTTGTAAAGACTTTGATTTAGTTTATTCAAATATAGATTATATAGGTTACTGGGAAGATGTAATTGAAAGAATTTATGATTCAGAATGGTGGCTTAATCCAAAGCCTACTACACAGGAAGAAATAGAAATAAGTGAGGCAAGAGCAGCCTATCTGGATGCGATCTATTATGAATATGAGTAACGCAGTGAAGTTTAACTCTTTCTTATTATTTCAAATGATTGATTCTTTTACAAATCTTCCGCAAACAATTGTCTCACCACTTGCTATTGATACACCCAATCAAGCAATCACATTATATCAAAGTGAATTCATTTTACAACAAGATCAATATACCTCAACTGTAAATGGTACGATTAGCCTTAATTGGTTTCCACGACCAGGTGTCATTTTTAAAGGTATAGTACAAACCAATCTGAAAGATGTCTTTTTGATGATGCAATCAAGTAAGGGTCTGGAAGTAGTTGTTGATGGGTTAGTAGTGTCAAAAGCTATATTGACAAATCATTCTTCTTCTGAGTCTTCAACTTTGGCTGGAAAATGTATAGGGGAAATGATTCTGAATGATAAGTCTGTTTCTGTTGACAAAGTACGATTTGTAGTTCCGAATCTTCGTGATTTTCATGGAGAAGTAACACAATCTTTGTTAGATTCAGGAAAGCTAAAAGCATTTAATAGTAGATTATACTTTGAAAATAATTCTTTTGAAATTGTTCTGGATAAATCCCCGCAATTTCCAGTTATAAAAAAACTACTCGAATCACAAGGCGGTTATGCTATACTTTACTCAGGAGAAATAATAAAAAAGAAAGGAGCAATCAATTATCAAGATGCCCAAGATCTGATTAGTTGTTTTTCTCGATTTCTAGCTTTTTTAAATGGTAGGCGGACTAGCCCAATTTTATTAGAAGGTATTTTTGATGAGGAAGTCAAATGGACAGAAGTTTCTCCACGAATTATTGATCAATACACTCATTATGTTCCTTCCTGGCCTACTCAGCATTCCACAACTGGCCTAAATGAGTTATGGCAAAACTTTTCCAAATTGTGGGCTGAGGAAGAAGATTTTATTGTAACAGCACTCCACTGGTATGTTGAGGCTAATGGCAATTCTGGATTTGTAGAGGGATCTATTGTAATGGCCCAAACTGCATTAGAACTGATTTATAATTGGTTAATTATAGAGAAAAAGAGAATGATTATAGGTCAGGATGCAGAAACGCTTTCAGCGGCTAATAAAATCAGACTTATACTTTCACAATTGAAAATAAGCCCACAGGTTCCAATTGCTCTCTCTTCATTACAGTCATATGTCAGTAGTGAAAAGTTAGAAGACGGAGTCGAAGCATTCGTTCAAATCCGTAATGCGATTATCCATTCTCAAAGTAAGAAGAGAAAAACGCTGGCTGAAATAAGCAATAACGCAAAATATGAAGCCCTTCAAATGGCACTTTGGTATATTGAAGTTTCTTTGCTTTATATTTTTAGTTATAAAGACAAATATTTCAACCGTTGCTCTGGCGAACAATGGGCAGGACAAGGGGAAGAAGTAGTACCTTATATATAATAATCATATGCTACAATCCAAAATAAAACTTCTTAAAGTTGCCATTGAGTTTGAAAGTGTTAATGCTTGTTGTTCAAAATGTAATCTCATAGCTTCAATTGATCTCAATGTTGAACTTTGTGGTATAGGAAAATGATTACCATAAAACCAGCCAACTAAATAAAGTCCATGTTGAGCTTTATAGTGATTCAAATAGTCATCTCTTAACTGTTTTTCCATAGCATTTTCTAGTTCTCTATGCCAACAACCTTTTGTTTCAATAACAACTTGTACAATGTCTTGTGTGTATGGGACAAAAGCAGAAACATAAATATCGGTTCGTTCTCCATCCCCTAATCCTGTACCTCTTTTAATCTCTACTTCTCTTTGCGCAATTATCCCTCTATTATGCAGGTCTTCCTCTAAATGATTTTTTACATAATCAGATAGTTGATTTTCATCTTTGTGTGTTGGTTGTATATTAGTATTCCAGAGAAACTGTGCAGCCGGTGTTTCACCTTGAAGTTTTTTCTGGAGCCGATCTAATGATTGACAGACAATTTCTAGAAGATCATTTCCATTATTGACAAATCGTTTGTCTTTATTTTGTAATACTTTTTTAAGAATACTAGGATGTTCAGGTTTCCATGTATTCTTTCTCATATTTTCTTTTGCATCAATCAACCTCCAAGGAAGATAGATCTCATTTGGTAAAGATTCAATTACATTGGAAAGAACATTTATTGATTCTATTGACCCATATTGAATAAGATATGTCAAACAACTATTCCTAATATCTGCAATATGATCACGATCTGAAGGTGAGTAAGCTCCATCATGTATAGGATCTTCATCGGTTGGAAATACTTGATATAACCATATCAATAATTCCCCTAATTGAGGCAGTATCATTGATCCATTAAACATGGAAGGTATTTCTCTGCCTCGAATGTGATAGGCAGTAGATAAAAATAACTTCTCACCTAGCCCTATATCAGACTTTATTAGTTTAAGAATACTATCCCAGCCAAATAGATCACCATGAGCAATCATCAGTCCGCCACAAATAACATTTAAAATATCAGGCTCATCCTTAGGTACAGATAAATCTCCAACCTTCTCTAATATGTAATCTTTAATATAGTTAAACTGTTCTTTAACCATGTATTTAAGAATCGAATGCTTATTATCAATCCTGTTTTTGTCATCATTAAGTATATCAATAAGGATCTGAGCCGTATTCTTGTCAAAGAATTTTGATGAGAGTAAGGATAATTTCTGTAGTTCAGTATAAATAAGCCCATGGTCGTTATTCATCTGCTCGAGAAGTAATTTTAACTGAATTTGAAACTGACCATAATTCTTTTCATGATATGCATTTGCAAGAAGTAAATCTGTTTCTGACGCTTCACTAGATCTATCAAGATATGACCATAAAATCATTGAGCCCCAATGATCGTAGAAGTCAAAGGGTAAGTTGTTAATAAAGCCAGGATTATAGGTTAATATTAAATGTAATGCTTTACACTCATGTATAGTGGAATAAAATATCTTTCCATTTCGAAAGTCAGAGATTGAATATCTTTTATTTTTTGTGCTATCAAAGATCCTATAGGCTTCTTTGATAATATCTTTTTGCAATTCCTCTGATAACTCATGCCATACACCCAACTTTGCAATATTTAACTCGAAATGATTTTCATAATATTCGCCATCTTTCTTAATTAAACTAACATAGTACATAAGTTGGTACCAAGATTTTAAATCAGCATCTTGTTTTTGTACAGATTTGAGCTCTTTGTTAATTTGTTCAAAAGGGGAAAACTTTGATTCCCTTTTTTCTCTCTTAACCCGTTGTTTTTCATATTTTTCAGAATCTTGATAGTATTTTATTGTTTCTTTTATATCTTCAGATTCCAAATCGATAGGTTCAAGGTATCCTTTGAAACTTTCCTTAAATTCTGTAAATTGATCAGCAAGAGAAAAAATGGTTTCAACATATTGTTGTGAAAGGGTATTAATAGGGAGAATAGATCTTATCAATAGAGAGATTTTACTTCTTACAGCACTTTCCTTTTCAATTTGCAAGATCTCAATTAACCAATCCCAATCCGATAAGATAATCAGTGGATTGCTGTCATGTATTCTAGTAAGTCTAAAAATTAATTTCTCATCTATTAACTTGATAACCTCATAAGTTACCTTTCTTCTAATAGAATCATCAGATATGACAGAAACCTTGCGATAGAGCGAGAGTAATTTGATTAGAAATTTAGCGAGTAAGTGAGCTATTCCATCAATGTAGGATTGGCTCCAGGCTTTATTAAGCAAATTGTCTATGAATAATTCGAAATCATGATTGTGATTATTTATATTCGTTTGTATCACGTTGTTGGATAGAAAGGCATTAAGAGCTATTTCTAAATCATGGTCAGGTATTTGTTCTGCCAATTGATCAATGAAACTTCTGTAAGCATGTCCTTTACTCCGCTTTTTAAACTCAGTTAATCCTTCAATAACTGTGGTTACAGAAACCACTCTTGGATAAATAATTTTTAAAATAGTACCTTTAAGATCATCATATATGTCTTCTTCCTGAGGCTCTAAGCCAAGATGGACCAGTTTTTTTATCCAATTGTCGTCTTTGGTAATAGCTAAAGCCTCAACAGCATAAGTACGTAATCCTATTGTTTCGGTTTTATCTTCAATTACTTTCCAAAGTTCTTCTTCTAGTCCATAGACTTTACAAGCTTCTATAATTCTTGTCGTTAAGCGACGTACAACATAATTTTTTGTCTTATCTTCAAGATATGGCTTGAGTTGAGAATCAATCTGAGAGTGAAATAATTTGGGGTAAAAGGTCTTGTCCTGCCATTCATCTGCAATCTCCTTTTTATCCGTCAAATTCAGCAACGCATCCACAATAATTCGCTTTTTCTCATCGTCTAATAGATGATCCTCTATTCGTAAAATAAGTTTTGGTTGAGTCTGAATTATAAGTTCAAGAAATTCGGGATTCATGCTGCATAACCATATTGCAGTTTCTTCCAATTGTGGCACCAACTGATAAGGAGAATATTCGGTTGATAAGAAAAGCTGTTTTAATTGTGTAATAGGTAAATGTAGTAGATATATATGCCAAGCAGCTAGGAATTCTTCATAGGTTTTATGCGACCAAGTTAGTAAACCATTACTTGTAGCCGAGAAAAGGCTTGTAACTTCTAAAACTTCCCTAAATGCGCTATCATCAATAGAATGATCATCAACATTTATCTGGAAAGAATCCGTTATAAAACTACTAGGAGACAGAGCTTCTGTGGTAGTGTGATCCCAATCTTTGGCTATGCCTGCTTTATTGGAGAATGTTGTATAAGCAGCTAAACGGGATGCAATGAGAAGACGTTTTTTAGGATCAAGTTTTCCGGTTTTTCCAGAACGTTTTCTTTCTTTATTAGTTTCAATACAGAGTCTTTCACAACCTGTTTGATAAATATCAGACTTTAAAACACTCTTCTGATTTAATTGACCCTCTTTGAATGATTGTAATAAAAATTGAAGAGTAATGGGCTTGATAGCCATAGCAGCTAATTGCAAACTAGTTAACCGCTCAATAAATAAATCCTCATCTAGTTCGTTTATCTTAGCAGCTTCTCGTGCTTGTGCTTGAGATAATAAGGCTAATTCGAATTGAAATACATTATTTTCATCTGATCCTTTTGGATTAAATATAGCTTTTAGTTCTTCTGTAAAGGAACTATCCCATACGGCAGTTCTACATGTAATTCTAAGGTTGAAGTTTTTATAATGTTCACCGGATTTTTGTTTGACACTTTTTAACCATTCCCGAATTGCTCCATATAGAACAGGAACATGTAATAGGGCTTCATCTAGACTATCGAGAATGAGAAAGAAATCTTTCTGATAATTAACTTCCTCCCAATGTTTAAAAGCTTCACTGGTTTCGATAGCTTTGATAATATTATCACTATTACTATGAATATTCAAAGGCTGTAAAGCAAATAAGCTTTCTGGATTAGTAGGCTTATATTCGTTTATTACGGTACTTTTTCCACTTCCTGGCTCTCCCATTAATATTAAACATTGCTTATCTTCAAGTTCTTCGATTTTGAATGCATTCTTGGTAGTGTAAGGACCATCATTTAACTGATAAAATGGAAATCCGTAATAATCGTGATTTCTAGTAGTTCCTGTTGAAACCCAAACTCGCTGCCAAGGATAAGTAACCATTTAAATGTGTGTTATTTTATGCAATATCTATTTTCTACTGTAGTCTTGCAATCCCCGAAAGTGGGTAATTTTAGGTATGTATCTACTTGCGAGTTACTTGTTAATCAAACTCTGTTTTGCCAATACCATACTTACTACATAGTCTTCAATTGACTTTAAAATCTGATTTATTTTGTTGTTAGACGACCATTATAATTGGGTGACCATAGATCGGATGATCCGAACTATGGTCAGTTTTGTATTGTCCAAATCCCGATCTTTGTATCACTAATCCGGTCAGAAAAAGACAACGCAACCGAAACTTTTTACCCTGTCCATTCTTCTGCATCCGGATATTTTTTTATCTGTTTTTTTAACTATTTTTTTCATCTAACCCTTTTTCAACCTATGGCACTAAGTGTAGCCTTATTAACCTCACAAGCCGATTGTGACAAAGTCCTTGATGAGCTGTCAGGCATCAAAGGCAATCTGGAATTTCGTCAGATTTCGCTTACCCGCAGCAAAGACAATGCAGCCGACAGAGCGTCAACCATCGATGCAGACCTGGCTGCTGCTGAAGCAGAGGTAGAATCGTTGATTTCGATCATCGCAGCCCTTCCTGAAAGTGCCACCAAAACCGAGATGGAAAACCGGAAGGTACGTGCCGACTATCGGTTGTTCACGCTACAGCAACGGAAGGCTCAGTTTGGTACTACGGCTGTGATTTTGTATGAATCCGAGTTGGGAGAGATTGAACAGCGATTGTCTGTGGTAGATGGCTCAATGAGTGAAGTAACCACTCGTAAAGCTGCTTTGCCAGCAGGCTAAACGATAGGCAACGAGTATACGCAGAGGCAGCGTAGACAATAGCAGAATAGGTTGGTGGTTTTGGGGAAGCAGTTTGGTCATTGGCCAACTGCTTCTTTTGTAACCGTTCTGTTGTGAGTACGTTTAGCTGGTTCTGCTTTGTTTCACCCTTTATTCATTCGTTTTATGAAACTACTGATTCTGATTTCGGCTTTGTGTTTTGTGGTGGGTTTGGCTAGTGGCCTGTTTGTAGAGCATCATTTTAATCTGCCTGAAGTATATGATTGTGAAGTGATTGACTACAGCCAGATTGAGCAAATTGTAGCCAAACAGGTAGCCAGTCATCCGGTGCAAATGCTGGATGTAGAGAAGATCAAACATGTCAAGAGCTTTACCTATGCACCTATCTATTCTGCGCAGCTTGTCCCACTAACTACGGGAGTGACAGTTCAGGATTCGGTCTTAAAACAGATCATTACACAGGCGGCTTTTCTTCATCCTAAACCCAAGTAGATATGGCAAAATCGATATACGACTATATTCAGTTTGTATTGGACAACTGGAAAACATCCACTCTTGGGCTCTTTACCTTTTCAGGATACCTGCTCTGGATGATCAACCGGATCGACACACAATCTTTCGTTTCGCTACTGGCTTTTATCTCTACTGTCGGATTCTTCTCTATGCGAGATCCCAAGTAATACCCCAGAGGACAGACATAGCGTTGTCCTCTGGTTTTTATCCTTCTTACTTATCCATTACTCTTTATCAAACCCTACCAAAATGACTATCGCAACTACTGCCGTTCAACCTGTTTGTGAATCAAACCTAACCGTTGACAACATCTGTCTGACCCTTGCCAAAGAACAGTTAGCCTTTGAGAAAAAGCTGCTTGAAAACGAAAACCAGCGCCTGCAATTACTACTCGAAGATACCCAGCTACAACTGGAAATGCTCAAGGAACAAAACGAAGAGCTGGAAGGTGAAAACCAGGATCTGCATATGGAAGTCACCGAACTGATCGATCAACTCACCGATCTGACAGACCGGGTTGATGAGCTAATTGTCCTATAATCACCCACAACCATACTCACTCACAGGATCATTTGGGTTGTTCAACAATCCGAATGATCCTTTCCTCAAACATCGCTTCACCCGCTAAATCACCCCAACCATGAAATTCCAATACTTAATCATTCACTGCACCGCCACTCCCGCCGGACGCTGGGTATCTGCCGAAGACGTTAAACGCTGGCACACCAAACCCAAACCCTACGGCAACGGCTGGAAACAAGTCGGCTACTCCGATCTGATCCTGTTAGATGGCTCGCGTCACCAGTTCGTCAAACATAACAACGACCAGATAATAGACTCTTTTGAGATCACCAATGGGGTAGCAGGCATCAACTCCATTTCCAGACATCTGTGTTATGTAGGCGGTCTGGATTCTTCCCACAAAGCCCCTCTAGACAGCCGCACCCCTCAACAGATCTCAACCATGTTGGACATAATAGGAGAAGTGCTATGCTATGCACCCAATGTCAAAATTGCTGGGCATAATCAATTTGATAACAAAGGCTGTCCGAGCTTCTTTGTCCCAACCTGGCTCAAGCAGCTAGGCATCCCCGAACATAACATCGAGTGGCGTGATCCGTTTGGCTATGAACGGTATTTTAAACAGCAATGGAAACGATAAAAAATGCAAAAGCCGACTCTGTAAAAGTCGGCTTTGTTATTTAAAATCAGTGACAATATTAACTCAATGGATTTTTTACCTGTACGTAAGGATGTATAGGTACATTTCTGCTGTTTAACCTTATTTCTGTTGACTTTAAATAGCCTTCTTCAGATGAGTTGGGTAAATAGCAAGTTGAGATAATTGGTATTGTTTTACCTGAATTTATTAAAAAAGTTATTTAAATTTACTCCAACACCTGCAACATTGGGTTTTAGTTCAATATTATCTAAATCCCATAACTTCTGCCAAAAGGTTTCTTTTTCCCCGGAATTCAATTTTTTTTCTTTTTTTATACTTCTTCGTAGTGCATCAAGCTTTGATTTGAATTCAGGAGTATAGTCTGACTTATTTAAATAGTTTTCCTCAAAATTCTCTAGTTCTTCAGTGAATGTCAATGGATGAGTTTCTATAAATTTATTGCAAATCTCAATATGTAACCAAATAGATAAACTACGTAGTCTAGACTCATAACCTGTTAGTTTTAAATCTCCATCTTCTATTACTAAATCTCCGTTTTCAATAACTAAGTCATCTTCTTTCTGAAGATCGTTTAGGAGGTAATGAATATCTTTGTATAGAATTTCAATAAAATTGCGGTTTTCGCTTCGTAATGGTTCTAAAACCTTTTCTATATACTCGTCTAAAGACTTTTTATCTGTATTTCTAATTTCCTCAATAAGAGTTAAATAATCATCACGTTTTAGCATAGTTTAGTAAAGGTGTAGCCATAGTGGCAGATTAACAATAGTTTTAAAATTAGTTTTGATAGAATTAATATCTGAAGATAAGTTTTACAGGCCTTTAAGTTGCATTACAAGGAAACAAAAAATTAATTAGTAATCAGCTTGGACAATGAGATAGAAATTTCTATGTCAAATATTGAATATAGAGTTAGTTTGTACCTGAATGCTATTTTTTAAGTTTTAGAATAACAAGAACTCATAACTATGCGATTAAAGATTTGTTTTCTGTAGTTTAAACTGATAATACTTTTACTTTTTTCCTCCCCCTAATCCAGCTCCCAGACGAAACACCCAGGGAGAATTATAAAGCTGTTTATTAAAATCGTTGTTGTTGTAATTAAAGTTATAGAGCACTGTGATCTGGAAAAACGATTTCCCACCCGTATTCATGTTTAACGACAATCCCGCCAGAGGGTTCACCACCCAGTCACGCCTTTTGTCTTCTCTGTCATCAAAATAAGGGTAATTCAATGCCTCAGTCTCTGCCTGTAAGAACAAAGGCTTATATAATCTTCTGGCTACAAATACCCTGCCTCCATATACATGCATCGGACCCGGTTTACTAGTAGCCACTGGAGAAACCAACCCTTCTTTGTTGTAAATATAGGTAGGACCCAAACCTGCTACCAGGTTGTCTGTGAATTTATACCCCAACAGGGGAGAAGCATTGATCAGTAGCGGTTTAATCTGAAAGCTGACATTGCCAGCAAATACCCACGGCCTGTTTTTTGCCTTTTTCTTTTGATCGCTTCGGGGAGTATACAACGAATCGGATTTACTCGTCTGTGCTAGAAGAGGTGTAGTTGCCAGAACAAGAAAACAGAGTAAAAGGAGGAAAGATTTCATTAAGACATTTCAAGGTAGGTATGGAAGCAAACAGGGCAGTTCTAGGATGTTAATGCCCTGCTTTTAGTATACGGTTAGGTGGTGTATTATACTCTGATAGATCAGAGTTTGATGTGTTATAATCAGATGTATTATAGTCCAGACAGCGAAACCACTTTGGTTTTCATCAGACTCATCCGGAGCTTATCCAGTTCAGTTCGTGACAGAAACTGAGTAGGTAATTTCAGATCATGCAAGCTGCTTAAGCCATTAATCTGCTCTGGCAACGAAGTAATCTTATTGGACCAGACATCGAGTGATTCTAATTTCTCGAGTCCGCCAATGGAAGACGGCAAGCTCGATAACTGATTGGCTGACAGATCCAGTGAGGAAAGGTTTTTCAGTTTACCAATGGATTCGGGCAAACTGCTCAGTTTTCCTCCTGCCAAATTCAATTCTTTCAGATTGGCTAGTTCGCCAATAGACGAAGGAAGTTCAATGAGTGGATTTTCATTCAACGAAAGGGATTCTAGTCCTTTGAGTCCATCCAGAGCAGGCAGTGTTTGTAAAGCGTTCTGGGACAGATTCAATGACTGAAGCTTTTCGAGTTTACTGATGGATTCGGGCAGTGAGGTTAGTTTATTTCCAAACAGATTCAACTTTTCCAGTTTGGAAATATCTCCCAGAGAGGATGGCAGTTTCTCCAGCTTATTTCCCATCAGATTCAACTGTTCCAGGTTATCAAGCTTTCCAATCGATTCTGGCAGAGAAGTTAACTGGTTGCCTGTTAGATTCAGCGATTTCAATGAAGATAAATTGCCTAGTTCTGCCGGCAGAGAAGAAATCCGGTTCTGTAACGCTGTTAGCGATTCAAGTTTGGAAAGATTACCTAGTTCAGATGGCAGCTTTTCGAGTGGATTGAGTGAGAGATTCAGGTTTTGCAGGTTGGGCAGCTTTCCAATTGAAGCAGGTAACTCCTTGATCGAATTATTAATCAGTGACAAATCCTGCAATTTAGTTAGCTTAGTAATCTGATTGGGCAGTGTCGTGAGTGCCCCATTGTCTACCGAAAGCGATTGCAGATTTTTCAGACTACCAATCGATTCAGGTAGCTGAGTCACTTTGCTCAACGCTAGTTTATACACCTGATCCGGATGAGCTAGCGCTTCTTCCAGTGACTGAAAGGTTTTAGTCATAGCCAGTTCATCTTTGGAAAGCAGGCGATTAAGTTCTGCATTACCCCGAATTTGCAGGCTTTTCAGATTAGGCAACGAATCGATCTTTTCAGGTAGAGACGTCAGCTTGTTATGAGTCAGCGAAAGAAATTGTAGCTCTTTGAGTTGAGTAATCGATTCTGGCAAAGAAGAGAGTTGATTTGAATCGGCTTTGAGCACCTGCAGTTGTTTCAGATTTCCAATTTGAGATGGAAGTGTTTTCAGATGTGAACCTGATAGATCTAATACTTTCAAATTAGGAAATGAGCCAATTGAAATAGGTAGAGAATCTAGATTAGCTAGTTTAAGCTTATAAATCTTCTTAGGATTTTTGAGAGCTTCTTGCAAGGAAGTATATACTGGAGATTTTACAAAAGCGAGTGAGTCTGTTCTATTTACATCAGAAAGAGCCTTGCCTTTGTTGTTTTTTGTGTTGGTAACCGTACTTGATTTAAAGGAGGAATGGGTACCAGTCTGTCCATTTAGGTTGTTTATTCCTACTGTTTCTATAGCTGTCAGTAAGAGTAAATAGAAAAAGATTTCTTTTGTAAAGTATATATAAAAACAGGTAGATAAATGGTTCATAGGATAACAAAGTGAGAAGGTGGTTTCTGGTTAAGTAATATTTATACTTATATGGCTGCCTGTCAAATAATTAGTGTTTTTTGGCTTTGTTTTTCATGTAATAAAATGCAAATATATTGATAATTTTTGATCTATTCTTTGAAAAAATAAAATTAAATATTCAAGCTTTAGTTGATGTGATATTCATGAACTATTAAGTATGAAAAGTTGATTTTTTTTGATTTTATGGCATATAACTAGTAGAAATTTTGATTATTTATTGATTAAAAGTAAATGATGTTTACTTTTAATTCATTTTTGACACTAGCCTATTTGTTTTTGTTTTTCTAATTTTTACATGTAATATAAATATTTTTTTTCGACTAAATATTTGCTTTTCAACAATCCCTAAAAGACCTTTGCGGCCTAATAGTTTACTCCTAATTCCTTTTCCGAAAAGCCATCATCATATTTTATGAGAAAATCATTTATAAGAAACAAGATATTTGCGAATTTTTCGATTCTGTATAATTTATGCTTTTTTTTGACATGTTCTTTTGTTGCGAATGCTCAATCAAGCGTTGAAAGAAATAACGTAATTCCTACAGAACCCACGATTGCTTCTTTGATGAAGTTTACTGAGGTTCCTATTACTTATTTTAACGGTACAACAGATGTAAGTATACCCATTTATACTTTTCAGTCAGGTGATATCAAAATTCCCATTACCTTGGCCTATCATACTAGCGGCATAAAAGTAACGGAAGAAGCTAGTTGGACAGGTTTAGGCTGGAATTTGCAAGTCTCAGGAGCTATAGTGCAAAGTATTATGGGAGTACCGGATTCATCACAAACAATGATGGATCCGGTAAACCCTAATTTTCCACCTTTTATAAACACTGATACCATTGCTCATCATGTGATTAATAATGGTACCTGTTTTAAAAATGAAAATGGCGTATTTGTAGATCGAAGAGGAGATCTGACTTCAACAGGAGGTGATTGTACTATTCCACATGATTCAAGGGACTTGAAGAGTGTTGAGTTTGACTTATTCTCATACAACTTTTTAGGGCATTCTGGAAAATTTATTATACCAGGTAGAGCTTACACAAATCAACCTCTAACTCCATTAGATCAAAATAACATCCAATTTAGTCGCTATAACACATATGGCTTTATGGCCAGAACGCCAGATGGCTTTACCTACATTTTTAATGATATTGCCATGACTTCTACTTTAGCTTTCCCTGGTCGATCAGGGGTAGATAATCAGACAGATTCATATACTTATTATCTGAGTAAGATTATTTCGCCAACAGGCAAAATTGTGGAGTTCAAATATAGAAAGGTGCTTTCTAGAATAGCACCAACTGGTAGTCATACTTTTAGATCAAGCCGACTTGGAATTGTTACTCCATATCCTCGCTGGAAATACACTGAAGATCCAGGGATTTATGTTTCTCTTTATATGACTACAATAGAGACCTTATATCTGGAAGAGATTCAAGCGGACAACGGATCTGTTAAATTTATTTCCAGTTCCAGATTAGATATTGAGAATGGTCTTAAACTGGATGCAGTTGAGATATATCAAAAAGGAAATACGATCCCCCTAGAAAAAGTATTATTCAATTATGATTATTTTATGAGTGGTGATACAGGTTCTTCCATTATCCCTTCTGGAAGCGTGCATCCTGATTATCCTTCTGAATATATGGGAAAAAGGTTAAAGTTATTATCTGTAAAAACAAATGATTTGCCACCATATGTTTTTACATATGATTCAACCCCTCTGCCCAGTAAAATATCCTCATCTCAGGATATATGGGGCTATTACAATGGGAAATATAATGTTAGTCTGATACCTTCTTATGAATTAGTACAATATTTTCAATCTGGTTTGTATCCAAGTTTTTTTGAAGACAACGAGATAGGATTTAATGAGCAACTTGGTGATAGATGGGCTGATCCCGTTTATATGCAAGCTTGCATTTTAAAAAAGATCACTTATCCTTTGGGAGGGTATACTTCCATAGCATATGAACCTAACACATTTATACCTCCAATCCGGGAGATAGTAGTCACACAAGATGTAAGTAAAGGGGCAGCAGACATAGGAGTGGGTGTTAAATCAACAGATATTGAGCTTGTGAGTATAGGGAAAGATGCGTCGGGAAATGAAATTCTTAATCCAGTTAAACTCGAAATAACACTTTTGTGTTGTGGAGATCAGGCAAACTGTGGAATGTGTTCAAGTTATTGCAACCCCTATACAGATGATGTACGATATAAGGGTCGAAGTATATATTGTTTGTTGGAAAAGTACGATCCTGCTACAGATAAATGGATTTTATCTGATGATAATATATTTGACAGAAATCATCCAGCTTATTCCACTCAAATATCCTGTCAATATACAGTTAATAAAAGTTTAAGTCCCGGTAAATATAGAATTACAGCCAACTATCCGGATGATTTTGTGCCAGGCAGCCCTGGTAATAAAATGGCAACAATAACCATGAAATATAAGATACCTGATCCTACAAAAAGGCGTAGTATAGGTGGTGGTTTGCGTGTTAAAAATATCATCAATTATACAGAAGATAATAAAGTAGCAAATGCTCGTTATATGAGCTATTCAGAAGGTACGCTTATGACATTACCTATTTTCTTCCTAGAACCTAGTTTTCGACCGAATACGTCATTTCCTTTTGATGAACTTCCTTGTGTATATAATCCTGTATTGATATGTGGCGCCTGTATACAAGGAATTATTGTTCCATTCGATTATTTTTCAAAATCTATATATTCTAATCCTGTAAGTCCTCATTCTTACTCTGCACAAGGTGGATTAGTAGGTTACAGCCAAGTTACTATTGAGTATGATGAAAATAAAAAAAAGGGGAAGACTGTTTATTCCTATAATTTAACGCAGGATTCCTATGATAGAAGTATCCGTATAGCAGGTATACCCTCTGTTCATAGTCTCAAAAATGGGTCTATTAGTGAGATTATAGATTTTAAGTATGAAAACGAAACATATACACCTGTAAAGAAAATATCAAATGATTATAGAATTGATGGGAGTAAACTATACTGGTTATTTAGAACAGATTATTTTTATTCCTATGCTGCTTGTGCTACTGGAGAAAATCCTTCGTTAATTGATCTGGTAACGAGGCAAGAGGTGTATGACCCCAGGAGAGTGTATACTTATTTTTATCCCCTTCAAAGTGGACATCTTAATCTGATTAAAAAAACAGAAATAGTATATGACACAGATAAAGAAATCCGTGTTTTATCACAATACAGATATAATAAAAATCATCAGACTATTGAAGAAAAAGCATATAGTAGTAATAATCTTCCTTTAAGTAAAATATATTCCTATCCATCTGACTATAAGGTTGCTAATGGTATATTGAAAGAAATGCAAGATCGGAATTTGATCATATATCCTGTTGAGACGCTGACAAAAGTAAATAATAAAGTTACTCAAGGTATATATAATGAGTATTATTTGCATGACAATATCATCTCTCTTGGTCAAGTCCATGCTTTAGAAACAAATGTACCAATAGATAATTTTGTAGAATCTAAAGAAAATAATAGTAAAAGTGATCTCTATGTTCCTAAATTACTTAGTCAATACAATAAGTATGGCAATCTGATCTCACAGGCAAAAACAGATGATATACCTATTGTCTATTTGTGGGGCTATAACTCCAGCAACCTCATTGCTGAAATTAAGAACGCTACTTTTTCAGATGTATTATCAGCCCTCAAATTGGATCAACTTACATTGAATCAATATGCTAGTGAGCAAACTCCTTCTGAGAAATATACTCAAAAAGTGAATGATCTACGTCAAAATTTGCCTACTGCATTAATAACCACCTATTCCTACTTGCCTTTGGTAGGAATGAAAACAATGACAGGGCCTGATGGTAAAACACTTACTTATGAGTATGATTCTTTACAAAGGCTACATCTTTTAAAAGATCACAAAGGGAATATCATCAAGCAATATCGTTACCATTATCAGGGGCAGGCTCCATTAGATTAATTGATTTTCTATATGCTGGCTAATATAAATCTAGTTAGCCAGCTATTCTCATTCTTATTTTGGATTAACCATTCCTTGAACAAGGAAGCTCATATCCTTTTGCTTTTACCTATTACCTCTGTAGTTATCATGCATATACTGAAATTCTTTATCTATATTTTACTTTGCCTCTGGCCTATCATAGTGTTCGCTAAAATACATGAGCCTAAAAGGGTATATCACTTACCCTGTGATAGTATTTCATCTTCCAGCCAATCGGCAAAGAAAGTTGAAGTAAATCTACGCACGCAAGGAGGATTGCAGGTGGTGGGTTGTTCCCAAACCAAAGTGGCCATGCGTTTAGCCTCTCAGTCATCTACTCTAACTGCTACACAGGCTAATACCCTGCCTCAAGAGCAAACTGCCTCTGCCTTTGTGACCAATACTACTTCCGACAAAAAGCTGGATACACTCTTATACCGGTTAGAAAGCATGGATGGGTGGCATGTATTTTCCAAAGAAAGTGATGCCATTCATCAGAAGTTGCAACTTGCCTTACCCGATAATTACCAACTCAGTTCGAAGGTCGAAAAGGGAGATGTGTCTCTTTCAGGAGTGAATGCCACTGTTGATATGCAAATCGGGCAGGGTAACCTGAGTGCTTCCCAATTACAGGGATATCTGTATGCTACTTTGCAGGAAGGTAATTGCACTGTTTCCAATGCTACACTAGAGGGAAGCCTCTCTACTCAGAAAGGCGATATTCTACTTTCAGATGTGAGTGGGATGCTTCAGGCTAGTAGTCAGACTGGTAAAGTAATCTATCAGTATTCACCTGCTTTTCTCTCACAGAAAGGCACAGGCTTTCGTCAGCAGATTCTCTTTGGAGATCTGCAAATCAGCTCCTTGCCTGTGAATGCTTCCTTTGCGCTGGAAAAAGGCAATGTACAGATTGATCAAGCCAAAAAGAATGTGGACCTGGCGGTTAAGCAGGGAAATATCACTATTGGTTCTGCCTTAGGTAATTCTGTGAGTGCCGTTACCGAGAAAGGCAATATCTCTTATACGCTTTCTTCTTCAGTCAGTGAGCAAAAGCTGATTCTGGTCGCTGCGCAGGGAGATATTACCCTAACCTTACCTTCCGGTTTTGATGGGGCACTGCAAGTCCATCTGGTTCAAACTTCTTCTGAAAATATATCTTCTGTAAATACATCCATGATCAGTGAATGGGAGGTAGGAACTGTACAGGAAGGAATTCAGCAAGATGCCAATGGACTATTGCTAAGTAAAGAAAGTCACTGGAATAAGGCAGGCACAGGTAAGATTACCATTTATCTGAAAGCGACCAATGGAAAGATCTATTTGAAAAAGGCATGATGGCTAATTAATCTGATGAATGCAGAACAGATGGATAATTGACTCCAACCTGTTAGAGTCTACAAACAAATCTATACTACTCGATTCTTACTACTACCATTCTTACTACCGAAAATACACAAACTATGTATATTCCTATTCTTTCTGCTGTCTTCTCAGTTAGTATGTCGGTTATTAAACGACATACTAAACAAAAGGGCCAGCAGGTAAACCAAAAGCGAAGCTATTTCCATTTCTTTTATATACTACTTCTAGGGAGTCTGCTGCTATCCTTTAATAGCCAGGCAGCATCTTACACCTGGAATGGATCTGTAAGCACAGACTGGAATACGGCTGCCAACTGGACACCAGCGGCTGTACCGGCTTCGACGGATGATGTGACGATTAACACCGTGAGTGTGAACCGCTACCCGGTTTTAGCGGCCAATACAACCCTGAACAGTTTTACCCTTAATTCGGGTAGTATTGACCTGGCTGGATTTATCCTCACCTGTAATGGGACAACCACCCTCAAAGGAGGAACGTTTGGCTCTTCGCTCACCAAAGGCGAGATTAAAGCGCTGGGTGGTACTACTTCCTTTGGCTCGGCTACTACGTCGGTTACCATCAATACACTGGTGACCGTGATCGGACCCGTAGTTTCCGGCATGCAAAATACCACTTTCAATGAGATCGTAAATATTACCAAAAATGGAGGCTATCTGGAATCAGCTAATGGCAATAATGTCTTTAAAGAGAATGTGACTATTACCATGACCGATGGGTTGCGCTGGGCACTGGCTCAGAACTATCCCGATACTTTCTATAAAGACCTGACCATTACCATTAATAAACCCAATTGGAATTATGGAGTTGTGATTGGTAAAAGCGTTTACAAAGGCAATATTACCACCAACATTCTCACTGCCGGAGTGTATCTGTATGGCACACAGGAGGCGACAGGTAAACTGATAATTGGTCAGTTAGGGGTGCAACCCTATTTGTATCTGACTAATTTCATCAGTCAGACAACCGATCCTCTACTGATCGAACTAGCCGGATTACCAGGGGGAGGGAACGGAGGATGGGTAACGCTGGAAAATTGTGTGTTTTATGGGGATGTGCGATTGGCAGGTTATCAGCTTTCCTATAAGGGGTGCACATTTTTTAGAAGAGCGATCCTGCAGAGAAGTACCTGGGTCAATGGAGTGCCCAATCCTGCCCGGGCCAGCGATTGGACTACTTCCTGGACACCGACAGCCAACATCCCAACACCTGTTGCCAATCCGGTCAATATTGGTTCAGATGGCATTTTGCTCAATACCTTTCACGGACCGGTTTATATTATGGGAATAGGCTGGACAATCAGTGGATTGGGCAATACGACTGTACGCTCTGTGTTTAATGAAGAAGTTACGATAAACAATGGTGCCAATGGGTATACGTTTAATATCTCAGCCAATACAACAGCGGATGTGTTTAATAAGAAACTGATTCTGACAGGATCAGGGTACAATATGCGTTTTGGTACCAATGGCGCAGTAACCACATTAGGTGAAGGTGTTATCCTGGATGCCACTGGTTTGTATGGGGGATTGCAGTTGGAAAAGATTGTTTTCAAGGGAACTACTGAGAGGCAATTAACGCTGACAGGCACAACATCGGCCTATTTTGGAACTGGCTTTGTCAGTGAAGGTCCGCTGACAGTGACAGCTCCCCATCTGTATTTTAATGGAGGTAAGTTTTTAAAGTCCTCCACTTTCACCAAAACAGTGGCAGGGGACAATGTCAGCACAGGTGGGAATGTGTTTACCGATAAAGCGCTGATTCGTAACCGGGCTTCTTCAGGAACCATTCAGATGGCTACTCAAGTCAAAGATCAGACTGTAAAAAGCCAGTAGTTCTCAGATAGAAAGCTTGATAGACTGCCTGTCTGATTCTTTATCCTTTACAACCTTATTGATCTTCTATGTTTTTGTATATACAAGTTAGTATGAAACCGATTTTTTCCTGGCAAGGTTACCGAATGGGTATACTTATGCTGGTTTTATTGTGCAGTAGCTTATTGGGGAGTGGATGGGCTACCTATGCTCAAAGTGTACCCAAAGAGCTGAATCTGAACTCGTATCAGTCTCCGGCCCGTGCCAGTGAGAAAATCAATGTCTACTCCGGGCTGGGTATTGGAGCTGGAGCGGATCTGGATATGCAGATTGTCACACCTTTGAGTGGGGAGCTGCCTGCACAGGAAAAAGCCCTGATTACCACCGTGGCCAATCAGGTCATTTCAGTGGGAGAGTGTGCTTCCCTTTCTGCCACCGCCAGTTCAACCGCTGGCAATGCGTTGCAACTGGATGGAGTCAATGACCTTTTGAGCATGGGAACTGCTTCAACGCTTGCTTTTGAATACAATCAGAAATTTACCATTGAAGCCTGGTTTAAAACCTCTTCGGCTGCTGCTCAGATGATCGTGGCTAAAATGAAGAATACAGCTCCTTATCGGGGTTATAACCTCTATATCAGCAGTGGCAAACTTTCCGTTCATCTTTTGAACACCGTATCTACCAATGGATTTCAGGAAATTACCCAGAACAGTTTTGCGGATGGCCAGTGGCATCATGTAGCCTGGGTCTATAAAGGAACCGGTACGGCTGCCGGCAGTGAGATTTATGTCGATGGAGTCCAACAAACTACTACCGTTTCCTATGATACTGGTATAACAGCTACCACAATAGATAATACGACACCGTTTGTGATTGGAGCGCGGACTAATGCCTATTACTTTGCCGGACAGATCGATGAAGTCAGAGTGTGGAATACCGACAGAAGTCAGGCCGATATTCAGGCCGCTTATCAGCAGAAAACAGATCCTGCCAGTGCCAATCTGGTTGCTTACTGGTCGATGGATGATTCACCTGTGAGCTCTACGATTGCCAATAGTGTAAGTGGTGGGATTACCGGAACGCTTTACAATGGAGCTGTGCTGATCGCTTCCACACTGAATCTGAAAACAAGCAATGCCGCTCTTACCTGGACACAGGAAGAAGGACAGACCACAGTGTTAACTCCCCAGACAGATGGGAGCATTCCTATCTGTCCCCAGACTGCAGGCACGTATCGCTACAAGGTAAAGCTTGAAAATGACAATACCCTGGCTGAAACCGTAACCATCACCGTACAGGAAGCCCTGCCTTCGGTAGGATTGCCAGCTGAAACCGATCGCAACTTTGTAGTGGAAAACACCATTCTCAAAGAAGGACAAACCGATGAGAATACGATTAAGAACCTCTCAGCCAAAGATCTCTCTCAGAAAATATCCTATGTGGATGGTTTGGGAAGGCCGATTCAATCAGTGGCAGTACAAGCCGCACCGGAAGTGAATGGAGAACGCAGTGATATAGTCACTCCGGTTGTTTATGATAATTTTGGCCGGGAAGTTCTCAAATATCTGCCCTATGCCGCATCGGCAGTTAATGCCTCCAACCCCCAACTTCATTTTCAGTCAAATGCTGTAAACAATCAGAAACTGTTTTACGACCAGTTAAAAGGAGAAGGACCTGCCTATGCTGAAACAGTCTATGAAAACTCTCCCTTAAACAGGGTGCTGGCTCAAGGGGCTGTAGGTACAGACTGGCAGATAAATAACAGAGTAGATCTATATGCTACCGAGAATAAAATTGCACGCAAAACAGAGCGAACCAATTTTGAAAATGAAGTGCGTTTATGGAGTTATGATCCCCTTAGTGGCATCGCCTCAAGTCAGAGTGGGAGTGCTGGCTATTATTCTCTTGTGACTACGAATGGGCAAAGTGAGGGACAACTTTCTGTTGTAGAAGCCACAGATGAACATGGTAAAAAAACAATAGAATACAAAGACAAAGAAGGCCAGCTAGTGTGTAAACGGGTACAAAGTAGTAGTAGCCCTGCCTCATTAACAAATCTAACCGAATCACAAACTTCTGGTTGGGCTACCACCTATTATATCTATGATGATTTTGGTCTTTTGCGCTATGTTATTCCTCCCAAAGCCACGGATCAGATTGAGCAGTCAGGTGTGTATTCGGTTGGGTTTAATGATCCGATTACCCAACAATTGCTTTTTGCTTATGACTATGATGAGCGTAAGCGCTTAATCCGTAAACAAGTACCGGGAGGTGGACTTTCCCAGATGGTTTACAATAGGCGGGATGAACTGGTATTGACTCAAAGTGCTTTACAAGGTTCTGCCCTTGGATATAAACCCAATTCTTTTGCTCAGGATCGAATTACTAATCAATGGAGTTTTACCAAGTATGATGCCTTTGGTCGGGTAGTAATCACAGGAACCTGGATTGCTCCACCTGGAGTTACCCGCCTGGATTTACAGGATCAGGTTAATGGTCAAACTCAGCTATGGGAGACTCGTAGTACAGAAAGAATTACCTCTTCTGAAATTTCTGCCAATAACACAGGGTACAGTCACGATGCTTTTCCTAAAACAGGTTTTATACCACAAATCATCACCTTTTATGACGATTACAATTTCTTACCTGAAGTAACTAGCCTGGCCTATAACACTCAGGTAATTCCGGCAAACTTTAACTCGAGTGCAGATAATGAGCTTCGCGGGAAAACAACGGGTACTTATACAAGCCTTTTGGAAACACCTACCGGACAGACCATAAAAGGGCTCATGAGTACAATCTATTATGACAGTTATGGGCGGGTGATTCAGACGTTGGCTGAGAATCATCAGGGAGGAATAGATATCTCAGCTAGCCGCTATGATTTTTCAGGTAAAATACTCGAAACCTTTACCCGACATCAGAATCCGGATGTATTGGATCAGAGTAGGCAGACACTGACCACTCGTACCCGCAATCAGTATGATCATGGGGGTAGAATCACAGCTTCCTACCAGAAAATAGGCACCGGCGTAGAAGAAAAATTATCGGCTATTACCTACAATGCCATTGGTGAAATGATACAAAAAAAGCTAGGTCAATATTCGCCTGCCTATGGTAGTACTTCTTCAGAAGGAAACGCACTGCAAACTGTCGACTACAGTTATAATATCCGGGGTTGGATGACTGCTATTAATGGAGGTACGCTCGCAGGAGGCGATAGTGATGATAAGTTTGCGTTAGCCCTTTCCTATACTAATCCGCTTTCGGGTGGCCAAGGGCAGTTTAACGGAAATATCTCCTCCCAAAAATGGATATCCAAAGCAGATGGCATAGAAAGAAGTTACAATTACTTCTATGACGGGATGAACCGTATCACTTCTGCTACCTATGCTTCTACTAAGAGTGGAGAACACTATGATATGCCACTGGTCTCCTATGACAAAAACGGCAATATTGAGAAACTTATCCGGCTGGGAATGATTGCCGGAACAGCTAGCAGTGCCACCGGTTGGGGAGAAGTGGATAAATTATCCTATTATTATCAGGGCAATCGTCTGTTTAATGTAGCGGATGATGGCCAGTATAAAAATACGGGTTTAGCCGGAGATTTTAAAGATGTAGCCAATCTTTCAACAACAAAGGAATATGACTATGATGAAGCGGGAAATATGTTCGCTGATGCCAATAAAGGCATTCAGAGCATTCTCTATAATCAGTTAAATCTGCCTACTTACATTCAATTTCAGAATGGAAATACGATAACCTATTTCTATACCGCAGCGGGTGTGAAATATAAAAAGACGACTAGTACAACTGTTAACACGGATTATATAGCAGGGATGGTGTATGAAAGCAGAAAGTTGCAGTTTGTACCTACAGCGGAAGGAAGAGCTTTACCTCCCGAACTGGTAGGAACTACCGATTTTGCCTATGAATACCACTACCAGGATCATTTAGGTAACCTGAGAGTAGCTCTCCGGGAAGCTGCACGTATCGCTCCTTTTTATGCCACAATGGAAGATTCTCGCAAGGAGTACGAAGAAAGCCAGTTTGAGAATCTAGCTACTACTCGTAATGGGGAAAGGGCTCGTACTGGAAATAAAGCTGCTAAACTCTATTCTTCTGCTTCTTCCCCTACAACTGCTCCCGCATTGGGACCATGGAAAACGTTGTATGTAAAGAAAGGAGATAAAATTGATGCAGAGGCATTTGCTAATTATGCATCCAATAGTTCTTCGGGTACTCCAGTAGGTTTGTTTGCCTCACTAGGTAATACTGCCAATTCAACCCCTGCAACGGGTAGTGAAACTAATAAAAATATTTTTACTAATTTACAGATAGGACTCAGTCATAATTTTGCGATGCCACAGGCAGGATCAGAGCCGGTAGGATATCTAAAAATGCTCATCTATGATAAAAACTATCAGCTAACATCAGCCAGGATTCGTCAAATTACTGAGGCAGCAGAAGAGGGTTGGGAAGATTTACATTTATCCTATGTCGCACAAGATGATGGCTATGTGCAGATTCTGGTAGCTAATGAAAGTGAAAGTCCGGTTTGGTTTGATGATATCAAAATTAGTTACAGCAGGGATCTGATTGTCCAGGAAAATCATTATGATCCATGGGGACTCAATCTGGTCGGCATTGAAACACAGGGGAATCCAAATTATCAGTTTCAATATACTAGTAAAGAGAAGCAAGAGGAGTTAGGTCTCAATTGGATGGATTATGGCGCAAGAATGTACGATGCACAACTCGGTCGTTGGCATGTTATTGATCCATTAACTGACCAAATGCGAAGATTTAGCCCTTATACATATACTTTTGATAATCCAATAAGGTTCATTGATCCGGATGGTATGGCACCCTCATATAATTGGGGTACAAAACGTTATGAAGAAGAGGATGGTACCGAAGTAAATTGGGATTATGTACAGAATTACTATAGTATAGGTACTTATTCTAGTACAAAAGGTGAGCCATTAACTGTTGATAAACTAAGAGAAATTGCTAAAAGAAATGGTGTCACTGATTTAATTGAAATTGGAGATGTTTTTGAAAATGCATTTTTTGAAGCTGCACAAGGGTGGGTCAAGTACAATGACAAGCCAACCAAGGATAATAACTTTAAAACCTTAGAGTTTCAAAGCAATGTTAGAAAAGAGTTTGTGAGACCTGATGGTCTTGGGCCTACTGCGACATATTGGTTTGGCACAATGAAGAACCGAGTGGAAAATAGTGCGTTTTATGATACAAAATCAGGCGGTACCCTTTTAGATGAGAATTATAGTGAAGATAATCCCAAACAATTATTAGCGATGTTAGAAGTTCTGAGTAGGAGCCCCGCAAAAAGCTTTGGAAATGCAACACTATTTTTAATCACTCCGTATGGCGTTCCTGTCAGTTTGAGACAAAAAGCCCAACAGTATGGTGTTAATGTTATAATGATTCATCCAACACTATATTCCAATGGAAAAATTGCTTTTGAAAAAGCATATATCCATTACGCTGTTCCACATGGTTCTTTTGGGCAATTTGGAGGAAGTGTTGAAATCGGAACAGTATTGGGTTTTACTAAAGCTGTTGACTTAAAATGGAAAAAATAATATGCAAAACTACATTTTATTAATCGGAATTGTTTTTTTTACTATATTCAAATCGTATTCTCAAAACAATATTTCAAAAATGAGCATATCTGAAAACTTTAATGATTGTATAAAGATAAATCGTTCGGATGGTGTTGAGCCTGATTTTTTAAATAAAATAACTGATTATAATAATCTGCTTATACAAAAACTACAAAGTGATTCTGTTATTCTAAATGGAAAATTAGAAAGCATAGCTGAGCTTGAAAAGATGATGAATATCATTTTTAATCAAGATTCTTCTTTTGCTGCAGACATGAAATTTGCAATTTTGGCATATTGCGGTGAAGTTATTCGTAGAGAAGTTAATGGAGAGTGGGATCTTTTATTAGTTAAAGATGAGATAGGAGAAAGATATTTTCCAGTTATTAAATTTAATGATACAGAATACGATTTTTATGGGCATATAGAAGACTATTTTTTAAAACAAAAAGAATCTCGTAGATCCCTATATACAATTATTAATTCAATTGTAAAACCTGTACATCTTCCTGTAGAAAAAATGAATTCATGGTTTTTTCCTCGCCTATAGCTTCTTTCTATAGAAGAAAGTCTTTTGTATTAAAAGTACAATTTGAAATTAAAAATTAGTCTAGCTAAAAAATGTGGTCGGGAGAAATTTCGACCTTTTTTTATGAGAAAAATGATCTTTAAACCTTTAAAAAAGATACATTTCAACAATTCTCTATAACATTTGTAGCTTCAATATTCGAGTTCATTTATGAGCAGAGCTACATTTGTTCCATGTAGCCACAGAAGACGGGTATGTGCAGATTCTGGTAGCTAATGAAAGTGAAAGTCCGGTTTGGTTTGATGATATCAAGATTAGTTACAGCAGGGATCTGATTGTCCAGGAAAATCATTATGATCCATGGGGACTCAATCTGGTTGGTATTGAAACGGGGGGAAATCCGAATCATAAGTTTCAATATAATGGGAAAGAAAAGCAAGAGGATTTTGGGTTGAACTGGATGGATTATGGAGCCAGGATGTATGATGCACAGTTAGGTAGATGGCATGTGATTGATCCAAAAGCAGATTCTATGCGTCGGTGGTCTCCCTATAACTATGCCTTTGATAATCCCATGCGTTTCATTGACCCAGATGGAATGGTTCCTGGTGATATATATTCTTCAACAGGGGAACATCTAAAAAATGATGGAAAAGATGATCATAAAGTCTATGTAGTAGATAACAGTAAACTAGTTAAAGGAGATGGTGTGATAAAATGGGCAGTGAAAGATCAAGTCGAAGTACAAGGATTAACTAATGAAGAATTAAATCTAAGAGCTTCTCTTACAACATTAAAGCAAACAGAAGCCGGAAGTAGTAATCCTTCCTTAGATTACAATAGTTGGAATCATGGTAAAAACTTCACAGAAGATTCATATGAAGAAAATCCTGATGCATACAATAAACATCCAGGAACAAATCCTTCTAGTGGGGGATCAGCAGCAGGCGCATATCAGTTTCTCAAAAGATTCTACAATGAAGCTGATTTTAGCCCCCAAAATCAAGATAAGGCGGCAGTAAAGAATATGACTTCTTCTAGTTATGCTGCCGCAACATCGGGAGATATGGGTGATTTTAAAAATACAACTTCAAGTAGGTGGACATCTTTACAACATTGGACTGCTCCTCAATTACAAAAAGTTTTTAATTCAGCAAGAGCACAAGAGTTATCAGGAAAGTCAACGATTGCTACTCCCGTTGGTCAACTATTAAGAAAATAAATAATTATGCTAAATACTAATTATCTCTCACAAGCAAAACTGATTATAGCTGTAGTTTTATTTATACTCTTAGGATGTAAAAATGAATCTACTAAGGGCACTTCTGTAGTTTTCAAGCAAACAACAAAGACTAATCTTGTAAATTCTATTTCAGAAGAAACTGTGATAAAAACGCTAGAAAACAACGTCTATTCCTTAAGGCTAGAAACTCGTTTTTCTACTGATACATTGGATATCGTTGATTATAAAGAAGATATTTATAGTAGTCCCATTATCTTACATCAAAAATTATATTTTCTTAATCATGATAAAGTGATTAAGGATTATAAGTTGCCTTTCAGATATATAGAAAAAAGAACCATACATAAAAATAAGTTAAATGCTTTGCAAACTCCTATATATGAAATCTGTTTATACAAAACGAAAACAGCGGACTATTATCTAGTATCTGGATCAGATTATTGTAACGGTTCAGAATGTCCAGAGTTCACTGGGATTTATGCTATGTCTGGACAAATGATTTATGAGGGATTTTCAACTATAGAAAACAAAACTTCTCTACAGGAAATACTTTTGAAGTATAATATTAAATTAGATACTCTAGCACACTGTATAAAAACTGATCAATATTAAGTTCTAATCTGTCAATTACCTATAAAATACCGTAGACTCTATCTAAACATTTAATAATAACTTTGACTATCATAAATGTCAGATAACTAGATTCATATAAAGCCCTCATTTCTATGAGCAGTTGTTGAAGATAGGATTTATTAACGTAGAGCTAAATAGAATGTAACTCTAGCATGACATACAAAACTGGTTTAAAATTGATTTTAAACCAGTTTTGTATTAGAAAACAAAAATCATTTAGAATTAAATATAAAGGCTAAATATAGTCTACATTAACAAACGATATATCTGTCCTGTTTATTTGTCATAGTCTTTAATTGTATATACTACTTTTAAAAATGGCCTCTATTTTCTAATGTATATGTTTTAATCTGTAAGAGAAAATAGTATTTGATTATTGAGATGTAATCTGCTGTAAACTAGTGTGTTTAAGATAAGATGTTATGCATTTATTTTCTTCTTCTTACTTATCTTTTCCTAAATATCCTAATTAACTAAATTCCTAATTTACGCTCAACTTTTGTTGCATTCCGTTTTAAGTAAAAAAGCTTCAATCATTTCCTTGACAATCTTCTTCGGTTCATTGGGTATAGCTTCCAATCGTTTAAATTGAGAAAGCAATTCCTTATCACTAATCATTTCCTGTGCTGATTCCTGATTAGTATTACTCATCGGAGGATTTGTAACATATAACTCCTTTTTCATACTATCCAATCCGCCAAATTACGCAAGCTGCTTCAGAAGGCTAGGAAGAGTTATACTTATCCCATGTAGCCACAGAAGACGGCTATGTACAGATTCTGGTAGCCAATGAAAGTGAAAGACCCGTTTGGTTTGATGATATCAAGATTAGCTATTCAAGAGATCTGATCGTTCAGGAAAATCATTATGATCCGTGGGGATTGAATCTGGCTGGCATTGAGAAACAGGGTAGTCCTAATGATAAGTTTCAGTATAACGGAAAGGAAAAGCAGGAAGAGTTTGGCTTGAATTGGATCGACTATGGAGCCAGGATGTATGATGCACAGATTGGCAGATGGCATGTAGTTGACCCAATGGCAGAACAAGCACGCAGATGGACTCCTTACCGGTATGCATTCAACAACCCACTACGATTTATTGATCCGGATGGTATGTTTGAGGATGGCAGGATCATATCAGATCCAAGTGAGATCATTATCATCATGGGAATGCTCAAAACTGCTTATCCGAATGGGCATGATGATGATAATAGAAAAAAGAAACCTGATTTAAGTGCGGTAACTGAAGTTGAAAATGTATTAAAAGGGAAAAAATGGATTAATTTCCATGCTACAAAACATCGGAATTGTAATGAATGTGCAAAAGAGCAGAATGCTCAGGCAAATGCAAGAGCGTCTGGTGCCACAAAGACAATAAATATGTATATACATAAGCGTAGACAAGATGAATCCGGAAATAAAACAACAGCTGTAGATCTTCAAAAAGGAGTGAATGTTCTGATAAATACTTTAAAAGCTGGAAAGCCTGTCATGATTGGTGTGATGTATGAGTACCAGTATGGTGCAGATCATAATTCTGATCCCCATGAGTATAAAGGTGATAATTTAAACGTTGCAACAAATCATTACCTAACAATCGTGGGTATGGGAAGAGAAAAAATTGATGGAAAATATGTTGAATATTTCTCCTATTATGATAATTATACGGATAACCTTCAATATGGAACATTTAAAGAAAGATCCTTTGCTGAGATGGAAAAGCAAGCAACAAATCTGCAAGCCAATAGATTTTATCTGAAAACAGATGAAGAGGGAAAATGGTATTTCATTGATGACACCAATCCACCTATAAATGGCCCTTCACATGCGACATATGGTACAGGCCTCCCTTATATTTTAACAGAAGTTCGACCTAATTATTAACAAAATAGACCACTATGAAGCGTTCAACATTATTTTTACTCCTTTTTATTGTCTTGGTTTCTTGTAAACAAGCTTTGCCATCTATTTTAGACAAGTTTATAGAGACAAAGGATAAAATGGCAGTACCTTTTCCCAATACTAATCCAATCAGCGAACAAGATCTGGATTTACTGATGGCAACCAATGAGGTAAACGAACCAGTCTATAATGTAGCCCATCACTATTTTTATGGATATAAAAAAAAGCTGAATGAACAGTTTTACTTGCTATCTATTAAGGATACCTATATGCCAACTTATCGGTTTACAAATTATTTGACTAACTGGGAAGATGTCTATCTCTGTATTTATGATGTATCAGAAAATAAAGTAGTCTCTAAATTAAGAATAAAATCATCAGATCCTATTGCTACTTTTTGTGAAGAAGAAAACAATATATACACGTTAACTTCAGATTATGGGCTTTTTCTTTGTGGTGGACTAGATTGTGAGCATATTGAAAGAGAGAGGAAAAGAGTTACCCATACCTATAAGATCATAGACAATCACTTCCGACTCGTAGATAATCGGGAGAAAAAAAAATAAATGTTTACCTCCTTTCTTCAGGATTCTATACAATCCAGAATTATCTAGAATATAAAATCAATCCCTCACTTGTTACAGGTGAGGGATTGATTTTTACAAACCTATTCTAAGTGCTAAACATAGATGTCAGAGTAATTAGTTGACGAAGCGTTGATATTAATTACTCTGACCTAATCCAACCAATCATAGCTACAACTTTTTTGTAGCCACACCCTTAAATGCTTGCTCCTGTTTGATATTACCTCAGATAGATGTTTTTGACAGTCAGTCAGTAAAATATGATTTTAATTCGGATTGGGGTGCTACAGCTGCATTTAAACCAGGTTCTTCTTTTGGTGAAGGTTTTGAGTTTTGCTCTGCTCAGGTAATTAAGAAAAACGATATTGGGGAAATTTATATATTTTGGTTATTCACAGATTTCAAGAAGTAGGAAAATCTGCTTTTTTCTACCTAAAAAGCTATAAAGTTTAAATAATGAATCTAATAAACGTTTTGTCTATCTGGCCTATTCTACTTTATGGGATTACAATTATTGGTTGTGACCATCCCTGCAGAAATGTAGAGGATGAACTCGTAAAAAAGTTGTCATCCTATAAACATGTAAGGGATATTTTGGTAGAACAGAAGGCACTTTTAAAGAAAAGAATGATTAACCCTGATAATGAAGTTATTCTATGGATTACGAAAGATGAATTTGAAAAACTTGTCAAGGAAACTTCAAATGAAAGACTAAAAGAAGTATATGCTTTATGGGATGAGAAATTAGTAGTAGAAGGAGAGAATAAAGTTATAATCTTTGATTCTAACTCTAGAACTCAATTCTTAGTGAAACAAGGTAGTAATCTTCGTCATTATATTGTCTATGATCCACAACATAGTCTATCCAACATTGGCGTCACAGATGATATTTTTCACCAAAAGATAGATAATGACTGGGAATATGTGATCCAAAAAGAAGATGATTTATAAAGTTTTTTAGTATAGCCCTATAGTATGCAACAATGCCTTTAGGTTATATGAAGTGTCAATCCGCCTATGACACAGTGAAAATCTCTATATGAGGTGATACTAGAGAGTAAGACATAAAACGATTAATATAATCAAAATTACAAACAATATTTATCCTTCAAAAAGATAGAGAATACACCTTTAAAAATGCCTGATTTTTACTATATTTACGTCGGTTACTCAATCAGTTACTCGCTTTTGAATTACATCTGTAAATCAGATATTTATACAGTAAAATGAAGTCCGCTCGGGACCTCTTAAAATCACGAAAACCCTTGATTTATGAAAATAAGTCAGGGGTTTTGTGTTTTTAAGCAGTTGCTGTCGGATTAGCTGGTACTTTATAGAGGAGACGGTAAGTTTTCTGTAGAAGAAAACGTATTAGTATGCAATCATTTCAAAAGTATACCAGTACTTTTATTAAAAACAATAGGTTACTTTTGATAAAAGTTTGTGAATCACCTTATGCAATTATGAGTATACTTTTTATCCTTTTCTTTTTGACTATAGTTGCTCCTTCGTCTGTTACAGATACTTCAGAGGCATATCTGTATCAAAAGGGATTCGACTACACTCAGGTATTTGTCTCAGGCTAATCCAGGGGGATTGCATGATAGTATGTATGTTGCAAACCAAAAAATAAAACCAGGTTTTGATGGGATTGTCTGTGAGTATGTGCAACGAAATTACAAGATATCCAAGCCGGAAGGTATAATGGTAAGGGAAGATGGACACATATTAAGACATGTGGTGGATTCACTAGGAAAGACTATTAAAAAGAAATATCCCAAAACGCCTGTAAAGGTAAATGACATTCCCAATTTTTATTCAGATAAGGAAGCTGGGAATATTCTCTTCTTCTCGGAAATTGAACATCAGGCTGTATTTGCAGAACTTAAGTACTTTGACTATTCGTATACTCATAGGTGGTCTGGAAAATCAATCCTTTTCTACATTACGTTTGATAAAATGGGTACTATTACTGCTATCTATCATGGGTATGTGTTCAATGACTAACCTGAATTACAGTAACATCAATAAACATCACATAGAGCAAAAGCAAATTTCTCTTGCTCACATCCATATACGATAGTCCTACAAACTGGAACATACAAGCCACTCCTTACCATAAAAATCCTGGTTTTCCGGGATTGACTCTTCCTACCTATTGCCCTAGTTTTGCTACTGTAGCTGATCAAACATCTCTACTACTTACAAGTGGCAGCTAACCTGCCTTATTCAATCATTTTTCCACAGACCCTACCTGTTACATACTATGAAAAGATACCTGATTTGTCTTTGTTTATTCTTTTCATTGGGATACAGTATTGCCCAACAAGCTGCTTTGAAAGCAGGAAACAAGGTTTTTGTAGAGAATACCTCTAAAAATGAAAATGCTATCCACACCGCCGAGCAGTTGGAGGCACAACTTAAAGAGTGGGGATACTGGAAGGTAGTCGACAAGAAAGAAGCAGCAGACTTTCAAATCAAAATCGATGTTACCGCATCTAAGGGCATCACCTTAACCTCCTGGGGTGGAACTTCTGTTATGCTGGTGGCAAAACTGGTCGATTCGAAAGGAGAAGTAATGTGGGAATCCAATGCTTATAAATCAAGCCCAAATGGTACTAACGGATTTAATTCCAGCAAAGCAGTAGTAAACAAGCTCATACGTGAACTGAAAAGTAAGTTTGCAGGAAAATAAATCGCTGATAACACAAGCATGATTCATTCCGGCTGTTGTATCTGAATAAAACCCAAGTCTATGTTTTTAAAATGTGGGCTTGGGGTAATTTTTGAGAACTATTCTCTCTTCATTTGTTTATTGTCTCTTTCTTAATTCTTCCTACCATATTACTTTTTTGTCACAGCACAGCGTGATAATCCAAAAAGGAAACTTTTTCCGATCCTTCAATCCGATAAAGAAAACTCCCTCCCTGTCCTTCTGAAAGAAACTCCCCTACACACCTGTCACGACTTGCTTGCCACGCAACTGCGTGGGCCTGAGCGGGACATGTGTGACAAATAGAGTGATCTCTGGTTTCTGATAAAAAATGGCAATTCAAGCCGAAAATAGTGTAAAAGTTTTTAGCACCTTAGACATACGGTTGTCTCACTACCAAATTACGTTTGCTCCTGATCATTTAATTCATCAAAAATTATGACAACACAACAAGTAGCAAACCGGTATTATGAGCTCATCCAGAAAAACCTTTATGAGCAAATTCAAAATGAACTTTATGCTTCGGATGCAGTCAGCATTGAGCCTGAAAACGACTCTAAGCTTCCTTTGGTAGTGACAGGAATAGACGCACTCAGACAAAAAGAAAGTCTATTTTTCTCTCAGGTTGAGCAAATGCACAGCAGCTACATGAGTGAACTGGTTGTTTCTACCTTCTTTTTCTCGATGATGACAGGAATGGATGTTACCATGCAAGGCAAACCCAGAAAGAACAAAGAGCAAATCTGTGTATTCGAAGTCCGTAATGGAAAAATTGTCAAAGAACAGTTTTTCTACGACGATTTTGCCTGATTACTCCTGAAGATGAGTGATCCCAAATTTTGGATAAGAGTAAAACCCAAGCCTATATTTTTGAAAATAGTGTAGGCTTGGGTTTATTTTTGACAAATCTCTCTTCCTGAGTTTGATTATTGTCCCTTACATTATTTTTCCACAGGCTCCTTCATTTTTTGCTTGCCCAAAAAACAGGGCACCAAACGAGAGTTTGGTGAGCCAGATCTGTGCGTGAGCAAAAAAGGGCACCTTTTCCCGATCCTTCGGCCCGCAAGGCCAAAGGCCAACCTCGCGGGAAAAGGAAGCCCTACGCACCTACACTGCCTTTCACGATTGAAGGCATCGCAACTCTCTTTGTGACATTTTTTCTTAATTTCTTACTGATATCCTTTTACTCAAAATTCGCGATGACTCATGTTAGTTTCCAAATGCCTTATCCAGGTATTGAGTGAAGGTTATTTTTTGAGGTTCAAACCCTGCGTTGGTAATCAATAGTTTATCTATATTTACTAACGAGAACGAGCGTAGTTGCTGTCTTAGCTGGCAAAACGCGACCAATACCCATTCATTGTATTGGTTACTGTAGATAGCAAAAGGCTCTACACTCCGCTGGGTACACTTGCCTGCTTTATTAGTATAGTCAATACGAATCACTAAGCAATCAACCAATGCTTTTTGAATGTCGATCAAATACTTGCTTTTGGGAGTCTGATCAATATACGTATTGGAAACGCCCATTTTCTGTTCTAACCTTTCGGTTTTGCTTAAAATTATGTCCGGCAGTACAGATCGTACTTTTCCTGTAACTTCAGAAAATAGCTGGATCAGGGAAGAGTCCTTGCTGGACTGTATAATGAGTTCGGCAGTCAACAATGCATTTGCCTCCTCTTCGGTAAACATAATAGGCGGTAGCCTATAGCTATCCATAATACGAAACCCTTTACCTTCTTCGATAATGATGGGAACACCTGCCCTTTCAAGAGTTTTCATGTCTCGGTAAATGGTTCGGTTGCTCACGCCAAATTTATCCGCCAGCTTTCGGGCTGTGATTAATCGTTTTGACTGCAACTGAGTTAAAATGGCAGTCAATCGGGTAAGCCTTTTTATATCGTTATCCATCGATATGATTTGATACGTTGTATGAATATAGTCCCAAGTATTACTAGATTCTTATTCTTGTACTTAGGATGGTAACGCCTAGCTGTAGCTAATTGTTTTCCTGAAGCCATACTGCAGCTATAGCTAGATCAATTGAATAAAGAACTTCTTTTATCAATAAATGAAGAAATGTCAATGTTGAGCGTGGTATCTTGCCTTTTTTGAAGATACTCATAATTCAACTCACGAATAAATTTGTCCATCTCTTCAGAAATAACATAGAGTTTTTGAGAGATTTCTCTACTCTCTGTTTCGCTAAGTTCATTATCGATAATCAGTCTGGTCAGGCCCATTATTGAGGCGATAGGTCTGCGGATTACGTGGCTAAGATCAAAGATAAACTGCTCAATGGATGCAATATAATCAACCAGAGGAGTGATATCTGCCGTTGCACCATACCATATGATTTTTCCATCCTTATTTTTTTCCGGAATTGCCTGTAACCAGCGCCATCGTGTATGTTCTCCTACAACCATTCTATACTGGATGCTAATGATAGTTTGTGTTCGATAGGCCTCTTTCAGCACTTGATTAAACTTCGCTTTATCATCCACATGTAGTGCTTCTATTAACTTTTCAGGCTGTTTTGAGATATCTTCAAAATCGAATGTATGATTGTATATATCAGTTCCACGGTTCATAAAAAGCACGTTGAACTGTCCGCTTTCTTCTATCTCAAACATATAAGTATTCCCTGGAACCTGGCTGGTGATTTTTCGGATTAACTGTTCGCTTTGTTTAATCTTCTCTTCCGCTTCCCTTCTTTCGGTTATATTATAGCTAATAGACAGATATTGATAGATCTTTCCGTTTTCATCTAAAAATGGGATAATGGTCGTATCGACCCAATACAAAGTATCATCTTTTGTCTTATTGCAGAATTCTCCCCTGTAGGGTGTTCCATCCTGCATAGCAATTTGCATTTCTGTAAAATAGTCAGGTGAGTAATTATCTGACCAGATAAAACTGTGATGTTTGCCCATCAATTCTGCCGGAGTGTATTGGGTGGCTTTACAAAAGTTTTCGTTTACAAACGTGAGTTCAGCGTCTACCCCTGAAATGCTTACGATAGCAGCAGTATCGAGTGCATACTTATATGCCTTCAATTCCGCACTGCGTTCTCTGCGTTCCAGGTCAACTTTAAGCATTTCGACCAGCATATTGATCAAATTGCGTTCTTCTTCTAAAAACGGCCCCTCATCCCTTTCGGGCATAGGCTGCAGATATACAATTTCAATACTGATTTTTCTTCCTTTTGCTGTTGTCATCTCCGCCATCTGATAGAATTCGCAGGGGATGTAGTTATCTGTGGCATAGGATGTTGTATCCACACAGATACGAGCTGCTGTCTTTGTCGGATACTGCCAGCCCAATGGTAGCAGCTGAACTATCTGTCGTAATAGTGTATCAGTTGTTGCTTCTTCATCCTGCAAGATGCGACTTACCTCATAGAGCGTTTTTAGTTCTTTTACGCGTTCTTTCAGATCATACAGTATTTCATCTTTGAGTATTTCTGCCTTTTCACGTTTTTTTATTTCCAGTTGTAAGGCAAGCAAGCTGGTACGCAGGTGATTGGTAGAATAATATTGTAGAGCGAGAACGGTTCCAAAAGGAATGATATTGCTAATCCAGCGACTTATGGGAGTATGTTTGACAGTAGCAACAGGTAATAAGCCAATTACTTCCAGGTAGGCCAGCACAAAGTCTGTAGTGATTGTCAGTAAACCAATGGCTAGTCCGCCCCGCCAGCCAAGCAAGAATCCAGCAGTAAGAATAACACTCATTTGAGATATAATACCGGGTGCCATAATTCCTCCTGCTGAGTAACAGGGAATGGTAACATATAACCATAGCATAAGGCTAAGTGACCAACTCGCCAGGCGTGTATAGCCCAAATGGTTTATAATAAGGTTAAAAGCTGCAATAGCTAATGAAGTAGAAAGCAGTGTTAGCCATCGGGGTGATAAATCAGGAAAATAGAAAAACCCTATACAAACTATCATCCCTGTTACCAGTGTCCAGATAATGGCTAGTACATAGACCATATAGCTCTGGAAGTCTTTTTCCTTATCAGGAACAAAGAGGAAGTTTCTCATAAATATGCGTTAATTACTTGTGAGTAACGCTGATTGAGTTTAAGTTTATGACAGACCTTCTTATATGCTAGCTGGAAGATGAAATAATGGGTATTATTAAAACTAAGCATAACTACTTTGTGTTCGAACACGTAATCTATAGTTAGTCAACAGTTTTCATAAATTCAAGTATATTTTTAGTTATTTCATTCCAAAGAGTTGCTGGATGGCAAAGGCAACTGGAAAATATGTTCCTATACTATATTTCGTAAGGTACAAAAGGCCAGTAGTGTTACAACACATTATTGTTGCAGACAGGCAAGTGCTAATCAATCAGTTGAATGAACGATTGCATCATGAGTTTAGCAGTAAGATTGCCTTTGATACTAAAACACCCAAGGTAGAGTATCAACTTACAAAACTGGCTAAAAGCTTGCTTCCTGTTATAGGAAACCTGGGGAAATGAGGAGAAGAAAATATACCAGAACTGGCGCAGGCTTTGAAACAATGATTTTGAAACCTTTGTCTTATCTGTTGTTTTACTATGTTTTCTTCTGAGGATTCATGTTCTCTTCAATCTAAACCTCGGGAAAAGGATTGTTATTATAATACCAATCATGGTGAAAGCCTGCCAATTACTATATTCTCTTGAATACTTAGCATGAGTTGCCATTATTTTTTAAATACGTCTATCTTTGGCCCAACTGATTGATACCATACATTCACTGGCTTATGAGCAATTCTGTAAAAAAACGCATCCACCCTCTGGTTAAACCTTTTTCCGACTTTATTCAAAGCGAAACTTCCGGAGGGATTATTCTTTTGATTGTCAGTGCTCTTTCATTGATTCTGGCAAATATGGATCAGGGTATTGCCCGCTATTTTCCTGCCATATGGGAGAGTCATTTTCATATTTCATTCAATGGATTTGAAATGAACAAATCGCTTACCCATTGGATTAATGATGGACTGATGGCCTTGTTTTTTCTTGTAGTCGGATTGGAAATTAAGCGGGAAATTTTGGAAGGAGAGCTATCGAGTATAAAAAAAGCGGCATTACCGATGATTAGTGCGCTGGGAGGTATGGTAGTTCCTGCTATTCTGTTTGCCCTTATCAACTGGAATGCACCTACCCGTAGTGGCTGGGGTATTCCGATGGCAACCGATATTGCCTTTGCCCTGGCAGTGTTGCTTTTATTGGGTGATAAGATTCCTTTGTCACTGAAAATATTTCTGACTGCTCTGGCTATTGTGGATGATTTGGGAGCTGTGATTGTCATTGCTGTGTTTTATACCAGTCAGCTTGACTTTACCTATCTGCTCTATGCCGCACTGGCCTGGGGTGTTTTGTTGGCACTCAACAAAGCAGGCGTACGTACCTTAAGCATTTATTTGCTTATTGGTCTGTTTCTTTGGTATTTCATATTACAATCAGGTATTCATGCTACCATTGCGGGTGTATTGCTGGCTATCAGCATTCCTTTTCGTATTCGGTATCCGAAAAACCAACTGGTAGAAATGATTGATGACCGCTTGCAGATAATCAAGGACAATCTGCACTCTGAACAGTTACAACCTCGTACAATCAGTGAAGAACTGGAAGATCTCAATGAAAAGATTAACTCTCCGGCTCAAAGGCTCGAACATCAACTGCATCCGTTGATTGCTTTTCTGATTATTCCTCTCTTTGCTTTTTGCAATACCAGTTTACTAATTAATACCGATGTTTTTCACCAGGTATTTTCGCCTATTGGAGTAGGAATTATGGTAGGGCTGGTTGCCGGAAAGCCTCTAGGGATATGTTTATTTGCCTATTTTTCCGTTCGGTTGGGATGGGCTGCCCTTCCCGCAGGTGTAAGCTGGAAACAACTGATTGGTGCAGGTATATTGGGTGGAATCGGCTTTACGATGTCTATCTTTATTACGCTGCTGGCATTTGAAAATAATCCCGAGTTTCAATCTGTTGCCAAAGTTTCCATTCTGCTGGCCTCCCTGATTGCAGGACTAACTGGCTATTTTCTGCTGCGTGGACAAAAGTTGCTACCTGTCGTAGCAACCACTTCGGATGAACAATAACAGTGAGTAATAAGACTTTGCAAAAATGACAATGGAGTAGTGCAAGATTAGTTGGGTTGTTCAATGTTTTTATCTGGTATTTGCCAGATTATATAGTTATCTATCTTCTTTTGTGTTTATATGATTGCTCTCTGGATTGGTGTTTTTATTGTTAGCTTACTTGTATTAATTCTGGCAGCTCGTTTCTTTACCCAGTCTGCCGAAGTAGTAGGACATGCTTTAGGAATGTCTCCTTTTGCTGTAGGAGTAATTATTGTAGCGGTAGGTACTTCTTTGCCTGAACTGATTTCTTCGCTAATAGCTGTCAGCAAAGGATCTTCTGAAATTGTAGCAGGCAACATTCTGGGGTCAAGTGCCTCCAATCTGCTTTTTGTGATGAGCCTCACCTCTATGTTCTCTAAAAAATCTATTCGGTTGGGAGATCAGTATATTTTTATTGATTTACATTATCTGGTCGGATCTGCAGCCATGTTAACGTTTATCATGTGGGATGGACTCATTACTCCCATAGAATCGTTGTTGCTATTGTCGGGGTACATTATCTATACGATTTATCTGTTAAAGGAAGGCGATACCGAGAAAGATATTACGCTGGACCCGGTTGTGAAACAGGCTCAATCACAAAAGAAATTCAAGGCAAAAGATTTACTTATTATCGCTGTTAGTGTTGTTTTTATTTTTCTTGGAGCTAACTATACCATCACTGCGCTGGAGGTTATTGCAGAGGCTCTCTCAATCAGTAAGGCGGTTGTTTCTGTCACAGTTTTATCACTGGGGACAACTTTGCCTGAAGCGGTAGTCAGCATTACTGCTTCCAGACAGGGAAAAGCCGATATTGCAGTTGGTAATATACTAGGTTCGTGTATTTTCAATGCTATGGCTATTCCAGGAATTACAGGTCTGATAGATGGCATTAAAGTACCTGCTGAACTGCTTTCTTTTCCACTTCCTATTTACCTGACAGGAGCTGTTTTGTTTTATTTAATTACACAGGATAAACGCATTTCTCGTTGGGAAGGAGCTTTGTTTCTGTTATTTTATATTCTTTTTATCGGCAAGGTAGCCCATCTCTTATAGTAATGACTGTTATCATACTATTTGATAGATCGATAGCAATAGTTGACAGACATGGTAGGAAAGCTGACTGTTTGCAGAATAGTAAAAAACAATTCTGGAGGAATAAACTATAGATTATATCAGAATACGATGGTTCACATCCACTAAACAGAAAATTTCATTTACATCAGATGATTCATTGTGAAAAGAACATGGGTCATGCCGATATGTCATTGAGAAAGGATAATACATGTCACAAAGAGAGCAAAGACAACTTAAATAACGAATGGCCGTGTAGGTGCGTAGGGCTTCTTTTCTCCGCGAGGTTGGCCTTTGGCCTTGCGGGAGGAAGGATCGGAGAAAAGTGCCTTTTTTTGCTTCGTTTTTTGGGCAAGCAAAAAATGAAGAAGCTTGTGGAAGAAACAAGATTGGGATAATAAACCAACTCAGAAAGGAACGTTTCTCAAAAATTACCCTAAGCCTACACTTTCAAAAGTATAGATTTGAGTTTTATTCAAATCCAACATTCGGGATGACTCATGGTGAAAAGAAGGATGGATACGATACCCATCCTTCTTTTATATACATACGGATAGTGTTTGACTAGTTATGTTAGAACCATTATAACCCTGAATAGTAATCATATCCCTGTTCAGCCCAGAAGTCTCTCGGACGCGTATCGCTAAATGTGATCCTACCAATTCGTTTCAGATTCTTCACACCATATTTAACCGGAATAATCAACCGCAGAGGGGCTCCATTTTCAACCGGTATGGGATGGCCATTCATCTCGTATGCAAGAATAGTCTGGGGATGCAGGGCACTTTCCCGATCTATCCCTACATAATATTGTTCATCAGGAGTTTGCATGCCAACATAGGCTTTCTTCGATTGAGATTCAAGGTTAAAATGCTGGATAAAGTCACTAAAGCTCAAACCGCCCCAGTGCTGAATCTGATCCCAGCCTTCTATGCATTTGAACGAATAGATGATTTCTGTCTTCGGTAATTTTTTGAGTTGCTCAATCCCTATAGTAAGCAACTTACCTGCTTCTTTCTCTACTTCGAGTTGCCAGTCCTGAACGCGAAATGTTTCATCTGTAAGGCCTATGTCTCCATTTACCCGAACATCCGTTGCCGCCATCGATTTGGGATATGTTTTTACCAGATGGGTGTTACTGTATACTTGTTTGAAAACCTGCTCAGAGGTATTGAGGGCATCGCGTAGAGGTTTGTGTGCACCCGCAGTGATACCTGAGATTTCTTCAGGAGAATTATATAACCATTTCCATGCACCTAGGCCCAAACCTGATAGTGCAAAAAAGCTTGCAAAAGAAATGAACGTACGTCTTTTGATCTTTTTATCTATAGTCGCTTCAAGTGAAGGTCTCTTTAATTCTTTATTTTCCATACGAGTATTGAACAGGAGTTTTATTCATGAGAAACATGGGGAAGAAGATTTTCATCGGTCATTGGATTCACCGGCGTTGTCACGTTGGGCTGATCTACCACTTCAAATCCAGCTATCACAGCCCGGAAGTTATTCCATCCGGCACGAATTACCTGAGCAAGATGAATAACAAAGAAGAGTACATATCCTATTGTTAAACCGAAATGCTCAATTCGAGCCAGGTGATACCCCCCACAAAGCCATGTGAGCCAGTTGAGCTGAACAGGTTTATAAATAGCCAGCCCGGTAACAGCAGAACCTATGCCCATTACAATGATGGCCGTATAAGCAATGCGCTGAGCAGCATTGTATTTGCCTTGCAGGGGAGCTGTTTTCATTAGATGCAGATCATACAAAACTACCTGCCAGGCTTCTGCAAAGGAATGTCGGTTGGGTAAGAGTTGTTTCCATGAACCAGAGAAAATTGTATAGAGCAGATACAACGCTCCATTCAGCATAAAAAACCACATAAACAAAAAGTGGAATGCCATTCCTTCTGCCAGACGCTGTGGAATAGCGAATACGTCATAAAACCACTGCGGAAAGAAATGAATCAGGGTATAGTCGAAAATAGTGATAGTGTATACGTCATTAGCCCAGTAGATCAGCAGGCCACTCCAGATCATAACAGTCAGAACAGGGAAGTTTACCCAATGGGTCCACCTCATAAGGAAGGAATGTTTTTCTTTGATGACTTTCATAGATACCTTTTGGATTAATATATATCTTTCGGATTATTGGTCAGAACAAACTATACTTCCGCATTTAGGTGTTGCTGGTAACATTAGAATACTGGAAAGGTGTTCAGAAAACGTTACTCTATTTCCAATAAAAGAGAAATGTACTATTTTCATATGCCCTGTTGATTCGATTTTCAGGTTTAGTCGGATCACAGAATAAAACCTTACATTTTTTTTTGCTTTTTTTTGTAAGGTTTTTCTCTAGCCTCCGACTAAAGGGTATCCCCTTTGGGGATAACAAACCCAATGCATACTATTTTACGTATCCATGCAAGCTGAAAACAAGGATTTTAACATCACAACCGATCTACCCATTAATCCACACCAATGGGTAAGTCGCTATGCCGATTATTTGTATACTTATGCCTTATCCCGACTTACGGACGAGGAGTTAGCCAGGGATCTTGTTCAGGAGACCTTTCTGGCTGCCCTCGAAAGAGCAGATCAATTTAAAGGTAGCAGTACAGAAAAAACGTGGCTTACGGCTATCCTAAAATACAAAATAGTAGATGTATATCGGAAAAAATCGTCCCAGTTCCTTCACAGTACAGATAGCGTTAGTGCAGAAAAGCAACAGGAAGACTTTTTTGATCCGGATGACGGACACTGGAATATAGCTCATCGGCCACAGGCTTTCGGAATAGAAGATCAGGACCCATTCACCCAGAGTGAATTTACCCATATTCTTCAGCTTTGTATGAAAAAGTTGCCAGCCCTCTGGCTTTCAGTATTCACAATGAAACACATGGATGAAGAAGAGACTGATGCTATTTGCACGGCCTTAAAAGTAACTCCCTCAAATTTTTGGGTTATCATCCATCGTACAAAAGTAAATCTAAGGGCATGCCTTCAAAAAAACTGGAGTTAGCCAATACATATACATGTTAACCTATACACATGGGACCATTGAAGAAAATACAATACAACTGCAGAAAGGCTACGTTTCTGATTGAAAAGAAACAACTGGCCTCTCTGACGCTTCGGGAAAAACTGGAATTAAGGATTCATCTGGCAGGCTGTTCGATCTGTCGAACGTTTCAAAAACAAAGCATTCTGATTAACAGAATGGTAAAGGATATGTTTACCAATTCCCAACATCAGCAATTTACACTCGATGATGATTACAAAAAACAACTTCAGGACAAAATTGATCAGCAGCTAAATAAAAATTAAATCTTTTTGTAAGGTTTCTCAGAAAGATGCGACTAAAGGAGAAAAACAGTTTCCATCTACTAAACCTTATGACAATGAAAAGCCTGAAAACATTTCTCCTGACTGCTGTTGCAGTAGCTTTTGTAACCATTCAGACCAATGCCCAGACAACTCCTTCTACATCAAAAGATACGTCTAAAATGGCAAAAGGAGATCATTCCAAAATGTCTAAAATGGATCACAAAATGGACAAAAAGATGGATAAGATGTCTGATAAAAAAATGTCAGATAACAAGATGTCCAATAGTAAAATGTCTGATGATAAAATGCATTCCGACAAAATGAGTGGTAATAAAACAACGGGAAGTAAGATGTCTGATAAGGATAAGATGTCAGACGATAAAATGAAGAAAAAAGGGGCTGCCAGTAAAATGTAAAGCCTGAATACCAGGTTCAGCAGATTGTCTGCTGAACCTGGTATTCAGATTATTTATTTCTATTCAACTCATTCCAGTCATATTAATTTCACTACTATGAATCATTCACCAAAGCCTCTGGAAAGAAGGCTTTTTGTTTTTCTGCTAGCAATGTGTCTAACAGTTGGCAGCCAGACTCTGATGCTGGCAAAAACTAATCGCTATCCTTCATCTGGTACTGATCCTTTAGATTCTTCTATCGTCCAAAAGCCAACAGATATCAGTCCCTTACTGATTGGAGAGTCTGTTCCTTTGGCTTCTCTTCCTGATGTTACAGGAAAGATGATTAATCTGAAAGAAAAATTAAGTCAAAAGCCAACGATCCTTATCTTCTATCGGGGTGGATGGTGTCCTTTTTGTAATAAGCAACTGGCCGGTATTCAAACGATTGAAGGTAATCTGCGTACTATGGGTTACCAAATCATTGCCATTAGCACTGATAGTCCGGAATATCTGGCAAAAACAGTAAACCATGAAAAGCTGACCTATACGTTATTGTCGGATAGTGATCTTTCTGTTTCCAAACAATTTGGGATTGCTTATGCGGCCCCTGCCAATTATGAGAAAATTCTACAGGAAGGATCAAAAGGAAAAAATGTCGATAAACTTTTGCCTGTACCCTCTGTTTTTATTGTGGACACAAAAGGAGTCATTCAGTTTGAGTACATCAACCCGGACTTCAAACAACGAATTAGTCCAGCCATGTTGCAGTCTGTTGCACAGGCTCTTAAAAAAGAGTTGTAGCTTTTGGATTTTGTTCTGCTACAATAGATACACATGAGTTTTCTCGAATATTGAGGAAAATGATTTGACTTTACAGCAGAACCCATTGTAAAAAATAAGCTACAAAGAGAGCAAAGGAAACTTTAATCGCGAGTGGCCGTGTAGGTGCGTAGGGCTTCTTTTCTCCGCGAGGTTGGCCTTTGGCCTGTGGGGGGAAGGATCGGAGAAAAGTGCCTTTTTTTGCTTACTTTTTTGGGCAAGCAAAAAAGTAAGAGGTCAATGGAAGAATGATGAAAGGGACAATAAACCAACTCAGGAAGAGAAATGTGTCAAAAATCAATCAGCGCCTATACTCTTTTCAAAAGAATAGGCGCTGATCTTGTAAAACAAACTTTCATCTAAAATTGCGAATGACTCATATTGGGCAATATGTCTTACCCTTTTCTGATTATATCCATGTGATTTACTGAAGTGTCACTTTAAGTATATCTGTTATGGCAGGCAGTGTTGTAAACGCATTGGGATTCGGTACTTCCGCAATGGCTTGGGACTCTTTTAAAGGTGTACCTGCCAGATTAAACTGAGTGATTCCGGCTCCTGGAAACTGATTAATGGCTGTGCCATCATCATAGAGTTTGATCGTGGAGGTAATATCTCCTTTTGTGGTGGCATCCACTCCATTATCAGCCGACGCAAAGAACCAGTCGTTGGAAAAGCCATACATCGTGGCAATAGCTATTCTATCTCCCGCTGAAACAGAGATCTGCTGTGAAACCATTCCACCCTGTTGATTGCCAATAACAGGAAGCAAGACTTTGGTACTGGGAGCTGGCAATACATACACAGCTTTAATCCCAGGTTTTCCTTTCAGATAAGCCGCTAGTGTATCTGCGTTGCCTTGCTGAGCCAACGGTTTCAGACCTTGTCCCCGATCCACTTCACCTGTCTTGTAGATAGGATTATCTATTCCATTGTAAACCACTACCAGCACAGGTGAAAGAGGTGTAAAAATACCTGTCATACCTTTGATATAAGTACTCAATACAGAATTGTCACCAGCCTCTGCAATATTGGTCAACCCATTGGCTGTAGGCTGTCCACTGGTGTAGAGAGGATTCGCATCCAACAGGTTTCCCCCAACTATATACGAAACCGCCCATACACCGGGACTAAGAGGTGTTTCGTTGGCTGTGCCACCAGAGATGTTTTCAAGGGTAAGGGTAAACTGAGAATTACCTTTGTATTGCAGGGTAGCTTTTACCAGTTTGGACGCAGGAAGATAGGCATTGCCTTGTGCATCCGAACCGTTTACTTCTGTAACAGACTGGCTGTCTACAGTGCCCGGATGGTTCACTGTAGATCCTGGCTTTTGATTGATTCGTGTACCATTGTCCCATAATTTAATCTGTGCAGAAACATCTCCTTCTATTGGCATTCCATTGGAGTCATATAGCAAAATACCTGGGTTTGCTGGGGCAAAAAACAAGTCATTGGACCAGCCATACATGGTAGCGAAGGTGATTGCCTCTCCCTTGGCTGCCGAAAACGAAATGCTAACCATCTGTCCCGGAAGAATCACAGCTGGAGAGCCCGTTCCCTGAAAAGTACCTGACTCTACCAAGGGTTTTGAGTTGAGCACATTCTCTACAGTGATAGTTGTTTGTTGTGATGGTGTTACAGCATTGTTATTATCATCTTTACAAGCTGAAAGATTACATGCTAAAAATGCCACTACTGCCCAGCGGCTGATGTTTTGAAAATAGTTCATAAGGAATGTTTTTCCTTCTTTGTCGGGATGGAATTGTTTTCCTTACAAATCTTCTGTAAAAAAATGTAAAGATGATTACAGGTGAGGATAGTGAGAGGATTTGTATTTATTTTTGGTGTTTTCTATTGTTGTATCCTAAACGACTTTTGTAAGTAGGAGAAAGTAGTATCCCTTCCTTTCTGAGGAATAGCATAAAATTAATGTATTCGTTTTTACGGCTATGTGGTTTATTGATCTTTCTGATTGGTTTTGCCACAACAAGTTTTGTCATCTGAAAGGTGGCTCGGGTCAACCCTGTTCCGACCTTGAAAGTCCAATAGGTATAAGGAGTTTTCCAGTTTAAAGAGACAATTTCTTTTTTCGTCCTTCAGGGTATTTTACTCCGAAGGCGCTTTGATGGAGTCCGGTAGGGAAGAGCAAAATTCATTTCAACATAGCATCCAGGTTTAGCTTGGGAGTGGGATCTACACACCATGATGTGACAAACTTTCTGGAAGCTGCCTTGGAGTATAATGCCCAAATAACAATGGGAAATAGAAGTACGAATGTTCAATTGAGCACATCTACCTCATCTCGGCAAACCCTTCTTAGCTATTCGTACTTTATGGGTTGTATGTTTTTAATCTTCTTTTCTGTCATATTTAGTTTTATAACCTGGATTTGTCTCTGGTCTTAATGCGTTTGGATAATTAAAATCTGTTTTAATATCTACTGAGGTTTGTTTAACTAATTTGAAAACTTCATAAGGATTTTCAATTGCACACCAGGTGTCATAAAGTTTTGTTGTGTTCCCTTCGTCAGTATGTGTCCTACCACTAAAAAATCTAATAGTTCCAACATTATACATTCTTTCAATTACATTTACTGTTACTTCAATATCAGAAATTTTGTCGTAGTCAATTGTTTTAAAGTCAGTTCCAATAAAACCTGTTCTCATCATTACTCTTTTGTTTGAGTAGCCATAAGCTGTGTTTGAAAATGAAAATAGTCTGTTTAGAAACACATAAAGGCCTTGTATTAATGGAATGAGGCCAAATAACCAAAAAAATGGGCTTGCACTATTTTCTTCATCATTTTTAAAGTTTATAGTTGTTAACAGCCAAACAATCCCAAATGCAAGTGTAAAAAGTGCTGCTCCAAGTCCTGAAAAAATGTAGGGAATAAATTTGGGTTTTCCTATCCACAAAATATCTTCGTTATTGTCTTTGACACTATCAAATTCTGGAAGTAAATTTTTATCAAAAGCGTTACTCATATTTTTAATTTCTAAATGATTTATTCTGTTTAGTATTACTCATAACCTGACAGCCAACGACCAGGTATTACCAAAGGGTTGGAATTAGTATTTTGTCAGCCGAATATAAAGTTTGAATGTGCACTATTACTAATTTTACTTTCGTCATGCCCTAATGTAGCAATACTTTTGTTATGCCTAATGCTTTTTTGTCTGCCTTTCAAGTTCATCAATGACTGGATCTGCTGTCTTAATCATAAGCTTTCATTATGTATCTCACGATTTTCTTTTTGATTCTACACATATAAAAACATGTGTTTTCAATTTTACAGATGTATATTTAAAACACGTAAAAGGTAACTTCTTAATTTTCCTCAGATAAGAAAGAATATGTTTTATATCTCATATTACCGGAGCTACTCAGAATAGAAGAACATCTTTACTGGTGATAACAGCCTTGTCCCGTCCTGAAATAAGTTGACAGTTCGTAAATCTGATATCGAGCCTACAAATCTTTAATAACTGTTCAGAAACGAATACTATTTGTCCGAATCCGGACAAGTAGGAGAGGGTTAGTACGCCATATTGATAGATAAATCCCTGTTTTCAGTGATGGCACAAGCATTGTAGTGAGATGATACGAATTGTTTCGTACTATATGTTTCGTACTATAAAACTGCCTTATGAAAACATTGATTTTTATCTTGACCATTACTTGTTTTATTTCTTCAAATCCCCTTTATGCTCAGCACCATCTGCAACAGATTGATAGCTTAGTGACAAAGCAGTTTGCCAATTATGAGCTGGCAGGTAATATCCTGATCGCCCAAAAAGGAGCCATCATCTACCAGAAGTCACTAGGGTTGGCGGATGTGAGAAATCACGTGCCTGTGGATGAGCACTCTGCTTTTCAATTAGCCTCAGTCTCTAAACTATTTACCTCGGTGGCTATTCTTCAGTTGAAGCAGAAAAGAAAACTCAAGCTGGATGATCCAGTGAAAACCTATCTTCCCACTTTCAGGTATTCGGATATAACCATTCGGCATTTACTTTCTCATACGTCTGGATTAACCGACTTTCAAATGTTGGAAAAGCCCTATGCAGCCGACACTGCTAAACAATTTACCATTGCTGATTTAGTGCCTGCCATTAATCAGGATGATAAAGCCATTCTATTTAAACCCGGAGAAAAGTGGAGCTATTCCAATAGCGGCTATGGTTTACTGGCTTTAATCGTGGAAAAGGTGAGTGGGCTTTCCTTTCCGTCTTACTTAACTAAGTACATCTTTCAGCCAGCGGGTATGAACCACACCTATGTCAATACCCCGATTTTGAAGGTAGCAGACAAACATCGGGTGAAAGGGTACGATTATCCTTCCTATGCTCCCTGGATTCGGTATCGGGTTGATTCCCTACCCCACAACCGCATTGAGTTGTATAATCTGGGTGGAATAATCGGGCCGGGCAATGTGATTAGTACTACCAGCGACTTGCTCTTATTTGATCGGGCGCTGTATGGTTCTAAATTACTCAAGCCTTCCACCTTACAGGAAGCCTTGACACCCACCCGACTCGCTAATCAGGAGCTAGCCACAGCCGGTTGGGGGAAAACGGACGCTTATTATGGGCTGGGTTGGATGATTTTAAAAGATACAACATATGGTAAAGTAGTTTTTCATAGTGGAGGTATGCCTGGAGCTGTTACGTTGTTTCTACGTAATATCACCAAAGACCAAACGGTGATTCTGCTCAACAATGTAACGCATCGTGGCACTCATCCTATTGGGGTTTATTTGTTTGAGGTGTTAAATGGTGGCTCTCCGACAGGGAACAAACAATCTCTGGCAAACCTCTATACCCGAACGCTGTTCAAGACCAATGCTGAAGAGGCTCTGGCTAAACTCAACATACATAAAACCGATACAGCGCATTATTATCTGAATGAGCAGGAGATGAATCGGCAGGGGCTCCAACTGTTCTATCAGGGGTATCAACCGGCAGGTTTGGAAGTCTTGCGATTAAATACGATTTTGTATTCTGCTAGCTGGAACGTTTACGATAGTTACGCCCAGGTGTTAAAAGCCGTTGGACGACGGCAAGAATCTATTCTGATGTACCATAAATCACTAGAACTAAACCCGAAAAATAAAGGAGCTGAACAAGCATTGGCAGAATTACTACCAGATAAAAAGTAGACCTGTACAAAGATTTTGGTTGTCTCTATGATTTTCCCATCATTGGTGATAATATCAACGATGGGAAATCGAAATCAATACTTTTAGCCAAATACAATGCAAAATATACATGAATTCGCAATGTCATTTTATAGGATAACAAAAGTTTGTTTACACAATTATACGAATCCAGATGGTGAATTATGGATCGAAATATGCGGATTCTCAAAAGACTTAGTAGAAAGAAAGATTATTTTTGAAACAGTTTCTGGAGTACATCTTGAAAGCGAATGGGGAACCGGTCTCAATTATAGTTCATCTATTATCGTCATAGATGATATTACTTCCGCTCAGCTTGAGAATAAGAATTATCATATTCAAATCTTAGAAGATTCTTTGACCTTTTACTGTAAAAGAATTGTCATAGAATAACAGTTTAGTTATGGTTGATTTACATGTTTGATATTTCATTTTTTCCTCGTTGATATTCTCATTGGTATTATAGCCAAGTTGAATGATGGTGAAAGCTCGTTAGTGAGAATACCAACGACAGGAGCAGAATTTAGATTGCCGGATGGTCTACTGTGTAGGAAAAAAAGCCAACTTAGAGTGCATGAGTTAGAACTATCCTTACTACTTGAGGCAGTTGTATGATTAATCTAACACACTTGTACAATTAGTATGCTGGAACTATTGAAGGGATTGAACAAGATCGTTTATTTTCTATTGGAGTTGAGTATGCTGGCCGCTTTGGGATATACAGGTTTTCAAAGCAGTCAAACCTTTTGGAAATATATTTTAGCGATTGGATTACCGTTGATAGCCGTCATTATTTGGGGAATATATCTGGCACCTCGGTCTGAACACCGTTTACCAATTCCTTATCGGGCTATAGTAGCACTGGCTCTTTTTGGCATGACTACTTTTTTGTTGTATCGTACGCAGCATTTCCGACTAGCCATTGTCTTTGGGCTGGTAGCATGTATCTGTCAAGGGCTAGCGTATTGGTGGAAGCAGTAAATTGGGTTTGTTCTAAGCTTATACAACCGTTGTTTGAAATAAGCGGTGTGAATGATACTAGATGGAGCGTAAGTGTTATTCCCTGATATGACCAGACCTCTCCAAAAGAAAGTAAAACCATGGCAAATACCTCTCCTGTATAGAACGTAAGGGCTACCTACAGATACGGTCAGAAGTTTATTGAAATCCTCTTGTTTTTATGTCTTGTTTTGTAGTTAGTGTATTGCCCTATAAAAAGAACGATCTACTTTCATTAGTTCTTTTGTATTGGGCGAGGTGATGAAATGTGTATACTTTTTTAAGAAAATATCCTTTTAGTAATATACTTACATACATTTTTTTCTCAAAAAACTATTAATGATATTTGTTGCTGTTTAACCTTGGTTTTCCAAGGTAGTGGCTTATGTGTCTTTGAAAGTGCATGTGCAATAAAGATTATTAGACCATCCAAGATCCTAAATGGGAATGATAAAGATTTTGTTTTTTAGGCTTAGTGTCAGTTTTATGAGTTACTGAATAAAGATATATGAAATTGTCGGGTGATTGTCTATGAATTAGATTGGGTTAACGAAATTGGAGGGTGAATTAAAAAGCGAATATTCTGAAATGAATACATCTCAAACCAGATAGGATTCGATCAGTTTAGTTGGCAATTGAACAGATCAATGGGCGCTTATCAGATTGTTTAATTCATTGTGTGCTTTAAAAGTTAAAAACAAACAACAACTTCCTGAATACTTACTCAGTAAGGGCTTCTAAAATAATTCAATAAACGACAATTCTTCCAATTGAAAAGGACACAAAGAGGTGAAATGTTCCAGTTTCTTAACAGATCCCAGTCGAAAATGTCATTATGTGTGATTCTAGACAACCTATTAGAGCTATGATCCTATAGTTATGACGTTGTTAAAGATAATTTCAATTCGGAACACGAATTTGTCTTTTCATGGATAGTTTTCGCTAGTTCAGTCAATATGACAATCCTGAGCAGTTTAATTGCCCTTATTTTGCACAAGTAATACCACTTACCAATAAAAATGAAATGTAACTCAATATGTAGGTGAGGCTCAGCAGTTAGTGCTTTTAGGTAGGTATGATGATGAGTATATTTTAAAAACGGATAAGAGTTTTTCTACTATATAGGAAACAACATTCACAGATTTTCTTGCAACTATAGGTTGATACATACAACCAACTATGAAAAACCGTTTAATTCTAATTATACATTTATGCAATTGATTTTCTGCTGGTTGAGACAACAACTGCCAGGCGTATTATTTTGTTTTATCATTACACTATTTTCCTTCCTTTGTAATCCTCTGCAGGCACAGTATACCATAACTGGAAAAGTCACCGATGCCCAGACAGGTGATCCCATTCCATTTGCCAGCATAGCCCTGAAAGGAACTCCTATCGGTGCGAGTACTTCCTTTGAAGGATTTTATACGATTAAAACCAAAAAGTTGACAGATTCGCTCATTATCACATCCGTAGGATATACTATTAAGACAAAGGCCATTGATCCAAGTCAGGCAACCCAGACAATCAATATACAGCTAGCTCCTTCTGTTACACAACTTATCGAGGTTGTGGTAAGTGCAGGTGAAAATCCTGCTTTTGCCGTACTAAGACGGGTTAGGGAAAATCGGTTTCACAATGATCCCAAACGACTGGCTGCGTACCAATATGAAACGTATAGTAAAATAGAAGTAGATGTAGATAACCTTTCCGAAAAATTTAAAAAGAAAAAAATAGTCAAAAAGATTACCAAGGTAATTGATGAATTTGATAAACTTGCTGGGGAGGATGGTCAGCCGGTACTACCTATGTTTTTGTCTGAATCCATATCGGATGTGTACTATATAAATTCTCCCCAACGGAAAAAGGAATATATCCGCAAAACCAAAGTGTCAGGAGTAGGAGTAAAAGATGGAAGCTTTGTTTCTCAGTTGATTGGAAACTCATTCCAAAACTATAACTTCTATGAAAGCTATGTGAATATTGTCCAGAAGGATTTTGCTTCTCCCATTGGCGAAAACTGGAAAGGTGTGTATAAATATTTTCTAGCTGATAGCTTATGGATGGATAGCGTATTTTGCTATGAGATTGAATTTGAACCTAAAGTGGCACAGGATCTGGCTTTTACCGGTAAGATGTGGATTGACAAGAAAACCCATGCCTTATACCGCATTGATGCTGCTATTGGCAGACAAGCCAACCTGAATTATATTGAAAAAATTAAAATTCAACAGGAAATGCAGCCTACGGCCGAAGGTGCCTGGCTGCCTGCCAAAATCAGGACAACCTTTGACATTGCTGAGGTTTCTAAAAATTCAGCCGGGATGCTGGCCAAGCTATATGTATCCAACCGAAACATGGTTGTCAATCAGCCTAAGCCTTTGAGCTTTTATGATTTGCCTGTAGAGATGGCCGAAGATTTTGCTGACCATACGGCACAATACTGGGCCGAAGCTCGTCATGATTCGCTTAGTGCAGAAGATCAACAAGCATTGGCGATGATTGATTCAGTACGAGATATACCCGTAGTACGTACATATGTACAGATAGTGGATCTGGCTGTCAATGGCTGGAAAAAGGTGGGCATACTCGATATTGGACCCTATCTGAGTATGATTGCTTATAATCCTGTGGAGGGAGTTCGAACCCGTGTCGGCTTCCGTACGAATACCGATTTTAGTAAACGTTGGATTTTACGGGGATATATGGGGTATGGGTTTTCTGATCATAAACTTAAATATGCCGGAGAAATCAACCATATCTTATCGCGTCGTCGGTGGACAGTCATCGGCATGAGTCATTCCTTTGATATTGAGCGGGTAGGCATTACACAGGAAATAATCGGGAATAACAAACTATTTTATGCTTTCACTCGTTTTGGGTCGCGAGGCAGTTATTACCAGACAGAGAATAAGGTGTTTATCAAATCTGAACCTGTAAAAGGAATCATACTTTCTGCTGCTTTTGTGGGAAATCACTTTAATCCTGTTGGCTTGCCTTATTATAATTTTGGCTACTATCCTATTAATGGCGATGCACATCTGAGGAATGAATTTCAAGACAATCGCCTAGAGCTTGAACTACGTATGGCTAAAAATGAGACCTATGTGATGGATGGAAATGAGCGTCTTACGTTGGGGACCAAACGTACGCCTGTGCTTACCTTCCGGTATACAAGAGGGATAAGGGGCTTTTTAGGAGGGGATTTTAGTTATGATAAGTTCTATGCTTCTGCTTTTCAGACATTAAGGATAGGCCAGTTTGGCCGTTCTAATTATCGGCTTTCAGTAGGATATACCCCTTCCCGCTTGCCTTATCCGCTATTATTTACACATTTGGGAGGAGGGGGAGTCCGTAATCCACTCTATAACCGCTTTTCCTATAACATGATGGGGTTCTTTGAGTTTGTCAGCGATAAGTATGCCTCGCTGATGTGGGATCATAATTTTGAAGGCTGGTTATTTAATCGTATTCCAGTTATACAGAAACTCAGATGGCGGTTAGTTGCCTCTGCCAATATTTTATATGGTGGACAACGGTCTGAAAATAAAAATGTAGTTCCGGCAACTGATCCGGATGAAAACCGGATACTTGAATTTGGCAGGCTCAGACCTTCTGTTCCCTATGTAGAAGTGGGATATGGCATTGATAATATCTTCCGGGTATTGCGTATACAAGCCTTTCACCGACTCACATACCTTAACCATCCACATGTCCATCCATTTGGAGTTAAAGCATCTGTACATTTTCATTTTTAAAGCAGTAGCACTATTGTATTATACTTATAGTATGTAAATAAAAGGCTTCCTGAACTTATTTAAAACAATGAATAAAATAGCAAATAGCTGCTATCTATGGACTGTTATTGGGTTTGTTTTTAGTGTACTTATCTCCTGTGCTTCCATTGGTACCTATGCTCAGACTGCTAAAGATACCCTTACAGGAGCAGGCAAAGATACGAACATATTTAAAATGAAAGTTCTACCCTTGCCTACCTTGTATTATACACCTGAAACCAAAACATCTTTTGGTATACTAAATTTATTTTTATTTAGAGTCAATACTTCTGCACGTGTTTCTGCTATTGATTTTTCAATTGTATATACTCAGCGTAAACAACTGCTTATTGACCCAACCTATACCATTTTTACACACAATGAAAATTATATCATTAATGGTGGCTTTGTGTATTCAAAGTTCCCTGATTACTTTTTTGGTGTAGGAAACTACCGCAATGATCAGATGCATAATAGAGAATTTATTGATTATAAAACACTTCAATTTCATAATAGGGTACTTCGAAAGATTCATAAAAGATGGTTTGCCGGATTGCAATATCAATTCTATAAAGTATTTGACGTTCACTTCGATGCGAATTCCCAATATAACGAAGGCAATGTAACCGGATTCAACGGAAGTACTTCCTCGGGTTTGGGATTGATACTACTTTATGATAGTCGGGATAATGTATTATCAGCTTCGAGAGGGGGATATCTGGAGTTGTCCAATCTATACTACAACTCTTTTCTGGGTGGGAACTCCCGCTTTCATTACTATAAACTTGATCTGCGTAAATATTATTCTTTTACGAGACAACTTACATTGGCAGCACAGATACTGGTTAACATCAATGAGGGCCAAACACCCTTTAAACAAATGGCGCAAATAGGAGGTAACCGGACACTGAGAGGATATTATACCGGACGATTTCGTGATAACCATGCCTGGGTCATTCAGGGAGAGTTGCGTTACTTTATCTGGCCCCGGTTCGGGGTAGCTGTTTTTGGAGGTGTAGGAAAAGTTGCTGCAACACTTGGTGAGATGGATTTTACAGGTTTAAAAGGATCTGTTGGAGGAGGAATTCGGGTGAAAATGCTTCGAAAAGAGAACTTCAGCATTCGCCTGGATGCCGCTGCCGGACGAAAATCGAATGGGTTTTATGTGAGTATAGCAGAGGCATTTTAACCAGAGCGGGAATACTTTAAAGGAATTGTTGTTTCCTGCCAGTTTTTTGTACCTGATTAGCTCCCACAATTGGGGATTTTTGAATGCAGCAACAAGTAGCGTGATCTCTTTGACTATGAATTGCATTGTAAACAAACATGGAAGAGATAAACGACAAAGCCGATCTTTCAAAGGATCGGCTTTAGGATTTAGTAACTCTTTTTCAAACAACAGTTTGATCTATTTTAAGGTCACATCCAGGTAAACCGAATGACGTCCATAGGTTTCATAAAAGGGTTTAAACACTACTCCATTAATAGTAAATTCTAACTGCTTGGGATCACCTTGTATGGACTTGCTTAGATCTTCAGCATCCAGGGTTATTTTGTGCCAGTCCTTTCTTGCTTCGGGCTCCTGAGCTGCCAGCAATATAGGTCCATAAAACAAGCTCGCTATATTCTGCTGATCCATAACCGGGTCCAGATGAAACTGAAAAGGCATTTGTAGTTCTATTGTATCACCATCTTTCCATGTACGGCTTATTGTCAGATAGCTGCCAGGCTTAGTCTGAAGTTTTTGCTCTTTGCCATTAATTTTTACATTAAAACCTTTGGTAGCCCAGCCTGGCACACGCACATTGATATCAAACTTTCCACTACCCTTAATAGTCAGACGAGTATTGTCTTCCTTTGGAAAATTCGTTGATTGATCCACTGTTATATTGCGTTCTTTCCACTTCAGTGTTGACGGGATGTATAGGTTGATATAAAGTGCCTGGTTGTCTTTGCTTTTAAAGTAGATTGAATTTTGTAATTTAGTACTACTCTCTAGGGCTGTACCATTGCAACAGGTAAAACCTGTCATATGTGCATTACTAAATTGTTTGACAGATCCTGGTCTGAGTGGTACGTGGTATGTATTGGCAGGGCTATCTTTATCTACCGAAGCAAGTATATGGTTATACAATGCACGTTCGTAATAATCCATAAGCTCTCCCCGCTGGTCAAACAGAAACAGGTTGCTGGTCAGTTTTAACATGTTGTAGGTAGCACAGGTTTCGTTTTGTCCTTCAGATGAGAATCCGTTTTCATACAGTGTGCCCGGCTGACTAATGAAACATTCGGCATTGGCAGGATTACGGGCACCGGCAATGCCTCCAATGCTATACATATAATCATTAACTGCTTTATACCAGAAGTTATCGGCTATCTTGTAATAATCAGGATCTTGAGAAACCCGATACATTTCAATACTTCCTACAATCTGAGGTACATGTTGATTGGCGTGCAATCCACGAAACATATCTACATTTTTAGCCAGTCCATGTGAATGATTTGCATCACCAAAGAACACCCGGATATTATCAAATAGTTGTGCTGTTTTCAGATACTCCTGCTTACCTGTAATCCGGTACATGCGGGCCATTACTTCATTCATGCCTCCAAACTCACCGGCAATGTAGGTATTCCACATTTTTATGAGTGTATCTGTGGGCACCTGGCTCAGGCGGGCATATACCCAATTTCCCATGCCCATAGCTGTTTCAAGTGCTTTTTTATTATGGCTCACTTCATATACATCCAGTAAACCTGCCAGAATTTTATGCAAGGTATAGTATGGTGCCCAAATCTGGGTTTTCTGTCCGCCATACTTGGCTCCTTTTTCCAACATAATAAATTGATCCGGAGGATACGCACTTATGAATCCTTTTCCCCAGTTCCAGTAATCGGTACGAATACCTTCATCGCTAAGATCCGAGTCGTAGGTTGATTTTCCCGGTCCATAAGGTACTGCTGTCGGATCTGAAACCTGTGCGCCACCTGCTTGTTTTGCCTTGCCGGATAGTTGGGCTAAATCGTACAGGGTGTTTACCATATACTCCATCTTTTGGGAGAAATTGGCCTGAAGAGCCTTGTCATATCCTGTGCCTGCATACGCTTGTGCAATGGCTGTAAGGTAATGCCCTGTAGCATGTCCTCTTAGTTTGGTATCCTGGCTATCCCATACTCCCAAAGGTGTGGCTCCTTCGGGTTGTTTCTGACCAAACGCATGGCGAAACATATAGAGAAAGGAGTTAGGATCTGTCTTGGCGAGTGTTTGTATAAATTTATCGCGATTTTCGAGAAACTTTGTTTCGTGTCCGGCAGGATCATCTTTTAGAGAAACCTGGGCCAGATCAAAAGTTTCCAGTTTTAAAGCTGGTGTGGCAGACTTGCCAGGATCTTTTATGGTTACAAATGCTTTCGGCTGAAAATTTGTCCCTGCTACATGTCCAGTCACAGTATAGGTTCCAGGCTTACTAACTGCCGTATTGTCGATAGGAGCAGGCCACATAACACGTACATCCGGACCTTTTTGGTTATTCTTGTACGTTCCTGGTACATGACTTGGTAATCTTGGCAGATTTCCTGTTTCTGTTTCTACTTTTACATCAGCCACCTGAGTTAAATAGGCGGTATACAATTGGGCTTCTGTTGGAGAAAAATGTGGAAGGTCATCTTCTTTCTTAGCCGTCGTATTTACCGAACCTACATTGAGTCCTTTTTGTGCATTGCGATAAATGTCGGCAACCTGTTTGTTGGTCAATGGGACACGATAGATACGAAAATCGTGTATTAGAGCATTCAGATAAGGATCTGATGGCACGAGTGATTTTCCGATATAAAGTAGTTTTTCTTTTGTTTGCTTTCCGAATACATCTGTTAATTCCAGTGGGATATCTTTGGCTTCACTGACAGGCTTACTATCTACATAACTGATCATCGACTTTGACGGAATATCTATCACAACAACAAGGTGAACCCACTTATTCTGTTCGATAGCTGTGGAAACTGCCCCCCTTTTAGTAGCTTTTTCTGTGGTTATCACTGCCTGATAGTCTTTCTGGGTAGTTGTGCCAGCAGGAGCTGCAAAAAAATGGTGGATAGCATCCTTTCCAAAATCAAAGAAACGTTGGCCGGTCTGGTTCGAACGAAGATAGATCCACCCTGAGATACTAATTGATTCCAGATCTGTTAATGCTTCTCCAGGAATTGTAATAAACGTATTGTTCTCTCCGGAGAGCGACAAAACTTTTCCAAACCGATTGTCATTTACAAATTTGACTCCACTACCTTGAACTTTGGCATGTAGATTATTTCGGGACCAATCTTTGGCATCTCCATCAAATACATAGCGTGCAATCATTCCCGTTTCCCCTATTCCATCTAGTATCTGGTCTCCATTTTGGGCCTGCACAGTGTTAAAACTCTGGGACAAAACAGTAATAAAGAGTGTGGCACACAAGAATACTTTGTACATTTTCATATGTAAATCATTTAACAATAACTTTTATCTGGCAATAGGAGTATTAACTGAATTTTTTTCGCTTATAGTCGTTCAGAACAAAAAAATGAACTTTTGCAAAACAGTGTATCTAGTAAATAGTTTATTCATTATAAAACTAGGATTAAACTGAATATTGCGATACGTTTATTTTAACGACTGATTATAGGATATTAACATGTATTCTGCACATAAAACAAATATACCGTTAACTTCAGCAATTTACAGGCTACCTCTTTGCGCACGAATTCATTACCTGTGTTTGGTTAGGCATGGTAGTTAAAATGATATAAACAAAAGAGAATAGTATTACTGAACTGCCATATGAGTACACTATAGTATTTGATTTCAAGTAAGTTGAACATATAAAACAAAGGAAGTAATACCTATGATTTTACAGGAAACCTATACACTATACAATGGCGTTCAGATCCCCAAACTAGGTTTGGGAACCTGGTTGATAAACAATGAAGCAGTTGTACAGGCAGTAAAAGATGCTGTACAGATAGGCTATCGTCATATTGATACAGCACAGGCATACCAGAACGAAAGGGGAGTTGGAGAAGGCATTAAAACCTGTGGGGTAAAGAGAGAGGAGATTTTTGTGACTACCAAGCTTGCTGCGGAAATAAAGTCATTCAATGAGGCTGTTGCATCTATTGATGCCTCCCTTAGCAGATTAGGGCTTGAGTATATTGATATGATGATTATTCACAGTCCAAAACCCTGGCCTAAATTTCACGGAAGTGATCCTTACTTTGACGGAAATCGTCAGGTATGGAAAGCACTGGAAGAAGCGTATAAAGCTGGAAAGCTTCGTGCCATTGGCCTTTCAAATTTCGAAAAAGCGGATATTGATAACATAGTTGAGTCCTGTTCTGTCAAACCAATGATAAATCAGATTTTAGCACATATTAGCAATACACCCAAAGAACTGATTCAATACTGTCAGGATAAAGGCATTCTTGTAGAGGCATATTCACCAATTGGACATGGCGAATTGGTAAAGAATCCCAAAATAGCTGCCATAGCAGAAAAGTACAATGTTTCGGTACCTCAGTTAGGTATTCGTTACGATCTGCAGCTTGATCTGCTTCCACTTCCTAAAACTTCCAATCCGGAGCGTATGAAAGCCAATGCAGAGGTAGACTTTGTTATCTCTGAAGAGGATATGGAGTTCTTAAAAAATATGGAACAGATTGAGCATTATGGAGAGTCCAGCAAATTTCCTGTATTTAAGAAGAAGTAAAGCAGATCTTTCTATTTGATCCCGTTTCGCTTAATCGTACAGATACATACGTTCAATTACACAGGATAGTTAAATCAGAATAGCATGCAAATAACACGAATTGGTTCAAAACCTTCTGCTAAAGGACCGGAAGATTGGTTTAGTGGAGCTGTACGTATAGATCCATTGTTTGATCCCAATGAGGCCCGACGTGCAGCTGCCGCCAGCGTTACATTCGAGCCGGGAGCAAGAACAGCCTGGCATACACATCCTCTGGGACAAACGTTGATTATTACAGCAGGTTGTGGCTGGATACAAAAGGAGGGTGGGCCTGTTGAGGAAGTCCATCCGGGCGATATCGTATGGTTTGAGGCGAACGAAAAGCACTGGCATGGAGCTACTCCAACCAACGGAATGACTCATATAGCCATACAGGAAAATCTAAACGGCAAAGTTGTTGACTGGATGGAGAAAGTAACAGATGAACAGTACCGTAAGTAATCAGTGTCTGGAGTAATCCAAATGGTGACTGGAGTAATCCAAATGGTGACTGGAATTCAGGTCATATGACAACAATATCCGAACTATGGTCAAAATGGTAATTGATGGCCGAGTGACTGGAAAACTGTTCAGCAAATGAAGTGACCATACTTCGAATCATTTTTACTTTTGACTGGTATTCTGTTCACTTTTGAAAATGACCGGAACTCTGTTCACTTTTTGTTTTGACCATACTTCCAGTCGCTTTTTAGTTTGACTGGAAGTATGGTCACTTTGAAAAAATATCTGAACTCTGTTCACTTTACAGAATGACTATATTTCCAGTCACGATTGTCAAAGACTGGTATTCTGTTCACTTCAAAAAAACAGAAGCGAAGCGTTGTGGGAGGTAAGGTGTTTGCTCTGGAACAAGAGCTTTGATAAATTTGTATGAGTTCCTGCAACGTTTATCTAAACTTGGAATAAAACTCATCAATATCGACACCTGTATCCTGTTCCCAATTTTCCCAGAATCCATATTCTTCCTTTTTTGACTTTACCCATTGGCCATTTGTATAATGCCACCGGATGTAGGAAACAACAAACTTCTTGTCTTCCTCTGTTGGGTTACTGGAATTGGGATTTGTTTGCTGATAGAGTATTTCCTTTGGAGTGGTTCTATGTGAAATACACCATCCTCTTTTCAGGCTTGTCATAAATCCACCTTTGTCGAATATATAGTGTATCCCTTTTTTATCCATCTCCAGGAAAAAAGAAACGGGACCATTGTATGATCCTGAGCCTTGAGAATCATCTTTTGTTAAAACGAACGTTGGCTTGTTTGCATCACCATACAAGAAGACTTTGTCGACCCTGGCAGTAGTTGCATCCAATTGTTCACGATATACAATACGCAAATGATTGTCCACAACAAGAAGTTGAGCTTTTTTAAGGTTGTATGTCTGTTCCATTGTTGAGTCTGATGTAAAGCCAGGAACGGTAACCCCTTTGCCATAGGCATAATAAGTGAGAGTTCCATTGAGGCCATGTAACCTTTCATCCATCACTATTAACAATGTATTATCAGTTTCTTTGATAGATGAGTGACCTTTTACAACTTGAAAAATCTTGTATCCTTTCAATTCGAAATCTCCAATTCTTGTAAGCTTCGACAAGAAACTAGAGTCAATTAGCCTCTCTGAGTGTATACTGATTTGTTGATATTTATACGATATGTTTTGGATGTTTTGTCTTTTGGATTCGGAATTATTCACATTCGTTCTATTCTCTGATTTGGAGTCTTGCGGCATTTCAGCTTTTGCTATTTCGTTCGCCAGAACAACTAGCCCTGTTATTACTACAAATAGTATATAATGTAGTGCCCGATGTCTGGTTTTACTAAGCCTGTTAATTGTGTCAACTAGTGTCAATATCCCTGAAATCAATAAGATACTATGTATAGCCATCTTTTACTAAATAGATATAGTTTTTTGTTGAAGAATACGTCTTATACGCCAATTTGTTAAAAATGTCAAATTTATTTTCTTTAAATGAGGTTTTTTAATGTATATTACTGTGTAAAATAGTTTACGCTGATATGGCTTCAGAAGTTTGCTATGAATACATTTTTAAAGTATAAGTATTTTTGGCCTGTAAGGTTAATGTAGATCAATCATAAAATCGCATCCAGTATAGTATTTTAATCTCATTCATTATTACTGACCATTTTCTCGTGCTATTAGTGTTCTCTATAAAGTGATAACCAGGTAATACACTTAGTGTACTACTATTGACCTTCTTCAACATGTATCTACTATCGAAAAAGAAATGGATGAATGTGTGCCTTCTTATTCTGTTTGTGGGCAAATGGTATCATGTTGCAGGTCAACAGACTGATTCTATAGTTGTTAAGTCTGAAAACCCTGGAAGTGCCTATCCGGAATTTTATCATATTGCTAGCTTTTGGGATAAATATGGCGAGAATTATGCCATGCATCTGAAAGAAGATCAATCTAAAATGACTTATCGCGGGTTTAAACCCTCTATTCTGCTAGTAGCTGCTGTACAGGCGCAGATTCCTGTCTATATCAGACCTAACCAAACCATCACCATACAAGAGTCCAGGAACACTGTTGTTGTTAAGGGGCTTCCTGCCTGCGAAATGGAAATAATGCAGAAATTAAACAAGAACAATCGCCTCGTTTTTAGAAATTCCTTGGGGAATGAATGGAATAGTGTGAGTGATTTTGAGCAGGTAGGAACCTATTTCGAAAACCGATATCAGGAACAGTTACAACGTTTACAGCAGCTTTCGGATAGCTGTGAGGCAGGAAAAGATTTTGTGTTTTGTGTTCGGAAGCAGATTACACAAGGATATCTGGCAGATTTATTTTCGGTTGTAACTGAAGGTAAAATACCATATGAAAAATTACCTGAGAGTTATCTGGCGAGAATAAAGCGTTTACGTTCAGAGGTTATATCAATGGTGGATGAGTACGGCTTTTTACATTATCAGGATCAGGTAGTATTTAATTATAACCAGTTTCTTTGTAGAGAATCGCTGGGTAAAAAGGAAGAATTCAAAGCACAATGGGACACTGCTCAGAAGGTTTTTAAAGGCAAAACCCGGGAGTTTCTACAATTCAGGCTGTTGAAGACCTATCATAATCAGAAGGTAAAAAACTTCGATGTGTATCTGACTCAGTTTAAAAATGTAGCCCAGGATAAAGACTATATAACCTACTTGGATAGATTGTTTCAAATCAATAATTATCACTTCAGTCCGGAAGAACTAAATACAACATTAACTGACCCAAGCGGTAAACAGATTTCCTGGAAAGAGATTCTGGTGAAAAACAAAGGGAAACTGATGTATACCGATTGCTGGGCAAGCTGGTGTGGACCTTGTAGGGCAGAAATGAAATATTACCCAGACTTGACACAGTCCGTAATCGGAGATACAGAAAGTGAGCCTCTGACAGCTTTTGTTTTTGTATCCATTGACCATGACAAGGCTAAATGGTTGGCGGCCATTGACAAACATAAGCTAACTAATCACCAACATTATGTTATGTCTCGCACGTCTGCTCTGGGAAAATTTTTCAAGCTAAATACGGTGCCTCATTATTCGATTATTGATCGGGATGGAAAAGTTATTCTGTATGATGCCCCACGGCCCAGCGAGAAAAAAATACAAGATCTTCTCCTGCTTCTTCAAAGTGATTTGGCAAAGTATTAGATAGGAGCAGAGTTACCTGTTTCTTTACATAACTGCACAAGAATCCATTTATCGCTTTTGGACTGATTTACTGAGTGATTATGTGCTTCTGATTTACCTGGTATAGTTTTAGTTCTTTGTTATGAATACTATCTTGTCAACCAAAATAAGCTATTCATATGCGTTGGGTTATTGGTTTTCTTATTGTGTTCAGCTTCTGGTCTTTTGTGGAATTGGAACAAAATGAAACACAGCTTAATTTTTCTCTGATGGAAAGGAGAGATGCTGCCTCTTTCAAGAGTTGGAAAAATGTAAAAAGTGGCTCTGAACTTCACTACAAAAAATTTATAAAAGATGATTCCCTAGCAGATCCACACAGACACATCCTGTATGAATTCAGATTTCCCAATTTAAAATCAAGTCAGAGATATAATATGGAAATAGTATCACTCAAAGGAAAAGATACAGTGTCTGTGACCAAAGGAAATCTGAAAACCGATGATGTCTCTCCGTATGTTTTTCAAGAATCTATGTATGGAATTGAGAAGCAGATAATTACATTGAATGTTGGTCGGGCATCCAAAATTACATTTACTGTATTTTTTGATATTGAAAATTTTGTGGGCGAAGGATGAGTTGTCAACTTGCCTATCTCAATTCCTCTATGGTACAAGTAAGATTTTTTATGTTTGATCTGATGGCTGATTTCCTTTAGTAATTCCTATCTGGAAAATTTTGTATACCTAAGCCTGATCCACATAAAGTCTGATATGTTGTTAATGTTGAACAAAAATGACAAATTAGACAAAGGTGGTTCAACTCTGACATCCACTTTATGTAGTCAGAAGTGACACTATGGATTATCCTCCTTGGAAAGATAAAGTCCAATAGCATTTAAGTGCCTTCTGATAGTGGTATTTTTTCAAATAAAACTACTTTTTTATTGGTTTTTATCGTTTTATTTGAGATTTTTTCATGCATACACCCTTGTTTAAGTGTGTATACATGAAAGGACACTTATTACCTGTTAATAAAAACACCAATGAGACAAATTTTTATAATAGTATCATTTTTCCTTCTTACACTTTCCTCCTGCAAGACTGCTGAAAGACATAAATCGGATAACTTAAGAAAACTAAGCGATAAAGAGATATTGGAACATGCTAAGGCCAGAAACTATGTTACAGATAAAACTATCTTTACAGATAGCCTGGGTACTATTAAGTCCAGGGAAAGTGTTCAGAAGGAAAGTTCTGATGAGGTTTTTGGAGATTTTTATGTAAATGTGAAGGATGAGATAGTTAAAGTTGTATTACGGAAAGCTACTAGAGAAGATAAAATTTTAGTTGAAAAATTAAAAGCGGCTTTTGAAGAAAGTGAGCCCATTTCACTAGTCAGTGTTAATTGTTCGGAGATTGCTACTATTATGGATCAGGTTTACGAAACGGATCAAAGTAATCGAAGTGAGGGTACTGTTAAGGACAATGCTATTGATAAGAAAAACCAGCAGCTAGTGATAAGTATAATTGAAAATTGTGGTTTCCCAACAGCGGAAGTACATGGCAGCAAGAGTGTTGACGCAGCATTTCTTGTCATTCAACATGCAGGAAAAAATGTACGGGAAAAATACTTTCCTCTAATCAAACGGAGTGCGGATAAAGGTGATTTACAGTGGAGTAAAGTTGCTTTAATGGAAGACAGAATGTTGATGGACAGAGGCGAAAAACAAAAGTATGGTTCACAAGTGACAAAGGCCAACGGAAGTGATAAATGGGTTTTGTATCCCCTGCAAGATCCGGAAAATGTGAATAAAATACGGGAAGAAGTTGGATTGGGGCCAATAGAGGAATACCTGGAACACTTTGGTATTGACTATAGAAGAGATAAATAAGAAGCGTAGCTAACACTGGCAGAACAGCAAAGGATGATCATGTACAGCATTGTATATCTCTCTATTGCCATCAGAATGTAATTCTAGTAAAGACCTTATTTTTAATGGCTTAACTTGTGGATTAAATACAAACGCTTCGTTTCTGAAATATAAATTTGCCTCTAACGAAGCCATACATAAATGTAGTCTTTAGATTACAGCTATGTCTTACTCAAGGATTCTTCTGCTCTTTCTATGAATCCCTTTTATGAGACGATACCTATACGCAGCTATTTATTTAGTTTTTTGCCTGTCTCTATGTCCTGCCTGGGGACAAAAAGAGGCTACCATCTGGTATTTTGGCAACCGTGCAGGGTTGGATTTCAGTAGTGGTGCACCCCGTGTAATTACTGATAATGCCATGAATACTGCAGGCGGTAGTGCGGTTATGTGTGATGCACAAAGTGGTGCTTTGTTGTTTTATACCAATGGCTACCGCATCTGGAACCGCGATCACCAACCGATGAAAAACATGGACACTACCTATCCGCTCGACTGCCCTAACGGAAAGACCCAGGCTGCCGTGATTACTCCTGTACCTGGTAACCCTGGCAGATACTATGTATTTTCTCTACATCCGCCACTCGGCACTGTGATTGACGGACTGTACTGTTCATCAGGAGCAAGCTCACAACAAGCCTGTGTATTGAAATATTGTGTGATTGACATGGCTGGTGATCAGGGAAGAGGAGAAGTAATTGTGTCTAATAGAGTATTGGATACAGATCTTACTGAAAAGATGGCGGCTGTGCGCCACACCAACGGGCGAGACTATTGGTTGGTTACCCACCAGTGGCAGAGCAATCAATTTCGCAGTTATCTTGTTTCCGCACAAGGAATTGAAGGGGCTGTTGTTACAGCGATTGGTTCACAACACAGCTCAGAGTTCTTTGCCTTTGAATTGGGTGGGCAGTTGAAGGCATCTCCCAATGGCAAAAAAATTGCTGTTGCCCTTCCTTCTTTTGAAGCCTTTAACTATCCTCTTGAACTGTTTGACTTTGATGCGAAAACGGGACATCTTTCCAACCTAATTAACCTGGGTGGTATTATCTCCCAATACGGTCTTTCTTTTTCTCCAGATAACTCCAAACTCTATGCGCAAAGTCTGAGTCCCTGGGTAAAGAAACCTCTTGAACTGATTGTTCAATACGATTTACAGGCAGGTGATTCTTCTGCAATCATCGCTTCACGTAGGAGTATTATCGATGGCAATCCTTACACTAATATCCACGATATCGCTGTTCAACCCTACGTTGCCATGCAACTGGCACCAGATGGGAAACTCTATGGTATTTTTTCCGTCTCAGGAGAGCCAGATTCCCGGCGCATGGTGGTGATCGCCAATCCTAATGCAAAAGGGTTTGATTGTGATGTAAATGCTGTCTCATTTGATTTTCCTGTAAAAGGCTTCTGGGCAGGTTTGCCTAACTTTATGGATAGTTATTTTAATAATCTGACTCCCCATAATACTGTGGATGGAGACTGTACCAGTAGTAGTGTTGTAGTTTCTCCTAATCCAACTACAGGCGAAATTAATCTCCAGATGGATGGGTGTAATGATCCTTATCAGTTACACATTTATGACATAACAGGTCGATTGCTTTCCCAACAGCCGATGCCTGGAGGTAGAGACAATATCCGGTTGGATGGATTAGCGAAGGGATTGTATATCCTCGAGTTGGTATTTGAAGAAGGAAAACAACGAAAGATTACTAAAGTGGTAAAACAATAAGCTTTATTTACAGTGTTTCACGAAAGATTCTAATAACTTCATCTTACGTTGATTGTAAGTGTGTTCACTTTACAGAATGACTGGTGGTTCAAACTCAAAAAATATCCAAGTTGCTCACTTATATCTTTAAAACAATACCCTCATTTTATAGTGGCTACATCTTGCGGGTATAGTAAAGCAATACCTCTCCACCACCAAAGGTTTTAGTCTTTAAGAGGTTAAAAATAGTGCTGTTGTTTACATTTTCAAATAATGGCAAACCGCCTCCTGCCAAAACCGGATGAATACACAGTTGGTATTCATCAATCAGATTCAGTTTCATGAGCTGTATAATCAAACTCCGGCTACCCACTAAAATGTCCCCATCTGATTGTTGTTTGAGGGCTAACGCAACTTCTTCAATAGGCTGACTGGCTAGTTGGGCACTATCCCATTCGGTTTCTTTGAGCGTATGTGAAAAGACGATTTTTGGAATTTTGTCTATCGCCAAAGCAAAGTCGTCCATTGATTTTTCACCGGAAGGACTTTTTACCAGATCTTGCCAGAATTTCATCAGTTGATACGTTATTCTGCCATATAGAATCACACCTGAGTCGGTTAACAGTTCCTGATAATGTTGATGTATTTCTTCATCTGGCTCTGATGCTGTATGATCACAAAATCCATCAATTGTCATATTGATTGCTGCAATTATCTTTCTCATATCTGTTTTAGTTATTTTACATTAAGAGTCATTTGTGAACATAGTATAATGCCGGGTTGCAGCTATCGCAATCTAATACGATAGCTGCAACCCGGCATTATATAAAGTTTATTGAAGGAAAAACTTGTCACCTGCGAATCAACACTGAAATACAATATGTTGTAGAGGATCAATTATTTCATTCACATAAACTTCTATATCAGCTATATTATTTTCTCCCTGTTGTGCTTCAAATTCGCCCAAGAGATCACCTATATACTCTTCTTCTACTTCTGTCTTGTTTTTTAAAATTATTCGTATCCGGATATCTTGATTTTCTGTTAGCTCAAAGGAAACACTTAAAAAATTGTCATTTATATTTCTGTGTAATGCATCACAAAGCAGACATGCCTGATATTTCATATATACATCTTTCATATAACCTCGCTTTTGGAAAAAAGGAGATAGTGCAGCCATGTATAATATTTAGGCATCCATTCCCCTTTTGTTTCATTGAATTTTTCCCTTGTTAGATATATCTCTTCAAAAATTATAGTATAGTCAGGCAAGTCCTTATAAATTTTGCCTTTATTATGCTCTCCAAGTTCGGTTTCTGCCAGTAACACAATCTGAATGGTAAGGTTTTTCTTTTCTACTACATAGCTTACGTCCAAAATATTTGATCCGGCATTAATCATAAATGCCTGCATTAAGGCATAATGGATACGTATATATTCAGTGTTATATTCCATACTATTAGTGAAAATCCAAGTCTACTTTGTAGTATGTTAAAAGAACTTAAGCAATTAAGTGATTTTGCAATGTAGACCCATCTTTAGAGTATTTTTAGTAGTATTAGTGGGTGTGTTATTGTCTCTCTACTATGTAATTTAGTTCCGTTACTCCACAGCCAAAGCGATGAGTAGTTAATAATTTCAGGTTTACTTTGTCTTTGATACCGGTAAACAGTGGAATACCTTGTCCAAGAATAACAGGATTCACAAATAGCCAGTAGCCGTCAAGTAAGTTCTCCTGAATAAGCGCATGGGTGGTTGTCGGACTGCCAAAAACCAGGATGTCTGCACTCTCACCATTGCTGGATTGTTTTAGTTTATGTATTTCGTTCGCAAGGTTATCACTAATAACTTTTGTATTAGTCAAATCGGTGTCTTTCATTGTTTTTGATAAAACAACCTTGCGAGCTTTATTATACCACTTTGCATGTTCAATATCATGTTTGGATGCATCCGGCTTGTCTCCTGCAGTTGGCCAGTAACTTTCCATCATCTCATACGTTACCCGTCCATATAAGGCAGTATCGCCTTCACCTATCCGCTTCCCGACATAATCAAAAATTTCTTCATCAACCTTAATCCAGTTCATCTCTCCGTTTGGTCCTGCTACAAAACCGTCAAGCGATATGTGCATAAATGCAATAATCTTTCTCATTTTTTCATGATTTGTTTAGTGTTGTAAAATTGGGTATTTAAGTGGTCGAACGCGAGTGTAAATACGACATTTTGCAGTGGCATTTGCGGCAAAATCAATCAAAAACTTTTCACTTCATTAACAAGTCATTAACCTGAGCCCAATACAAAACCTTTTAAGTTTGTTGTTCTTCACATATACCCAAATCATCATTTGTTCAGAGCATTAATGACAATTTCAATAATGGGAAAATACTTCTCGAAACTCCAGGCTTCTACTTTTCTAACCATATTACTTATGAGCAGTCACTGCATCGGACAAGCTCAAGCAAACATGCCCAAGAAAAAAGAAAATGAATCCAACACACTATCTGTCAACAGCCAAAAATTTATAAAAACCCAGAGCCTGAATAAAGGTGACAATGTTCATTGTAGCCTGCAAGACAAAGCGGGTAATCTTTGGTTCGGCACCACAGCCGATGGTATTTATAAATATGACGGAAATTTTTTCACCCATTTCACGATGGCAAATGGACTGAACAGCAATACGGTTTGGTGTATGTTGAAAGATAAAAGCGATAAGATTTGGATAGGCACCTCCGATGGTATTTGTCTTTACAATAACAATAAATTTACTAAAATTCAAATCGCTCTACCAACTGATACGATCCGTAGTGACTATGAGGTATGGAGTATTATGCAGGACAAGAGTGGAAAACTATGGTTTGCAACAGGTGCTGGTGTTTATGTATATGATGGAAAATCATTCGTTTCATTTACTGTTACCGAAGAAGTAAAAGATTGTAGTTTTAAAATAGAAAAGATTTTAGAAGATAAAGCTGGTAACTTCTGGTTTGGTGGGCGTTGTAATCCAGGCGTATATTGCTACGATGGAAAGACCATAACCCATCTTAAACCAAATGGCGATGATTGGGTTTGGCCCGTTTTGCAGGACAAAAAAGGGAATATATGGTTTAGTAGTTGGAAAGGAGCCTACCGTTATGATGGCAAATCATTTAAAACCTTTACAAAAAATGATGGCTTAGCTGATAATGTTGTTACTCGAATTATGGAGGATAAGAAAGGAAACCTTTGGTTTGGTGGTGGACTTAGCCGTTACGATGGTAAATCTTTCACCCGTTTTACAACAAAAGATGGGATAACGAATAGCGGTATCTGGACAATTTTGGAAGATAACTCTGGAAATTTTTGGATAGGGACAAATGAAACAGGTTTGTACCGCTACGACGGAAAAACATTTACTAAATTTTCGAAATAAATACTTCAATAACATATATTCAAATGTGAATTCACATTTTGATAAAATTAAAAATTCTAATTTTTAGATGACAGGTTCTACTTTTGACCTTTTGCAAAAAAGAGTTCTCAATGTAAGCTAGATTACTCTGTTTCTACTAATAATCTCTTACATTTTCATTTAACCACTTAACCCGAATGAAAATACGTTTTTTCTCAACCCTACTAGTTACTATCCCGTTTCTTACTCTTTGTCCTTCTTTTGCTCAAAAAAATGCGAAGTCCAAACACCCTAAGAATGTTATTCTGCTGATTGGGGATGGCATGGGAACTGCACAGATTTATGCTGGCCTTACGGCCAACAAAGGTTCTTTGAATCTGGAACGATTCCCCTATGTAGGCTTCCATAAAAACCAGTCTGCCGATGATTATGTAACCGACTCCGGGGCAGGGGCAACTGCTTTAGCTATTGGCTATAAAGCTAATAACGGAGCCATTGGTGTCGATTCTACCAATCATGCCCGGCCTACCATACTGGAAATTGCCGAACATAATAAGTTGTCTACGGGCTTGGTCGTGACTTGTTCTATGACACATGCCACACCAGCTTCTTTTATTGCCCATCAGCCGAAGCGGACTATGGTAGAAGAAATTGCCGCTGATTTCCTGAAAACAGATGTGGATGTATTCATTGGTGGTGGCCGAAAACATTTTACCCAAAGGGCAGATGGAAAGAATCTGGTAGATAGTCTTCGGGCCAAAAATTACCAGATTGCCAGTTCACTTCCTGAGGTGACCAAAACTATATCGGGCAAGCTGGCAGGTTTTCTGGCAGATGAAGAATTGCCTAAATTTTCAGAAGGCAGAGGCGACCAGTTGCTTCAATCTACCCAAACAGCTCTTCAACTACTGACTCAAAACAAAAAAGGGTTCTTTCTGATGGTAGAAGGATCTCAGATTGACTGGGGCGGACATGCCAATGATACTCAGTATATCGTTAATGAAATGCTTGATTTTGATAAGGTAATCGGAGCTGTATTGGATTTTGCTCAGAAAGATGGAAATACCCTGGTGATTGTTACAGCCGATCATGAGACAGGTGGTTTTGCACTGGTAGGGGGTGATATGAAAACCGGGAAGGTAGAAGGTCAGTTTGTGACCAAACACCATACTGGCGTGATGATCCCTGTCTTTGCCTATGGCCCTGGATCTGAAGCTTTTTCAGGAATCTATCCGAATACAAAGATTTTCGACAAGATGCTAAATGCTTTTGGGTTCAAAGCTTACTAATCATCAAATTAATCATTTGTCATATGAATGTTTTAAAATGGCTTGAGGACTGGTATGCTAATGAATGTAATGGGGATTGGGAACATGGCTTTGGAATTAAAATTGAGACACTGGATAATCCAGGATGGAATGTTACAATAGATTTAGAGGAGACAGCTTTAGAAGATGTGGTTATTCCTTATCAATACTTTGAAAAAGAGGAAGGTGATTTCTATGGTTTTAAGATAGAGAATAAGCAATATAATGCATTTGGCGATCCATCCAAACTAGAGTTTCTATTACTTAATTTTCAAAAGATTGTTGAGGATACTATAAGAGACTCTGAGATGTAATACCCTTTACAGACCAGGAGTGAAATAGCTCCATTTACTTCTGGTCTTTTATGCTATAATCTGCATCCAACTATCACTATAAAAATAGTTGGCTCAGAGAAAGTGTATACGCTAATTGAACTGCTTTGAAAAAAGTTAGTTGGAAATGATGTGATCTATCGCTTAGTTCAGTTTAATTTACAGTGTCTCAATAGAACCTACTATTCTGGTTCCTGTTTCAACGTATCTAAACTACTTTCGATAACATCACCACTCATGAGCCGTATGAAGTATGTATTGATTATTCTTTTTTCAGCTATGGTTGTCATAGAAGCTACTGCACAAAACCCAGTTCGTTTGGCTATTGCCGGATTAAGTCATGGGCACGTGGATTGGGCATTTAATCGTCAGAGCAAAAATGATACGAAAATTGTAGGTATCTACGAGCCCAATCCCAATCTGGTTAGTCGCTATATGACCCGGTACAAGCTTGACAAAAGTCTGTTTTTTGATGATCTGGCTAAAATGCTGGATCAAATAAAACCAGAAGCCGTGTCAGCTTTTGGTGCCATCAGTGATCACATTGTGGTTGTACGTGCCTGTGCTCCCAGAAAAATCCATGTAATGGTTGAAAAACCGTTGGCAACTACTTTGGCAGATGCAAAGGAAATTCAAAGTCTGGCAGAGAAAAACAATATTAAAGTGCTGACCAACTTTGAAACTTCCTGGTATGCCAGCAACCAATATATCAACGATTTGTACCAGGCAGGGAAACTAGGAGAAATCCGAAAAGTAATGGTCAATGATGGACATCAGGGGCCTAAGGAGATTGGAGTGAGTAAGGAGTTTTTTGATATTCTAACCGATCCTGCTAAAAATGGGGCAGGTGCTTTGTTTGATTTTGGTTGTTATGGAGCCAATCTGATGACATGGTTACTAAAAGGGGAGAAGCCTGTTTCTGTGACAGCTGTTACTCACCAGAACAAACCCAACGCTTATGAGAAAGTAGATGATGAGGCTACCATTATTTTACAATATGCCAAAGCACAATGTATTATCCAGGCATCCTGGAACTGGACTTTCTCACGTAAGGATATGGAAGTATATGGAACGATGGGGTATGCAGTGGCAGTAGATCCTGTAACGATCAGAGAACGTTTGCAGGAGAAAGCACCTGAAGAAAGAAAGAAAATAGAACCCCGTCCGGCTCCATTCACAGATCCTTTCTCTGTTCTGGCAGATGTAGTACGAGGTAGATTAAAACTGGACAAAAATGATTTGTACGAATTGCCTGTCAATGTAACGGTAGTTGAAATCCTGGAAGCTGCTAAAAATTCTGCTCAGTCAGGAAAGACTGTTTTGTTGAAATAAATTAATCACTTTCGTTGGTTTTTGTCCTTCTAAAACAATCTTTCCGCTACGGAGGGACAGGCGTGACAAGACCAGCGGCCTTTGGATCTGGAGTGTGCTTTTGCTCGGAAACCGAACTCTATTTGCCATGAGGTCCTAACTCATACACAATCTGACTTAGTGGTTGACTGGAATCAAAAATTTCTCCTAAGCAATAGAAGTAATTTTGCTCTGAATAACTTCCTACGAAAATTGTTTGATTTCCGTAGGAAGTTATTTGATTTTCATTGTTTTGTGTTTGGAGGTGAAGTTACTTTTGTACCATCATTTTAAATCTATAGGTTATGTCTGCACAATTGCCAATACGTAGATTAGGAACCAGCGGACTGGAAGTCTCCGCAATCGGTTTGGGTTGTATGGGGTTAAGCTTTGGATATGGCCCTGAAACAAGTAAAGAAGATGCTATCAAATTACTATGCAAGGCGTTCGAACTGGGTGTTACTTTTTTCGATACTGCCGAAGCCTATGGCCCCTTTGCAAATGAAGCGCTTTTAGGCGAGGCACTGGCACCGTTTCGGGATCAGGTGGTGATTGCAACCAAATTCGGATTCAAGAATGGAAAAACGGATTTGGGCCTGGACAGTAGCCCACAGAACATCCGGAATGTGACAGAGGCAGCGCTCAAACGATTAAAAACAGACCGGATTGACCTTTTGTATCAACATCGTGTAGATCCGGTTGTACCCATAGAGGATGTAGCAGGAACAGTGAAGGAGCTGATCAAAGAAGGAAAAGTAAAATATTTTGGTATGTCTGAAGCAGGGGTAGACAGCATCCGCAGAGCACATGCAGTGCAACCTGTTACAGTGCTGCAAAGTGAATATTCTCTCTGGTGGAGAGAACCTGAAAAAGAAGTATTTCCTACACTGGAAGAGCTAGGGATCGGTTTTGTTCCCTTTAGTCCGCTTGGCAGAGGCTTTCTCACAGGTACCATCAATGCAAACACTAAATTTGACCCAACGGATTTTCGAAATATAGTGCCCCGATTCAATGAGGAAAATCGAAAAGCCAATCAGATTGTGGTAGAGAAGCTGACGGAGTTTGCCAAAAAGAAACAGGTCACTCCTGCACAGATAGCTTTGGCTTGGGTGCTGGCTCAAAAGCCCTGGATTGCTCCGATCCCAGGTACTACCAAAATTCATCGGTTGGAAGAAAACCTGAAGGCTGCGCAGATAGTTTTAACTAAAGAGGATCTACAGGAGATTGAGGAAGTATTTTCAACTATACAGGTACAGGGAGCCAGATATCCTCAACACTTACAACAAAGAGTCGGTAAGTGATGTACACCTACACTACAGATGCCGACATGAAGAAGATGGCAGGATGTAAATAAAACTTTTTAATTAGAGAAAAGCGATGTAACATATCCGTTTGTTATTAATATGGTTACTTTGAATAACTAATGAATAAGGCATCCATTGGCAAAAGCAGTGGATGCCTTATTTTGAATCTGCCCTGTTCGTTTGATTTTCGTAATAATTGGTTTGATTTTCGTTGTTTTCTTAGGAGTTATTCCTATAGTTTTGTATCTGTGTTAAAGTGGAATCTGGATAACAGTACTATGAATGAACTGCATACTATCTGTGAAACATACCGTAACCTGGATCTGGGTAAACAAAATGTGGCTCTGGCTACTGTGGTTCAGGTAAGAGGTTCTTCTTACAGAAGCCCTGGTGCCCGTATGCTTATTATTGATGATGGCAGATGGTTTGGCTCTATCAGTGGAGGATGCCTGGAAGGAGATGCCTTGCGTAAAGCCCGCCAGGTTATGCGGGAGAAAACACCCCTATGTGTTACATATGATACGAGGGATGATGAAAATAAAAACCTTGGCATTAATTTAGGATGTAATGGGGTGATAGATGTGCTCTTCGAAGCGGTAGACCCTGATGATATGGCTAATCCCATTCATTTTTTTGAGCAACTGATTAATTTACAGCAGGAGGTTGCTGTGGCTACTATCTTTTCAGGTAATGAAGCATTTCTTGGGAAAAAAATGGTAGTGAAACAAACTTTTGCCATAGACGAGAATATTCAGTATCCAGACCTTTGCTTCCAGCTTGAAAAGGACCTGATAGAACTGCTGGGAGCCAAAAAATCCAGAGCCCAACAGTATACGGTCGGCGAAGAGACGTTTGATATATTTCTTGAATTGATACAACCTCCCATTCAGTTACTAATTTTTGGAGGTGGATTTGATGCCCGTCCTCTGAGTCAGCTGGCTAAGAACCTGGGGTGGAGCGTAACGGTTACTGACGAATGTGTAGCCCATATTGCACCCGTTTTCTTTCCTCAGGCAGATACGCTTTCACTTTGTCACAGAGAATTTGTAGACCAGGAGTTTGTAGTCCAGTCCAACACTGCCTGTGTACTTATGTCTCACAATTATGAGTATGACAGGGATATCCTGAAAAAACTGCTAAAAACTACTACTCCCTACATTGGTATCCTGGGACCGAAAAAGCGGTTTGAGAAAATGATAGCTGAATTTACCGATCAGGGTATATATTTTTCGGATAAAGATTGGGACCGGATTCATGCTCCGATAGGACTGGACATAGGAGCAGAAACTCCTTATGAAATTGCTGTGGCCATTACAGCTGAAGTCATGGGAAGATTCACCCGTCGTCAGGCTGGTTTTCTCAAATTGCGGCAGGGACCTATCCATCATCGTGATACCCAAAGCGATCAGGTTTTTAAAGAGGCTACTCTTTGAGATAAGCATACCCCACTCAGTATCTCCTTATGCCAGAATATAAATCTGGCCTACCTTCTCTTATCCGCTCCAAACTGGATATTCTTTCGACAAACAACTTATTTTCTCGCCCAACTGCGATAAACAGGCACCCAATGTTATATCGTAGGGGCAATTTGTCGATTGTCTAAAATATATATGTGTGTAAAATAGATTGACGATCTTTAGTCTGCTGTTTTACCACTTTTTAATTTCTACCTGATATGAACCGAAACCAAACCTTTACAAACCAGCCACTGCCATCTTTCTATGGCATACAATCAATGTGGGCTTTAGCCATACATAAGCAATTACTCCAGAGATCATTGCAGCTACACTAGACTATTGTTTTGTTATACAGTTTAACATTGATCCTATGAATAAGGTAGAAACCCTGGAAGAATTATATAAGCAAAAGTTTAACCGATTGCCTGATCGTATGGGTAATGGCATCGGGCATTTCAATCTGTTTCGCTTAGAGCCTTTAGTGGAAGGACAACCCACTTCTATTCCCTACAAAAGACGTGACTATTATAAAATTATGTTCGTTGTTGGTAAAAGTAAGGTGCACTATGCTGATAAAGTAGTGGAAGTACACAAACAGGCCTTATCTTTTTCCAATCCTCAAATACCCTATAAATGGGAACATCTGGACAATATCCGGCAGGGTTTTTACTGTATTTTTAATCAGCAGTTTTTTCATCAGTTTGGCGATCTGGCTCAGTATACCATTTTTCAACCGGAGGGCACACATATCTTTGAACTGACTGACGAACAGGTAAGCAGAGTACATGCAATCTATGAACGGATGTTTGAAGAAATCCATTCAGATTATACATACAAGTATGACCTGCTACGCAATCTGGTGTTTGAACTGATTCATTTTGCTATGAAAATACAGCCCGCAGCCCGAAGTGAAAAGCAACAATTAAATGCCTCTCAACGAATTGTATCTCTATTTTTAGAACTGCTGGAACGACAGTTTCCGATTGATCAGGCTCATCAGCAGGTAAAGTTGCGGGCAGCCTCTGATTTTGCCAATCAACTCAATATTCATGTGAACCATTTGAATCGGGCGATTAAAATGATAACCCAGAAAACTACTTCACACCTGATTGCCGAACGTATTCTACAGGAAGCAAAGATTCTTTTAAAACACAGCAACTGGCAGATATCAGAAATTGCCTATGCATTACGATTTCCGGAAGTCACGCATTTTGATAACTTTTTTAAACAACATGTAGGCGTCAATCCTTCCAGATTCAGAAATAGTTAGCTAACTATTTATCTGAACTCCTGTTCTAGATCGTAGTTTGATTAGAGATAAGATATATTCATAGAAGAAGAATAGAGTGCATCTGTTAAGGAACTTTCTAAATAGATTTTATCAGGATTCTGAACCATTGTATTCAGAATCCTGATGTGTTTTCTACGAATTGGAAAACTCTGTACTGAAGGGTTGGTTATAAAATCGTTTACCTGTGCTTTTGTACAAAGCGTTGGCTACAGCCCCAAATACAGGTGGAAAGGGTGGCTCTCCCAAACCTGTCGGATCAACTTCACTCTGAATAAAGTGAACATCTATTTTCTTGGGGGCCTCATTGTTACGAATGATGCGGTAATTATGAAAATTACTCTGTTCCGGAGCCCCTTCCTTGTGAGTCAACGCCCCATACAATGCATTGCCAATACCATCTACAACGGCACCCTGTACCATATTAGTGGCAGCATCCGGATTGACAACAATGCCACAATCTACCACGCTGGTTACTTTTTCGACATAAGGTTGTCCATTTTTCATAACCATATCTACAACATGAGCAGCATACGAGTTGTGGCAAAAATAAGCTGCTACACCTCGACCGTATTTGCCGTTTTCGGATTTTCCCCAACCCGATTTTTCCCTCAATAATTGCAAAACAGCTGCATACCGATCCGCATCATATTCATTAGTTGTTCCTACCGGATTTTCCTTTGCCCTTTTCAATAGTTCCAGACGCATCTCAATAGGATCTTTTCCCATTGCTTCTGCCAGTTCGTCTAAAAACGATTGTTCAGCTGCCGCATTAAAATTAGAGCCGGGAGCCCGAAAAGCTCCAACAGTTATATTGGACGGAATCTCCCAACCTTCAACCATATAGTGATCCACGGCTCCAGCCGGAAAACGATTGGCATGCACCGGATGTTCAGGAATACCTCCTCCTTTGACATGAAAGGCTATCAGATTTTTATTGGCATCCAATGCTGCACGATAAGTGGCTGTATACATGGGGCGATAGATACCATAGGTCATATCATCTTCACGGGTATAGATGAGTTTAACAGGTGCTTTCGCCTTCTGAGAAATCAAGGCGGCTTCTACCAGATAATGATCATAGGCTCTGCGTCCAAACCCACCACCCATCCGGGTCATTTGTATGTCAATTTTTTCTATTGGCAAGCCTAATCGTGCTGAAAGAGTTCTTTCTGCAAATTCGGGAGCCTGAAGTGGTCCGGCCAGTAATGCTTTTTCGGTAGTGACATGGGCAAAGAAGTTCATAGGCTCCATGCAATTATGAGCCAGAAAAGGTGCGGTGTATGTGCGTTCGATTACTTTTGCCGCATTTTTGAAAGCTGTTTCCGGATCACCGTCTTTTCGTAAAAGCTTGGCAGATTTAGCACTCATCTCTTTCATTTTTTCCAGGTGCCCCTTTGTGTTTTCAAGCCCGGCCGGAACCAGTTGTTCGACTTTACGTCCAAACATATTTACAGTTTCTTTCTTTTCAGGAGTGAGTGTCCATTCGACTTTCAGCTTCTTGCGGGCATTCATTACCTCCCATGTGCTTTTACCCACTACAACTACCAGTTCATTAAAGGAGCATGTGTCAAAACTATCTTTTGCATATGTATCCGGAAATACATCAATGGTAAAAGCTGCTGTAATGCCTGGCATTTTCAGCGCTTGTGATGCATCAAACGATTTTAACTGCATGCCAAAAGCAGGTGGGTGAACCATCATCGCAATGAGCATACCTTCCTGCTGATAATCTAAACCAAACAAAGGTTTGCCGGTAACTATTTTTTTGCTTTCAACATTCTTTTGTGCTTTTCGAACAATGTTAAAGGATTTCACTTCTTTTAGCTTAACATCTTTGGGTACAGGAATCGCTGCTGCTTTGCTACTCATCTCTCCATACGTAGCAGTTTTTCCGCTTGCATGCGACAACACACCTGCTTTTGTCATTACTTCGTTTACTGGGACACCCCAAGTTTGTGCAGCCGCTTGCTGCAACATCTGACGGGCAGCAGCACCCACTGTACGCAGTGGTTTCCAGGCCTGCCGTACTGATTGACTACCTCCACTAAACTGGCGAGCATATAGGGAAGAGTCAAATGGTGCGATCTCAACCACTACATTGTTCCAGTCTGCATCCAGTTCCTCTGCAATCATCATGGATAATGAGGTCATTACGTTTTGTCCAAACTCTGGATTAGGACACATGATTTTGATCACATTATCTGGGGTAATTTTAATATATCCACTTAGCTGATTCCATTGTTCAGAAAGCTGTAATTCTTCCATCTTGTCAGTAGAACGAAAGCTTGACAACCAGGTAAAGCTTAACAATAAGCCACCACTGGAGAGTAAGGAAGATTTCAGAAAGGAACGCCTGCTATATGTATTTTCCATCTTTTTCGATTATAAGCAAAATGAAAGACTGTAAGACTATTTTTTAGCAGCCGATTTAATGGCTTCCCGAATACGCAGATATGTACCGCAACGGCAGATGTTGCCGCTCATAGAGGTTTCTATCTCTTCATCGGTAGGATTGGGATTACTTTTCAATAATGCCGCTGCACTCATAATCTGACCAGTCTGGCAATACCCACACTGAGCCACATCGTGGTCAATCCAGGCTTGTTGTACAGGATGATCACCCGTAACAGACAATCCTTCAATCGTTGTAACTTCCTGTTTGTTTACTACGGAGACAGGGAGTTGGCAGGAACGAACGGCTACTCCATCCAGATGAACAGTGCATGCTCCACACATTCCGATGCCACAGCCATATTTGGTGCCTGGCAAATTCAGATGATCTCGCAAAACCCAAAGGAGAGGCGTAGTAGGATCAAGATCTACCTGTCGGATTTTTCCATTAATTTTCAGACTAAACTTAGCCATAATTACTTGTTTGATAAATAGATAGGGTACTATAAAAGTACTCATCTGATAGGTTTTAACCTTACAGAAATCAAACAATAAGCTATGATTTTCAAACTATTGATTAATGGATTAAAATAGTAGTTCATCATTAAATTGGTTGGCTATGATGTCGAAGCTTCAATTTCAGATGTCAGTGAGATTTTGTCTTATTATTTTAGTAAAAGTGGGGTATCTTTGGTGTGTATGTGTATGTTCATCAGTAGTTGATTAGGTCATCTACTTTCTGTAAGCTTCGATGGGGCATGGCCAAAGCGTTTTTTGAAGGCATACGAAAAATGGGCTAATGTTTCAAAACCCAATTCCAGATAGATATCTGATGGTTTCCACTTCTTAGTATCAAGCAGCAAGTACGCCTCCTGCAATCGTTTTTGAATTAACCAACGATTAGGGGTCTCATTGTATATTTTTTTAAAGTCTCGTTTGAAAGCCGACAAACTGCGTCCTGTCATATATGCAAAGCGTTGTATACTCACATTAAACATAAAATTGCGGTTCATAAAGGCCTCCAGATTGATTTTTTCTGGGATGCTGTAGTCAAACAAGATATCTGCGAGCTTCGGCTGATCCCGTAACAGAATAAGTAGCAGTTCTTCAGACTTCAATTCTTCAAATGCTTCATCTAATTGCATCACATCTTTGTAATATGGCTTTAATGAATGAATAAAAGAATGAATTAGTTCGGTTGTTTGAATCTTTACAAATCCATCATTTGTTTTACCTGTTGTTGTTTTTAACTTTTTATGTTTTTTCTCAAACTGTTGAAGAAAAGCTTCCTCAAAGCACACTATTATAGGTTCAAATTCTTCTATACTGTCCGATAAAATGTATTTTGCCAAACGATTTCTTTGTGCCATACCACATTCTCCCGCTTTGAAGGTATAACGTCTATTTCCATCAAAAAAACTAATTTCGCCTTTGATAATGTAAAAGAATACATGGTCAGGTATAAACTGCTCTTTTAATATGCTGGATTGCTTGTCTTTCGCTATATCTCTCATTTTACAATTCCATATTTAACCATACTTTCTAAAGAAGCAAGTATAGTTTGTTCTTGTGTTGCTATGGGTGTCCAATCTAGAATCTTCTTTGCTTTTTGGTTACTTACATTTCGGTTCACTTGCAGAAGCATAGTAGCTTCTTTGGCTCTGACATTAAATAACGATGTAAAATACAGAATCCAGTCAGGAAGTTTTTTAGTAGAAACATTTTTGGCTATATCCGGCATCTTCTTTTTCAGAAATGCTGCTATTTCAGGGATTGAAATCTGCCCATCTGCCGTGGCGATAAAGCGTTGTCCGTTTGCTTTGGGATTGGTCATAGCGCGGATGTGCAAGTCTGCTACATCTCTTACATCAACAACATTTAATGGAATATTGGGTATGGCCTTCATCGAGCCATCCAATAAGTGTTGCAGAAGGTGAAAACTTCCTGAAATATGAGCATTTAGTGAGGGCCCTAAAATAGCTACCGGATTGATTGTTGCAAATTCCAATGTTCCTCCATCCCTATCCATAAAATTCCAGGCAGCCCGCTCTGCCAATGTTTTTGATTTTTCATACACTGATAATCCTCTCACATTAGTGTCAGTCCAATCTGCTTCAATAGTTTGCCTGCTCTTGTCGGTCTGACTAAAACCTACTGCACCAAAGTTAGATGTCATTACCACACGTTTCACCCCTTCTTTTTTAGCAAATTTCAAAATACGAAGGATGCCTTCAACAGCTGGACGAATAGCTTCATTTTCGTCTTTGGGAACATTAAAAAATACAGGTGAGGCTACACTCAATACATGAGTACATCCTTTCATGGCTACTTCCCAATTGTCATCTCTGGTTAGTTCTGCTTCTATAAATGAAAGTTGGTCAAATGATGTAATGCCGTGAGATTTCAGTGCTCCAATCAATTGCTCCTTAGTTGTTAAGTTACGAAGTGTTGTCTTTACATGGTAACCTTTTTGCAATAGCTGAAGAATAATGTGCATACCTACAAAACCAGTTCCTCCAGTCACCAATACAGTTTCTTTGTTTTCCATTTTGTTAAAATTTTATGTGACAAAGCTCGACATAAATAGATCCGTCGGTTTACCTGAGAAGTCCAAAGTTACTTTCCTGAGAAGTCCAGATAGTTGTGGATTATACAGGAAAAAGCAGGTGAAACTTTATTGAACTACTCTGTTGCATAATTATTTCCTACTGAAATCAAAGTCTCAAAAACTTGGTGCTATCTCAAAACATTGAGAAGGACTGAATTAGAAAGCTACATTTCACCCCAAACTTTACACCTTTCCCCACATTTATTTTTCATTCTGTTTGATGTGTACTTCTTTTGATGCAACTAACAAACAAGAAATGATAACACTGTCTACCCTTGCAAAAATACCCTCCTGGCTTCAATGGCTATTACATTCGTTTCTTATATGGTTGATAATCACTACAGCTGATGCAATAGATTTTCTCTACCGAATACATATATACGGACCGTATCTAAAACATGCAGATGGAACGGAAGTTACCTTGTGGGAGCGGTTTGAAAAACACAATATCAACCAGAAGTTTGGAGTGGTTGTATTGGTCGTTATCCTTTTGACAGAATGTAACTATCACTACTTTTTTACCAGAGTCCGGTTGAGAGTTTTTCTTTTGACCACATTGGGAACAGGGTTATTCAGCTGGATTTTTGTTCAGATTATTCAGCAACGATGGAGTATCTCTGAACTGATAGCTCCAGACAATCTGCTACCTGTTTTGTGTATAGCTGCCTATGTATTTGGGTATGCAATACTTCGAAATTTTATTAGTGAGCGAATCCGTCAGTTGCAGAAGCAGTACGAACAATCTCAAACCGAACTCTCTGCTTTAAAGGCACAGCTTCATCCACATTTCTTTTTCAATACCCTAAATATGATCTATGGTACTGCTATGCAGGAAGAGGCCGTCCGAACAGCAGGAAATATTGCTCAGCTTTCTGGACTGCTGCGCTATGTGCTCAACGAACATGCAGAGGAGTTTACCCCCGTAGCCACAGAATTTACCTTTCTGGAAGATTACATTGAACTACAGAAAAGTAGAATTCCAAGTCGGAGCAATATCCATATTCATACCCAACTGGACTATGATCAGCTATCAGTTCGTATTGCCCCATTACTATTGCTCCCTTTTGTCGAAAATGCTTTTATGTATGGAATCAGCATAGACAGAGACTGTTACATTAAACTGTTGGTCTCTGTCAAAAATAAGCAGTTGATTATGGATATAGAAAATAGTCTGCTACCTGTTCATGCCATAGAGAAAGGACATGGTACTGGAATTAAAAATGTTAAGAAACGGCTGTCTTTACTCTATCCCAGCCATCAGCTTACCATTCAAAAGCAGAAAGACTTTTACAAAGTTCAACTTGCCCTAAATCTGTCCTGATTACCCCACTTTCTTTATTCTTTTTGATCATCACTGCTTGTCTTTTAACAAGCGAAAGGAGCTCTATTATCCTTTTATTCCGGATATATTCAACTCTGTATCCATTTTGTAATCTTACTAAAATAGTCTTTTTATGATCCGATTCTATACCTGGCTGATGCCTTTGTTTATCTTACAAGGGCCAGCAGTTCACATTCCTCTTTATGCTCAAATGTTACTCAGTGGAACTATTCGAAATGTTTCTTCTGATACTCAGATAACAATCAATATTCCTTACGACAATTGGTATCATACGCAAAACTCTATTTCACTTTCATTGAAATCAGATGGAACCTTTGCAACGACATTACCTGTGCACAAGGCGCAAACCTTTTTTATGGATATAGAAGGAAAACGTATCTATTTGTATGGACAACCTAATCGGAAACTTTTCATTAGCTATGATGCCAAAGCTGAGGAAGCAACTCTTTCTTTTGCTGGATCTCTTGCAAGAGAAAATACATGTTGGCTCACACTCGGATTCACTTTCTATAAACTCTTTCCTCAAAACTGGAACGATACGTTAACAAAGCCTGAGGAGATCTTTTCACAACTACAGCAAAATAAAGAAAAAACTCTGGCGAATCTTTCGAAATTAACGCAGAAGACCTCTGGTCCGTTTCAGCAGTTAACCCGGTGGAACCTGACTTATTTTTCTATTAGTAAGCTTTGGGATATTCTTTTTGAGAATGGATTGTTAACTACTGCAAACCCTGTTGCAATTAACATAGACTCTTGGCGTAAAGTCCTTATCCAAGCCTATGCCAGTGAACCTTTGTCTAATTCTAAAGCCTTAGATGCCTATCATTACCAGCAGGTTATCTCATATTATCCACACTATTTTAAGTTAAAGGCGGCCTCCAAACAAGAGTTTATACAACAATGTGAGACTCTCTTCCAAAAGCCTTTTGCAAAAACCAAGCAACAGATGCGCCAGCATGGTAAACGATACCTGGACTACATCGTTATCAAACAAACGCTGACAGGTAAATCTCTGGAACGCGCCATTGCTTCTTTTCTTATCAGTGGCATACAGATGGGAGATCTGACCTATCAGGCGGAAGCTTATGAGGACTTTGTGAACAGTTTTCCTAAAAGCAGTTACAGGATGCCCTTAAACAAGTACCGGAAAATGTACTTGGAATCCAGCGATTCAACAGCCTTGTCCGGGGTTGAGTATATAAACAAACCCAGTACTCTTCAGCAAATCCTTGAACTTCATAAAGGACGTATTATATATGTTGACATTTGGGGAAGCTGGTGTACTCCATGTCGGCAACAATTTACTTTCGTTAAGCTATTGAAAGAGACATTTAAAAACCAACCTGTTGACTTTGTGTATATAGCTATAGAAAAAAGAACACAAGCTGAGAAAAAGTGGAAAGAGACTATAGCATTTTATAAACTTGAAGGACAACATGTACTCGCAGATAAAACACTTACAGAAGAAATTAAGGAACTATATGAATCAGGGCAGGGCGTGGTCTTTCCCTCTTACTTACTTTTTGACCGACAAGGTAGGTTAGTTACAACTCATGCATCCCCACCCTCTTCTACAACTAAACTTTATCAGGAAATCGATACCTTGTTAAAGACAAAGTAGGCACTGAAATCCAAACGTAGAGAAAATTTATAGATATGCAATTAACAGGCATAGTGATTGATGATGAACCCATGGCTCTACAGATTATGGGTTCTCTGGCAAAGCAGGTCCCATTTCTAACTATAAGCGCTACTTTTGTGAGTGCTACAGAAGGACTTACCTATCTTCAGCAACATGCAGTAGACATTCTTTTTCTAGATATTCAGATGCCTGATATCACTGGCATTGAGTTAGCGAAAATGGTTCCAGACAGAACAAGGATTATCTTTACTACTGCGTATGCAGATTTTGCTTTACTCAGCTATGAACTTGCTGTTACAGATTATTTACTCAAACCCATCGCTTTGCCTCGATTTCTGAAAGCTTGCCATAAAGTTCAAGAGTCTATAAAGGCTTCTGTACTATCACAACCACAGTCACCAAAATTATCTTTGTTTGTAAAAAGTGGCTACGATTTGGTGAGCATTGATTTGGAACAGTTACTGTATGTAGAAGCAGAAGACAACTATCTGATGTTTTATATAGGAACGAAACGTGTGTTAACACGGATGACACTTTCAGAACTTCTGCACAGATTACCCGAACATAATTATATGCGTGTACATAGATCTTATATCATCTCCCTCAATAAAATCGAAAAGATAGAACGGCACCAACTGACTATTGCAGGCAAACAAATTCCGCTATCAGGAACATATCGGACAGAGTTGCTGCTGCGTCTAGGGCAGTAGGGTATAGATATTCTTTCTGGTAAGGATACTCAACCTATCTACTCACTTGCTTTAGTCTAATAGTACAGCATATAATATGGAGGCGAGTTGTTCCAGAATTGTAATATATGTCAATTTAGAAGTTTGAAAGTAGATTTTATGCAATTATTTCCGTTTTTAATTTTATTTTAGAGATATTGCAGTGTTTTAGTTGATACAATTCGTTTGTCTTTGGCTGCATATGAAACTTAACACGATACAAATCAGAGATTTGCAGGAACGACTCTGCAATAACGACCAGGAAGCTTTTGCCGCTTTGTACCGTTTGTTTTTTATGCGCTTGTTCCAGTTTACCAAGATGTATGTTCACAATCGGGAAACAGCCGAGGAATTGGTAAATGACATTATGCTAAAATTGTGGCATCGTCGTAGCGAAGTACTTAAAATTCAGAATCTGGAAACTTATCTGTTTGTATCTGCTCGTAATAAGTCTCTTAATTACTTGTCTCAGCGTTCCCCTTTTCATATTTCACTTGAACCCGAAAGTGGTGAGATTGAGATTGTCAACACAGATGATCCCGAAAAAATACTGGAATGGCGTCAGATTTATGAATTGCTCATGCAAGCCGTTGAGGAATTACCAGACCAGTGCCGTACCGTTTTTAAACTCATCAAAGAAGAAGGTATGAGTTACAAGCAGGTAGCAGAAATACTGGATCTGTCACCACGTACGGTAGAAACTCAGCTGTTTCGTGCTATGAAAAAATTGCACAAGTCATTAGATAATTATATGGATACCAATACAAGGTCTTCTAAGCTTCCTGGTTCTTCTTCTATACTACCTCCAGAGAGCTCTATTGTGCTTTTGATACTATTTTTGGATTTTATTTAATTTTTTTCTGACTGCTTGTAAGTAATCTTCTTCGTTTTCCTGTCTATACTAATGGACGTCCGCCATTAACATTAGTATGAACGAAGAACGAATACTTTACCTCTTTACCCGAAAACTTGCGGGTACCCTTACTTCTGACGAATCAACTGAACTGGAATCATTGCTGATACTTCATCCGGCAATGGTGCAGAAGCTACAGTTGCTTGAGCAATTCTGGAATGATCGTACACAAACCAGCACGGTCAATGTAGAAGTGTCTCTGCAAAAAGTAATGCGTCAGATCCATGCCTTACCAGCCGAAGCAGAATTTGTGGAAGAGAAAGATAGTGCTATTAGTATAGGTAAAACCTCCTGGTCAGTGTGGCGATGGCTATCAGCTGCAGCTATTGTCGGACTTGTATTGGTTAGCGCTTGGGTAGGGTATCAGTATAGTGGTTTGAGTAGACATATTTCTTTGATTGAAAAGAAAAATGCGAAAGGGGTAAAAAGTACCATTGAGTTACCCGACGGTAGTAAGATATGGCTTAATGCCGATAGTCGGATAACCTATCCGCAGGCATTTAATGAAAAAACACGGGAAGTACATCTGTATGGAGAAGCCTTCTTTGACATTCGGAAAAATCCTTCCAAGCCTTTTATTATTCACCTGACACAGGGTACAGTGCGGGTACTGGGTACCTCGTTCAACATTCGGGCATATGAAGATGAAGACAAGATTGAAACCTCGGTAGCTACCGGAAAGGTGGCTTTCATTCCCAAAGCAGCAACACAGCTAACTAGTGATACAGTATTTCTCAGACCTAATCAGAAAGTCCTTTATAGTTTTCGCTCAGGTAGGCTTATCACACAAGCTACTCAGAGCACGGACGACAAAGCTTGGATTGAGGGTCGCCTGATTTTCAAGTCGATGACACTGGAAGAGATTGCACAGCAGCTAGCACGTAACTTTGGTAAGAAAGTCGTTTTTCGCAGCGAAGAGGCTAAAAAGTATCGGCTCACGGGAGCATTTTCCAACAATACGTTGGAAGAAATAATGTTTTATCTCTCTAAAACCAGGGATTTTAGCTATCAGATTACCAATGAAGAACTGGTGATTGGCGAAAATTCCCAGCAGCCCGGTATATCTGAAGAAACAGACCAATAAAACACACAAAGAAAATTTTATTGGAGTATGAGATACTATTTCTAAAAGGCAACTCTCACTGTTGCCTTATTTAAAAATCACTTCTTAATCCTTACGAAAAATGCTACAATTTTCTACTCATCCCCGTTATCACTTACTCCGGTGCAGCTGGTTTGGGTGTTTTCTGGGTTTTGGCTTGCTTACCACACATGCACAGATAGCCTCATCGGCACCCTTGCGAAAGTATAGTCAAAGTAGTATAACGCTACAAGGGAATACATCGTTGCAGGAATCTACCATTACTCTACAAGTATCCAATGAAAAGTTAAGTTCGGTATTTGACAGAATTGAGAAGCAAAGTCATTTTGTGTTTGTCTACTCAAATGATGAGATAAATACTACACAACGCATCAGCTTGCATGTACAGCAAAAGCAATTAAATGAAGTTCTCAATGAGTTGTCTGGAAAGTTTGGATTTACATTTGAGATCCTAAAAGACAAAATTATTCTAAAAGGAAATGCTGAGTCTAAGGCTAGTGATCAGGCACACACCATATTGCCTGGTGAAATGCTCAATTCCCTGGAAGCTCGGCTTAATGCTACCCGTTCGCAATTTGCAGACATTACCATTACAGGAAAAGTTATCAGCGAAAATGGAGAAGGAATGCCTGGGGTAAGTGTTTCTATTAAAGGCACGACCATAGGTGCGTCTACTACCGTAGATGGTTCATATACGCTAAAAGTACCTGACAGCCAGGCGAATGGTGTATTAGTGTTTTCCTTTATTGGCTATGTGTCCGAGGAAGTGGCTATTTCTGGCCGTACAAAAATTGATATTACATTGCTACCAGATATTCAGTCATTGAGTGAGGTAGTTGTAGTAGGGTATGGTACCCAACAACGTAAAGATTTGACTTCTTCAGTAGCTACACTTGGGAAAACAGATATTGAAAGTCGTCCGACTACGAATGCCTACCAGGCCATGCAAGGACTGGCAGCCAATGTGACTATTCAGCAAAATACGGCTGAGCCTGGAGCTGTACCTGTATTCAACATTCGTGGTGTAGGATCTTTTTCATCCAACAACGAACCGCTCATCATCATTGACGGACTCATTGCCGGAAGTTTAGGAATGGCCAATTTAAATCCAAATGATATTGAGAACATTACGATTCTAAAAGATGCCTCCTCTGCAGCTATTTATGGTTCGCAAGCCGGTAGTGGAGTAGTTTTAATTACGACCAAAAAAGGTAAAACTGATCAGAAACCGACTGTTCGCTATAGCACCCTGATTGGCTGGCAAAATCCAACTACATTACCCAAAGCGGTAGAGGGATGGGAGTTTATGACCCTGAAAAACGAAGCATTGATAAACAGTAGTCTATCTCCACAGTTTTCTCCTCAACAGATTCAGGAACAACGTGAGAAAGGTTCCTATCCCTGGATGCTTGACGAAGAATTTCGCAAAAACGCTCCACAGATCAAACACGATCTGTCTGTGAGTGGTGGTGGAAAAAACACTACCTATATGGCTTCATTTGGCTATCTGGATCAGGACAACATGCTCAATAACAAATATGTGCGTGATGCCGGCAATGAGTTTTACTACAAACGCTACAATGCCCGCCTGAATCTGACTACGCAAATCAATAAGATGCTCTCGGTAACAGTGAATACCGCCTATGCTAAAGCATCTACCCGTAGTACGCCATTTTCAATGGGAAATATTATACGTGATGCTTTGCGCACACCACGTATCTATCCATTGGTAAATGAAGATGGTACATTTCCTACTACTGCTAGCTTTTCCAATAATAACCTGGCGCTACTCTCTCAAGGTGGGTTTAATCTGATGGAAACAGATAATCTGGTGGGTACACTGGATGCTACCCTTACTCCACTGGAAGGCTTACGCTTTAATATGAATATGTCCGGAAATTTCTTCCAGTATAATCAGCAGACACAGATTCGTGCCTTTACCTACAGTTCACCCTATCCATCTGATCCGCCACGAAATAATGAACAGGTGAAACAAGCTTGGAGAGATTATAATACCAATATTTATTTCACAGGGCAGTATGAAAAACAGATAGGTAAACATAGTGCCAAAGTGCTGGCTGGCTACCGAAGTGACTACTCTTCATCTACTAGTTTTAATTATGAAGGGAAATTTTACCCTGAGCTCTATTCACGTCAGCTAAATGGAGTACCTTTGAATAGCTCATTGGTTTTGCAGGGAGATTTTTTGAGAAATGCACAAGGGCAGATTCAAGGAGGTATAACAGATTATGCACGTATGGCAAATCCTCAGCTGGGTGTATTAAATTCTGTTTTCGGTCGTCTGAACTACGGGTATGGTGATCGTTACCTGTTTGAGTTTACCTGGCGTTATGATGGCTCTTCCAAACTGGCTCCTCAAAGTCGTTGGTTATTTTACCCGGCAGCTTCGGTTGCTTGGCGATTAACTAGCGAGCCATTTATGGGTGATATTGCCGATCGGTTTGGAACTGTTAAAATACGTGCTTCTTACGGGAAAGTTGGCAACTCAGGTATTGGCGGTTACTTATTTATTCCTCGTATATCACCAGTAAGTGGTGCGTATACCTTTAATAATGTGAGTGTAGGAGGCGTGAATATTCAACCATTTAATCCTGAGCTGCGCTGGGCTTCAGTAACCAATGCAAATATAGGCGCTGACTTTGAATTGTTGAAAAACAGCCTGACAGTGTCGCTGGATTATTTCCGTTCAATTAATGAAGGCAATTATTATGCTCCTGTGGTTCCGGGTACTTTCGGACAAAGCTCGCCTGTGCAGAACTTTGCAACCGTACTTAACCGGGGCTGGGAAATTGCTGCTACCTACAATCTGGTAACCGGCCCTGTAAAGCACTCATTCTCTGCTAATCTGGCAGATAACTTTAATACCATTCAGAAGCTTGGAACTGATGAAATCAATGAAGCGGATTCCCGAACTATTCAACGCGAAAGATTTCCCATTTCCTCATACTATATGTATAAAAATGATGGATTGTTCCAGACCTATGAGCAAATCCAGAATTCAGCCTTACAACCTTTTGCACAGAATGGACAACCACAGCCCGGTGACATTAAGTTTGTCGATAAAAATGGGGATGGGGTGATTGATGCCAATGACCGGTTTATCATGGGTAATCCGTTTCCACGTTATACTTATGGATTTACCTACCGGGCTTCATACAAAGGTATTGATCTGACTATCTTCCTGCAAGGTGTTGGCCAACGGTCTCAGTATTTGCGCGGTGATGCAGTGGAAGCTTTTCACAACAACGAAGAGCATTTGTATGTACAGCATAAAGACCGTTGGACTCCTACTAATCCAGGTGCTACCTATCCACGGCTAACAGCTACCGTAGGTGCCAATAGTAATAATGTGGTGTATTCAGATTATTGGTTGTATGATACACGTTATCTGCGGGTGAAAAACCTCCAAGTTGGCTACTCTTTCCCAAAAGAATGGCTAGATAAGGTAAGTATAGGATCGGCGCGTATTTATGTATCTGGACAGAATCTGCTTACCTGGGTGCCTCAGCGTTTTCGTCGATTGGGTATCGATCCGGAATTTACCCAGTTTGGTAATAATCTTTCTTATCCTATTGCCAATTATTCCGCCATTGCAGGACGTAGCTACCCTAACAGTCGTGTTGTAGCCATTGGTCTGGATGTAAGCTTCTAATACAGGTATGCCGAAAAATAGTATAGCTGAAAAGTGGAAAAAACGGCAGCCTTCTTTTGCAATGACTATTCATTTTTGTAGACATTCTTTCGACATGAAAAAATATATTTTATTAACCACATTTGTACTGTTCGCCTTGCAGAGTTGCCATAAACTGGAGGTTGGCTTGGCAAACGATCTAAACGAAAAAGACTTCTGGAAAACGGATGCTGATGCCCTGGCAGTGATGGCGTCGTGTTATGCTAGTATGGGTAGTGCCGAAGGTTTTTTCTATACCGAATCACTGAGTGATAATTCATTTACCCGGCAAAGTGATCGTTACGGTGGGGCTAAACAAATAGCTAGTGGGAGTTATGACCCATCATTACCTCTGTTAAAGAATGAATGGACTGATCGGTATACTTCTATTCGTAAATGCAACCAGTTTTTAGCTAACGTATCGCGGGTAACTGCACTATCAGAAACTCAACTCAAACGGTATCAGGCTGAGGTGCGGTTTATTCGGGCTTATTCCTATTTCTTACTGGCAACCTGGTATGGTGATGTTCCGTTTTTTACTAATGTATTGACCATTTCTGAGTCTCAAAGTATTGCTCGCACTCCTAAAGCGGAAGTGATTGAGTTTATAATTAGTGAACTGGAAGGCATTCAGGCTGATCTGCCGATTAACACGGCTTTGCCTGCTGCTGAAAATGGACGGGTAACACGTGGTGCAGCTATTGCCCTAAAAGCTCGTGTAAATTTGTTTGATGGTAACTGGCAGGCAGCCGCAACAGCTTGTGAGGAATTAATTGGCAAACCGGAAAATGGAACATACAGCTTGTTCCCTTCCTATGCAGGTATCTTTACAGTTGCTAATGAATACAACTCAGAGGTTATTTTTGATTTACAGTTTGGCGCCAATCGATTGTATGATACTCAGCGTTTCTTTGTTCCTGTAACAATTGGACTACGTACGGATATCATGCCTACACAAGCTTTGGTCGATAATTACATCACAACCAATGGAAAAGCGATACAGGAAGCAGGGTCAGGCTATGATGCCAGCAATCCGTTTGCCAATCGTGATCCACGACTGGCTGCTACGATTGCTACAGATGGTTCCAAATATCCTAACTTTGCTTTTAACTCACCTGCTGAGATCGAGGTTAAAACGCTGCCTAATACATCTCCCAATGATGTCCTACAGCCATTTGCTTCTGCTACAGGCTATTACTGGCGTAAGTACTTTGATCCTACTGCCACGTCACCAGGTAATTCGGGGCTGAACCTGATCTATTTGCGTTATGCGGATGTGTTATTGATGTATGCTGAAGCTAAAAACGAATTGAATCAGTTGACAGCTACTGTATGGGACCAGACCATTGGCGCGCTTCGTCGTCGTGCAGGATTTACAGATAGTGGTGCGTTAAACTTCCCTAATGCACAGCAGGCCGCTTTGCGGGATATTGTACGACGGGAGCGTCGTTCAGAGCTAGCTTTTGAATCACTGCGTATATTTGATATTCGTCGCTGGAAAATTGCTGAGACTGTACTGAATACTCAGGTCAAAGGTATTGCCATTCCAGGAAATGAACTGCCTAAAGATGCCAATGGCAATATTCTGGTTGAATCCAGGGTATTTGATCCTTCCAAGCATTATTTATGGCCTATTCCACAACTGGAACGTGACCAGAACAAAAACTTACAACAAAACCCCGGTTGGGGACAGTAAACAAATCGGCAGATACAGCCTTGTTTCCTGTTGAGCAAGCTTTATCTGCCTAAACTTTACCTTTTGAATCGATCGATTATGACAAAAATACATTCGTTTCTTTCATGGATTGTTTTGCTGATGCTGGGGGCTATGGTGAGTTGTCAGGATGAGTCAAAGGATCTAGATCTGACGTTGACACCAGCAAATATTCTATTCACACCAGCCGACAATATTTCGGTAAAACTTCAGCCGACTACTTCAGCCTCTGTAGTATTTGAGTGGGAGCAGGCCAAAGCGGAAGATGGCACACTGGTATTATACGAAGTGTTGTTTGACAAAGAAAATGGCGATTTCTCCAATCCGGTAGCTGTCGTTTTATCTGACGGAAGTGGCGCTCAAAATCGTTTGACACTGAGCCACAAAAACCTGAATAAGATTGCAGCAACAGCGGGCATTGCCTCACTAACAAGTGGCAAACTGAAATGGACAGTAACTTCTTCCAAAGGGCCTAACATTGTGCAGTCTACCAATGCACGCACCTTATCAGTGGACCGTCCTGCTGGTTTCGCAGAGGTTCCAACAACGGCTTATTTGACAGGTTCTGCTACAGAGACAGGGACTGATATTTCCAAGGCTTTGCCATTAAAGAAGACTAGCGAAGGTATATTTGAGATTTTTACTTCGCTTAAGGCAGGAAGTTTTAAAATTGTAAGTGGTACTACTAATGATGCAAAAGTTTTTTCGGCAACCAATAACTTGAGTGCACTTGCAGAAGGTGGCGAAACTACCATTGAAGGTGATACCAAGCTATACCGGCTGGAGTTTGACTTTAATAATGCAGCTATGACAGCTACTGAAATTACGGAGGTAGGCTTATGGATTGCTGCTCAGAATAAGGTGACAGTAACGCTGCCTTACGTTGGTAACAGCACCTGGAAGATAGAAAATACGCCTATTGAATTCTTTCAGTTTGACTGGGGTCGTGATGAACGGTATAAGTTTCGTCTGAAAACAAAAGCTAATGGAGAGGAGAGCGAGATCTGGTATGCCAGTCAAAGTTCAGATAATTCCCGCCCGGTAACAGGAACACCTGCCTCATACTTTTATCTGACACCCAAACCTGCCAGTCAGTGGGATTATAGCTACAAGTTTGCCTCAGAGGTGGATAAAAGTAATGTAGATATCACGGTTTATTTTCAGCCTACTGCAGAATACACACACAAGGTGGTTGTGCGGTAATTAATTCTAACAGAACAATGCTTAGAAAACAATATATATCCCTACTATTTACAGGAATACTGGCAGTGCTTATTGGACTGCCATCCTGTAACAAAGATGACGATCCCAATCTGAACCTGACTGCACCGGATAGTTTACGGGTACCAACTGACAATGCTTTTGTCAAGTTAAATCCTACAACCAATGCATCAATCATATTCGAATGGAAGCCGGGTGTAGCTGCTGATGGCTCTCTGGTGATGTATGAACTCGCGTTTGACAAAGAAGATGGCGATTTTTCTAATCCGGTTTATAAAATGGCTTCGGACGGGAATGGTGGACAGAACAGAGCTACGCTTTCACACAAGGATTTGAATAAGGTGGCCAATCTGGCTGGTATCGCTTCGCTTGCTAAAGGAAAGTTGAAATGGACGGTGCTGGCTTCCAAAGGAAATAATGTGCAGAAATCATCTGCAAGTCGGGTTCTGGAAGTAGAACGTCCTGCCGGTTTTTCGGAAATTCCTGCGGATGTATATATCACAGGTGATGCCACTGAGTATGGTGCCGAGCTAAGCCAGGCAGGTCGTTTAAAACAGATCCGGGCTGGTGAGTTTGAGATTTATACAGCGTTAAAAGCCGGTACGTATCATTTTGTCAATAAGAAAAGTGGAACACCTGTATCCTTCTCTATTACAGGTAACCTGATTCAGGAAGATGGCGAAACTACAGTAACGGGTGGTGCCAAAGTATATCGCATCAATCTGGATTTTAATAATGCTGCTGCCAAACTAACCGAAATCAAAGAAGTTGGATTGTGGTTCTCGCCTAAAAAACAGGTGATTGTCACACTGCCCTATATAGGAAAAGGGGTCTGGAAAGTTGCCAATACCCCAATTGAGTTTTTTCAGGAAAGTTGGGGTCGCGACGAACGATATAAGTTTCGCCTGACAACAAAAGAAGGAAGCAGTGCTGATGCAATGGAATTTATGGGCAGTGTCAATGCAGATAATCAGCGACCTACCTCCAGTACGCCAGCTAGTTACTTTTATCTGGTACCTGTCAATAATTCGGATTATGATTACGCCTTCAAATTCCGTAGTGAAGCAGACAAGTCAAATGCTGATGTTACTGTTTTTCTGAGTCCGGATGTAGATGCGTATACTCATGAAATAACCGTGAAATAACATTTTAGACTACATATAATCACAAATGGTATCCAAAGGCAACAACGAACCTGTTGTATTTGTCAATGGAGCTTTATTACAAGGGGTTACCCAAGTGAACATCGGGCAGCTTGTCCGATGTTCCTTTTCCCTTATCTGTTTTATTATTTGTCTTTACTTAGCATCTCTTTCTTTTCTGGTATGGCAATTTTCCCTAGATCATTTATACATAAAGCTGTTTTTGCTGCTTCATTTCTTTTGTTGGGTTCACTAACGTCTTGCTTTAAGGCACCTGACGACCCAATGACCAACACAGGTGGCAATTCAAACAATAACCGAACCTACAACTGGACGGCTATTGCCGATAGTGCCCAGTTAGGACTTAACTCGCATTACTGGTATGCTTCTGGTAAATTCTTTACCATGCAGATGGGAGGCGCTGCCTTTAATAGTAACTATTGGCCCAATGCACATGCACTCGATGTACTGACCGATGCCTATCTTCGTAAAGACAAGGATGCGACCATTAAACAACAAATGGATGCGTTGATTGAAGGGGTAAAGGCTGCCAATGGCAATAGCTACATTAATTACTATTATGATGATATGTCGTGGATGATGGTGGCTAGCCTGCGCGCTTATGTGGCTACAGGTGATGAACGTTTCAAAAGTGTGGCTGATGTTTTGTGGACCGATGTGAAAGGAGGATGGGATAATGTGACTGGTGGAGGTTTATACTGGCGCAAGGATAGGGCTAATAAAAGTACTCCTGCAAGTGGACCAGCTTGTGTCTTTGCAGCACGGTTATATCAGGTTACCAAAAATGCAGATGATCTGGCATGGGCAACTAAGCTATACAACTGGCTGCGGACAAATATGATCCAGTCCAATGGCGATGTATGGGATGGTATTAATACAAGTGTCACTCCTTATGAGCCCGATACCCGGTTGTTTACCTATAACTACGGAACTGTGCTCGGGAGTGCCCTTGAACTCTACAAAATCACTAATGACATTAGTTACCAAAGCGATGCTATATTAATTGCCGATGCCGCTCTGGCTCGACTTACCCGAGAGAATGTGTTGGTTAATGGTGATACTGGCGATGGTGGGTTATTTAATGGCATCTTTGTGCGCTACCTTACCCGTTTGATTATCGAAGGAGACTTGCCTTCTACCAAACGAACCAATTATATCAATTTCTTGAAAATTAATGCACAAACGCTTTGGTCTAAAGGAACTACCATGCCTGACATTCTTTTTGGTCCCGATTGGAAAGTAGCACCTGGATTAACTACCAGCTTAACACCTCAACTTAGTGGAGTTATGCTGATGGAGGCTATGGCAGAACTGAAAAAACAAAGTTTGGTGAATTAAGATAGTTCGTTCACACCAATGCAAAGTAAGGTCAGTGAAATAGCTACAACACATCGCAATGGATGGTTGTGAAGAATACTTTACAACCATCCATTGTACACTTTTGAAACGGAAATATACTTTCAAACCATGCATAAATTTAGTAAAACTATTTCTGGTAGCTTACGGGTAGCTATTACAGTGTGTTGTTGGATGGGGATGGTGGGATTTATGACTGTCATAGCTAACGGCCAGACAAAAAGCCAAACCAAGCCTACCACTAGTGGTAAGGGACAGTCTGGTAGTAAGTCAACAGGTAAGGTACAGACAACAGGAGTGACTCGTTATGTAAATACTTTTGTAGGAACAGCTCCACTTACTGATCCAAAAATTCTTGGATACAAGCTCCCTGAAGGTTGGCGGTCTTGGGCAGGATTAACTTTTCCGGGTAGCTCTCTTCCCAATGCCATGGTTCAACTGAGTCCGATGACCCGCTATCAGCCAGCCGGAGCAGGTTATCAGTATGAAGACTCAGTGATTGTAAGTTTTACTCATACCAACAAAGGGCACTGGAACCTGGGGAATATTCCCATTTTACCACTTCCTCAATCCGCTTCTCCTTCTATTTCTGGAAAGGTAGGCGAGGATAAGAATAATACTGAACTGATTTATGGCTCCAGGTTTACTCATGGCAATGAACGTTCGTCACCTGGTTTTTACCAGGTCTATCTGGAAGACTACCAAATCCAAGCTGATTTGACCTCAACCTTGCGATGTGGCTATCATCGGTATACATTCAAAAATAATACAGGCAGAAAGATCCTGTTTGATCTCTCCAAAGCTCTTAGTCGGGTATCAACCTGGACTATCGAGCAGGCTGGCCCAAAAGCTGTGCAGGGGTTTCAGAGTGGAGAAAATGTGTATTTCTATGCTGTATTCAACACCAATATTGAGAAGCTGGAAGTTAAGGATGCCGGTACTAAATCAGGTTTTGCCATTGTACATTTAGCTAATGGTAGTAAGGGTCCTGTCGATCTTAAAATTGGCTTATCCTTCGTGAGTGCTGCCAATGCTAAACAAAATCTGGAACAGGAGATTGGTACCAAGTCATTTGAAACCATTCGCCAGCAGGCAAGCCAGCAATGGGAAACACTCCTGTCTCAGATACAGATAAAAGGAGGAACACCTGCACAGAAAGAAATGTTGTATTCCTGTCTGTACCGTTCCTTGCTTTGGCCTGCACTACGTAGCGATGTAAACGGTGAGTATACTGATGCCAAAAGACAGAAAGCAAAAGCAGACTTTGATTACTACACGGAGCCCTCTCTATGGGATACTTACCGCAACAAGGATGTACTGCTGGGGTTGATATCTCCTAAGGTAGCCCTGAATGTAATTAAATCCATGAAAGATGTAGGAGAGAAAACAGGTGTGATGCCTACCTTTTTTCATGGAGATCATGGTACCTCATCCATTGCCGGAGCTTATCTACGGGGTATTGACGGATTTGATGTGAAAGCAACGTATCAGCTATTATTAAAAAATGCTACAGTTCCTGGACCTGCACGTCCCTACCTGACCGAGTACATGGAAAAAGGGTATATTTCTGACCCTGACGTTGCTAATCCACATGTAGAAACCAAAGCCAAGGCAGGTGTGTCTAAAACACTTGAGTACTCCTATGATGATTACTCGCTGGCACAGATAGCAAAAAAGCTAGGTGATTCTGCTAATTATAAAATGCTGATAACCCGGTCAAAGAATTATAAAAACATGTTTGATCCTTCCACCCGTTTTATGAGAGGGCGATTGGAAAATGGAGAGTGGATCAGAAACTTTAATCCGCAATATCCTTATTATGAATATATGTATCGGGAGGGTAATGCCTGGCAACTGTCTTTCTTTGCTCCACATGATATGCAAGGACTGATTAACCTATATGGAGGTGCGAAAGGATTTGAATCCAAACTCGACTCCTTGTTTATTGTACCCTGGAATCCAACGTATATCGCACGAAATGTAGAGACAATGATTGGTCAGTACTGCCATGGCAATCAACCTGATCATGAAGCCCCTTTTGGGTATTACTTTATTGGCAAACCTGAGAAAACTCAGAAGATACTCGATTATATTTTGAATAATCTATATGGTATAAAGGACGGACTAACGCTGGCAGGAATGGATGATGCCGGTGAAATGTCTGCCTGGTATGTACTCAACGCATTAGGATTATATACCTTTTCAGCCACAGATCCGGAGTATCTGGTTACTGTACCGCTTTTTGATCAGGTCAACTGGAAAACCTCTACTGGCAAACAACTGGTAATTCGTAAACCATCTTCAGGGAGGGATTTAACTTCTATACAGGTTAATGGCAAAACAAATCAGGGGTATTTTGTATCACATGATCTGTTTACAAAAGGAGGTACAATTACGGTTCAGACGAAATAGAATCTATAGTTTGGAGTATGACAGATTTTCTGTAGCCAGAGAGTCATAGTATTTAACTACTGAGCTTTTCTCAAAACAGCTCAGCAAATAAAGTCAACATTCTTCTTAGAGTATCAAAGGCTATGACTTATCAAGTTATAGCCTTTTTTCTATTCAGTTTCTCTGATAATGGAAAGTAGTAGACCGATACGTATGAAATTGAAAAGTTAAAAGACTACTTTTCTAAAAAAAACTCTTGTAGAAAATGGAAAATGATAATAGCTTTGCCTGACATCAGATCATCTGACGACTAGCCCGATGCTGCAACGAAAATCCTTAGCTCAAGAAGTAGCCGACCTTATTAAACAAGATATTCAGGCGGGAGTATATAGTGTGAATGAAAAGCTACCTTCTGAGCCAGAGTTAATGAAAAAATTTGGCGTAGGAAGATCTTCTGTGCGTGAAGCTGTCAAGTATCTCGAGCAATCAGGATATGTCAATGTAGTACAGGGGGTTGGAACACACGTTATTAGCACCACCGGACATCAATCACTTGTAAGTACCCTTCAGCAAGCGGATTTGACTGAATTATTAGAAGTACGACAGTTTCTTGAGACAAAGATTGTTGAAAAAGCCGCTTTAAACCGCAACGAAGACCAGTTAGAAAGAATGCATGTTGTACTTCAGAAGCGCAACCAGTTTGCCAAGGAAAGTCGGCCTGAAGAAACGGTCAAAGCGGATGTTGAATTTCACACGATTCTTGCCGAAAGTTGTGGAAACCGTCTCTTGTATGAATTGTATAAAGTAGTGTCTGTACACCTCGCTCAATTTTTCACTGAGCGATATCTGGAAACAGAAACCTTTCTAAGAAGCCAAAAGTTGCATGAAGATCTCTTTGTACAGATAAAGGCCCAAAATCCGGTTAAAGCCCTTAAAATTATAAAGCAAATAATTGGAACCGTTTAATTTTTTACTCTAAGTCATCAGATGATCTGATGAGGATGTCTTATGAAAAATACAGCTTCACTTACCTACGCAAGCACTACCACATATAGTATTCTGTTTGCAATTAGTGTTTCCCATTTGCTCAATGATGTGATTCAATCAGTCATTTCTGCCATGTATCCTATGTTAAAGGAAAATTATGCACTCAGCTTTGCGCAGATTGGTATTATCACTCTGGCTTATCAACTTACTGCCTCGATTCTACAGCCTTTCGTTGGTTCTTACATAGACAAAAATCCATTTCCCAAAGCTTTGATATTTGGAATGTGTTTCTCTATGACAGGACTTCTTACTCTGGCTTTCGGACGAAACTTTTATACTATTTTAGGAGCAGTTAGCCTGGTTGGAGTTGGTTCGTCTATTTTCCATCCGGAGGCCTCCAGAGTTGCCCATTTAGCTTCTGGCGGAAAGAAAGGACTTGCCCAGTCTATTTTTCAGGTTGGTGGAAATTTAGGTAGTGCCATTGGTCCATTACTAGCCGCGCTGATAGTTGTTCCCTTAGGGCAATCCTATATTAGTGTATTTGCCATCATGGCTGTTTTCGCTATCATCATTCTTAGCTATGTAAGCAAATGGTATGAAGTGAATATGATCCCTAAGAAATCGCCCAATATGAAACAGGTTGGTGTATCTTCTACTCCTAAATTTACCAAAAATACTATTGCCTATTCCATTGTCATTTTGTTGGGGTTAATGTTCTCGAAGTTTTTCTATATGGCTTCTATGAGCAACTATTACACATTCTTCCTGATTGAGAAGTTTCACCTTACTGTCCAGCAATCACAAATCTACTTGTTTGCCTTTTTGGGGGCTGTTGCTGTTGGGACAATTGCAGGAGGTCCGATTGGCGATCGATATGGGCGAAAAATAGTAATCTGGGCTTCTATTTTAGGTGCGGCACCCTTTGCTATGCTTTTACCCTACGTCAGTTTAGAAATGACCGTTGTATTATCGGTTATTATTGGGTTGTTGATTGCGTCAGCATTTTCAGCTATTCTGGTCTATGCTACAGAATTGATCCCTGGTAAAGTTGGATCTGTTGCAGGACTTTTCTTTGGTCTCTCTTTTGGTATGGGTGGTATAGGTTCTGCTCTATTAGGGTGGCTCGCGGATATGAAAGGAATTATGTATGTCTTTTCTATTACACCATATTTGCTTCTGATAGGATTGGTTGCCTACTTCCTACCAAAAATTGAACGTTAAGCGAATGATAAGTAGACTAACTCTTAGGCCGTTATTTCGTGTATGTAGGATAACCCACAAGACTTACCATTTTGTTGGTTCATGCTATTAAATCTGGCTATTGAACTCGTAATTCAATTATGAGTTCAATAGCCGGAGGGTAAATCATCCATCTTTCTTTATGGAAGAAAATAGGTATTTAAATCAGAACGTTATTGCCTAACAGTTGAGTAGTCTTTAATCTGGTCTAAAAGCTCCATAGATTTACGTATAGGATTCCACTCAATTCCATTAAAAATCAATTTGAACCATTTTTTGTCTCTATTTTCGTATGAAATATTCCGATATAACCAGATGGAAAGAAGAGTAAATCCAGCTGTGAATCCTATTTGTAGCGTATAAAAGAGAATGCCGCCACTTTCTATGAGAGATTGGGTTAGGTAAAAGGTAGTCCAGACTGGAAGCTGAAGAAAAAGAATACGGGTAACCCAGATAGTAGACGCTTGCAAGTGGGCTATCCTTTCCTGTGTAGTCAGAACAGGTTCATCGATATCTACAAGTTCAATAAGAACCCACTGATACAGATAGACGCCTATCGACAGTTTGGTAAGCAACACCTGAATGCCTGCCGAAATCAGAAAAAAGGGACTGGCTACAGGAAATAGTAATACAATAAGTGTATCTACAAATACTACCCATAAAATGCCTGCCAGAATAGCGAAAATTTTTAAAGGTCTCATCGAAGTTAGAAACGAGCGAACTTTTATTTTGGTAATATCCTCAGCATTTTTTCGGTTTAGCAACAGGTTTTCGTTTAGTTTCTGATCATACGACTTCCAGATAGTAAGAATATCAGTGTTTTCCATATGTTTAAGTATTTATAGTTGAAAATTTTTGTTTAAGCTGTTGTTTTATTCTGTATATTTTAGTTGATACGTTGGTAGACGTAATACCAAGAATCTGAGCTATTTCTTCCTGTGGAGTATCTTCCAGATAAAGAAGCATCACAGCTCGGTCTATCTCTTTGAGTTCTTTTATGAATACCTGAAGTCTTTCTATATCTACATGGGTATCTTCTACTTCGGTTTGCTCATAAAGATGAATAACCTCTGGTAATGAATGATTGATCTGATGTCTGCGATGTTCCTTTCGATAAAAAGAAATAGAAACATTGAGTGCAATGGTATACATCCATGTGGAAATTTTGTAGGTTGGATCATATTTTTCAAAAGCAAGCCACAACTGGATAATAATCTCCTGAATAAGATCTTTTCGATTCTCTTTATCTTTACAATAGGAGTTGGCTATTTTATAGATAATACCTTTGTGAGTGTCTATCATATCCAGAAATGCCTGCGCATTGGGTTTTATTGTCATCCTGTTTCATATGTAAAATAGTGAGTACAAGCTTGTTTGTTATTGTATACAATTATTCGCATAAGGTTAAGAAATATCACATCTTACAAAGGTTTTTTGTAGAGGATAGCTAGTATGTAGATTATCTGCCGACTAGAATAGCTGATTTTTAAGTGTGTAGTGTGATACATTTTGTAATTGTTTCAAAACTTATCTGCTTGTATAAAGTTATCTGGGTACATCTTTTTATCAAACAGGTAAGGGGTATGTATCACTAGAGCCTTTGACAGATAACTTTACAACGTTTCAAATACTATGCAGAACGAATGGGCAGAGATTTTTATAAAAGATTTAGATTGGACAATAGTGTTTCAAATAATAGTGAGAACATTTATTATGTTCTTGCTGGTGATTACTTTTTTGCGTTTGTCAGGCAAGAAAGGAATTCGCCAGTTATCCCTTTTTGAGGTGGCAATTATTATTTCGCTGGGGTCTGCTGCAGGAGATCCTATGTTTAGTAAAGAGGCAGCCATTCTGCCTTCACTGATTGTGATTGTAACTGTATTGGTGTTTTATCGGGTTATTATCTGGCTCACAAGCAAAAGTGAGAAGATAGAGAGTATGTTGGAAGGCGATCCTATTTATATTATTGAAGAGGGAGAGTTTATACTGACTAACGACAAAGATGCTCAATATGCCAAAGATGAATTTTTTGCAGAGATGCGTCAGCAGAATATTGAACATCTGGGGCAGATCAAAACAGCTATTCTGGAAACCAATGGGACTATTAGTTTTTTCTATTACCCGGAAGAAGAGGTTAAATATGGATTACCTGTGATGCCCAAACTATATGTGCAGAAGGTACAATCTATACCAAATAATGATCCCTATGCCTGTTCCTATTGTGGTCGTGTTATAGAGGAAACACATTCAATAAAAGCTTGTACCAAATGCCATAAGTCCGAATGGGTTGCTGCTATTAATACTCTCCGCATTACCTGAACAGCACAATTACATCATATCAGGAATTAAGCTAATGTAGCATTACCTGATAAGTTAACTGTCTAAGAAGTCATTTGGCAGCCTATTCTCCTTTTAGTACTTGGGCAGGATTGATTCTGGCTGCAATAAACGTTTGAGAGCTAATCAGTCCCAATGCTAGTAGAATAACAGCTACAACACCACTTGCCATTTCCATCCATCCAATGGGAGAGTGGTAGGCAAAATGTATAAGGACTACACTGTCAAAAAAGAAATAGGTTACAGGTAAGGCAATCAATGAAGCCAGTAGCAGCAGAAAAAGAAAGCTTTTTCCCATCTGATACATGAGGCCTGCTTCACTAGCTCCTAATACTTTGCGAATGCTAATTTCTTTTAAACGGGTTTCTGTTGTAAAGACTACCATTCCCAGTAGCCCCAGGGAAGCAATACAAACAGATAAGAACGTAATAAATCCGATTACTCTGATCATAACTGAAAACTGACGATAAGCCTTTTTGATCTGATCGTCATAGAATTCTGCTTCCAGGGGATGAACCTTATCAATTTTTTGCCAGGCATTCTCTATATGTGCCATAGTAGTAGAGAGATCTGTTGATGTGATTTTGACATTCAGATATCCGTTCTGTCCGTCAGCTGAATAACGGAACATTACTGGTTCTAAGGTGTTCATTACTGTACCATAATGAAAGTCTTTCACTACCCCCACAATGGCCAGTTTTTTGTTTTCAACAACCAGCCATTCTCCTATGGCTTTTGCCGGATTGTTGGGTGAAATGTTAAAGCGCCTGAGAAGTTGTTCATTGACAATAATTTCGCTTTCCTGTGCTGTGTTTGCTTTAGGAGTAAAGTTTTTCCCAGCTATAAGATGATGATCGTGAAGTAGCAGATACTGCTCATCCACCATATTAAGCCATGTCATGGATGAGTCCTGTGTATCTTTGTATTTCACAGATGAGCCATGGGCACTCCCAAGACTGGTTATCATCATTGATTTGGATATGGCCTTGACTTCAGGAATTTCTCTTAGTTCTTTTTCCAGCAAAGCCGCTTTGTTCCCTTGCATACGGATATTAAGAATATTTTCAGTTGTAAATCCGAGATCAAGTGTAATAAAACCCTGATACTGTTTGTAGCCAACCAGAGTAGTTGTAATGAAAATAAGCGAAAGAGTATACTGAATCAGAATCAGCGCTTTTCGGAGATTTACATGACGGAACAATGTCCAGCCGGAAGCACCTTTGAGAACTTGTACAGGATTAATGGCAGAAAAGAATAGTGCTGGAAATAGGCCTGCAGCAGTACCCACGCCAACCGAGAAAAGGAGAAAATATGCGAATAGCTTAGGGGAGAACTCTAACGATACCAGATTGGAAATAAAAGGGTCCAGGTCCAGAAATTGCTTCTGCAAAAAATAAAATAATACGAAAGCAAAAACGAAAGCCAGTAGTGAAATTAGTGTAGATTCAATAAGAAACTGGCCTACTACATGGCTTTTCATAGCACCAATCAGTTTTCGAACGCCCACTTCACGGGAACGACGCAATGAACGGGCAATGGACAAATTGGTGTAATTGAAACAGGCAGACAGAATAACGATCAGTGCAAAGCCAATCAATACCCAAACCACTACAGGAGAAATATGAGGCCCAATGGAGTTTTGTAGCATAGGGCCAAGTGCAATCTGTTTAAGCGGTTGAAGTGATACCGAGATTTTTTGATTGATCAGTTGTTTATTCTCTGTTACATTCAGGTGATCCAAAGTAGTCTGTACAGATATCGGAGTTATATCAGGATTCAATACTATATAAACGTAATTCTGCCAGATATTACCCCAACTGTAAAACGCTGCATCTTTACTGGGATGGTTCCGTTCTATACTGGCAAAAGAGACCAGTGCATCAAACTGTAGATGAGAAAGTTTAGGAATGGGATTGGTAATACCTGTTACTTTATAGTAGGTGGTATCAAAACGGACCAGTTTTCCCATAGGATCTGCTTCCCCGAAGAGTTTCTCTGCCATTTTGGGTGTTAGGACCAGTGAATAAGGATCTTTCAGGGCTGTAGCTGGATTTCCTTTGAGTAGAGGAAAGGTAAAAACATTGAAAAAAGAAGAGTCAGCCCACATAGCTCCCATAGGAAGTGTAACCGAACCTACAATGGCATCTCCCCAAAATCCGCTTCGCAAAATGGTCAGATGCTTGATGGCAGAAGTGGTTTTTCCTATTTGTTGGCCTACTTTAACGGAAGTAGAAGCCAGATCAACAGTAGGCTGGTCGGCAGGGGTATAATGGGTAATGATGCGATAGATGTTCTCTTTATCTGCATGAAATTCATCGTAAGAACGCAAATCGTGGATAAAGGCAATAACCAGTAACCCAACCGACATACTGACGGCTAGTCCGATGATGTTGATGACAGAAAACAGCTTATTACGCACCAGATTGCGACGGGTGGTTTTCAGATAACTATTCAGCATAAGATAGTGAATAAAGAGATTGAAAAAATCAGGTTTCCGAATGGTATAAGGCCGGCAAAATTTTACTACATCCAGACAATAGATGATTTTGGCCCACCTGGTTCCATGTGTCTTGAGATTTCGCTCAAAGTATTCATTCAAATCACCCTCCAGATCTTCTACAAGATCTGTCCGGCAATACCAGTGAAGCAGGTTCTGTGCCCAGCGGGGTGGGATAGCACCAGAGGTTGCTTTGTTTAGTTTGTTCATATAGAACCTTCCAGATTAAAACCTTTTATAAGTTGCCAAAGCGTTTCACGTACTTGTCTGGTTTTGGTCAGAGCCAGTTTGCCTGCTTGTGTTACTTCATAATAACGTTTCCGCTTCCCTCCACGGGTAGCAGTTGCCTCACCCAGATGGCTTTTGAGCAGTCCTTTTTCTTCGAGTCGGTTTAATACCGCATGGACGACCCCCAGTTTCGCACTACGTTCAGTATATTTTTCCAACTCATCGCAAATAGCTACACTATAGGCTTCAGTGCCTAAGGCTGCTACTGTGAGTAAGACCAGTTCTTCATACTCTCCCAGATTGGTTCCTTTCATAGTTTGGTATAGCAGATTGGAGTAAAAGCCGATAAATAGTTAATTCATTAAATGTATGTAAAATAAAAGTTATTTCTTCTATTTTGTATGTAAAATATTTTTTCGACCTAACTATAGATATATTCCAGTTGAAAGAAAGACTTCAATAGTTGGTTTCGGTGTCTCAAAAATTCGATTTCATTTGAGATATGCTTGTGTTCCTCTTTTATATAGGAAATTGGAATCTTAATTAGCGTGATTTGTGCTGGATAAAATGTATAAGTTAACTTGTCTGTATACAAACTAGATAATGAGAAGAACTTCTTTCCTGCTATTTTACTAAATTAACCCGGAATTCTGCAAGTGAACATGGTACCTAAGGAATGACTTCCGGGAAAATATTTTCATGGTATACACTGAACAGAAAAGCTAAAATACACCCTATTCTACTCTACCACTGTTATTAACTCTAAACGAATGCATTTCCAACAACGACTTATATCTGTTGTGATTAGTTCGTTGTCATTGTTGCTGATACAATGCCAACCCCAGACAGAATTGTTCACCAGGCTCTCAGAAAATAAAACGGGTTTGGATTTTAGCAATCAGATTATCGAAAGTGAACACAACAATATCATGACCTATGAGTATTCCTACAATGGAGGAGGCGTGGCAACAGGTGATATTAATAATGATGGACTAGCAGATGTGTATCTGTCAGGAAACACTGTACCTAACAAGCTTTTTCTAAATAAGGGCAATTGGAAATTCGAAGATATTACGACCACCTCTCATCTAATAGAGAAGCAGGGATGGAAAACCGGAGTGACAATGGCAGATGTAAACGGAGACGGCTGGCTGGATGTATATATTTGTTATTCAGGCAATACAGAAAGAGAAGGTAAAGGAAAACCAGTGATCCGGGACCATCCGATGCGTGCCAATCAGCTCTTTATTAACCAGGGTTGTGAAAAGGGTGGGATTCCTGTTTTCAAAGAGCAGGCTAAAGAATTTGGATTAGATGCTGTCGGAACTTTCTCCACACAATCTTATTTTTTTGATATGGACCGGGATGGTGATCTGGATATGTTTCTGCTAAACCACGCCAATACATTTTACTCCTCTCTTTTTAATGTAAAAAAGCTTCGTGGCTTACGTCATCCCTATTTTGGTAACCGGCTCTACCGAAATGATAATAATATTTTTACCAATGTGAGTGATAGTGCACTGATTCATGGCAGCGGTTTGAATTTCGGATTAAGTGTCTCCATAAGTGATCTGAATCAGGATAACTGGCCTGACATTTATGTGACCAATGATTACGATGAACAGGATTTCTGTTATATCAACAATGGAAACGGAACTTTCCGTGAAGTATCTCATACGATATTTGCCCATCTGTCCAAAAACGGTATGGGATCAGACATAGCTGATATCAACAATGATGCATTGCCAGAGATATTTGTAGCGGATATGTTACCGGAAGACAATCACCGGCAAAAGCTTTTGAAGGGACCTGATGAATACGACAAATATTCACTGGCTGTTGACAGCGGATATCATCATCAGTATATGCGCAATACCCTGCAACTCAACCGCGGATTTGCTCCTGACACACTGCCTCGATTCAGCGAGGTGGGACAACTGGCAGGTGTCTCAAATACAGACTGGAGCTGGGCTCCCTTGTTTGCAGATTTTGATAACGACGGATTCAAAGATCTTTTTATTACCAATGGCTACCTGAGAGATTACACCAATCAGGATTTTATCCGCTATACAGTTGCCGATGCTGTGGCTCAAGCCAGGGCATCTGGCAGGGATATTCCGGTTCTGAAGCTGATTCAGGAGATGCCTTCAACCAAACTGACCAATTATTGCTTTCGTAATACAGATGGGCTACATTTTGAAAATGTAACCAGGCAATGGGGCTTTACTCATTCCTCTGTATCCAATGCTGCCTCTTACTGTGACCTGGATAATGATGGGGATCTGGATCTGATTGTCAACACACTGAATGATAAGGTAAGTGTATTTCAAAATCAGCAGGAAAAATTTGCCAAAAACAATTTTATAAAAATCAGACTCATAGGCAAAAAGCCCAATACTTTTGGTATAGGGGCAAAGGTGTGGATTACATTACAGGATAAAACGATTTATCAGGAAGCCTATTTTAGCCGGGGGTATCAGTCGTCTGTAGAACCATTGCTCACCGTAGGTATTGGCCAGTCTGCGGTGAAAGAGATTCGTGTACAGTGGCCAGATGAAAAAGTCACTATCGTATCCGCTCCATCTATCAATCAACTTATTGAGATAGAGCAAGAAAAAGCACAACCCAACTCTAAGATAGATGACTTGCTGACACATCGCATAAAGGAACCATTACTCAGCCCGGTAAAAGATGGAATTGACTTCAAACATAGTGAGAATGGATTTGTGGATTTTAAAATGCAGCAACTTCTTTCTTACCAGCTTTCCCGTCTAGGAGGCAAGCTGGCAGTAGGTGATGTAAACAAGGATGGGAATGAAGATGTGTTTCTGGGTGGAGCAGCTGGCCAGTCCGGACAATTATATCTGGGAACAGACAATGGTACACTAGTAAAGTCTGCTTCTGAACCTTGGCAAACAGATCGGGTAGCAGAAGATATAGGATCTGTATTTTTTGATGCGGACGGAGATAAAGATTTGGATCTGTATATTGTGAGTGGAGGCAATGAGTTTTCTCCTTCAGACCTTCTTTATCAGGATCGACTATACCTCAACGATGGCAAGGGAAATTTTGCAAAATCACCGGATGCATTACCTTCTGAGCAAACCAGTGGAAGTTGTGTGGTTGCCATAGACTATGATAAAGATGGTGACCAGGATTTGTTTGTGGGAGGACGAATTGCTGCCCAGCAGTATCCGAAAGTTCCCAAAAGCTTTTTGTTACGAAATGATTCCCAGCCAGGCAAGGTTCGTTTCACAGATGTAACCGCTCTGGCTTCCGATCAATTGTCAAATGCTGGTATGGTTACTGGCGCCATATGGACAGACCTCAATGCAGATACCTGGCCTGATCTGGTAGTAGTAGGTGAGTGGATGGGGATACGCATGTATATCAATCAAAAAGGGAAACTCAAAGAGTCTACCAGCAGCTTTGGCCTTCCGGATAGCAGGGGATGGTGGAGTGCTATTGCCCAGGCTGATGTAGACCAGGATGGGGATATGGATTTGTTACTGGGTAATGCAGGTATAAATATGCAACTGCGTGCTTCTGAAAAGCAGCCTTTGCGTTGTTATGGTGTAGACATCGATCAGGATGGCCGACTTGATCCACTGGTATCCTTCTATGTTCAGGATAAGAGTTATCCGTTGGCAACACGTGATGAGTTGCTGGGACAGGTAACGCCAATGCGAAAACGGTTTATTAATTATGGTGCCTATGCTGATGCTACGGTAGAAGATATTTTGTCTCCAGAATTGCGTGCTAAAACTCAGTTATTGGAAGCTGTAGAACTTCGTTCATGCTGGCTGGAAAATAAAGGTAATAGTAAGTTTGCCTTAAAACCACTGCCCGATTGGGCTCAGTTCTCATCTATTAATGGTTTTCTTTCCAGTGATTTTGATGGCGATGGAAAAGTAGAAGTATTGGCTGCAGGCAATTTTTTCCCTTACAAAGTGCAACTGGGAAGATCAGATGCCTTAATGGGTGTACTGCTTCGGTTTGAAAAGGGTGAAGTACAACCCATTTTAGACAAACCTCTCTGGTTGACAGGTGATATACGGGATATGGCCTTCATAAAATTCAAGAATACCTCTTCCAGAGTAGTGGTGTCGCGCAATAATGATTATGCCACCTTGTATGACTACAAATCTGCAAATGTCAGTACTAAAATTGTGCACAGCAAATAGAATGGATAATATATAATTGATAGGTTTTATTGCTAAATAGCTAGATAAAAAATGCCCCTGTTGATTAAGCAGAGGCGTTTTTTATTTAGATATAAAAATGAGAATTAGTTGTTCTACGGTTTGATTTTTCCCAGTGAAGGATTATAGAGTTTACTATGTATTTGTTTCAACTGAGCTTCTGGCATTTTTATCACTTTCCGGTCATAGGTCATCAAACCATTGGTTTCTACTTCTACATCAGTGGTCTGGGTATATACGGCTGCTGATAACCCTTGTCCAATCAGCTTTTCCAGGCTTTCAATAAAGGACTTGTACTTATCAAACATTTCCCCCTTGTTTTTAAAGGTTTGGTAACCCCAGTTATCTTTCTGTTGCCAGGTATGGCCTTCCAGAGGTAGACCCAAACCGCCAAACTCTCCCAATACAATTATCTGTTTGGCTCCAAACAAATCCGGACGAGGCATTGCAGGCTCAGGATAATTGTGCAAGTCCAGAATATGGCCTGCATCATAAAAGTTGCCTCCACTGGCACTATTTACAAGGCGGGAAGGATCATAGTCCTGGGTCCATTTGGTAATCTCTACTGTTTTAAATTGTCCCCAGGCTTCGTTAAAGGGTACCCACACCACAATAGACGGGAAGTTGTAGGTTGCATCCATAATCGCTTTCCATTCTGTACGGTAAATCTTTTCCGAATCAGCTGTACGCTCCTTTTCCGTAGCCCTACCTATGATGCCTGGCCTGGAATCCCATTCATTGCCCATGTCTCCGCTAGGCATATCCTGCCATACAAGCATACCCAATTTATCACAATAGTAATACCAGCGGGCAGGTTCCACTTTCACATGTTTACGAATCATGTTAAAACCCATCTCTTTGGTCTTTTCAATGTCAAACTTAAGTGCTTCATCTGTAGGAGCAGTATATAAGCCATCCGGCCACCATCCTTGGTCTAGCGGTCCATACTGAAACAGAAACTGATTATTAAGCAGCATTCTGTGTACATTCTGACTAGCCGTTTGCATGGAGATTTTCCGCATGGCAAAATAGGTTTTCACTTCATCCACTACCTTGCCTCCCCGGATCAGCACCACTGTCATATCATATAAGAAAGGACTATCGGGAGACCATAGTTTGGGATTGTTCAGTTTTAATACAGCATCGGTTCCAGCAGCAACCTCCTGCTGAGCAACAGACTGCTTGCCATCATAGGCTACCACACGCACCTTATCATTGGGCTGTGCCTTTTGCAGTTGAGCTTTAACTGTAAGTGTTTGCTGGTCAATATTGGCTGTATGACGAGTTGATGCAATATACGAGTTGGGAACAGCTTCCATCCATACTGTCTGCCATATACCCGTTACTGGTGTATACCAGATGCCATGTGGATTTTTTATCTGCTTACCTCTGGGTTGTGGTCCGTCACTGGTAGGGTCCCATACCCGGATCGTGATCTGCTGTTGGTTACCTTTGGCAAGCAGAGCGGTAATATCAAAGGAGAACGGATCATAACCTCCCTGATGGGTACCTGCTTTTTTACCGTTTACATAGACATCGGTTTGCCAGTCTACCGCTCCAAAATGCAGTAATACTGTGCCTTTTCGGAGATTAGCTGGGACAGATACCGTACGATGATACCAAAGCACACTATCTTTTCCAACGGTTTTACCTACTCCGGACAAAGCAGATTCAATTGCATAAGGTACCAGGATTTGACCGGAAAAGGCGGTAGGTAAATTTTCTGACTGCCCTTTGGGTTGAAGGGAATAGTCCCATAAGCCATTTAAATTGAGCCAGTTGTTACGAGTCATCTGAGGGCGGGGATACTCTGACAAAGGAGTAGAAGAGTTTACTTTTTCTGCCCAGGAAGTAGTGATCTTACCTTCTACTACTTTCCAGTTACCTGATTGTGCAAGCACAACGGCTACCTGAAAATACAGTAGACAAAGAGTAAAAAATATTCGTTTCATAAAGGTTGTAATTAATGAAAAGTGTTAAGGGATACAGGCAAAATGCAACTATAAAACGAATAAATAAAATTTTAATCTCGAATATAAGGCCAGGAATGCTAGTTGATTATCATTGGAAATCAGATGAAGTGTAACAGTATAAAAGATAGTTTTTGAGATTATATTACTAAAAACAGGTCAGAAGCAAATTGAAGCTTATTTATGGTGAATTTATACTCAACTTACAAGCTCAATCCTAGGTAGCCTCGATCCATTAACTGAATACTGTTTTTACTTTATATTTATGCAAACTGTTGAAGAAGAAAATTTATACCGTCTCTTGCGTTCTGAAGAAATAGAAAACATCTTACTAGGGCTAGAATTAGCTAAATCACTTCAAATCAGTATAAAAACGTTTCTTTCGGAAATAAGACTGTTAGCGGAGTGTAGTTATGTTGAAAAAGGGGTATCTATAGAAGCACAGATACTTCATGTGAATCAATGCACAATTCTGAAACTATATCAAAAAAAGTTGAAGAGTTTGCCTGAGTCAATCGACAAGCTTTTCAAATTAATGCAATTAGATATATCCTCCAATAATCTTACGACGCTACCTGACTCAATTGGGAATCTTACCCAGTTGTGGTACCTATCTGCCAATAATAATCAATTTATCCAGCTTCCGGAATCCATAGGTAGTTTACGGAATCTCACGCGTCTTTTTTTGTCAAAAAATCAACTTACAGCCCTTCCTGATTCAATAGGGCAGCTTATAGGACTGCAAGAACTACACCTGGATAGGAATCAGCTTATGGTACTTCCTCCTGCAATTCAAAGCTAAAGGATCTATACTCTTTAAATGTAGAGAAAAATCAGCTGAGCGAACTTCCTGAATGGATGAGTAGTTTGCAAAGTCTAAGGCAACTGATTCTGGCTGATAATAAACTTACTATACTGCCTGAATGGATAGGGCAGCTAACTTTGTTAACCAAATTAAATATCTCCAAAAATAATTTTACTCTGCTTCCAGACTCCATTGGCAATCTGAAACAGTTAACGCAGTTGTACCTAGGGAGTAATCAGTTAATAGAACTTCCTGATTCAATAGGAGAATTTACTCATCTAACCTATTTTTCTATATACAAAAATCAGCTTACTCAATTGCCAGAATCCATCGGAAAGTTAACCGAATTGACAGAATTAAACATTTCCAATAATGAACTTACCTGTCTTCCGGAGTCTATTGGTAGCCTGAAAAGTCTGAACTATTTAAACATTTCCAAAAATCAGCTTACTACCTTTCCTGAGTCTATTGGAAATCTTACCTATTTATGGCATTTGAATGCTTCTGAAAATAACCTCACAATCCTTCCTGAATCGATTGGACAGCTTAAAAGATTAAAAGGCCTGGATTTATCAAAAAATAAATTGACTGTACTACCCAATTTGCCAGGAATGCTAAAGGGATTGAAAAAACTAGATCTATCAGACAATCAGCTTACTGAGCTTCCTGCATGGCTGGGAAAACAAAAACGGTTAACCGATTTGGATGTATCAGGCAATCCACTCTCTGTAGCGATGCAACAACAACTCAAAACATGGTTACCTAAGTGTAAAATTACTTTCTGACAGGATGTGGTTTGTAGATCAAATGTTATGCGCAACTATATAACTACTAGGGAAACATACTGAATATGACTTGTTTGTTATCAGAGAGTTTGATGTTTTTTACTGCGCCACCTCCTTCAAAACCAAAGGCAATGCCTACCACTTCAAGATCTTGTGAGGGAAGATCCTGAGTATAGGCAACCTGGCTGTCAACAAGAAATTCGAGTTTGTTGGTTGTGGTTTGTATATCAACTTTTACCCAGTGAGACAGATCTGCTCCAAATCCGGAAAGGTCGTGAACTCGACCATCTACTAGTCCACGACCATCATATAGATGAGATGTAGACACACAACCCTTAGCAGTGATGGGTATATTGAATGGTATTCCGTTTGTTACCAAAAATACAATGGCTTTTCGGCAGCCTCCCATATTACTTATGGAACTACCCTTTACCATTGCACTGAAATTAACTTTGGTAGCCTTTACAGGCTGAAAATTACCTACATTATAGAGTTCTGCGCGATAAGGTTTGACATCTGGTCGTAGAGAACGGCGGGTATAACTGCTAACAGGAATCTCAAGCCTGTCTTTATAGACAAATTCGTTTGATTGTAAATACAGTGGCTCTGATCTCTGGTCAATAAGTCCTAGCCACCCATCTGATTGTATGAGTAGTGGATGTTTCCTGAGTAGCTGATCCCCCATTAAAAGCCTGGCTTCGTAGAATCCAGGTTTATAATAGATTGAAGTAAATGTATTGCCTTTGGCACTTACTTCTCTTTTGGTTTGCGCATCCCATGATTGTTGAATATATAGAGGTGTTGTGGAACTATCCACTTTATAGTTAAAAATAACGGTGTTAGGAATAGAGTGAGTCAGCGGTCGGCTACTAAAAACGGCGTGTGGTATTTTAGTTTTTTTGGTAAAGGGCTTATAACTCACAACACAAAAAAGCAGGATCATCGCAAGCAGAACTCCTGTCCCCAATACTATCGGTCTGGATGGTCTTTTAGTAAGTATGGGCTTTGAATCTGGTAGGGTTGGTGCTGCTTGTTTGAAACTTTGCCAGTCTGGATACCCTGCATATACAGCCAGTGCATCCAATGTCGTTTCAGTTGGTAAATGAGGGTAATGTACTTTACCTAGTACTCGTCTGAGAGTGCTTTCACTTAGATTTACACCCGTTTTCTCCAGAATAGCTTGGTTTAACCGACTGAAATTCTTTCCAGTCCATTCGTTAACAGGGCCCCAGTCGAGACTATCTGTAATGGTTTTGACTAATCTTTGGCAATGTATGTCCATCAAAATCTGCTACAGGAAAAATAGAGGATGTTGGAAGTTACCAAATGCACTATTCATTTCCAACATGTCTCTATACCCAGACACATGTTTGCTTCATTACTTCTTATCACAATTGGCCTTTACATTCTATATATCTGACTGTTGAGGGGAATCATATATTTTTAGGAGCAGCCAAGATATGTTTTTTAATTATTTGAAAATCAGTGTGATATATCTTGACGGAATTTGATTGGTAAGAAAGAAAAGGCTTTCATGAGAAGAAATTAGCTTTGGCAGTGTAGATCTATTCTCATCTTTTATCAACCACTGTATTACTATTCAAACTATTCTATCTATGCGTATTATTTTCAGTATTTTTAGTTGTTTAATGTTACTGGCTTGCTCTAGCCATAAAGCACAATCCGACTTCTGGGATGGTCCGAATGCTTACCTTGGTCAATCACAACCAAGTGATACACCTTTGTGTTTTGCTCCACACTTGTTAACCGACTCTGGCTATTTTGTTCTGGCCAGAGTTGCCTTTTCACCTGATGGAAAAGAATTCTTTTATGGCAGTAACAACGAATGGTACAGCAATCAGCACCAGCGGCTCAATTACTTTCGTTTTGACAGTATTGCAGGAAAATGGGAGGGACCTTTTTTGCTTGCCAATCAATATGGTACACCTACATTTAGTATGGATGGGAAAACTTTACTTGTTACTGACAATACAGGTATTCAGCAAATGCAGAAGAATGCTTCTGGTTGGAGTTCGCCTCAACCCTGGCTTAAGCGGTCATATGTTTTATATAACTATATGCCAACTCTAAGTGGAAGAGCTTATGTAGGTAGTAATGGTACCTGGGGTTCGTCGAATGATTCGAATGCCTGGAAATTTGCTGTATTGCCTGCTGATCCGAGAGATACATCCATTCACAACCTCGGAGAACCATTAAATTCTCCAGGCTTTAATGGTGATTTATATATAGCACCAGATGAATCCTATATGATTATCAGTGCCAAAGAAACTAAGGACTTTGAAAGTGAACTATGGATTAGCTTTGCGAGAGCAGACAAAACATGGACCACTCCACAAAGTTTAGGACCTGCTATTAATAATGGACTGGCTCATCGTTTTGGACAGTATGTTACTCCTGATGGCAAATTTCTGTTTTATACCAAAGGTACTAGTGAAAAAGACTGCGCTGTATACTGGGTTCGATTTGACCATTTGTTAACAGAATTAAAAGCTAAGGCAGGACTGTAGCCCATATTTACCATCACTCATATTTACTGATCTGTTATTGTGCTCGATATCTATGAGATTTGATTGTAGTTGTAAGTAAAAGGCCTGTAGAGTGAGTTTACAGGCCCTGGTATCTACTCCTTTAGTAACTAAAGTCTACTTCATCGCAAGTAGAATGATACTTACAAGTATAATACCGACCAGATGATAGCTCCCACTAATTAGTCCATACAGAATGGGACGAGGTATGTTGGGATTGATGGCAATGTTAACAGTATTGGAAAACAGATAGCCCACTCCAACAATGACAGCAAACTGGAAAGCGCTCTGATAGGTTTCGATATGCAAAGCATATACTAACAGCGCACTGGCAATAGTGATGACCAGACAACATAAGGCAGGTCCTACAAAGAAAATAGGAGCTGTACTTTGTGTTGTATCATTTTCTTTACCCAGTGAAATCTTATATAGTTTAGGAAAGAAGACAGTAAACCATAGTGCACCCAGAATGAAATAGATAACGAATGCGAGTAGAACACTTAACCAGGAAATATCTGTTAGTATAGTAAACATAGTAGCGTTTTTATTTTATGATGTTTTTTAGAAAAGGTTTGCCTTATACACGGCTTGAGAAAGAAATAGTCCAGACAATTACGAAAGGATGCAATGTGAGATTGGGTACTTTTGTTCAAACCGATTTTTGTAGTGTATACGTAAAGGATTAGTAAAGAAGATTAGTAGATTTTGCGATACGCTTAGCTGACTTGTGCTTTTCATTGGTGACGATTTTAGTGATAAAGAATTATATATTACTGCTGCAAAGAAAAAGCTTCTGGTGACAGCCCTATGTCAGAGGTGAACTTTACGAATACAAAAAATTTTCCCGTTGTATATTTGTCCTTGCTTTATATAAAACACTAATTAGAATTAACGGCTGGCAAGCAATAATCACAGGTACTAGTAATTATGGAGAGCACCGATACAAAACGAATTGCACGATTGACTGCTATTCTTACTCAGTTACAGACAAAACGACTTTTAACAGCATCCGAACTGGCACTGAAATTTTCAGTGAGTGTAAGAACGATTTATCGGGACATTCGGACACTGGAAAAAGCAGGAGTACCTATTTTAACAGAAGAAGGGAAAGGATATATGCTTATGGAACATTACAGGCTTCCACCTGTAATGTTTAGTGAAAATGAGGCGAATGCCCTTATTCTTGCACAGCAGTTGGTTCTGAAAACAAAAGATGCTTCATTCATCAACGATTATTCAGAAGCTGTCGAAAAAATTAAAGCAGTTTTAAAGCATAACCTGAAAGACAAAGCAAATTTATTGACTCAGCGGACACATACTCCCCAACTCAAGGGTATTGAAAGAACAAGTAATAATTTGTCTTCCTTACAATTTGCCTTGACCAATTTTTATCTGGTAAAAATAGAGTATATAAATGAAGGGGATAAAATCTCAGGCAGAACTATTGAACCCTTCGCTTTATTAAGTACTGAAAACTGGTTGCTGGTTGCCTGGTGTCGTTTACGTAACGATTTTCGGTATTTTCGTCTTGACAGAATACAAAAGCTGGAAATACTCACCGAAAAGTTTACTCCTCATACGATGACTTTGCAAGAGTTTTTTGACCGATATCATTAGCTGTGATCGTTTCATTTGTAGGTGTAGCATTAAGGAAAAGAGTTGGATGTCCCTACAGGCCTTATACTATTTTAATCAGTTGGAGAGTAGGAACAATGCTGATTTGTTACTGTACAACAGGAACTATGGTCATGTTGAAGAAATATCCGAAGTATGTTCAATACAAATGACTGACTGGAAGTATGGTCACTTTCACGTTTGAAGACTGAGTGATCGGAAAACTGTTCAGCAACACAAGTGACCATACTTCGAATCACTTTTACTTTTGACTGGTATTCTGTTCACTTTTTGTTTTGACCGGAATACCAGTCGCTTTCAAAAAATATTCGAACTCTGTTCACTTTTATCTTTGACTGGAAGTATGGTCAGTTTGCAGAATGACTGGAAGTCTGTTCAAACACAAAACATATCCGAATACCAGTCAGACTATTGGTTGACTATAGTTCCGGTCACCAAACTGCATGACTATATATTTTTTGATCACTTTGTCTGAAAATAGTTTATTATTTGAGTCATTTCTTGTTAGGAAGAATCTTTTTGACCAATGCCACAATCTTATCAATAATAAAGCCTAGCATAAGTCCGGCAATACCACAGGCCAATGCCTTGGCAAACCAAGCGAGTATGGGTATTTTAACTAAGTACTCCTCTAGAATGTGCAATAAATGACTGGTAAATGGAATCCCATGTGCAATGATTTCGGCACCAACCCAGAGCATAGCTGCTGTACCTATATATCCTAAAAGTTGTAGGAAGTGTGGCATAAACTTTACAATGCCACGACCAAATTTTTGCATAGCAGGACTATAGTTATCTCTGGTCAGGCTTACGCCTATATCATCTGCTTTTACCAGTAATGCCACAAATCCATATACAGCAACTGTAATAAATATAGCTACAGCCAACATGACCACTATCTGATTTACTATCGATTGTCCGGTTACCTGACTATAGGCAATCGCAATAATTTCTGCCGATAGGATAATATCAGTACGAACAGCACCATTGACTCGTTCTTTTTCCAGTTGCTCTGGTGTAATGACTTTTGTTTCTTCTTGTTCTTCGGTATTGGTGTTATGAGATTTACTAAACAGAGAATACACCTTTTCATACCCTTCAAAACACAGATAAGCTCCTCCTACCATCAAAATGGGTGTGATAGCCCAGGGAGCAAAATAGCCAAGTAATAAAGCCGCTGGACTTAAAATAAGTATTTTATTGATCAATGACTTTTTTGCAATCTGGTAGATGATGGAGAGCTCGCGGGACGGATCAAGGCCCACAACATACTTTGGGGTAACCGCTGTATCGTCAATCACAATACCGGAAACTTTTCCGGTTGTCTTGGCTATCTGAGTAGGTACATCATCTAAACTGGCAGCACTGGTCTTAACCAAAGCCGAAATATCATCTAATAAAGCAAAAAATCCTGAAGGCATCTTGTATAGTATTCACTTGGTTTGTGTCAAAAAAGTTGTCTTATGTCTACTTATACAACTTTAATGCCTCCCATAGTAAGTGAAGTTTACAGCTATTTTACTACAGAGTATACAGATAATACATTAGCCTCATCTAACACACTATCGGATTGGCACATTTCTTAACAGATAGCTTGTATCTGATAGCAAAATTGCCTGGCATAACCAGCACCACCTCACAATGCTTCTCATGTATCAAGGCAAAAACAATCGCCTTGTTCTGTCTGAAAACATAACAGACAATGACACGTTTTTAAATAATCTCTTGTATTTTAAGGCGCGGCAATCCAATTGAGGTCTGCTCATGATCTTTATAGTATGTGCATCTTTTCTAAATTAGTCGTTTGTACCATTTCCCAGACCATTTTACCCTCAATCCCAATTGTATGTTCAGAAACTATCTGTCCTTAAAGCTACTATCCATTGCGTTAATGGCCCTCATGACCACCGCATGCAGTGGGGATAAGGATACAAAAGAATCAGACCTGAAGCAGGTTAGCACAGGAAATCCTAAGCTTGATAAACTTAAACTACCTGATGGCTTCCGGGCAGAACATCTGTATAGTCCCTCAGAAAATAAGCAAGGTTCATGGGTATCAATGACTTTTGATTCCAAAGGTCGTATGATTGCTTCCGATCAGTATGGAAGTTTATATAGGTTAGAATTACCGCCTGTTGGTGACACCACTAAGCCAAAGGTAGAAAAGCTTATTATTGGGAACCAACCCGATACGATAGTTTCCATGGGGTATGCACAAGGACTGCTATATGCTTTTAACAGTTTGTTTGTAATGGTTAACAGTTGGGGAACAGCTGGTGATGAAAACAAAGAATTTGACAAGCTTAGCGGCCTTTACCGACTCGAAGATACTGATGGCAACGATCAGTTTGATAAAATTACACTGATGAAACAGCTCAATGGGGATGGAGAACACGGACCTCACAGTATTAAACTTTCACCTGATGGCAAGTCGCTGTACATAGTGGCAGGTAATTACACCAATGTTCCTGAAATGGATGCCTATCGATTACCCCGCAACTGGCAGGAAGATAATATATTTCCCTTGATTAAAGATCCCAGAGGTCATGCCAACGACCGGATGGCACCCGGTGGCTGGATTGCGAAGGTAGACCCGGTTACAAACCGTTGGGAATTAATTAGTGCAGGATTTCGAAATACCTATGATATTGCTTTTGATGATCGGGGTGAATTGTTTGCTTATGACTCCGATATGGAATGGGACTTTGGTATGCCCTGGTATCGGCCAACCCGCATTCTGCATGTCACCAGTGGCAGTGAGTTTGGCTGGCGTACAGGCAACAGTGTATGGTCTCCGACGTATCCTGACAACCTGCCAGCTATTCTCAATATTGGACAAGGCTCACCCACCAGTCTGGAATATGGCAGAAAGTCTCATTTTCCGGAAGTCTATCAGAAATCGTTGTTTGCCTTTGACTGGAGTTTTGGCATTATCTATGCGATTTCAATTAAACCCAATGGTGCTACCTATAATGCAAAAGGAGAAGAGTTTGTTTCCGGATCTCCCTTGCCTTTGACTGATGGTGTTTTTAGCCCGGATGGCTCTCTGTATTTTTTAACGGGAGGGAGAAGACTGGATTCGGATTTATACCGGATAAGCTATACAGATGCTAAAAACAAGCCAGCTGATAATACTGTGGTTGCTGAGTTGAATGAAGATACCCGATTACGAAGAAGTCTGGAGCAGTATCATGGAAAGCCACAGCCTGGTGCTGTAGAGGCTGCCTGGCCTAATCTGAAGCATAAAGACCGATCTATTCGCTATGCTGCCCGCATCGCCATAGAGCACCAACCCATAAGTGAATGGCAACAGCGAGCCCTGAACGAGACTGATGCCCAGACAGTGATTGAATCCATGATAGCACTAGCTCGTCAGGGCAAAAAGGATACAAAGACTGCCGTGTTAGAGGCACTTACCCGCATTGACTACAGTAAATTATCCGAACAGCAGCAAGTGGATCTGTTACGGGCCTTTGAGCTGGTTTTTGCCCGGATGGGAAAGCCAGAAGGCAAAATAAAAGAAGAGGTAGTGAAGTATTTAAATCCGCATTATCCCGCTCAGACAAATACAGTGAACCGTTCACTGAGCAAGGTGCTGGTGTATATAGAGGCACCTGGAGCTGTAGAAAAAACATTGGCTTTGTTGGAAAAAGCAAAAGACGATGCTAGTGAGAAAACGGTAAGTAATTCTTCCGACCTGATCCTAAGAAATCCACAGTATGGATTAGATATTGCAGGAATGCTGGCTAAAGTACCACCTGCCCAGCAAACCTATCTGGCTACTGTGCTGAGTACAGCAAAAACAGGCTGGACTCCAGAATTATACGAGAAGTATTTTGCCTGGTTTAAGAAAGCATTCGGGTATAAAGGTGGCATGAGCTATATTGGCTTTATCAATAAAGCACGTGAGTCAGCTTTAGCCAGTGTACCTAAAAATAAGTTTGAGCATTACAATAAATTATCCGGTGGGGATCTCGTCACTCAGTCAGGGAATGAATTGGCTACTCTGGTTTTACCCAAAGGCCCCGGTAGAGACTGGAGTGTAGAAGAGGCCAAAGCTGTTATCGATAGTGGATTAATCAATCGGAATTTTGAAAATGGGAAGAACATGTTTGCTGCTGTGCTTTGCCAGTCCTGCCATGCCATGCGGGGTGAAGGTGGAACTATTGGCCCTGACCTGACACAGTTAGGTACTCGGTTTTCTACAGACGATATGCTGGAACATATCATTGATCCCAATAAAGAGGTGTCGGATCAGTATGCATCTACTGTATATACCTTGAAGGACGGCAGTTCTGTTTTGGGTCGCCAGACCAATGAAAATAAGAGTACGTTCTTTATTTCTCAAAACCCTTTTGCGCCTGATGTAATCCGGGAAATTCCCAAAAAGGATGTGGTCAGTGTTAAGATTGCCCGTTCTTCCATTATGATGCCTGGATTAATCAATCGACTCAATCCAGAAGAATTGAAAGACCTGCTGGCTTTCCTGATGGCAGGAGGTAATAAAGAAAGTCCGGTATACACAAAAAATAACCAGACAGCCCAACGTAAATAGCCTTTATCCATTCTGAAAGCGACTAGTCCTATGATAAAAAGAATAAAACTACCTCTCTATCTGGCAACGGCTATCCTTAGTGTGTTGCTGGCTGGAATGGGTAAAACTCCTGTTTTTAGCCAAACTAAGGCAGACAAATCAAGCCCGAAAAAAGATAAAGAGGGTTTTGTATCCATATTTGATGGAAAAACACTCAATGGTTGGGAGGGAGATGCCAGCTACTGGCGAGTAGAAAATGGGAGTTTGGTAGGTGAAATCACACCTGACAAACCGTTGAAAACTAACTCATTTATCATCTGGAGAGATGGAAAGCCTGGAGATTTCGAACTGAAAGGGCAATTTCGGATCACAAAATCCGGTAACTCAGGCATTAATTACCGGAGTGAGCAACTGCAGCAAATTCCCTTCGCTCTCAAAGGTTATCAGGCTGATATTGATGGAAATAACCACTATACAGGGCAAAACTATGAGGAACGGGCCAGAACAACATTGGCTTACCGGGGCCAGAAAACAACTATTAATCCGCTGGCGCATCCCTCTGCAAATCTGTCGGATGATATAGAAAACAATGCGTGGAAGGGTCTCTATGTAACGGATTCGATTGCTACGGCAGAATCTTTGAAAAATGTCGTTAAAAGCGAGGACTGGAATGAGATTCGTCTGGTAATCAAAGGGAACCGTCTGCAGCATTACATCAATGGGGTGCTCATCAGCGATGTAACGGACAATGACACGGCCAATCGTAAAATGGCAGGATTGTTGGGTATGCAGGTGCATGTGGGTCCACCCATGAAAGTAGAATACCGTAATTTGAGGCTGAAAGGATTGTAAGCGAGCTACTATTTCCAGTTTCGTTATTCATAATCTGGTTGATGTAGCCAGAGATTTTCGAACATACTACTATATGAAAAGCCAATCTTTCATAGGATTGGCTTTTTATTTCTCTCTGCCTCTGATTATACTTACTTATTCAGTTTGCAATGCTAAATAAGCAGAACATCTGAAAATAGCTTGAATAAAATCCGAGTTTTGGCAGGTTATTTTAGAAGCAGGATGAGATAAAGCGAGTTACCTGTTGTGGAATGAATATTATCTATTAATACCTTGTTTATTTTATGATAAAATTATTCTGATGTATAGTAGATATTTTGAAATTCTAGTTTGATTATAATGTCAATTAAAGCAAAAGGTATAGATTTGGTTGATACTTCTCTTTCAAGAGTTATATATCACTATAACAAAAGATGAGTCATTAAGTTGATAGCTTTTCTGTTAGACATATTCATACAATAGCTGAAAATATATGAAGGGCGTATTTCTTTTTTTTCTTAGTATTTTAAATGTAGCTATTGTCTATAGCCAGAATGTCACAAATCCGTTACTCATTCAGATTCTGATGGGAAAGCATACTAGTGATAGCACATCAGATATACAGACACTGATGAGCTTTGATTCTAATACTGTTTGGAATAAAGCTTTTCCTGATTTGAAAAATGTTCCTAAAGACTTTGACAGTGTCAGAAGAGTATCTGAGTTTATCGATTACGGGCAAGTGATTTATCAGGCTTATAAACGGGGAGATATGCCTTTTTCATTCTTAAAGGGAGTTATTCAGAAATGGGGAGTAGATACCCTCAGTTGCACACCTGTTACTATTACTACTTACATAAGAGGTCTAATCGGAAAAAAACGAAATACCTGGTATTATATCCTGGATGAGGATGGGAATGGTGATTTAATAAATGACAAGCCCGTTAAATTAAAAAAAGTCTCCGGGACACTTTTTAGTGGTAAAGAACATATTATTACATTTCAACGGTTTCAGGATGGCCAGATACAAACCTCCTCCACAAAGATTAAAGTATTAGATGTGCAAAATAATAATGGGGAATTTAGGAGTTTGAATTATCGGTATCTGGAAAGTAGGAAAGGGCTATTTACATATCATAACACGTCATATACTGTATTACTCTCCTCCAGGTTTCTGAGTGGTTTCAACTATAAATCTGAGCCACAGATTTTTGTTAAGAATAATAAGAATGGGATTACTGTAGGGCCTTTTAGAGAAGGCGATTATTTCAATCTGGATTCTGATACTCTTTTTATTAAAGATGTAAAAAAGGATGGTGAGGTTATTACTTTGAGTAAAAATGCAAACTCAAGAAGTATTTCTTCTACCCAAAAAGGATATTTAGCCCCTTTATTTGCAGGAATGACTCTAAATCAGGATTCAATAAAATTGTCTGATTATAGAGGATCATATACATTACTATATTTTTGGAATTCTACCTGTGGCGCCAGTACTTTCCGATTGGAGGAAACAATTGTACCATTAGTAAATAAAATAAATTCTTCACAGCCTAGACTAAAGGTTTTAGGAGTTGCTCTAGATTTTCCAGAGGCTGTTTCTTCTTATATAAAACAAAAAAAAATTGACTGGCCTCAAATGGTTGCTTCTGCTAATAGCCCTATTAAAGAGTTATATAAAATAACTCATTATCCCACTATCTTCCTTGTAGATCCCAATGGGGTTATTGTTGAAAGCTTTTTAGAAGAATCACTTACTATTAAGGAAATATTGCTATTACATTTGAAAAAATGATAATAATGCCCTCACCCTTCCCCGCAATAGAATCATTAGTTAAGATGAAAAATAAAGTTTAAACTAGTGGCCCTAATTTGAAATATAGTGCATGCATACACAATGTTTATCCATTATACTCATTGTTATATTGCATATAAAAAGTTGAAATTAACTAGTGTACATACGATCTATGGATCTATATCATCAAAAGATTGCTCAGTATCAGGATACTCTTACAAAAACGGAAGCAGAATTAAGTCGTCTTTCTTTGCTACGGATAGCTGTTTTTCTGGCTTCTGCCATCGTTGTGGTTATACTGGCAAACAACAGGGCATTAGCTCCATTGCTCATTGTGGCTCCGGTTTGTTTAGTTGTGTTGGGTATAATGATTAAACGTTACAATGCATTGCTTTATGTGAAGAAGCAAACGGCCTTTCTTAAAGAAGTGAATGAACAGGAGGCAGCGAGGTCAAGCAATCGATTGTCTGATTTTCCTACAGGAGAGATCTTTGTCAATAGAGAACATCCCTATGCGGCTGATCTGGATGTTTTTGGAAAACATTCCCTTTTTCAACTGATCAATCGGACAACAACAGAATCCGGAAGCATGCGTCTGGCTGAATGGCTATCCGAACCCGCTGCGAATACTAGTATTCTGGAAAGGCAACAGGCTGTAAAAGAACTGACTCCAAAGGTGGAATGGCGACAGGACTTCCAGGCAGCAGGTATGCATCACCAGAATGCAAAAAGCGATTATGCCAAACTGCTTACCTGGGTAGAAAAACCAGAGGTATTGCTTCCTCATCGAACGAAACATTTGGTGACGGCAATTTCACTTGGTGTCCTGACTGCTGTTGCCACAATCTATGCACTGGCTAATATCTTTAGTTCGACAGCCTTGCTGGATATGATTCCTCTTCTAGTACTTCTGGTAATCAATTTTTTTGTATTAAAAAAAGTAGAGCCTCTGGCAGAGGAGACTATTGACAATACACACCAGAATGTAAAAATACTGGCAGGATATCAGGCTTTGATTACCCGAATTGAAACAGAACAGTTTCATGCCCGACTGCTTGTTCAGCTACATTCTGTTTTTAGTCAGAACAACTATTCTGCCGCACAGGAAATCGACAAACTAAAAAATATACTGGATGTATTTAAGCTAAGAGGTACCAGAGCCAATCCGGTAGGAAGAAATCCTTTTTATACTGTCTATTTTAACACCTTCTGGCTGCTGGATATTTACCTGATCCTTCAGACAGAAAAGTGGAAGCACAAAAACAGGAATTTTCTTAAAGAATGGATTTCGTCTGTCAGTGAGTTTGAGGTTTTGAATAGTATAGCAGGTTTTGCTTACTCCAATCCTTCCTTTATCTTTCCTCAAATACAGGATGAACTCTATGTGATTGAGTTTAAAACATTGGGCCATCCCTTACTACATCCTGATCGGAGGATTTGCAATGATTTTACTTTAAAGGGTAGGGGAGAGATTGCTGTTATTACCGGATCTAACATGGCCGGGAAAAGTACATTTCTGAGAACTGTTGGCCTCAATCTGGTTCTGGCTTTAATGGGTGCTCCCTGTTGTGCCCAATCCGGGCGAGTGTCTAATATGATGTTATTTACAAGTATGCGTACACAGGATAATCTCGAAGAAGGGGTATCTTCGTTTTATGCAGAGCTCAAGCGAATAGAACAATTACTGAAATTATTGGAGCAGCAGCAACCATTATTCTTTTTATTGGATGAGATCTTTAAAGGAACCAACTCCCAGGATCGATATAGAGGAGGTGTTTCTCTAATCAGACAATTAAACGAACTCAATGCTTTTGGTATTATTTCGACACACGATCTGGAACTGGCAAAGCTAGCCGCCAACCATATGATTGTAGCTAACTACAGTTTCAATAGTGCCATTCGGGAAGGTAAAATGATATTTGACTATACCCTTACTGAAGGGATTTGTACTGACTTCAATGCAAGTGAATTAATGAAAAGGAGTGGCATCCGGATTCTTTCAGATATTGAGCAATTATGATGAAGTTAACTGCTCGGAAATCGGACTTTACTTTATTTATGGGACCTGTTGTGATTGTGCATGCTGGAATAAATAAATTGTTTGTAAAGTTTAGAGTGCTATAGGAGCAATTTATTATCACTAAGATCATGTGATGATTCTACGGGAAAAATCGTAAAATTGCCAAAAAATCTTCTGCTAACTTTTACAAAGTAACACTCAATGAAAACATTCTCTACCAGCTATTTGGCATCGAGATTGACTCGATATTTGTATGTCTTGGTTAGTATCTTAGTACTTTCTTCTTGTAAGAAAGACGAGGAGCCTGTTCTGTTATATCCCTCTATTTATCATACTAAAGAAATTTTTGTTACTTCTGATGTCCGTCTTTTTACAAAACAAGGTGAAGTAAAAGATCAAGCCATTATTACTGATTTTACAAATCGTTTCCATGAGCCTTGGGATTTTATTAAACCTAAGTCAGGGGTAATTGCTTCTAGTGATAGAGATACTGTAAAGATTCTGGCAAAGGATAATGCTAAGATAGGTCGTTATGCAGGAAATTTTCATGTAGAGTTTCATGATAACATGATCTATTTTGTACCTCAGGATACTGCAAGATTTGAGGTAGATTACATGTATGAGTTAATGCTGGCTATTCAAAAATATAAGCCTTTGTACGAAAACAGATTCCCTGTTTCTACTTCATCAGGATATAAAACTATTGCTCAAAGTGTAGTAGGTAGCTACGCAAAGTATACTTCCAGCCAATTAACATTTCCTATGCTTTCTTTTCTGCTTACACAACGTGGAGGGTATAGTTATTACTCAGCAAGATATAATAATTCCTTTGACCCTACAGGATATAAAGCCTTGAATACCGGAGATACACTGGTTGTTCAGGAATCTGAGTTGATATATGAAAAATAAAGAGGTCGTTTACTTATGTTTATAGGTAAATGTGCATCTAATCTAGTAAATAGCCCTTATACAACAAAAATAAGCTGGTTGTATAAGGGCTATTTACTGAAGCAGGCTGTATTAAGTCCCATGGTTTATCTTCATAAATTTGCAGAGAAGGCTGGAGCAGATCTTTGGTTTGTCTTTTGAACTCATTTGACTGTAGAAACCACGTAAAAATTGAATGAGAATATGAATTTCAGAAATCCAACAATTAAGGATTTAGAACCGATATACCAGATTGAAAGTATATGTTTTCCTCCAAATGAAGCTGCATCCTTGGATTCTTTTTCAAAACGACTTCAGGTTTTTCCGCAACACTTTTGGTTATTAGAAGACAATGAACAGCTTATTGGCTATATCAATGGCATGGTAACCAATAATCAAACAATTGTAGATGAGATGTTTGCTCAGGCAGAATTGCACAATGACAATGGGGCCTGGCAATCTATTTTTGGGATTGCGGTATTGCCAGAGTATAGAAATAATGGGTATGGGGTAAATTAATCAATTTCCTTATTGAGAAAGCAAAAGAGCAAAACAGAGCTGGCATTACATTGACTTGTAAAGAATACTTAATTTCATACTATGAGAAATTTGGATTTGCAGATTTAGGTATATCCCAATCTGTACATGGTGGAGAAATCTGGCATGACATGATTCTAAAGTTCTGACCTTAAGAAATAGTTTTTTCTCTATATGGATGAAAGATAACTAATACATAAGATTATCTCGTATAGGATCAACTTTGTTATTTTCTTCTTCAGGAATTAGGATGATTTGTGAATATATCGACGCCAACCTGTAACGATTAAGTTTCCCGCTATAATTCCCAGAGGTACTCCTACCAGATGCCACATCAACATGCAAATTCCTGCTCCACAAGGACCTGATGATGTGCAAGCTTCTGCTGCAAGTGTTGAAATAATAAATGTAGACCCGAAAATTCCAATGAGAGTACCTAAAAATGTATCTGTTTTTTTCATAGTTTGTGTATTGATGCTATATATACGTGTACCAGATGAATGATAACCATTATTTTATCATATAACAATTTTTCTTCAAAATTCTTATTTACTATTCTGTTTTAGAGTATAAAGATCTTCTACATTAATAATAAACAAGTAAACTGATTTGTAAGGATATACATGAATCGTCCCGAATGTTGGATATGAGTAAAACCCAAGCCTATGCTTTTGAAAAGTATGGGCTTAGTGTAATTTTTGAGAATTACTCTCTCGTCATTTGTTTATTGTCCCTGTCATCATTCTTCCATTGACCTCTTACTTTTTTGCTTGCCCAAAAAAGTAAGCAAAAAAGGGCACTTTTCTCCGATCCTTCAACCCGCAAGGCCAAAGGCCAGCCTCGCGGAGAAAAGATTCCCTACGCACCTATACGACCACTCGCGATTGAAGGCATCACAATTCTCTTTGTAACTACTTTGTTTCTCTTTTTTTAAAGGATGTGATATTGTTTTCTCCAACACTCGGGATGACTCATGTTTTCTTCTCCATCCATTTTTACAAACTACTACTGTTTGTCTTTAGGTTTGTTACCCATTTGTAGCAATAAAGTTCCTCCATTTGTCACAGACGAAAATGGGATAAAAGGTGTTGCAAGCTTCTTCCCATTCAAAGAAAACGACTGTACATACAGATTTTCTTTGTTATTGTTTCGAGACTCTATCACAAATTGTTTTCCTTTATAGTATTTGTTGTTAAGCTTAATCACAATACGATCAAAAAGCGGGCTGCCTATTCCAAAGCTAGGTGTTGTTTCTGTAAGACCTTTTACATCAAATAGTCCCATACTAGCCATTACATACCAGGCTCCCAGTTGTCCCTGATCCTCATCTTGCCCGTAACCATATCCGTGTACAGGCTCAGTTCCATAAAATTCATTGCAGATAGCCCGTACCCATTTCTGAGTCAGAGAAGGTTTTTCTGAATAATTGAATAACCAGGAAATATGCAGATTGGGCTGATTGCCATGATTGTATAAGCCTTCCAGACCGGCAAAGGCATCTATGGTCTTTCCTCCACCAAAAACAGCTTTCTGAGAAACAGTAAAAATGCTATCAAGTCGTGCATTGAATCGTTCCTTCCCAACTTTTGCAACCAGACTTTCGGGTTCATGAGGTACATAAAATGTATATTGCCAGGCATTACCTTCCTGAAATCCCCGCCATACCTGTGTTGGTTTGAAGTTGTCAATAAATTTTCCGTTGGCATATTTGGGGCGCATAAACTGTATCTGGGGATCATAAATTTTCTCCCAGGCTTTAGACAAGGGCATTAACTTGGCATAATCGTTTTCCTTTCCCAACAGCTTTGCCCATTGAGCAACAGCAAATGAACTGAAGGCATATTCAAGTGTGTGTGAGCCTGAGAAGCGCCAGGCTTCATCTGGGGCCGCCATTGTATCCAGGTGATTCACAAAGCCATATGTCACAAAGCGTTCTACATCCAGTTTGCCTGCACCTCTCGGACGATTGTTCCCATCTATCTCATTTTTTAAAGAAGCTTCATAAGCCATATTTACATCAAAATCCCGGATTCCACACATATACGCACTTGCTAATGTTAGACTGACAAAGTTAGTCCCTACCCCCGACACATATCTGCTGTTGGCAATACCATCACCCAGCCATCCAGCATCTTTATAGACAAGCAACTGACTTTTGACAAACTCTGAATAATATTCGGGATAAGCCAATGCCCAAAGCTGAGTGAGGTTCCAGAAGGCGCCCCAGATCGCATCCGTATTGTAATGATGATGGAGTGGACGTTTGTTTTTATCTAGTGGAATCTGGCCTATGGTCCCATCATTTTTTGGATAGGCTCCATTGACATCACTAGCCAGTCCCCGACCCAGCAATGCGTGATAGAGGCCAGTATAAAATTTTACTTTGTCTTGTTTGTTAGGTGTTTCTACCTGAATGCGGCCCAGATAGGCATTCCATTTGGCAAGGGCCTGCATTTTTGCCTGATCAAAGGTAAGGGCAGGAGCTTCAGTCTGAAGATTCAGCCGTGCATTTTCAATAGAAGTATAAGAAAGCCCTGCTTTGATCGTAATAGATTCATTTGCTTTAGTTGAAAAGGTTAGATATAAACCGGAACCCTCACCCACAATTTCTGTCTTGCCTGCTTGCTGCTCATTACCTTTAAACACACCAACAGCCTCTGGCTTTTTATCAACAACCGCTGAAAAATACATACTTACTTCTGCTCCGGGCTGATATTTTTGAACATATTCTGGCAGTGTAGTAACAAACCCTTCAATTCGTCCATCGGGAGTAATATATACCTTAGCATCTTTTACACGTCCGCTTTCTCCCTGGCGATTTCCAATATCAAATAAAATATGTGACTCACGTCCTTCCGGAAATGTATACCGATGAAAAGCTACCCGCTCGGTAGATGTCAATTCAGCTTTGATACCATACTCTTTCAGTACTACTGAATAGTAGCCAGTTGTTGCGTGTTCATCTTTCCTATCAAAAGCAGAACGATAGCCTTCCATTGTGTTTTCCAGCTTTCCTGGAATAGTTTGTAGCTTACCGTTTATAGGCGCAAAGACAATTCCGCCAATCTGAAACTCGTGAAAATTAGCAAAGCCTTCAATGGACTCATGCCTAAAATCATATCCTACTGCTTCCCATCCTGAGTTATTACCATAATGTCCGTTGGTTGACGGGGCGGGCTTAGCCATTCCAAAAGGAATAGCTCCAGGGGTAAAATGAAACCAGCGACAATGTGCCGTCCCAATATGTGGATCAACAAACGAAGAAACATCGGTTTGATTTGTTTGGGCTAAGGCACAATTGAAAAAGATTGCTACCGGAATAAGTGTTGTTACCAAAAATAGTGCAATTTGTTGAATGGTTGGTCTTCGGCAGACCGATGAAATAAGATAGGTGTAGGACATGAGTTACTTAACTTTACTTAGCTGTTATGAATAGTTCTGTTCTAAGTACCCATCACATTGGGTACTTGGAAGTTTTATAAGATTCTTTCCTATGATTAGTTTATTGATGTAGTTGTGGAGCAAGATAGTAAAATTCCGTGTTGTTGTTGAAGTAATCTGCGAACTGAGTTGGAATAATTTTACACATTTTTGTGTAATGGTTGTAGGAGATGGTTTTACAGCTGTAGAAATGTAAGCTAAGCACAACAAGTATTTTGAGCTTACTCTTTCTGTGCTGATGTAGTGAGTTTATCAGTTGCGTTGTAGATTATATCAGTATATTCTTCCTAAAAGAATAAAGCCTAACGAGAACTACACTCGTTAGGCTTTATCAATTGAAGTAAAAATGGCTTTCCTATTGTACTAATACCTGCATTTTACCATGCACTGATTCCAGTTTCAGGTGAATTATCATCACTGAAAAATTGACCTGTAGGGCCATCCGGACCAAACGTGGCAGCTTTTACTACTCTGGCAGCCGCATCGGGTATCGTGCCGGGACCGGAATGATGATTAAAATCGGTCGCAGTATACCCTGGGTCAACAGCATTTATTTTAAATGCAGTATCACGTAGATCATAAGCCAATACGGTAGTATAGGCATTAAGAGCAGCTTTGGATGGAAAATAACCTGCTAGTTTAACATGGTAGTATTTCCATGCCGGATCATTCTGTAAGGTGATTGAGCCAAGACCTGAGGTAACGTTTACAATTCTTGGTTCAGAAGATAGCTTTAGCATATCAATAAATGCCTGGGTAACTGCTATAACTCCAAAGAAGTTGGTTTCAAAAACCTGTCTGATGAGATTGATATCTGTTTCCAGTGCAGGTTGTGGCAAGATACCACTGACACCTGCATTGTTAACCAGCACATCCAGCACTTTTGTTTTTTGACCAAGTGTCTGGCGTGCTGCCTGTATAGATTCCAGACTATCTACATCAATCTGGATAGGCTCTACCTGCGTTAAACCTTCTGATTGTAACTGACTCACTGCTTGTTGACCTTTTTGCAGATCTCTGCAACCCAGATATACATAATATCCTTGTTGTAATAATTGTCTGGCTGTTTCAAAGCCAATACTTTTGTTGGCTCCTGTGATGAGTACTGTTTTCATATGTTTGTCTTAATTTGAATAACAGTACAAAACTACAGTGTGTAACGTGCCTGGAAGTGACACATCCAACGGTATTACTGGTACATTTTACGGGTAGTGTCCCGATAGTCCGCAGGAGTTACACCTGTTTCGCGTTTGAAGAATCGATTAAAGTAAGAAGCATCCGAAAAGCCCAGATCAAAGGCAATTTCCTTTAAGGAATCATTAGTATGAAAGAGCAGCCTTCTGGCTTCCAGTATCAGCCGATCATGGATATGTTTAATTGCAGGCCTTCCACTTTGCATTTTTACCATCTCACTTAAATGTCCGGCTGATAGATTGAGTAGGGATGCATAGTCACTTACCTCATGCAGTTCGCGAAAAGACTCATTGAGTTTTGCCTGAAAGCTTTGTAAAACAGGCTTGTTCGCTGTATTATCTTCATCCGTAAATTGCTCTGTATACAGGCGACTCAGATACGTAAGCAATACTGTCAGGTAAGCTGCCAGCATGCGTTGCTGCCATTCACTGGGATGTAGGTATTCACTGGTGATCTTTGCCAGGATGTCTTCTACAAAAGCAGTATCTGTCTCAGTAAGTAATAGTTCATGACCGTTTCGGGGATTTTGGATCAATGGGAGATTACTTAAGGATGCATTTTCCTGAAACGACAAAAACTCAGTAGTAAAAGCAATGCCAGTACTCCATAGATGATCAATGCTATCTTTTACAATAACCTGGTGGGGTACTGTAAAGTAGATAGTATTGTCTTTAAGTGTATAGGGGGTCATATCTATCCATTGACGACCACCTGCTTTTCGAATAAAAACGAACAGATAATAGTCCTTGCGGTGAGGTATCAGAAGTTCTGACTGATCAGGTAAAGTACCCTCAAAGTGATACATCCTGAAATGTTTATTGGCCGTTACATCGTCTGGTTGTAAAGAATAAATAGGGACTTGCTGAATATCATTACCTAAATACATGGCGTGAATCTATTATTTTGTATCATTATGCAATTTGCTGTATAATTCAGGAAAAGTAAATATTTTATTCTGTATAACCCCATGTCGCTTAGTCAGGAGGAACAAGAGAATGTATATCGGCTTTTATACTCAGGGCAGTTGGACAGTATTCAACTAGGATTAAAGCTGGCAAAAACATTAAAGCTAGACATTCAGTCATTTCAAACAGTTGTTAAAGATCTCTATAAACGGATTTATCCAGATAAGTATGTTTCTAAGATTCCATTAGTGCGGCAAATTAATGGCTTGTATCAGCTAAAGAGAATGGAAATGAAGGATTTGAATAGTCCGGAGATCTTACTTCTGATTATGCATCTGACTCAACTTACCCGTTTAGAAATCAGTGAGAGCCAAGTAACGAGTATTCCTCCTCAGATTAACCAACTAACACAATTGGAAGTGCTGAATATATCCTTTAATAAGTCATTGACTAGCCTTCCGGATGAGATAGGTAATCTGACTCAACTATACAAACTGGAATTTTGGCATAACAATCTGATTACATTACCCGAACAGATAGGTAATCTAAAACAGGTAGCTTTGTTGAACGCAACAGACAACCAAATGGAAGAGTTTCCTATTGGGATCACTCGTATGTCAGGTCTGGAAGTACTAGCCCTTTTACAAAACAAAATTCGTGTTTTACCTCCTGAAATTGGTGATCTGACAAATGTAAGTAGTCTCTATCTGGCATATAACTGTCTTACGACTTTACCCGCTGAAATAGGGAATCTGCCAATTCTTCTTGAATTAGAGGTAGGAAGAAACAATCTTATCTCAATTCCAGCAGAAATAGGAAACCTGACTAAACTAATGTCTCTGGGTTTATCTTATAATCATCTCACAAGCCTACCTGTTGAAATTCGTAATTTGATAAATCTGAAAGAGCTTAGTCTGAAAGGTAATCCAATGAGAGAGGAGACAGTTGCAGAAATCAGATCCTGGTTGCCAGGTTGTAAAGTCTCTTTCTAGGTGTGTAGAAGATTAAGTTTTTTATGTTGTTGCTGTTCTACTATACTTACTGGTTTGAACATCTGCTCCAACCAGTAAGTAACAAAATGTTTGACTTTATTTGCTCTAATCATTTATTTAAATCCTGCATAAATCTTTCAGGATAACGATTGCCAGAGACGATTCCTGCTGGCATAATAGCTTCAATGGTCTGTAAGTCCTCTGTGGTAAGCTGCACATTTTCAGCTGCACTATTTTCTTCCAGGTATTTGATGCGTTTGGTGCCTGGGATAGTAATGATATCATCCCCTTGAGCAAGCACCCAGGCAATAGCTAGCTGAGAAGGAGTGCAGCCTTTTTCTGCTGCCAGCGTTTTGATCTTTTCTACCAGTTCCAGGTTTTTATAAAAGTTCTCTCCCTGAAAGCGTGGCATATGGACACGATTGTCTTTCAGATCCTCGGGGGTTTTGAATTCACCAGTTAAAAATCCGCGACTCAGAGGTGAATAGGCAACCAGACCTATACCCAATTCACGAATTGTTGGAAGTACTTCCGCTTCAATCTCGCGGCTCCAGAGAGAATATTCAATCTGTAGAGACGTAATCGGATAAACACTTGCCGCTTTCCGAATGCTTTCAGCAGAAGCTTCAGACAAACCAATATATCGAACAATACCTTTTTGCACAAGATCCGCTAGTGCACCCATCGTGTCCTCAATAGGAATAGTGGGATCTACCCGTGCAGGCGTATACAGATCAATGTAATCAGTTTTGAGACGCTGAAGACTAAACATCACCGCATTGCGGATGTAGTCAGGATGGGTATTTACTGGACCACGACCCATTGATTTGTTAGGACCAGGAGCAACCATTTGACCCGTTTTTACAGAAAGAAAAGCTTTGTCCCGTTTACCTTTTATTGCCTGAGAGATAAGTTCTTCGTTATGTCCCATCAGGTAATAATCTGCAGTGTCCAAAAAGTTATGTCCGAGTTCCAGGGCTCTTTCGATGGTAGCGATAGATTCTTTGTCATCACTTTGTCCGTAGGCACCAGACATTCCCATGCAACCTAAACCTATTGCGGATACAACAGGGCCATTTTTTCCTAGTTTTCTGTTCATGATTTACGTTTTTAGTAATAGAACAAAGATCAGGAGAACAGTACAAAAGGAGCCGGACAAAACGTATTAGTACCCTGACAAATCCTGAACAAAGATATTGATGGTTTTACCGGTTACCTTTTTAAACAGACGGGAGAAGTATTCCGGATCATTGAAACCCAGATCATAGGCCAGTTCTTTGATAGAATGACTTTCTGAATAATACAGACGGCGTTTGGCTTCCAGTATGAGACGATTGGTTATAAATTCTTTGGGAGAAAGTCCGGAATAGTGTTTAACAATAGTATATAAGCTGTTGGTATTAAGCGTCAGTTCCTCTGCAATATTCTGTATTGGGGTATGGTCAGTGAGATTGTTTTCTACATAGAGTTTAAAAGAGATGTATTTGGATAGCTTTTCATCTACAGGACGTTTGTCTGTCGCAAAATAGGCAGTGTTGATCTCTGTTAACAGGCTATTGAGATGTGCAAGAATGAGTTCCGGATCTGTATCCATTTCGTGGAGTAATTCTTGTAATATTCCGAAGATAGATTTTAGTCTCGTCGCTGCTGATGGGGTAAATGAGATCTTTTGGTTATTGAGTGGATTGATCAGAAAAGGATATTGTTTGGGTAACAGGGATAAACAACTTTCATCAAACCCGAGTTTGAAATAGTCGGTACCTTTTTGGCCAGATGGCAGCTGGTGGATCTGGTGGGGAAGGATGAATAGAAGTTGGTTGTTTTTTATTTCAAATTGTTGGAGGTCAACGCCGTGCTCAGTAAAACCTTCAATCATAAAGAAGAAAAAATAATGATTTTTGCGATGAGTAAGACCGTACTGGTTGGCAATTTCCGGAGAGAGATGTCCGAATGTGGGAGAGATAAGAAGGATAGGAAGCCGGTGATTTTGTTTATAAAGAGTAAGAAGTGGTCCGATGTCCTGCATAGTCTTTTAGTTGATATTGATTACACGCCAAACAACTTTTTGTAATCCTCTGTTCAGCATTTCTTATGCATATTTTGTGAAAAGTATAAAAGATAGTACAGAGTGTATAAGTGAAACGGTATGTATGCAGCCTGATAAACCTAAAAGAATGGCATTTTCACTGGACAGTTTCCAGAGGTAATGCCATTCTTTTGAAAAATATAACTTTGTTACGCTGTTATTAAATATTTTGGCTCACCAAAAGTTTGTCAATTCGATTGCCATCCATATCTACTACTTCCAGTTTATAGGTATGCCAGGTAAAGACTTCACCTGTTTTAGGTATGCGGCCTGCCAGATCAAGTATCAAACCTCCAACCGTATGAAATCCTGCTCTGTCTTCGTCATCTACGTCATCTAGTTCAAAGTAATGAATGAATTCATCTACTGGTAGGCGGGCGTCAACCAGACAGGACCCATCTTCTCTGGTAACAATCCATTTTTCTTCTTCACTGCCTCCTTCACCTTCTCCAACCATTGCCATAAACAGATCTTGTAAGGTTACCAATCCCTGAACCGTACCAAATTCATCTATCACCACAGCTGCCGGAACTTGTGCATCTTTTAACAATTCTAGTATCCGAAAGGCATCCATGGATTCAGGAACAAATACAGGTTTAAGCATAACTTCTTCCAGACGGCTAAGCTTTTGCTGAATCAATGCATCCAGCAACTTTTTTGTACTTACTACTCCTTCTATCTGATCAATGTTTTCTCGTCCGATCAGGAAAACTTCCTGATCTGTTTCTGCTATGGTTTTGAGATTTGTCGCTAAGGAGTCTTCTATATCCAGCCAGATAAGGTCCAGTCGGCTGGTCATTACCGATCCCGCCTTCCGGTCTGAGAGATTAAAAACGCGTTCTACAATATCCTGTTCAATTTCTTCAAATATACCACTGCGGGTACCATGTCCAATCAGAGAGCGTATTTCGGCTTCCGTGACAGGTGCTTCTTCTGATGTCTTTACCTGAAAGATGGTTAGAAGGAACTCTGTTGACTTACTTAATAACCAGACAAATGGTGCTGTAACTCTGGATAAGATGTCCATAGGACGTGCTACCAGCATGGCTATTTTTTCGGGTGCATTCATCCCGATTCGTTTGGGAACCAGTTCACCTACTACCAGTGAGAGATAAGTGATTAACAATACCACAAGTGCTAACGCAATAGTTTGACTATATGGCGCTAGAAGCGGTATTTTAGCGAACGTAGGTGCTAACATCTCTGCCATACTGGCCCCTCCAAACACACCTGTTACAATACCAATTAGAGTAATACCTATCTGCACTGTAGATAAAAAGGTATTCGGTTCACCTGCAAGTTTCAATGCAATACGGGCACCACTATTACCTGATTTAGCTGCCTGTTCCAAACGGGTTTTTCTTGAAGAGACAATGGCAATCTCAGACATAGAAAAAATGCCATTGAGGATAATTAATAAAAGTATGATAAGGAGTTCCATGTAGACATTTTATGAATATAAATACTAATTGTAACCTCAGCTTTTTTGATTTTTTAAATTGTGACAGCTTTTAATGGGCTGAAGGAAATAAAATCAGGCCTGTTTTTTGAGATTGAAAAACAGTGATTGAGGCTAATTACTTTGAAATCAGAAACCAGAATAAAATATACCATGCTCCACATGGTATTGAGTGTGGAATACTAATTTAGTAAAGGAATACTTTATCCCAAAAGAGAGAAAGCCCTAGATTTAGGAGGAGGGGAAATTGTATCGGGTTGGTGATCAGGGTAACAACATTCCTGATATACAGTTAATACCCGAGTAATTTCAGCACCATTTTCTGGTGTAATAACAAAAAAAGGTGCTATATATACATAATCAACTATCTTCTGAATATCTGAGTGTTCATCGGCCTCGTCATGTTCTGGGATTGCATTAATATGTCCCAGAAAGTTTTCGACAATCAGTTCTGCAAAACTTTCAATGTCATTTACCGACAAATCTTCCTGAACAGATTGCACAATACGGGAATTACCTACATAAGCATCCGGCGAGTCGATACTGAAATTTAACACCCATAGTGCTATCAAAAAACTGAGTATAGCTTTCACACTATATCGTGAGTGTCTTTTCATCAAATAGTTTGCTTTTTTGCAAATATAGAGGAATTGTCTCAGGGGTTGTAACGTCGTTGTTTATATTTTATATGTTTAGTGGCAGGTCTGTTCACGATAGATAATACTTTCAAACAAAGCAAATCACTCTGCATCCTTATTGCAGAGTGATTTGACAAAGGTTTACATAGTTGTAGTAATAGGAGTAATAAAAGACTTTACTTTATTGCCTTTTGTAAAATGTCTGTGTTTTTAACCAGTGACAAAAAGAAGGCGGTACCCGACTGCAACCATTTCCCGGTAATACCCTCTGACGACATTGATCCCTCATAAACTATACCCAGATCAGTAATTTCAAACTTTACATTCGGATAGTGAAAGCTCGTAGTTGTTACTAACAAACCTGCAGCATTTTGATCAGGACTATCCAGTGTGGCTTTGTATTCATTGTTAATTTTAGTCACGTGAAAGACGATTCGTAAAGGTTTACCCTGTATTTGAAGACTCCCGTTCCACTCTCCAGCCAGATCCTGACTATATAGTTTAGTGACGATCAGGAACAAAACGATTGCTTGCAAAAGTGTTTTTGTTTTCATTGTTTGTGTTGTTTAAATGCATAGTTGTTAGTATGGAGTAGGATATACAGATGTATTTCTGTTTGTTGGAAGATATGGCTACAGCTGTCCCTATAGGACATACTCTCCCTGCCAGATAATTAGTTATCCGTATCGTCAGTCTTTTATGATCTGTCTAATGAGTTTGAATATCAGATGGAGTGTTTGTTTTCAACTGATTCTGCAACGTTTCCAGTTCTCGTTTGCGGGTTTTGTAGAGATTATGCTCCCAGCCTGTTGTGTAGTGTACCAGAGCCAGAAATATAAACAATACGACGGCTATCCAGATAGGTTTTCCATTTTCAAAAAGAGAAAACAGCACGAGTATACCAATAGGTACTATGTTCCATCTTCCCAAAAGAGAAATATGTACCTGATAGGTGGCTACAGAAAGTGCATGCTCCATATCTCCCTGTATAGATCGATCAAACCGCTTGTTGCCATGAATCCGACGGATACGGCTTATCAGTATATACAAACCACTAACCAACATCCAAGCTGCAAGTAGATAGAGGGATATACTCGACTTATTGATACTGGCAATAAAGCAGCCACAGCCCAGGTTTACAATGATTAGCAACAGCTCACTGATCTGAGTAATGTGAAACGCCTGCTGTTTTTTTTGCTGAATACGTTCATGCAGCGCCTGCTCATCAATGGTATAGAGAGGCTGATTATTTTGTAGATTCCAGATAGTCTTCATTTCATTAAAGTCCATAATCGTTTTTAACTTTTGTGATAAGATGTTTTTTAATCCGGTTAATTCTGACTCCTACATTGGACTCAGTTATACCTACAATGCCCGCCATTTCCTTGTAACTAAAATCATCCAGTAGCAGTAAGGCAAGAGAGCGGTCAATTGCATCCAGTCGGGAGATCTGCTCATAAAGCCAGTCCAGCCGTTCATCTGTCTTGGGATTATTTTCCAGCAAAACTGGCTCAGATATATTTGTCTGATCCAGTGTTTGTGTCTGATTGTGCTTTTGTTCTTTGCGTACCCATTTAATCGCAATATTCAATGCAATACGATAGATCCATGTTGTCACAGCTGATTCTTGACGGAACGCAGGAACAGAATGCCATACCTGAATCACAATCTCCTGAAAGAGATCTTCCTGATCCATTATATTAAATGCATAGGCTCTGACAACTTTAAAGATGACTCCTTTGTACTGTTTTAACCAGATTTCAAAAATATGCTTGTGTTCCTTTTCCGTCACGGCCGTGATAGTTTTGCTACTGTTTACACAATTAGTACTACTTACAGAAGCGTTTCTTACAAGGAGTAAAAAAATAATCATACTGCTTGTAGAAAGAAGCAGGAGTCAACAAATTTTCAGATTTGGGTAATAACTACTGGGTCTATTTACTGGTAGATTGGAGGGGGCAAAGCGAACGCTGGTGGAAAGTAGGCAATACTCTAGTGAATAAACTGTCTATGATTCTTTGTCCAGTATTTTTTAATAAAATCCCATTTGTCTGAGAAGGTAGGAATGTGTTTGCTATAAGGTAGAGTTTTGTATAGTATATGGCCTTTGTTTTTGATTTTATAGATCTTTATTTGGCGAGGGTTTTCTTTTGGATTTTCATATTCGCATCCTCTTCCATCTATAAAGCCTATATCAATTAATTTAAAATCTACTATTTTAGACAGATAACTTTCCCAGTTATAATCGGCACAACCTGCTCGTGCGTATGAATAGAAATAGGGTGTGTTTTTTATTTGCTGAATGTCTAAATCACAATTTTCCAAAAATCTGTATTTCTTCGTCTTCTCATCGAACAAATAAGTTTCACACACGTTGGGAACATTTGTGAAGCCAAAAATCCGAATATCTTTATTCCCATCCCCATTGATATCTAATATATCTGCATAGAAATAATCTTTTCCAAATTTAATCAGAGTATCTCCCTTTAGAGTAGTTAATCCGAAAAAACGATTATTGGGAAATGAATATTTGATAAGTTTTTGACGATTTATGTTTAAAGTGTCAACTATGATTTCTTCTTTGGGTTCAGCAATAGTATTGGTCAGCTGATTTTGTAAAACAGTGCTATCCTGTGGCTTTTCATTTGTGTTTTTATCAGAATCTGTGTGACAGGCAATTAAAAATAAAGTGACTAAAATGAGATAACAGTATTTCATGAATCATTGGATAGGTAGGGCAAATATATAATTTACATACTACATATTTCTTTACTTCTCTTGAATTCCATGGTATAACCTGATTCTTCTTCTATACTGTTGACTTAAGACAAGAGCCGCAGATAAAATTCTTCCTATACTTAGCTTCCTGATGACAATCCTCTATCAATAAGTGTAACTCATGCATTGAGAAGGGTATCCTGTTACATAACACTTTGGTAACATCCTCATTACAATTTGATATTACAAAGCAACATGCTGATTATTAGTTGTTTGTGTTAATTTGTTGCCTCTTTGTTGCTTTCTGTAATGGCCCTTGTTGCTTTTTTGTTTACGCTCTACGTGCTGGTTTGGTGAGGCATTGCTGCACTTTTGCAGAGTAATCATTTGTGGCAAACTACCCAAAGTATGAAAAAAAAATGTACATTCTTTATCCTTCTGTGGCTGTGTTGGTATGTAGGCGCAGCACAGGGAATTATCAAAGGTAAAGTAATAGATGACCAGAATAATCAGCCATTACCTGGAGCTAGTATCACTGTGGATGGAACCAATGCCGGTGCTTCAGCTAACCTGTCAGGCGAGTTTGAACTGAACGTATTTACGTCAGGTAAGGTTGACTTGAAAATATCTTATCTGGGGTATAAGCCTTCTACGGTTTCTGTTGAAGTTGTTTCGGGCAAAGTAACTACTGTCACTATTCCTCTTCGAAATGAGAGTTTTGAAATTCTTGGTGTGACCATTACAGGGCAGTTGCAAGGGCAGGCACGTGCCCTGAATCAGCAACGTACTGCCGATAATATTAAAAATGTGGTATCAGCTGATCAGATTGGACGATTTCCCGATCCTAACGCTGCCGAAGCATTACAACGAATACCCGGTGTAAATATTGAGCGTGATCAGGGAGAAGGTCGTTATGTATTGGTACGTGGATTATCGCCACAGTTTACCAATATCAGTGTAAACGGAGAGCAAATCCCTTCGCCAGAAGCCGGTGTACGATATGTGGCACTGGACGCAATTCCTTCTGACCAGCTATCATCGCTGGAAGTCTCCAAGTCATTAACTCCGGATATGGATGGAGATGCCATTGGAGGATCTGTCAATCTGATAACTCGTACGGCTCAGAGTGGAATCACAACACTGAATGGTACACTGGCAGGTGGCTATAATAATCTGATGAAACATGGCAACTGGCAGGGTTCCTTACAATATGGGCAACGATTAGGCAAAGAGGAAAAGCTGGGGGTGATGCTCAATATAAGCCATTATACCAACAATCTGGGGTCTGACAACTGGGAACGAGATACCCGTGATAATGTAGCCGAGCCGGAAGAGCATCGATTCGAATTACGGGATTATGAACTTACCCGTACCCGCTTTGGTTCCAGTGCTACTATTGACTACAAATTCAATCCAAACCATCAGGTGTATGTACGTGGGCTATACAGCCGGTTTACAGACCGTGAATGGCGCCGCCGCTATGTATTTCTGCCAGCAGATGATGAGGTTGAACATATTACCAAAGATCGCTTTGAAGCTCAGTCTGTGACCAGTATCAATGTAGGAGCCAACCATTTATTTAGAAAGTTTACACTGGATTATGAAGGATCGTATTCCTATGCTACACAGGATACTCCTTTTGACAATGAAGCAGGTTTTATTGCCAGCGATGTTGCCTCTGACATTACGTTTCAGACAGATTACCCTAGATTGTCTTCAGCCCATTACCTGGACAATACACTGTATTCGTTTGATAGCTTTGAGACTGGACACACTTTTGCGAAAGACCGGAATATTACCGGAAAGTTCAACCTCGGAATTCCGTATCAGTGGGGAGGCAATGCGGGTTTGATCAAGGTAGGTGGTAAGGTGCGTTTTAAGGAGAAGAGCTATGCTATCACACAAAATAAATACGAAGCATTGAGTGATATTCCGGATCTGTCTTTCTTTGAAGGTGGTTTGCTGGATAAAAACTTTATAGGCAACCGATATCAGTTAAGCCCTAGCGTATCTATTCCTTCTTTTATTCGCTACTTTAACGCTAATCCACAGAATTTTGAATTGCAGATTGAAGATAAAGCCGCTGATGAAGCACTGGAAAGCTATACTGCAACTGAAGATGTCTATGCTGGATATGCAATGGCTCGCCAGCAGTTTCGTAAGTTAATGGTGCTGGGTGGAATTCGGTATGAACGTACGAATGTAAGTTATCAATCCAGCGATGTTGTATTTGCTCCCAATGGTGATTTGCAACAAATACTTCCTGTAAGTGGAAAGAGTAATTATGAGTTCTTTTTACCACAGTTACATTTTAAATACAGTGCTAATGAACTGACAAATATCCGCTTAGCAGGAACATTTTCTTATGCTCGTCCTAACTTTGATCAGATCATTCCTGCTCAGGAAGCTAGTCTGGAAGACCAGATTGCAACAGTAGGTAATGCCGCTTTACAACCTGTCAAGGCATTTAACCTTGACCTCTTAGCTGAACGATACCTGGGTACTATCGGTATTATTTCTGGTGGATTCTTCTACAAAAAGCTGGATAACTTTATCTATACCCGTCGGTTTACCGGAAGCTATCCGCTCAATTCAGCTACGCCAATAGCTACGGATCTATTGATTACTCAGGTACAAAACGGTAAGACAGCAGATTTGTTGGGTGTAGAATTGGCTTATCAGCAAAATCTGAATTTCTTACCAGGTGCTTTGTCTGGTTTGGGTGTCTATCTGAACTATACCTATACTCATTCTTCTGCTATTGTACAGCGCAATGAGGCTCCGGAAACTGAAACGCTGAATCTGCCCGGACAGGCTGCTCATGTAGGCAATGCATCTCTGTCCTATCAATACAAGGGATTTAGTGCCCGGGCTTCCCTGAATTTCAATGGTCGCTACCTGTCTGCTACCGGAGCTACACCAGCCGATGATATCTATGTGAAAGACCGTATGCAGTTGGATGTGACTCTTGGGTACACAATCACAAAACAATGGAGGGTCTTTGCTGAGTTTATGAACCTGACCAATCAGCCATTCGAGACCTATGCTGGTACTCGTAACTTCACTACCCAACGTGAATTTTATGGTTGGTGGACTCGCTTTGGAATCAAATTTAACATACTGGATAAAACGAAGTAATCCATTGATGCAGCATTGCCAGTTTGGGCAACATCCATAAACTGACGATGCTGCAGACAATAGCCTGTCACAACTATAAACTGACAACTTTATGAATAAATATACCCGAGTAGGGTTGGCATTGCTAACCTGTGGGCTGTTGGCTGCCTGTGATAAACGCCACGACGATGTAGTAGAACCGATTTCACTGGAAAAATTCCCGAAACAAATTGTAGTCAGTGATGAGGGCGATGGGGATATAGAAGACGAAGATAAAGTAAGCATTGCTATTGAACTGCTTAAGCAATATGACCCATCCGGTGAAGAGCTGGAAGGGGTAGTGAACCCTCTAAAAGAGGCAGTTACTGTGTCGTTTGAAATCAAAGATCTGGAAGGGTTCAGCAATCTGTCTGACTATGTGAAAGGGGGAACTGCATTCTATGAGATTGATGACTGTACAACTTCTGAAGATGAGTCTGTAGATTTGAATTTTTCACTGGACCTGGCTACTGGTAAAGGTTCCGTTGTGTTTCCAGCCGGTGTAGAAAGTATTGAAATCGAACTGGAAACGGATGAAAATTTTTTTGATGACAAGACTCTCAACACAGAAAAACGTGGCTTTACTTTCGCATTGACCGGAATAAGTGCTTCTACTGAAAATGTGGTTGTGAATACAGCCAATGAGTTTGCCTACCTGGTATTGGATGATGAAGCTGTTTTTGGTGAATGGGAAGTTGATGCCAGTGATGCCACTGAATTTGCCGCCTTCAAAAACCTGTTTGGATCATTTGATGAGTCCATCGCTAATCTGGAAAGCACAGATGTAGACAAGATTGAAATCGAATTCGGATACGAAGGTTTTCAACTGAAAGTAACCCTTAACGAAACCGAACCCGATGAGTGTGATGCATCTGAACTGGTTAACAAAGAAATCGAACTGGAAGGGGAGTATGGTGGATATATAGAAGATCTATTTGCGACATTAAACGGTTCGTTGGAATTTTCAGAAGAAATTGAGCAGGAAGATGGAAAGGTTGTGGAGTTTACACTGGAAGGTGAATATGCCATTGATCCGGTAAATACGGAAAAGTTAACATTGACGTTAAAAGGGGAATATCTGGATGATATTCCTGAAACTACACTTCATCTGAAGAAGTAACCCCGGTATTTTTGATCGAAATTAGTTAAGTCATTTGTTTTTGATACTAGATAACAATCCATGAAATATATTTTCTTGCCTGTAGTGCTGTTGTGTATGGCTTGCGGGTCCAACTCAAACCAAACCACAACATCTACCCAACCATCTGCAGATACTACACATACCTTTAGTCCAGTGTATGATACAGCAACAGTGATTCAGCCTGTTTATACTACTGACACTACTCTATATGATACAGACGATCCTGCCATCTGGATCAATCCAGCTAATGCCAGTGAGAGTCTGGTATTGGGGACTGACAAGAATGAAAACGGAGCGTTATATGTCTATAACCTGAAAGGAAAAATCATCGCTGATAAGGTAGTAAAAGGATTGAAACGCCCTAATAATGTGGATATAGAATATGGTGTGATGATAGGGGGGAAGCTCACAGACATTGCAGTGGTGACCGAACGCCTTACCCACAAACTACGTGTGTATAGCTTACCATCCATGCAGCCTGTAGATGGAGGTGGCTTACCTGTTTTTGAAGGAGAACCAGCTGATAACGAATTTCGGGATCTGATGGGAATTTCCTTATATAAGAATCCAGCCAATGGAAAAATATATGCTATTGTTGGCCGGAAAACAGGCCCATCTAAAGAATACCTGTGGCAGTATCTGCTGGAAGATAATGGAAAAGGTCAGCTAAAAGCTACTCTGGTGCGTAAGTTTGGTACCTACAGTGGAGCTAAAGAAATTGAGTCTATTGCTGTAGATGATGCGTTGGGATATGTATACTATTCAGATGAAACTGTGGGTGTACGCAAGTATTATGCAGACCCGGATAAAGGAAACGACGAACTGGCTTTGTTTGCTACAACGGGTTTTAGTGGTGATCATGAAGGTATTTCTATTTATGCGGTAGATGATAAAACAGGCTATATACTGGTATCAGACCAGCAGGCTGACAAGTTTCATATCTTTACTCGTGAAGGCTCCAGCGAGAATCCACATCAGCACCAGTTGCTGAAAGTAGTAAAAGTAGCTTCTCATGAGAGTGATGGCTCGGACATAACTGCATTGCCACTAGGTCCGGACTTTCCACATGGCTTGTTTGTCGCCATGTCTGATAACCGAACCTTTGGGTTATATTCCTGGGATGCTATCGCAGGTAAGGATTTAAAAAAAGCTGAATCTGTTAAAAAGCCATAGAGGAAGAATATTCCTCTATACTCCTGAATGGAATGTTCTTCCTTCTATGTGAACGAATTACTCCCTTCTTATCCTCCAGAACGGAACACTCATACTTATAAAGCCCTCTATTGTCCTCCTGAAAGGATCTTCCTGCCACGCATCAGTGTGGGCGTGAGCGGGATACGTATGACAAATAGAGTAATGTCTAATTTCTGAGTAAATAGCTTCAAGTACAAAAGCCGATTCTGTAAAGGATCGGCTTTTGTACAATACAAGCAACGGTATCTTTGCTTTTTATTTGCATTATCTGCTCTATCTTTGCCGGATAATCCTTATCTCTAATCTGAATTTGCAATGTTTTTAAGTACTCTGGTTATTGCCATTATTGCATTCATTATTGCTGTTGCAGGTTTTTTTCTTTATAAAAACTATGCATTTCGAAACGCAGGCAAAAAAATAGCCAATGCCCGTTATGAAAGAATAGAATCTCTCCATCACCAGCTGGAAAATAAACAAACTCCCTCTCCTGAGGAAATGCATAGATATGCCAGCAATCTGCTAACCCGTGAAATGACATTTTTGTTACTGAAGAAGTATAACAAGACCCAGTTGTTTCCCAAAGAGTTTTATACAATTGAAAAAGGAGCTGCAAGTAATCTGGCAAGTTGGCTGGAGTTTCCAACAGAGTTGGATGCTTGTCCAAGTGAACTAGAACATATAAAGCGGGTTATATTGAGTTTGTATGATGCTCAATCAGAAATGTATTATGAAGTATTTCGTTTCAGAATCAATCAACCCCACTGGGCTGCAAAAAATGGATGGATGCTGGGAGTAGTTGGTCCGTATACAGCTACCAGTCAACCTTATGATCCTCCCCAGGCTACATTTAGTCGTTTAAGCAAACTATCTGATAATATAACTCCCGAACAGGAAGTGCAGTGGGTGCATGAAACCATCTATAAAGCGCATTGAGTGAACTTCTGTGAAAGGGTAAGAAAACAAGGGAATAATGTCTGAGAACATTCCAACGATAAAGATACTTGTAACACTTCTCTGACAGGTTGATAGTGAGGACTTTCACAGAAAAGTAAAATTCTTCATTTACCAGATCAACTTTGGGAGGATTAATAGAATGTGTACGCCTCGCTATGAGGTTTTGATCCTACAAGGATGAAAGCTGTAGGATTACATTACTATCTATCTTCTAAAATCTAACCTTTGAAATACCCATCTGATGCTATTTCGTCAGATGGATAAAAAACGTAAAAACACTATGTACAAAAGTCAAAGCGGACTCATGCAACATGACGCTGAAGAAGTTGCGAAAATCAAATTTGAAATTGAGGTGGGATGCAAAAGTATCTTTGTAGAAAGCTGGGAAGCAGCTATCCTGTTCTGTGAACAACAATATGATGCAGATCATACTCCTCCTACTGAAACTCCAAGAGATGGATGCTGGATTTCTAACGACAGCTATATTACCATTACACCAACTGATGAGGTATCTGTGCGCAGTAAATACTCTGCCAAAGATGAGATACATGTGTATCCGGAAGCCTTTGTCTTCTAGATAGAAAAACAAAATAATACAATTTGACAATTTAAGAGCCTGCTTTAGCCAAAAAGCAGGCTCTTTCACTATTTTTTGGATGTTTGTTGACTATCCCTATGTTACTGTAGTCACAGAGTGTCACTACTTTTAATTTTGGATGTATATTGCTCCTGATAGTGAGGATCAGTATAGTAGGAGTAAACAGATAGTACAACTTACAGGAATTTCTTTTTCTCCTCTATTTCCTTTCTGAAGGACAGGCTGCCGAAAATCTATTTTTAGCTAATGCAAAAAAATATTCCCATTTGCCACTTTTCTTGCAACATCTTTCTGCCTGCCCTGTCACATTGCATAGAACACTACACGTTGAACTACTTTGGAAGATAAGCTTTTGGTTACTAGAGTACTGCAGGGTGATACCCAGACCTTTGCTGTCATTGTGAAGACTACTGAAAGACTAGTCGCTCAGATTGTATTTAAGATGATTCGCAACGCTGAAGCCAGAAAGGATATTGCACAGGATGTATATCTGAATGCCTACAAAAATCTTTCCCGATTTAAGTTTCAATCAAAGCTCAGTACCTGGATTGCACAAATAGCTTATAATGCCTGCTTAAATTACCTTGAGAAAAAGAAAATAACCTTATTTGACAGCACCTTTACCCAAGAAGAATCGGACGGATCGCAATTGGAAAGAATAGCTGGCACATTGGTAGATACTGCTGAAAGTGAAGTAGAAAGTAAGCTGTTCCAATCCGAACGTACTACTATTGTCTTGGCAGCTTTGGAGAGGCTTCCACCTGTTTATAATACATTGATTACCCTATATCATTACGAAGAACTGAGCTATGAAGAGATTGCTCAGATTACAAAGTTGCCAATTGGTACAGTAAAAAATTATTTATTCAGAGCAAGAAAGCTTTTAAAAGAACATTTGCTGATAAAATATACTAATGAGGAAATATGATGACAGAACATCTTTCAGAAGAGGAAATACAACAATATGCGTTAGATAGCACAGCTTGTGGTGAGGCTGTAAAAGTACATGTGCATGCATGTCCACACTGCAGACAGAAGGTTGAAAATTATCAATTGCTTTTTATGGCTATCAAAGCACAACCTCCAGCTACCTTCGATTTTGATTTGACCGAAAGTGTGCTTGAAAAGCTACCACAACCCAAGAAGTCATTGGGTAACGTTTTGGTTTCTTTCATTCTGGGACTTGCCATTCTTGGAATGGGATGTCTGTTGTATTTTTTCAGGGGACAACTAGCAAGTCTGTTTTCAGGTATTGCTTCTTTGACAATATATCTGATTCTGATTGCATCGCTAGCTATTTTCGGATTCCTGTGTATAGATAAATATATGCGATTTGTAAAGCAAACCAAAAAGCTGAATTACTATTAAGTTTTTGCAACATCCTATCCAGTGACCTGTCTAATTTTCTATAAAACAACTCAACTATAAAATAATACTTCACTTCAATGAAAAAGATACTAGTGTTATCCATGATCATGGCTGTTCCTTTAGCTGCAAATGCCGAAAATGGCTCATACATTAATCAGGAAGTTTTCAATATTTGCTCTGTCATTTTCCTGATAGGTATGGGCATGCTCTTTCTGCTGACAATCCTGAAAAGAATACTCGATTTTCGTCTGAAAAACAAGATTGTTGAGAAAGGTATCGATCACACTATGGCTGCATCCATCTTAGAAACCAACCCTCAGGAAGGTCGAAACATAAACATCAAATGGTTCGCCATTCTAGCTGGACTGGGCAGTGGTCTTACTCTTATCCATTATACCTTACCATTGGGCATTCATTCCATGGCTATCATGTCTTTTTGTCTGGCCGTGAGCTTTCTAGGTTATTTCTTTTTCCTCCGACAGACTGAACGGTGAGATATGTAAAACAAAGACTCGTAACTCCCCTCCTTAAAAAGGGGAGTTACGAGTCTTGGACTTGCATTTATCAAATGGTTGAGAAACTAATATGGATAGTAAATGGAATAGTATGTTAATCAGGAAACACTCTTACAAGGTTTCGCTTTTCTGGACCGCCAGCTCTTTACTTGAACCAATCAGCCGGTACAAGTCATTTGGATGTAAGTCAGGTTCCCATTCTTTGCCCTCAGAGATATGAAACTGTTCAACTTTCATATGGCAAGAACCTTTACAAACGGTTATTCCGTTTTCTGCAACATAGCCACCATTAGGCATTTCGTTTCTGTCTGTAATATGGTGTGCATCCAGCAACTCCTCTGGTTGTTGAGTTTGACAAACCTGACAGGTAAAGTTATCCCGCTTAAAAACTGAATTACGGAACTGTTGTCTGATTTCTTTTTTGCTCATGTTTCTGGTTGGCTACTATTCTTTCTTGATATCTGCAGTAGAATGCTAAAAGTCAAAGTTAGTACAATATCTCCTTATCGATTTAATAATAGTATAGTTCTGATAAATAAAGTAAGCGCTGATTTTCTATTTGTTGGTCTGTATTCACATTCACTTTCTGTTCTGACCAGACTTCCAGTCAACTCTAAGGGCTGACCGGAAATCTGGTCAAAATGACAATCGAAGGCTGAATAAATTGGGAAAATGTTCAGTAAGAGAAGTGACCATAGTTCGAATCACTTTCCAAAATGACTGGTATTCTGTTCACACCTGTTTGTGAGCATACTTCTGGTTACTTCTTCAATGCACATATATCTTTCAGATCAGAACCCAAATCATATTTCTTCTCTAGTCAGATAGTTTTTGAGTGTGGTTTGAAGTTTATCTAAAAAAGAAGTTGGGTTATCACTGGAATATCCGGTTTTGATAGCCTGCAAGGCTTGACTGCGGTTAAGAACCGATAGTCTAAAAAACTGCTGAAACGTATGTAATGCTTCTTCCTTTGTTTTATAGCTGATTTTTCCACTTTCAATAAGTGCATAGACCAATTCTATAAATTCAGCTTGGCTACCAGTCCATTGTATAGTTGGAGTATCATTCTGTAATAGTTCACCAGTAGAGTCAATAGTTGTTATGGCTTTTATTAATATCTGTTGTATTGCATTTTGTTCTACTCTCGAATTCAAATACTCTGGAATGAGACCTTTCAGAGATTCCAGAAAAAAAGATTTACTTAGAGCATCCTGAAACATTTCGGATTGAGCCGTAAGGTTAGTAAGAGCTACGAACAAGCCTTTTGATTTTACCTCTATCGCAAAGATATTTCCTTTTTCGTGAGCATATTCCAGGATCTTCCTCGCTTTTGATTCATGCATATTATTGGCTAGTGCTTTCTCAAAAGCAGATTGCATTGGTTCACAACACGCTTTTTTGCTTTTCGCCCATTCCAATGCAAATACTGTATGATCATGAGTGAGATGGGCATATTCTGAAAGAGAAGCAAAGTCACCAGAGGTCAATACATAGTCTGTAAGATTTCGTAGAAAGTTAAAATGGTTTGCTGTTTGTGAAAGCTGGTAGGTAAGAAATGGTTCAGCTGCATGAGGAGGGTGATGGGACCCTAGCTTTACTAAAAAAGACTCATCATAACTTGTGTATTTTCCACTTATTTCCTCAATATCATATTCCATATCCCCTACACTATATCCATTGATAACAGAAGACTGTAGAGGTGTTGACTCCAATCGATCTACTGCCCATACTTTAGCTCTTTGTTTATGTTCTCGGGAAATATAGGTATCCCCACAAGCAATCTTTACAAACAAAGGATCTGTGAGCACATACTCTATAAGACGTTTAAGAAATGCATAGGGATTATCTGAAAATCCCAACTGGTATTCCAGAAAATCTATACACTTGGATGGAGGACGATAGGAAGAGAGCTTTTTTAAAAACTCCACATCATAGACAAATTGGTCTTCTGCTCCATTATCAATGATACTGTATTCTTTGTAGCCAAACGCATAATGAAACTTTATGTTTGTGGTGTTGACTTTATTTTCTGCCCACTCCAATGCATACTGACGATTTTCTTGCTTTATATACTTTGTTCCATCATCTATAGTTGTCTCACTAAATTCATCACCAGTTAGAACATTGCTAATAAGACGATACAAAAATTTAACAGGATTAGAACTATTTTGTAACTGGTATTCCAGAAAGTCTTCGCTTGTATGAGCAGGTATATAACCAGATAGTTTGGTTAAAAATTTAAGGTCATAAATCTGCTCAGACTCATCTCCGATGTCCCATAGATCAAATTCTGTATTTCCGGTTTTGTACAAATAGCGGTGCATAAAATCTTTTTTATCTTGTACCAATTTAGTATCTAGACGCAAATTTAGCTGCATTAAAACAACATTCCATGTACAGAGAAAATTATTGCCAGCGCAGAGCCCTCGAACTATATACGTCAGGTAAGACAAAAGCTGATGTCATTACTATGTTGAGAGAGGAAAATGCGATAGAAACAGAACTGGATAGGCTGGCCGACAGATTTTATCATGATTACCTGTTTCTGCAAAAAGAGAAGCGAAAACAAAGACGTCAGAAAGCAGAACAAAATATTATGATTGGTAGTGTTTTGTTGATTGGTGGATTCATTTTGACTGTGCTGAGTTACATTCTGATTGGAACTGGAACATATATCCTATGTATTGGTGCTTTGGTTTCGGGAATAGTCTATTTAGGAATGGGTTTGATAGAAAAGAATGATTTAAAGAGAGACGGCACTTCCTGAAAAGTATTAACTGGCTATATTACTATGATAAGACATATATTTTTTGTCATTTTTAGTCTTCTCCTAACCCATCACTTGTTTGGTCAGGTGCAGCATGAACTAATGGCAGTTCTTAAGAAGAAGAATCTTACCATACTGCGACAATACACTGACAGAATAAACCACAATACTAAAAACCGAAAGGCTGGCTGGGAGTATATACGGGATGTAACACCTGGTTATCAAGAAGGTGTATATCATATGGAGGAGTGGGTGTCCAATAAAAATGATCTGAATACACAAACTATCTATACCTTCCGCGTTGCCTTTATTCTTGCTAAGGAAACAATATGTTTTTATAATCTGAGTGTCGAGAAGAACCGCAAAGTAGAGAATAATTGGGTTCCGTATTTTGAAACCATCGATTCATTTAAGGATGATAGCTTATACCAGCATTTTAAAAACGAGTTTAAGGCATTATTTCAGACGGCTCTTGATGAAAATGATCTTTTTACACATGACCTCACTTATGGGAAGCATTGTTACAGGTCCGGAATACCTCCTGAAGGACGAAAAAAGATAGAGGTATTTGTACAGAATAAGGACAAAGATAGTTTGTTACAATGGCTGCATTCACCAAATACTGAAAAACAGGTATATGCCATAGATGGACTCTATCAACTCAAAAAGCAGGGTATCTCACTAACCCAAAAGGAATTACAACAAATACAATTTGTGACTCATAAAAAAGGCAGAGTGTATACTTGTCAAGGCTGCTTTTTGGGTTCAGAGAACATTAGTGAAATTACCAAAGAATTCAAATTCTGACAGGTACATACAAATGCTTAATTTCATTAGATTCAGTAACGTTGCCTCATAATTAGTGTGTTATTTGTTCAGCTACCTATGAAAAGTCTATTGGTCAGTGTAATTATATTCTTATTAGTTAGTGCGTGCGCCAAACAGGAAAAAGAAACACAAAGCAAGGATAGCCAGAAAGGGAAGCAGAAGTATCAAAAAATACGTGAGAGAACCGTTTCTTTTGGCTATGATAATGACATAATAGGTTATAAAAAGACAAATGACAACAACTTCCTCTTTTATATAAAAGTAGATCCTCAGAAAGTCAATACAAAGGAAGAAGCTGAAAGAAATGTCAGGTATTACTTTTTGAAAGTCAACCCACAGGGAGATACAATCAGCAGTATACCTGTTTCTTTTGAATACCATTTGGGAAACTATGTTGAAAGTGAAGATAGCTACTATGTGATTACTACGGCTTTGCTAAATGGCGGAAAATACACAAGAGATTTTCTAAATAGATATGACAAACATTGGAAGCTTATATGGTCACGAAGAATTGATAAACCCAAACGTGCGGATATTTCCACAGTTCTAACATTGACTCCTAATAAAGAATTGCTTGTGATAGGTAATCAATGGAATAGGAAATACACAATGAATGGTCTCACCATTATGCGTTTTACTCTGGATGGCAAGATGCTTACGGAGAAATTTATTCCGGCAGAAAAACGTAGTAATCCTGTTTCTCTTATCCCTTCAGCAGATGGAACCTACTTTCTAACAACCTGGAAATATCATCCTACATCTAAATACCCTTACAATTTACTTTGGCTGTTAAAACTGAACCAGCAAGGAGATACTCTCTGGACAAAAACGTATACTGATCTTTATCCAGGACCAACTTTGCTGACTTGTAAAGGTGATTTGGTTTGTTATGGCAGACAGATTGTTTCACCTTACGGACAAGATATATATTCTTTTAAGGTAGTTGTTCTTGACCAAACTGGGAATATAAAATGGCAAAAAGTATTTTTTCGACATGCATATCTGGGAACGGGTGATATTGTAGAATCCTCAAACGGTAATTATTTGTTCACAGGAGTAGTACATCCACTTGCCACTAGTGAAGGAAGTGGATCTCTGTTTGAGTTAAATAAAAATGGTGATTTAGTGTACCAGAAAAAATTTGAATACGATTATATACGAGATGGTGTCCCATTTTTAGTCGAGTCAGAGAAACAACTGTTATTGATAACAGAGGATCAGATTGATCGATTTAAAAAAGATAGTGATCCGTATCACCATATAATACGAATCACCAGTATATCAGAATAAAAAGATAAATTATCCTCATTTACTAAATGTTTTAATCAATAGGAAAGCTATAAAGTCAGAACTGGCTCTGAACAGTATTACAAGGTATCGCTTCACTTCTTTTTTTGTCCGCTTTAGTAATGCTCCTTTTTCATTTTTTCAGATACCGTTTAAAAAACTATTCAAGCTTCAACGGAGGACCCACTACTTGCATTTCATTTTTTGAAAATTCAGATGCTATCTCAGCTGCTGAGGGCTCATGATCCAGTCCCGCAACATTCACAAAAAAGTTTTCCAGTTTTCCTGCCGGCTGCAAGATTACCAGCATCTTCCCTTTATCTGCTGCCTGAGTCCATGCATGGGGAACCTGACGAGGCAGGAAAATACTGTCTCCCGCTGTAAGATGGTATTTGTCTTCACCAACTTTAAAAAGATAAGATCCTTCTATCACATAAAATATCTCATCCTGTGAAGGATGAACATGCAGAGGAGTTCCTCTTCCTTTACTTAAAGACGTTTGTTCAAAGATGGCTAAATCTCCATTAGTATCACTACCTGATATTTTTACATCAAGAACGTTCTGATTGACACCTTTTAAGGTTAGATGGCCATATTTTCTTCCTTCACCTGCACTAATCTTAAATCCTTTGTTTATTCTGTCAACACTATTTTTGATCTTACTCAATGCTAAAAGAGGATAACCAATAAGGGAGAGAATAACAGTAAGAAAGGTGTAGCGTTTCATAAATGGGTTGTTTTAAGGTTTGAAGACTCTGGTATTTTTATATCGTAGAAATGGTATTGGGGAAATGTAACAGATCAGGTATATACTAGAGAAAGATACCTGGATAAGAACTATTTTCATATAACCCTTTTTCTCATTTAATTACATTTTACTACAAAAACTACGTGGTTGCCTTACCCTTTTGGGTAATGTATAATGCTTTGATTGTGAATTGTTTGTGTTAAATGGTTAGGTAAGATTTAAGTAGTTGAAGCAGTGAGGCTGTGTAGAATAGTATGTATCTTAGCCCCAATACTGAATTCCATTAATTTGACTATAGAGCAGGAATAGCGTAATATGACTCAAAAAGAGTAGCAAATTGTTAAGACGTGTGGTTACTCGCTTTTCTGTATTCCTGTCATTTAATTAGCTTCATGTCATTACTAGAAAGAGAAAATCTATTCCGTTTGTTACGGTCTGGTGAACGGGTAAATGCCTTATTGGGACTTACTCTCGCTGAGGAACTGAATGTAGATATTCAGCCTTTTCTGGAAGACATTGAGATACTATACTCATGGATGTATAATAAGCAGGATACAACCACTATCGAGACAGCACAGAAAATTGTGACTATATTTTCCTGTGAAAAGCTGGTTGTTTCTGATTGGGACCCGGAAGTGAATGCTGTACCTATACCTGTACAAATAGGCTATCTGCTCAATGTAAAGACATTGAGGATCTTGGGAGAGATGATTGACAATATTCCTGCAGAAATAGGAAAGTTAACACAACTGACTGAATTATATATTGCTGGCACCCAAAAACTCAACTCACTTCCTACTAATATTGGAAAGTTACATCAGTTGCAATCATTGACTCTATTGTTACATGGTTTTCAGGATTTTCCAAAAGAAATACTATCGCTTACAGCGTTACAATACCTCAATCTGGAATCTAATTTTCTTACTCAGCTTCCCACACAGATTGGACAACTCACTCAACTGACCGAACTGCGGTTGGTGAGTAATCAGATTGAGAGATTACCAGCAGAGATTGGTAGCCTGGTACATCTCTCCGTACTTGATATGAATCAAAACCGATTGACTTCCCTTCCCGCTGAGATCGGAAATCTTACCCGGCTTGAGACATTATTCTTTTCTGTCAATTTATTAGATACATTGCCCTCCGAGATTGGCAAGCTAGTGCGAATTGAAAGAGTATTTCTGGTAGAAAATAAATTTGAACAGTTTCCGGTTGTACTGACACAGCTTACTCAGTTAAGAGATTTGTATCTGTCTAAAAATCACTTGCGTGTTATTCCTGCGGACATTGGCTTACTCACTCAATTGGAAATACTGATTCTGGATGAGAACCAACTGGAGTCTTTGCCACCAGAAATAAGTAAGCTGACTAAACTGAAATATTTAAATCTGGTAGGGAATCCACTGACAGTACAGGCAAGGGCTGATGTAACCAAATGGTTACCGAAATGTATCATTCAATTTGAAGGTTCCTGAGCCGATAAGATATGATACCAGCACATATTATACAATTAATCCTATCTATATCTTTGACAGGAGCATCTTTTTGGTCATTTGGATCAAAATGCCTATACCGAGTATTAATGCCAGCAGAGAGCTTATCACAACAGCCTTTATCTGGACCGTATCTAACATAGAGAAAGACCATAGAACAATTCCAGCTAACATTGCTGCAATAATTTTTCCTGGCCAATGTGCCATTGCTGGTTTTTTCGTACTGACTATTGAAATTTGCTCCTGTTGATAGGTATCAACAATCAGAGAGGTAAGCTGATCTGAAAAAGAATCAGATGGAACCTCCATACCCTCTTGTTTCAGAATTGTCCGCAGTGGGTCTTCTCTAAGTCTGGTTTCTTTCATAACAGATCTTTTATTTCCTCATCTAACACTCTTTTCAATTCCTGTTCCAGTTGCTTCCTGGCTCTTAGCAACTGCATCTTGATTGCCGACGTTTTCTTGTCCATGATCTCACTGATTTCGGCAATACTTTTGTCGCCCATGTAATATAATGTCACAACCAGATAGTCATCAGGCATCAGGTGACTTAGTGCCTGTTGAACATATTTTTTTCGGTCCTGGTTCTGAAGGTCATTCCATTCAACATGTGCTTCTGTTTTCAATGACTCCTGCAATAGCGTTGACTCAATCCCAATATGATTTATAGGCTGACACTTTCGTTTGGTTAATGCAGTATTATACACAATGCGGTAGAGCCAGGTAGAAAACTTAGCTGTTTTATTAAACTTGTTAAGGGAGGCAAACGCTTTCATAAAGGCATCCTGCATCACTTCTTCTGCATCTTCTTTGTTGTGAACAATCTTCAACGCAATGGTATAGGCCATATTAGTATACCTTTTTACCAGATAGGTCAGTGCCTGCCTGTCCCCACGGATTGCTTTTTCCAGTATCTGCTGTTCCTGTATGGTATCGCCTGATTGTGTCATCAAGGTATTAGACTATTGATCTAGCCGATTGGTCACACATTTTCTTTTTTTAATAAAATACATCCTACTAATGTGACCATTTGGTGATACGTATAGTCTTATGTGAAAAATAACAAAACATATCTACTTATATGCAAGTAACATCAGCCATTGTATTAATTGCTCTACCACTTATTCTGACAATTTTTGGTATCGCTTACTATTACATTACTGCCCGTAACAAAGAACGGATGAGTGTTCTGGAAAAGGGTTTACCTCCGGACTACTTTAAAGATACTCCCAATTTTTTTCCTTTTATACTCATGCTTGGTATTGTAAGTACAGGCATTTCATTAGGTATCGCACTTGGAGCATATTTATGGTCACTGGAAATTGAGGCGATGAGAGGTTTTATCTTCCCTTTTGTCATTTTCTTTTCCTTAGGTATCAGCCTGATAGTCTCCTACTTTGTACTAAAGTCTATACAGAAAAAAAACTGATTTTTACTCTTTACTACTTACAACTATGACTACACTCAAATTAATAGCCTTCTATCTTTGTATCCTGTTCGTTTCAGTTCCGAATGTTTTTTCTTAATCCGGAAAAGATAGCTATTCCAAAGAATTTGATATGGGAGAAAATATCCCTTTCATCTATCGATCTGGCATCATATGGAGGCGTTTATAAATCGGAGACAGAGGGAGAACGAATTATTGCCTATAAAGATGACCGACTGGTATTGTATTCCAAAGGAGGAGAGAAAGTCGAGTTAGTACCTTATGCCAAAGATAGATTTTATTTGTCCAATCAACTGGCTACGCTGGAGTTTACTAAAGATATCACTACAGATTCCTGCTCATTCATTCTACAGAGTATAGGTACCCCTGTCTTCTGGAAACGTACTGAGAAAAATGTTCAAAAGTATAGTGCCATTCCACTTTCAGTTGAGGCATTGAAAAGATACACAGGTGCCTATCAGTTTGTACCTGAATTTGTTATTACTATTACTCTGGAAGGAAATACATTATATGGAAAAGCAACCGGACGGGGTCAGATGAAACAGGAAATTCTTCCGTATGCACCAGACAAATTTTTCGCCAAAAATCTGGATGCCACGCTGAAATTTATGCTAAATGAACAAGGTGTAATTACAGGAATGATTCTATTTCAGAATGGTGAGAAAAAGGCGCAGAAGATCAATTAACTAAAAGGGCTACTATAAATAGGGTAGAGGTGAAGACAATAGTACCTCTACCCGAAGTAGTCACTTTTGGGTTTGAGTAAACCCAATCAGATTTTATGTGACAAGTTTCTACTGGATATGTAGTAGTCTATTGTGCTATACTCTCCACCATAAAATCAATGGTAAGTTCAACAATCTCTTTGTGGTGGTTCAGTCCCCAGTAAGCAGGGTATAAACCATCTCCCCAGCCAGAGGCAAACATCATCACATTTAAATCAGATTGTGGATCTGGAAAGTGATTATTCCAGTCCCCATCCAGGGAAGAATACTGGTTTTGAGAAGAGTACGATTCAAACTCATCTGCCAGGATATCGTCATAGTAACTCTTCTCTGTGTTTGTATGAAGCTCATTTATTTTCTGCTGATACAACACATTGGTTTGTTCATCCAAAAAGCAAGCTAGTCCGGCATCCACTGCGAACCCGAAAAAATCATCTTCCTCCAGCTTCTGGAGTTCATCGATATCCATATCTTCAGAGACTGCCAGTAGCCATTGAGTAGCTGTTTCCGTGTTAAACTTAATCTTGGCAAATGCAATACGATAATGCTCAGGTTCTACTTCCCGAATATATAACACAACCGGGTATTTGCCAGGGGTAACGGCTTTAACAAAAGGTTTACCTTCCGCAAGAAAAAAAGGATCTCCTGCTATGATTCTTCCTGTAGGCAGGTTTAGTTCTCCAATCGGTACTTCGATCAGCTTTGTCAGGTTATTGGACGCAGACAAATCAAAATAGATTTCTATGTCGTTGTGGTTCATTATAAAGTTTTTAATTCTGAACTTGTTATAGTGTAATTTATAAAGCTGCAATGGCAGACTTTGTTTAAACTACCTCACTGTATTAGGATTTGCTGTTTACACAATAGTGTGGACAATTTTGAGAGAATCGGGGAGAAACTCAAGCCTTTGTGCAAAGATATTTTCAGATACCTTTAGACGACAAGCTGAAACGAAAAGCTCCCAGGCCTGTCATTTCTGATAGGGTAGTATTAAGTCTGTCTTAACAACTGAATATCTTTCTACTGATTCGGAAAATGGGGTGTTCCAGAAAAATACAATCTCCTCTTAAATTTGATAAATAGCAGACATATCCTCAGATGTAGCAAACACACTGGTCAGTTAGTACTAGCAAATAACACTACAAATCTTTTGTAATACAGCTACCAACTGTATCGGAATATTATTTCCTGGATTGTTGTGTTTTTAATTCCTTGATAAAAGTTTCATATCCTTCTATATCATTTACAATTTCCCAGGCACGCTTGTATTCAGGTATACCATTCCGATATCGGTTGTCCAGCCATGAGTATATCTCTGTTTTATTCATTTTAAGTAAAACCATTTTTTCCAATGCCATCACATGAAGGTGATTGAGCACCACAGCAGGTTCAGATGCATACTTCTGGCGCATAGCAGATACCTCATATACAGACCGAGTGTAGGTATGCATGATCTCATGAAAAAGTATTTCAGGAAAAGCCCATAGCGGTCTGGGTTTCTCAGCAGAAGACAAAAAGTTTTTCATAGGAATAATAAGCGGAGAGCTCATTGCTGTAAAATCGCAGGCTGTAAGTGTTGCCTGCATTTCCTTATAAGGGAAAGGAAGTCGGATTTCATTGAGTGCTGTTTTCAGATATACAGGTCCTTCCGTATCCCACAATTTCTGAAACTCGTTCAGCCTTCTGAGAATTTCATCGGCGTCTTCCTGTTTGACAGGCTTGTTCATTGATAGTCCGCATTCTTTGTCAAATGGACCTCCGTTCTTGAGATAAATCAGATAGATCACAGGAGTCTGCACTGAATTACTCTGACTTTTCGCAAGAGTAAGTGCAGATAAAACCAGGCAAGCAGATAAAATAATTTTATGCATAGATTTGTGGTGTTAAAAAATAGTGTTTTTAAGAGTGTACCCACTAAATCTTCCTGGTACAACCCTATCTCTGTTATTAGTAGCAAAAGATAAGGGGTTGGTAATCATGTGGTTTAGTAAAAGTAGGCGTGTAGTCTGGCTAATAGCCTCTTTAACACATATACTCCGCAGCTATCTTTTGTTTAGAAGTCAAGATGTATAACAGTTCAGATAAATGTTTTGCTAAGGCTTTGGACAACATCAGCAAAAAAATCAAAAGTATATGCCCTGATTTAGCACGATTTCAGATCAGCTACTTAAATCAAATGATGAAGCTGTTTAAATAAATTTTAAAGCAGCGAAAGGTAAGATTTTGTAGCGAGCCGAGTTATTTACCTATAGACCAATCGCAACATAGCCAGCGGCTATGGACCGGAAAATAGGCGAAGGCGCAGCCTATGTGTTTTTAGTTCTTAAAGAACTTTATTATTATCTGCCTTTGCAGCCTTTACTAATTTGTTTAAACAGCTTCGATAGCTAAAGCATCCAGACAATCATTGTAGGTGCAAAATTTTTGAAAAAATGGCACTACTTATTCTGTATAAGTTTTGTACCATATTTTTTCAAAACAGTTAGAAATTTGCTGCGGTCTTCCAGGTAGATATTGCTCATCAGAATAATGCCCATTTGTTTCGTAAACAGGATATTGGTACTTACTCCCGGATCGTCCCCATCGTGTCCTATAAATCCATCGTTATACAGATTCCACAATACTCCCTTGTTACGGTTTTTTAAACTAAAGTTTTCAGGCAAATGATCTGCTGAGAAGGCTGGAGTGAACATCAGATGGTATGAGTCTTTATCAAGCAAGGTAGAGCGCCCTGCCAGACCCCGTATCATTTCCTATACATAGTTACTCAAGTCCTGTGCTGAGGTACGTAAGCCTCCATCCGGATAGGTAATTAATGAGTAAAAGGGAATGGCAATTTCAGTAGTAAAATAAGGGGTGGCATGCTGGTTCTGTATAGGCTTTTCCAGAAACCAGCTGGAGTGATGCATACGCAAAGGTTTTAAAATGTTGGTCTGAGTAAAGTCGGCAAAGGACATTCCGGCTTTGACTTCAATCAGATAAGCCAGTAATGCGGAGCCGATATTACTGTAACTGGACCGGGTACCTGGTGAGGAAGGATAAAAGTTCTTCTGTGTATACAATGTCCCTTTCGGAGTAAGATAATTTTGCAGGAAACTTTGTAGAGTTGTATCCTGTATACCGCCTACGTACCCATATTGGTGCATGAAAGTCTGTAGGATAGGGTCAATGGTGGCAGTGTGCCTAAACAGGTAGGAACGATGATAAATACTATCATTATCTATAATACCAGAGGTATGCGTAACTAAATGTTTAATCAGAATAGGCTGATTGGGAAAAGAAGGATTCGCTACCTTGAAAGGAAGTATGGTATTGATGTCAGTCTCCAGGGTAAAGTATCCTTTTTCAATGGCTTTCATCAGGGCAACAGCAATGAAGGTTTTACTAACCGAACCGATATTCTCAATCGTATTTATCGTAAAGGGTTGCTTGTTTTCCCTGTTTGCCCAACCAAGAGATTTTTTGTACACAATTTTATCCTGATTTACGATCACCACGCTCACGCCTGGCAGTTTAGCTTCCGCACTTAATTTTGTCAATGCCAGATCCAGGGAATCACGATAATTTTGTGCCAGTAAGACTGCTGATTCTGCTTGAAAGAGCAGAAAAAAGAATAGGATTTTAACAAATGTTGGATGTACTTTTAGTATTGAATAGAATTAAGAATAAGGACTGTCAGGAATCTAAAAGAGGTGTTTTTCTCCATTTTGGCAATAAAAATACAGTTTTGTTTCACCAATCCTATACTTTCAGACTTATCACCCGAATTTATTAAAAGTATCCTGATAAATCCTAAGTGGTTTCTACTAGTAGTGAAAACATCCACTAATAAAGAGATACATGAATCTATTATTTAGGGCAACACCCAATAAACATTTTTAGGGTAACTAATAAGTAAGAATACTGGAATTAATAAAAAATATCTGAGAAGCCTATTGATGAGGCATGCTTTTTTGGTGAAACCCTATATCATAAGAGTTCATATGATAGAATTGATAAATAGCATAAAACAGTAAAAGCCTCCTGTTTTCGGGAGGCCTTTGCATTCATACTAGCCAGCTTGTTTATACTGGTAAGTTCAACTTCTACCCGCACATCAATCTCTTTAATAGTCTACTAAACAACACAAACACCTTAAACCAGTATGATAGCTGAACAAACTCCTGACATAGATACCTTGTGTATCAACACCATTCGCTTTCTATCAGTAGATGCTGTGCAGAAAGCAAACTCGGGACACCCGGGAACACCCATGGGGGCAGCGCCTATGGCGCATGTACTCTGGAGTCGTATAATGCATTACGATTCGCAGGACCCTGACTGGCCCAACCGGGATCGGTTCATTCTTTCTGCAGGACATGCCTCTATGTTGCAATACAGTATCCTGCATTTAACCGGCTATGATCTGTCGCTGGATGATCTGAAGCAGTTTCGTCAGTTGGGTAGCAAAACTCCAGGCCATCCGGAAGTAGACATTACGCCAGGAATTGAAATCACTACTGGCCCGCTGGGTCAAGGATTTGCCAATGGAGTCGGATTTGCTATCGCCCAGAAATTCCTGGCTTCCCGGTACAACAAGCCTGGTTTTGATCTGTTCAATTACCGCATTTTTGCTATTTGTTCTGATGGTGATCTGATGGAGGGTATTTCCTCTGAAGCGGGTTCACTAGCTGGTCATTTGCAACTGGGTAATCTGATTTATCTGTATGACGATAATCACATTTCCATTGAAGGTGATACCAATCTGGCTTTTAGTGAGGATATTGTCAAACGATTTGAAGGGTTTGGCTGGCATGTACAGGTACTAGAAGATGGAAATGACCTGAAAGCATTGCAGATAGCTATTGACGCAGCCATTCAGGAAAAGAACCGTCCGTCTATTATCAAAATTCGTACCCATATTGCTTATGGTAGTCCCAACAAAGTGGATACAGCTGGTGCACATGGCTCACCATTGGGTGAAGAGGAAATCCGTCTGACGAAACAAAATATGGGATGGGATCCGGACAAACAATTTTATGTGCCTGAACAAGTATATACCTATTACAATCAAGCTGCTTCACAGAGCAGAAAGCATCACCAGATATGGAAAGAACTATTTGATCAGTACCGTAAGCAGTTTCCTGAACTGGCTGATGAATATTTGAATCTACGTCAGTTTCACTATCCACAGGGATGGCAAGAGTCAATACCTGTTTTTGACCCTGCCAAAGAATCTTCCATGGCAACCCGTTCGGCGTCGGGAAAAGTTATCAATGCTTTGAGTACTATATTTCCAACCCTTATGGGTGGAGCGGCTGATTTGTCCCCTTCTACTGATACATTTATCAAAGGCTCGGATAGTTTTCAGGCTGGTAGTTACCATGGTCGTAACCTGCATTTTGGCGTACGGGAACATAGTATGGGCGCCATCATCAATGGCATAGCTCATACTGGTGGTATTATTCCCTTTGGGGCTACGTTTCTGATCTTTTCAGAATATATGCGGCCACCCATTCGGATGGCTTCCATTATGCGTTTTCGCCCTATCTTCATTTTTACTCATGACAGCATTGGTTTAGGAGAAGATGGTACAACTCACCAACCAATAGAACAGCTTATTTCTCTGCGTTCAATTCCTGGTATTATTGTCCTGCGTCCGGCAGATGCTAATGAAACAGCACAAGCCTGGAGAGTAGCTCTTGAACATACACAGGACCCTGTACTGCTGATTCTTTCACGCCAGAAATTGCCTGTATTGGATCAAACTAAATATGCTCCGGCAAAAAATCTGGAAAAGGGAGCCTATGTACTCAGTGATGCAGAGGGAACACCTGAACTGATTCTGATTGCAACAGGCTCAGAAGTATCACTGGCTCTGGAAGCCCAGCAGAAGCTAACCAGTGAAGGTGTCCGCGTTCGGGTAGTAAGCATGCCTTCGTGGGAGTTATTTGATAAACAAGAGGCTACCTATCGCAATAGTGTGTTGCTACCTGAAGTGCGTAAGCGTATAGCCATTGAAGCAGGTTCTCCACTGGGATGGCACAAATACGTTACTGATGAAGGAGGTATTATCGGGATCAATCGTTTTGGGGAATCTGCCCCTGCCTCTGACCTGATGAAAGTTTTTGGCTTTACAGTAGACAATATCTGTGAGAAGGCAAGGCAATTACTTGCTGGAGAAGACATTACGCCTCAGGTGAAAGAAATAGCATCACACAAATAAAGTGTATCCTGGCAAAAGAAAACTACGGACTACCAACCCATTGGCCTGCTATCAAATAATGGTCAATGGGTTATCCGTTGCATCTTATAAGAGTAAGATTTGTGCATAGCCTTTTTTGAGCAGAATTCCACAACTTAGTGATTGAATAAAACTATGCCCCGTTATAGATAAAATATACGCAACAACTTATCTGAATCACAAGTCACAATAAATAACCTTGTAAATATGAATCTTTGGGAATGGTTGTTTGATGGGGAATAATTCTTAGTGTAAGAAAATAATTAGTCTGGAAAAGAAGTTTATGCTTTTCCATTTTAAATCTAAACCATAGATTGATAAAGTTGCGACTGCTATAAACAAAAAAAGTCTCTTTCACAGAGACTTTTGTGTAAAGGGATTATATATGCCAGATATATTAAGCCAACTGAACATTAACTGCATTCAGTCCTTTTTTGCCCTTCTCAACTTCAAAGGTAACTTTATCGTTTTCTTTGATTTCGTCAATGAGGCCTGACACATGAACAAAAATATCTTCATTGGAAGAGCTGGATTTAATGAATCCAAAGCCTTTTGTTTCATTAAAAAACTTTACTGTACCTTCTTGCATTAAATTAATTTTTTAAGTGATTTTATAAAGTTAGAGCTATTTGATGAAAATAAAAAATATAATACAATAAATATTTCATAATCAGGTGAATATGGTTTGTTGCTTCTCGAAATCGGGTTGATTGTCAGAGTACTAATCTGTAAGAAAACATCCACTGGCCAGGCTAGTTTTTATACTGAGGCTGATAAGGATTCAGAAGATCTGAAAAGCCTATTTATGTATACCCCTGAATTATCAGAATGACCCTAAGAAATGATACGGTTATTTTTCTGATTGAAAATAATAAGAGAAGCTTTAGTATCCTATAGGTAAAACAGGATAGTCAGAGCATATCTGACAAGCACCTACACGCGCTAGCTTATTATATGAGAAGGGAGTTTTCCTTTTGAAAGGAAAAAAGATTGTTACCCATAAACATGGCTGCCAATGTTCATTGTCTCTGCCATATTTATGGGTACTTCATGTAGCATCTGATCAAAATAAATGGATTATTAAAGTATGCTACTAGGCTAACTGAACATTAATAGCATTCAGACCTTTCTTACCTTTTTGTACTTCAAATGTCACCTGATCCCCCTCTTTGATTTTGTCAATGAGGCCTGACACATGAACAAAAATATCTTCATTGGAAGAGCTGGATTTAATGAATCCAAAGCCTTTTGTTTCATTAAAAAACTTTACTGTACCTTCTTGCATTAAATTAATTTTTTAAGTGATTTTATAAAGTTAGACAGAGGAATCGAGCATAAAAAGACTTTCAGAATAAAAATTTAAAAATCAGATAATTTCTCATTCATTAGCTCTAAGAAGCTGTCTTAAAATAGGTAGAAACAAAAAAAGGCATTGAAAAAAGTTGAATTTTTGTCGTGACCAAACTCCAAAAAAACAACTAGCCAATGCCTTCATCAAAGAAAAAACAAAAAAAGAAATCGACCAAAAAAACACAATCAAAAACCACAGACACAAAGTCGGCAGATTTATCGAAAGCATCCACTCAAATAGTCAAACAGAAGGTAAGTGGACAGAAGGTAAGTGGACAGAAAGTATATTGTAGTGATTTAAGTGAAAAAGCCTGGAAAAATCTTGAACCTTTACTGCCTAAAAAACAAACAGGTAAAGTGGGCCAAACAGGTAAAGTGGGTCGTCCAACCAGCGATCTTCGCTTGATCATCAATGGAATCTTATATGTGTTACGTAGTGGCTGCCGTTGGGCGATGTTGCCCAAAGAGTATCCTTGTTTCAAAACCGTATATAGCTATTTCTGGCGTTGGAGCCGGGAAGGCATCTGGCAAAAGATCCAGGTGGCCTTGGTCAAGAAAGTGAGAAAAAAGGTAAAAAAACGAAAAGAAAGACCTTCTGCTGCCTGTTTAGATAGCTGTTCGGTAAAAACTACCCAGATAGGCGGAGAGGAGAGAGGTTATGATGCAGGCAAAAAGGTAAAAGGCAGAAAACGGTTTATTCTCGTGGATACAGTCGGTTTATTACTGGCTGTCATTGTGGTAGGAGCACATACAAGTGAAAAGGCAGGGGCTCAACTACTGCTTGAAAAGATCAAATCATCAAAGCGGCTTTCCAATCTGTGTCGAAGAATCAAACTGGTTTGGGTTGACGGAGGTTATCAGGGAAATGAACTGGTCCAATGGGTTAAACACGTTTGGAATTGGAGCTGGCAGGTGGTTAAGCGAAATGAAGATCAATCCGGCTTTGTAGTTTTGCCCAGACGCTGGGTAGTAGAAAGAACTTTTGCCTGGTTATCTTTTCACAGACGACTCAATAAGGACTATGAAAAGACAACCCAAAGCAGCGAAAATTTCATTTACATTGCGGCTATCGATCTAATGTTAAAAAGACTCTAATACTATTTTAAGACAGCCTCTAATAACTATTGAAAAACAGATAGCCACAAAAGAAGATATAGATGAATAAATTATCAAAGTCGTTTCGTGGTATGAGTAAGGGCAGTCTATGTATTTTGGTTCTGTAAGAAATGTGTTGATATTTACTTTGGTGGTTTTTAAGTAAAATTGACAGAAGGTAGCTTGCGAAAGGAATTGAGAGATCAATCTATGGATACACTACTAAACAATTCCTGATTAGAGTTTTACATGTTTGTAGTCACAAGTGTGAAACCATTCTTTTAGCTACTTGCTGGGATTTTCACTCAGAGAAACGAATATCTATATGGAACTTACTTTTGGCTTGTTTATAGTTTTTGACAATAGTTGTGGTATTTTTCTTCGCTGATTCCAAGTCGCCTTAGCCAGTTGGCAAAGTAAATTGTTAGCTCCTTGGATCGTATATGGGAATGCTGATGGTAGCATTCAAAATCTTTTCGGTTCTGTATTTTATCCGCTACCAGCATCTGATTCACTTCCTTCAGCGGGCTCAGTCGGATCTCTTCCAACTGGGTAATAATGCGGGTAGAAAGGTATTGATTGGCAATATTTCGGTATTCCATTACCAACAGAATAGCTCTGTTGTCCAGATTATCTAACGAAACGTTTGTATAATTTTCCAGTAATGAGTCATCTCCCTGAAATACCGGATGCAGACAATACGCACGCTGAGTAGTTAGCTCTGCCTGTTCCCATACCAGAATCTGTAGACCTTCGTCAATGTGATTTAGTAACGGCACCTGACTTCTGGTTGCTTTTCGGTTTCCATATAGAGTTTTAATGAGTTGGTATTCGGGAGTTTCCTGTATTTGCATAGGATTAAAGAACTCTTTCTTTCAGCGAATAGTATTTTTCCAGTCTGGTGAAACAAGTAACTCACAATGGCTTTCCAGTTGTTGTAAAACATCAGCCAGTTCTTTTTTGTCTTCAGGAGTAAAGGACTGCCAGTTATACACCTCCACCTTTTTAAGGGAAGGTATATGAAGCAATGCCTGATAATGAGTAGCTGTATAAAAGTCAATAGAGAGCTTTTTCAACTTTGTTAGCTGTGTCAAGGGCTGCAGATCAATTTTGCTTGCCATAGCACCCAAACTTAGCTTGTTGAGGTTTTTGCAATTTTCGATTCCCTCCAATGAATGAATTTCCAGTTCATCCAACTGAGGTTTTATATCCAGAGAGAGGTAACTATAGGTGGCATGATCTCCATCCAGACATAGATATTTTATTGCCTCTAAATCTTTTTTAGGGATTTGCAGGCTCAGAAAGAACTGTAGTATATCTCTATTAACCTCGTAGTTCAGTTCGATCAGCTTGCCAAAATTCTGCTGGCAAAACTGATCGAAGTCTTTATCCCAGCCAAATCCATATTGTTCTCCCAGAGAAATGGATTCATCTACTATAACCAGTTGCAGGTTTCTGTCTGTAAACATGATATTTATATCTGTAACAGTGATTTCAAAGGGGGATAGTCGCGAAACTCCGCAAACATGGCAAGGGTCTGTATCTCGTTTTTCATACTTTTGATGTTGTTATACTGGTGATCAATGGCGTGTTGTACACACTCAGTTGCTTTCTCCAGTTGATTCATTTCTACATACAAACAGGCTGCATTGAAAAAGATAGCTGGATTTTGAGGGCCATATGGCAGACATTTGGCTAGAAACTTCTCATTTAACTCATTGTTGACAGGCAAGCCGGTATTGTCGTTTTGCAATACCCATAAGGCATTACAGAACATTTCCAGACGCTTTGTACAAGGTTGAGGGGGCTGGATGTCCAGTGCAATCTCATACATACGTTGTGCCTCTATGTAGTTAGATGCGTGTAGGGTGAATGCAAATCCACCAATATTATTCATCACGTCACAGGATATACAGTCGCCACTAAAAGTATGGAAACCAGGAGATAATTGGGCTGATTCCTGATTGGAGAGTCGTTGTATCAGATGATCAATTAATTCTTGATTATTTACTTTCAGTGCTGCATATAAAATCTTTCCAACCTTGGATGTTATAAAGTGATAATCTGTTATGATCGTATCCAACATCTGGTCGGCTAGTTGATTGACTTTTGCGTAATTCTTTTCTTCAATCAGATTTTCCAGTACCTCCTTGCAAGCCTTAAGGATACCTTCATTTTCTTTGTGTTGCTGATAATAGGCAATTGCTTCCGAAAGATCTTCGTTTGCAAATAACCATTTCAACTTTACATCAGGAAAGATATGATCGATAAACCTTTCAGAAGGTGTGTCAGGTTCTACATCCCCAAAGTTAAAGATACCTGAAACTGCATGCTTAAACAGATTCTTTTCTTTATCAGACTGGGTGTAGGTATTCGGGTCTTGTTGCCATTGCTCAAGCAGTTCAGGAATAGATTCCAAACTAATCCGATGCCAGGCAGATAAGTTAGTACCACCCGCTTCCCAATCTTCCCGCCTGAAAACAAACTCAATGGGACAAAACTGTTGAATTTCAAGCAACCAGCCTTCAATGTCCTGTTCAAAAGCATCCAATGCATGTGGAGTAGCTGAATATAGATCACTTTTGTCAGTATAAGGTATTGCTTTTCCTGGAGTAATATCTTCTATTTTGAACGGTGATCCTTCGTATGCTGCCTGAATATATAGATTCACAAACTGTTCACTGGCAGCATGTAACATCCGTCCGGTAAAGTCGTCTTTGGTAGGTTTGATTGGTGCAGGAGCCAACTGAATGATCTTTTCTATTTGTTCGTAGGTTGGTTGAGTCACAAAACGTACCAGTATCTCTGCCCATTCAAAATAACGCCCATACCCAGCACCAAAGAAAGGGAAAGGAAAGTCCCGAAGTTGATATCCTTCCTTTATCTTTTTCTGGCGGATTTTTTCAAACTGTGCCAATGTGGTTTTCTCATCAGTGAACTGTTTAACAGTAGCTCGGCCCCGTGTTCCAATGCGACCACTGATGGTCGTAAGGATGTTGGCAAGTTGTCGGATCTCGTAAAATTTTGTGTGTTCTGGCAATTCCAGATAGGCAATCATACTAAAAAATGTTTATCGATATTGAAATAGTAGAAACGACCTCTGTATTTTACTCCTCTTCCTGATCCGCTTTGTACTTGAGCTGAGAAACGATACAATCATCATAGTCCAGATCAACACGCTTACCCAGATAAACGGGCTGATATACAGAGCCTGACTCTTTGAATGCATACAGATAGCGTACTTCTACAATATCACCTTCCTCGGGAATATCAAAATTGATCGAAATGGTTACGTTTCCTGCTTTTACCAGTGTACCCTCTTTGTACAAGCCCAGGGCTACACTGCGTTTATTATTGACTGCTGCGACTACAAATGACGCCGTTGCATAAAACTTATGCTTGAGTTGTGTCCCTCCGGATGCTGGTCTACCAGGAGTGTAGACGGATGATTTTAGCTTGAAAATAATACCTTCTTTTTTCTGTGTATGCAATTTCTCATACAGACTTTTCTTAGAGGCCAGATCCTGAGCAGAAGCTGTTTCAACCAGGAATGGAGCCTGTAAAGCTCTTTGCAAGGTTGTTAGTTTTTCCAATCGACTGGAGAGTGGCAGAGGACGAATATCTTCGTTATTGAGTTCCAGTAAGTCAAAGGCATAAAACGTTTCCCCAATGGCTTCTCCATCCAGGATAAAGTCTGTTGGGTGAGATAGCAAGCCTTGAAATACTGCCGGAAAGCCAACAGATAATCCTTTTCGGTTAATGGCAATCAGTTCTCCATTGCGTTTGGCAAGCAGTAATCGTTTGCCATCGTGTTTCTCCTGTGCCAGGTACAAGTCATCTTGTATATATCTGTCTACATCCTCTATCTCAATAGAGTTTAGTAACTGACAATAAATTCCTGTATCATTTTGTTCACGGTCGGTGCGTTGGTAGGCTGCTACAGGCGCTGAAAGGTCACCAGCATCGATTATCTCTTTATATCCTTTGGCAGTTTTTTCCTTGACTAGTTTGTCAAAGATCTTCTGGGCAGCAGGCAAATCTACAGGTGTTTGAGTTTTGGTTCCTGTTTGAAGTGTAGTGCCTCGTCGTCCAAAGGCAAAATTAACCAGATAGCCTGTGCCATCTGGTTCTAGTGTAACCTGATATATTTTGTCAGAAGAACCCTCCCGATAATGAAGTGAAATAGACTGCATAATTTTTTAGTAGGATAGAATGGTGTAGTATTTCGAATTGAGTTACTTAAATTTTTATTGAGCCACCTCTTCTTTTGGTACAATCTGCTCTAGTTCGCTGAGTACTTCTGAGTACACAATAGGAGGGACCTGTCCTAACGGTATATGAGGTTCTTCATGCCATTTGTCTGAAAGTTTCAGGAAATAGAGATTGCCAAATTCAGCTTCTCCACTATCTTCGTATCCCACAAATAGCTCACCGGATGTTTCGACAATCGCCTGAATGCCTAGTTCATGGAAGAGTTTAGATAAGGAATAGATGTCCCCATGATCACCAAGCTCCCAAGTAATCCAACCCAGTCGTTTGAATGTTCCTTTTACTTTGTTGGCATTTCCTGTTTTACCTGCAAAGGTTTCTATCTCTGTAGACGTTTTGTCCTTTTCTTTCAGAGAGATAATTGGTCGTTGCAACTGAGGAAAGATTGTTTCAATTCCCAGATCAAAAAACTTCTGAATCCAGGCAGTTTTTTCTTCTTCTGACAGGCTGATCGGATGCACCATGCCAATCACTTTGTCTTCTGGTAACATAACTTCCTGATCATCGAGAGAGAGTAAGGTGGTATCTTCGGCACAATAAAAAGGTTGTATCAATGTCCCATCTGAATCAAAGATACCCCAGAGCAGATGGGTAGCATATACAAACATGATTGGATTACCTACAAAGAACTTCTGCCATTTTTCGGGTTGCCATCTCCGTTGAATCACCAGATACAGTTCCATACGGCCTGATTGTGACTTAACTACATCCCGAATCTCCTTGCCTATTTCTTTAAACTCTTCGAGTAATTCTTTATCTGTTCCCTTCGGTGCTGACTTGAGCAGTTTACCGTCTTCGTTTAAGAAGGCTAGTTTAAAGTCTTTATTGACAAAAGCTCTGTATTCATCTTGTCCAACTTTGAAGGTTTTATACATGTTCTCAAACCCAAAATCTGGTATAATGCTGTCGGCCAGTTCGTTCATATCCATGTTCAGTTCCTCTGCGGCTACCTGTAAGGCATTCAGCGCAGCTGCTCCGACATTTCCATTTTTGTTTTTGTATTTGCGGCTAAAGAATTCTACTGTTCGTAGCGCTTTGTTACTGCCAATCAGTGCTAATGCAACAACGCCATATTCGGCCATTTTACCCCTGCTGGTTTCTACCCATTTATTGATTTGTGTACGAATCACATCTATCAGACTATCATCGCCCAGCAGGCCTGCTAGTGTGAGACAGTATTTCTGTTTGGCATCACCACCGTTATCAATAAAGAGTGTGAACAGCTTTTTGGCAAATGCACCATTATTTTTTCTGTCAATGCGTAGAAGCAGAGGTCTGGCTTCTATATCTGTACGAATCTCTTTCGCACGACTCATACGATAAAGTAAAAACAACACCTCGTCTGGGGTCAATGTCCTTCCTTCTGTAAACTGAATTGTTGGAAGATCATCCACTTTTAACCAGGGAACAAGCGGTGCATCTAGTTTACCTCGTTTTTGGGCTCCTGCTATCAACTCAGCTAGTTGAGCATCTGTGATGTTCTGATACCGCCTTTCACCTAATGCCTCAAGCATCACATCGCGGGCATCATCGTTTTTCTCAGAGTTGACAGTATCCAGCAGAATCTTCTCCGCTTCAGGGGTTTTGATACGGGAAAGAATCATCGCTACTGTTTGTCGCACATCCGCCGATTTAGCGTTCAGCAATTCCTGACATTTATCTAAGGCTGCTTCACCCAGTTTAGCCAGTTCAGTAGTCGCAATCATACGGATGGCTTTGGACTTGTCTTTGGTCAGGTTCCATACTTTGTTCCGATGTTGGGAATAGTCATACTGACCTAGCAATTCAAGCAATTTTTTTAATGTTTTACCATCACCTTTATCAGTAAGTAATCCCAGTGCCAATACATCTATACCCTCTTTGCCGAGATGTTTATCAATCACAGATAGTGCCTTAGGTTCAATATAGCCAATGGCTATTGTTGTTAGCAGATCTACAGCAGTTTGCCGGGCATTGGCAGTGTCATGCTGAAAAATATCATCTAGTATAACAGCACTGAGCACATGTGCAGCTTCTTTGCCATTCTCATCAAAACCCCAGTGACAGGCATCTCTATACCCCCAATAGGTTCCTTTGCTCTGTTGAATATGTTGATTGATCTGTTTCAAATAGTGATGAGCTTCATTGAGTTGTTCAGCCCGGTATTTTTCAGGGAGTGCATTGGCTAATCCACGCAGGATAAGATATTTTAGACTGAGTTCAGTAACATAAGGAGTGCCTTTTTTATAGGCATTTAGCAGTTCACTTTCGTGCAGTGGGGCATTATAGTCTGCTATGGATACCGCATTGGCCAAATTCAGATACGTAGTGGTGCCACGTTGATGATAAATAAAATCTGTTAGATTATAGTCTGTATTTCTAGCCAGATAGTTCACAAGTTTCTTACTCCAGTCATCACTGTTATGGTAAGTAATGAATGCCTCAACGATCACATCTTTATAGTCTTTGAATAGGGATGCTATGTATTTGCCTGCTGCATTACTTAAAATGATTGGTGCACGATAAAAATAATTGTAGTAGGCAGTACCTGTACCATAACATGCATTGGCTAGTGAATCGATGATACCTTTGTCTGTAATACTGGCCTCTCGAAGTTTTGTGGCATATTTGATAAGCAGAGTATCATCCTCCGTGGAAATAATAGCATCTGCTATTTTTCTCAGAAGCGGTTCGATTAGTTCTGGTAGTACAGGTGATGTCTGAAGTGCTGTAAATATACGTTTGTCTTGTTCATCCAGATGTTCTAAGTCTTCCAACTGATTAACAGGGGAAAGCAGTGCGTCAAACTGTCTGAAGTACCAGACTTCACCACTATTACCTGTATTTACGTCTGGAACCTGTGTGGTTTTCCCCGAGAGATAATCTATAACTTCCTGAAGGATTGGATAGAGATATTGTTTTGTTTGATCGCTTGTATAGGGATAAGTCTGTATTTGATGACGAACCTGATTTGCTGTCTGCTCAAGTTGCTGCTGGGTAAATGCCATAATGGAATGTAGTGCTGATTGGTATAGTAAAAAATAAATGACGGAGTTTGTATATTTTACAGGTTGCCTGCTATAAGCGCTATGCATTGATCTGACTGAGCAATAGTACCCTCGGGAAGTAACCATACCAGTTTACCTGTTGCTGCCGACCGAATTTCTATCATTACTTTGTCTGTGGATAGTTCGCACAGAAGTTCGGTTTCTTCTACATGCTCTCCAATATCTTTAAACCATTTGTCAATGATTGCTTTATAGCCCGGTTCTGAAGGATTTTCCGGATAGATAGGTATGGCTTGTGGAAACTTCAAACGGGCTATTTCATAGGAGTGCAGATTCAACCGAGGTTTTCGCAGGATAGGGTCTCCATACGGGTTATGTATAGGTATATAACCTGCCATTAGTTTTTGTTCTATAGCTGTCTGACGCGCTTTTTCAGCTTCTTCTTTTTCCTGTTTACGTTTTAATGCCAACTGGTCAAGAAAAATGTAGTCGCCATTCAGTATATCAGCTGCGTAATTTTCCAGATAGTACGCACACCCATAAAGTTGTTCAGTCTGACTTCCTGTTATAGGTACTGTGGGTATACGTTGCCTGCAGATATATCCAATGTTGAACCACTCTGTTTCTGAGATATTTTTGCCTATACATACGTTTGCATTCATTCCCCAGTGAATGCCTTCTGCTAAAATCCGAATCTGAGGAGATTCAAACTGGATTTGAAAGGGATTCTGGTATTCTTGCAGTGAGTAGTCTGCTTCTTTAAAACCGAAGTTGAGGCAGATGTGAGCAAAGGCTTTTCTGGCTTCGGTTTTAAAGTGGTTTACTGCTTCTATATGTTCTTTGTGAAAGTTTTTCATAGTGGTGGTTGAAAGATCATTGGGGGCATTTCTATTGTATCTGGTTGTGCATAATTATTCAAAATATGGTATTGTTGTGTTTGAATGTAAGAAGTTAGGTTATATTTATCTGTCGTATTGCTACTACTTTTCTGGGTTTATTTATTTGTTCTTCATTCAATCCCTCAAAGATTTTTTTCTTTCCTGTCCTTCTGAAAGAATCTAGTGACAAGGCCGGCAGCCTTTACTTTTGGAATCTGTTTTTTCACTCAGAGATCACTCTATTTGTCACAAGGTCCTTTTCAGGAGGACAAAAAGGGAGTGCTCTCCAGAGGGAGGACAAAATGTCTATCATTATCTTACCAGACAAGGGGTGGGTTTTCTTTCCAGAACAGGTAGCGTTTGATGTCTTTGTAGCAGGTGTTGGTGATGGCGAAGTCGTCTTTACGTCTTTCCTGGCGGTTGGTTTCATCCCGGAACAGGTCTTCGTTTTCGTGGAAGAGTTCGGTACAATCGTATACTGTTATCTGTCCGATATAGCTGGCTACTACCATTTTGGTTCTGTCTGGAGAATAGTCGATGTCCATAACGGTTCCTCCTATATGCAAATAGCCATATAGGTTGCCATAATAGTCTCTGAACCACATATACCCATCGTTACAGCCCAATGCATATCCCCACTGGTAAAGTCCTGCAGAGAATACCCATTTACGGTCGTCTATGTAATTGAGGGTAGGGTCAGCGTTATAACCGGATGCGTAAAAGTTGGGAGTAAGATTGGCAAGTGGAAGCGCAATAGATGCACTTCTTGAGATATGGCAGGAACACAATAAAACTTGTGGACCTGAGTTTTCAGTATCTGGCTCTTCCTCAATAGTTGTATTGAAACGTGCCAGATTTGGATAGGATGAACGAGGCTCTACAGTAGCGATAGTTGTCCATTGTCCATTAATCTCTTCAAATAGCAGATGAGGAGAGGATTGAGTACCTGTTATCATATATTTTCCATCCGGAGAAACATCTACATGTGGGTAGTCATACCGAAATGTAAATTCTTCTCTGTGAGTATGGGAAGAGTTCTCTTCCGTTTCAATGAAGTGTGATGTTTGTTCCTCCAATACAAAAATACCTTTGGAAGTGGCTATTGCAACCCGTTGCCCGTTAGGAAAAACTACTATCTGCTGAATCCCAAATTCTGTAAAGTTGAGATTCGATAACCCATCTTTTGGACCCTTCAATCCATAAGTAGAGGGTGAGGCAAACGTTTTAATACTGTGGCCATCCCATCCTTCAGTTACTTCAATGTAGTCAGCATATACCCGGGCAATGTATTTTTTATCGAATGATTTCCCAATCATCAATACATCAGGCTGCAATTCAAAGGTGTTTTCAGAAATGAGGTAGACCCGTCTTGGCTCGTACCAATCACCTATTGTAGTTACCAACCGCATATCAGGTAATATAATCACTTGAGATACACATTCCGTGATTCCAGTCCAGTCTATGGGATCGTTGTCCGGAGGAAATAACTGACGGAGTTTATCAAATTCCCCATCTTCATTATGGTAATAAATCTGATCCATCACAAAGGCCGTCATATCTTTCCGTGTGTCTTCCGGGCACGGAGTATCTGGTTTTACTTTGTCAATGTATATTTCGTCAAGCCAGTTATTGAGTTTGTCCTTAAAAGACTTTCCTTCATTGATCCAGCGCTGTGAGGCTTCTATGATAGAGGCAAATTCTGTTTGCATAGTTGTAAGTTCGTTGTACAGGTGATTTGGAAAGGAGAAATCCGATGATTTTATTTCGGTGATACCTTAGCTGGTTTGCTGATGTATAGGGAATATAAAGATTGTTCCTGGATAACTCTGATAACAGATGGCTTTGTGTTAATCAGGCTCATTGTTGTATTTGGTTTCAAGGTCCTTCCAGATTTTATCCAGATAGAGTGAAGCTAGTCTTTGGTGTTGCTGATCGGTTTTATCTGCAAAGTAGCTTTCATTGTCTTTAAACCGGATGTAAGCCTGTACTGTATCATCACCCCAGACAAAAGGATAGACAATGACAAAGTCAGAGTCATCCAGGTTCTTGTAGGTTTCTATACTACGCAGAAATCCTAGTACAGGGATCATCTCCTGATAGTTTTCAGAAAATTGAAAGATAGAGAAGTACCAGGTCTGTGTGTGTGGATTGTATTCTGAATGGGTAACAGATGGCTTGTATTCTATCCAGTCAGTAACAATTCCCTGATTGGTACTCTCTTCATTATAAGCGTCCAGAAGATCAGTTGTAAACTCAGATTTTCCATACATTTCACGGCTATCCCACCATTCTTTCCAGCCTGGCTGGCTTTCGAATGTCGCTACTGGGGCTGCCAGGAATTTATTCAGGTTTTCCTGTGTGATACTGATTTTTGCCAGCAAGGAACTGAGTTCTGACATAGATGTATTTTTTATGAGTGTAGTACTAAGTATTGATTTGTAGTGGGTATTTGCTTTACTTTCTATAGCTGGTAGTTTATGTTTCATAGCTTTGGAGGAATAACAATAGCTTCAGGAGTAAACATCCTCCTAACTCTATTGGCTTCAGAAAAAATATCGTTTTTACTGTTCTCCAGAATGTGCTTCCCGCTGTAGTGGGAAAGTCACTCCTGGAGGACAGTAGGAAAGAATCCTTTAGAAATAATAAAAGCGAAAAGTTCTCTCAATAAGATAACAGATGTTACTCCTTGCCTTCTTTGCTCTCTGCCGGAGGTAGAATTTTGCGCAGGTCTGCCATTACCTCTGAATATACAATGCCTGGAATGTTGCCAAAAGCTAGTTTGTTTCCATAATTTTCAGATGCATAGGATTCAAAATGTAATCGGCCCAGATAGGCATCCTCATCATAGTAGCCTACTGTAATGCCTTCTGTTTCAATTTTTGCACGTACCCGTAGGTGAGGGAATGCTTTTTCGTAAGCTGGTACATAGCCACCATCACTTACTTCTGCACGACGCCAGCCGAGTTTTTCCAGTGTCTTGGCCAGATAAAGAGCTCCCTGTTCGATTTTTTTGCCTGAGAATGTACTGGATTCTACAGCTGCTTTTTCTTTTTCATCAATTGTAATAACTTCCCGTTGCATCTGAGGGAAAATAGGCTCGATATGCAGGTCAAAAAACTTCTGATTCCATGCTTCCCGTTCTTCTGGAGTGATCATCAGCGGATGTATCATACCAATGGTAGCCGTTTCTTCCGATAGTTCTACTTCCTCATCTTCCAGACTCATCAGACTGGTATCTTCTGCACACCAGAAGGTGGTGAGTAATTGTCCGTTTGCATCAAATGCACCCCACACCAGACGGGTAGCATAGACAAACATAATTGGGTTGCTCAAAAAGAACTTCTGCCATGCTTCCAGTTCCCATCTGCGTCCGGTTACCATATATTGCTCCAGGCGAGGTGATTGCGATTTTACTACATCACGAACTTCTTTGGTGATTAGTTTAAACTCATCCTGAACTTCTTTAGCTGTTCCTTTAGGGGCTGACTTTAGTTTTTTGCCATCTTCATCCAGGAATGCCATTTTAAAGTTGACATCAATAAAGGCACGGTATTCAGAATCATTGACAGTGAAGGTTTTGAACATACCATCAAAATCGAAGTCTGGGATAATGCTGTCGGCCAGTTCGTTCATATCCATGCCTAGTTCTTCGGCGGCTTCTTCCAGTGCGGCATGGGCTGCACTTCCTACATTGCTGTTTTTATTCTGGTATTTACGGCTAAAGAATTCTACTGTCCGTAGGGCTTTGTTGCTGCCAATCATTGCCAGAGCTCCTACAGCGTATTCAGCCATTTTACCTCTTGAGTTATCTACCCAGGTATTTACCTGATTACGCAACAGATTTACCGTTTCGTCATCTCCCAGGAGCCCTGCCAGTGTGAGACAATATTTTTGTTTGGCATCAGCACCATTGTCGATGTAAAGTTTGAATAGTTTTTTAGCAAAGTCTCCGGATTTGCTTCTATCTATCAGTGAAAGCAACACTTTTGCTTCCAGATCAGGACGAATACCTTTGGCACGGCTCATACGATACAGCAGGAATATTACCTCATCAGTAGTTACTGCTGTACCGTCAGTTTTGTAAAGTGTTGGTAGTGCATCTGGTTTTATCCAACTAATGGGTGATTCAGAAATTTTGCCACGTTGTTTGGCAAATTCTATCATATCTGCCAACAGCTTGTCGTTTGCTTCGCCATAAAGCTTGTTTGCCAGTGATTCAAGCATTACATCACGGGCATCATCGTTTTTCTCAGAGTTAAATGCTGCAGACAGAATAGCAATAGATTCTTCTGTATTGATTTTGGCAAGGATCAGAGCTGCTGTTTGACGAGTGTCGGCTGTTTTGGCGTTAAGCAGGTCTTTTGACCGGGCTATAGCTTTGTCTCCCAGCTTGCTTAACACTGTAGCAAGCATGAAGCGTATTCGTTTGGATTTGGTTTTGGTTAAATCCCACAGGCTATCTTCAATAGATGAGAAGTCATATTTCTCTATGATCTCAAACAATGTTTTGAAATATTCATTTCCTACATCTTTTGGGTTTTTACTGAGAGTATCAGGCCAATATTTTAAAGCATCCGCACCAAACTTTTCATCCAGAAATGTCAGGAAGTCAGGTACCAGAAAAGGGGAGTTTTTTATAAAAGGAACTAGTCGTGCCTGTGCGGCAACAGGATCACGCTCCAGCATGTCTTCAAATGACAACACTGTCAGGTACTTACGTTGATTATCGTCCCAAGAGTATTCATCGCTATACCCCCAGGTGCCTTTAGTGGCTCCTGTTTCAAACTGATCCAGGTAGTCTTTATAAAACTTTGTTAGTTGAGACTCATATTTACCAGGAAATGCCTTGTCCAGTTTTTTCCAGTTTGAGTATACATCAATTGGGTCAATTTGTTGTTGCTTGATCTGCTTTTCTATTGCTTTACTTATTTCTTTCTCAAAGAAAGGAGCATCTTTTTCCAATAAGAAGTTGACTACATCGCTGTCAAGGCCATTGTGGTGATACCCGCTTTTGGGTACGATAAATTCATCTACATATTCATTGAGTGTTTCGCGGTGGTGATAATACAGAAGACGGCATAGTTCAAATCGGCTGTTGTCTTCTTCTGCATTGGCATCCATCACCAAACGTGCTTGTTGAGGCAAAAAGGATAGGACATATTTTCCGAAGGATGATGGCTTGTCTGTTTGTGGATTTTCGGTATCGTTAGCACCCTCTTCATAGAGAAAATACGGATCATCATAATTATCCATGCCAAACATCAGAATATCTTTGTCCTTCATGCCTGATTTTTTCAGGATAGGTGCTAGTTGTGCCATTACATCAAACTCGCCTGATTGAGCAATCTGATCACGCATCCAGTATTCCATCCACCAGGATAGATCTTTGTTATTTTTGTGAAAGACAAAGGATAGAATCCGTTCTTCATATATACCCCAGGATTGAGCAACAGGTATCAGGTTAGGAAGGTCACGAAGTCCCCAGGAGTAAAAGTTCCAACCTACATTGCGCATATTAGGCATGGTGGTTGTTTTTCCCAGGATAAAGTCTTCTACTTCCTGCATGTGTTTGATATAGTCAGCATCATTGATAAATGAGTTTTTCTGCTGAGCATCTTTTGCACGACAGTCGCTAAAAAATGCCTCGACCTGTTGAGTTGTGAGCGCCATAAAAATGAAAGAGTGTAATGTATTGAATAGATATAAAAATAGGGTATAGTAATCGGTGCGACAATATTATATAATGGGTTTTAATTATAAAAATATTTTTAAAATAAATAATAAAATAATTTTTGGTGTTAAAGTGAGTGATATTAATTGAAATATATAATGATACAAAATTTAATATCACTTATTACGCAGGAAACTGCTGTATGGCAGGTAGTTAATATTTGTATATACCAATGCTTACTGTGTTATGTGACAGACATAGATACATAGAATTTATTTTTCTCTGATGGACTGATCTTCGGGAGAGTAATTACAGATGGACCTAGTATGTTTAATAACTCTGTAAATCTATTCTGAAAGAGTACAATAGAAATCCTGTTTGTCTGTATAATAAAGAGAAGAGTAGCTTTACAGACTCGTATGTTAAAAATCCGGAACATAAGTATACTGAGCAATACGATGTAAAATAAAGTACAATGGTTCTGTCTCGTTCTGAAACAGTATCTTCCAACTTTGTGGAAGATGCATAAAACAAACCTCTGACTCTATTATCAGCATCAGATCATGCAGGGCTGCTATACCTGATACGATTATACTCTTCTGCACATTTTTGTTTTTCCGGAATGGAAGCAGAACATGTCTTTAAACGGAAATTTGCATTGGAAGGTTAACTGGTAGGACATGTTTTCTCGATACCAGGATTTGTTGTTGAAAGAGGTGATTAGGAGATAAAGTATCTATACCTGATAACTACCCATATTGAGTCTGAAGAAAGTTTTTTAGCTGATTTTTTACTTTTGACCGCTCAAGGGAATGTATAGAAAGGAGTAAAGGACGTATAGATAAACCATTTCCTCTTGGGTTCCACTCGATGATAATCGATTGCCTTCTTCGTTCTCTTGATTTTTTTCTGAGTAGAGGGATCGGAATGTTATCAGATAATTCGATTGCTTTTTCTCGGGGGCTGTACCAGATAGTTATACTACTAAACCTGGACAATTGTAATTCAATAAATTGTTCCCAGCTCCCTTGTCTTAGTGTAAATACATACTCTGGAAAAGCTCCCTGAAGATCTGTTAGTATTATTTCCAGGTTGATGAATGGTTTCTCTATGTCAATAAGCATATAAAACATCTGTTGAGCGGACACACAAAGATACAATATATGCAACTTTACTGCTGCGATTAAAGTTAACAATAGAACCCGTTTCTGAGCACAGTTTATTCCTGTATACTGTATCCCATTCCAATAATGGTATGTATTAGCTTATGTTGCTGTCCGTGGTCAATTTTTTTACGCAGGAAATTGATATAGGTGTCAATCGTATTGCTGGCAGGGTCCATATTGGCATCCCAAACCCGATCGGCAATATCTATACGTGATACAATCCGGTTGCGGTTGCGCATCAGGTATTCCAGTAACATATATTCTTTGGCCGTTAATGCAATATATTTGCCTCCTCGTTGCACTATACGACTTGTCAGATCCATTTCCAGATCGGCAACCTTTAACAGATTTTTCCGACTCTGAAGCTGGTTGAAGGAGCTACGGCGATGCAGAGCTGTCAGGCGCATAAGGAGTTCTTCAAACTGGAACGGTTTAACCAGAAAGTCATCGATGCCAGCTGCGTATCCAGTTGCTTTATCTGCCAGACTACCCATAGCAGTGAGCATCAGAATAGGAGTTTGCTGGTTTTCATTACGCAGTGCCTGAGTCATAGCATAGCCATTCAGTTTAGGCATATTGACATCTGCTACAATTACATCATATTCATTGCCAAATGCCAATTGTAGCCCTGCTTCCCCATCGTTGGCAATGTCAACCAGATGTGCATTTTCTTCCAATCCTTTCTGAATGAATGTTGCCAGGCGCACTTCATCCTCAACTATCAGAATTTTCATAGCTTTTCATTTTAGAGACGAAAACAAGACATTTTCCTGTTTTCGTCTGAACCAATTAAATGTCTATATCAGCAGAGAGTTCTCTGTATATTTTCATACTGTGTTACAGATGCATTACTGTTTTTTTGCATGATCTGTCTTCTTGTGTACAGAGGTTTTGTGGTATTCTTTATGTACAGTGCTTTTCTCTGTGTGTCCCATATTTTTTTCGGCCTTATTGCCTTGATTTGTAGCCATGTTCTCTTTCTTCTCCTGCTTACTGTTTTTCGCAGGGGTAGTTTGCGCAAACATAACGCCACTGAACAGAGCAGCTACCAGAGTAGCCAGCATGAATCTCTTTTTCATAAGAAAAGGATAAGTGTGAGTGAATCGTGTCAGAACGTTTGTCTGACATTCTGTGATAAAACTACTTCTACCTTCTAAAAATGATTTTAAATTCAGATTAAAAAGACATTAATCTTCTTTCCAGGTAGGGAGAGTAACTGTAAATACAGATCCTTTGTCTTTTACAGATTGTACCACAATGCTTCCTCTGTGGATCTCCAGAATACGTTTTGCCAGGGGTAGACCAATGCCATATCCTGCAATTTTACTGTGTTGACCATTGCGGTAAAATGCGTCAAAGATATGTTCCAGTTCTGCAGCAGACATACCTATACCTTCATCACAAACATTTACCAACACCTGTTGCTGACCAGCCTGTATGTTTACAACCACCTTTTTATTGCTACTGTACTTGCAGGCGTTTTCCATAAGGTTTTTAAATACCAGCATCAATAGACGGGCATTGCCCATGACCAGCATTGCCTCATCAGTATCGCCTATTGTGGCAAAGTCAATATGAATCTGATAGTCGGGGTGATTCTCCTTAAGCAAATCGGACGCTGCCCAAAGTTGTTCATCCAAGCGCAGGCAGGAAAAAGAGACAGACTGGGCATCTGCATTGAGTCGGGCCAGTTCCAAGAGACTATTGACCAGAAGTATCATCTGGTTTACATCATCCTGAAACGATTTCAGGGTTTGTACATATTCTTCTGTAGTTCGTTCTTTAAACAACGTTACCTGTGAATTGCTGAGTAGGATAGCCAGTGGAGTGCGTAGTTCGTGACTAGCATAGGAGATAAAATTAAATTGTTGTTGATATGCTTTCTCTACTCTATCCAGTAGTTCGTTAAAAGCATGAGACATCTGTCCGATTTCATTGTTGAGATTGGATTCTGACAATCGCTGATGAAAGGTAGGCCCCGAAATTTGCTTCATCTGACTGGCAATACGACTCAGTGGAAGTAGGTCACGTCGCATGAAATACCAGGTGGCTAGCCCTTGTAATGCAATCAGAATCAGAGAGCCAAGAATAAGAGTAGTTCGTAGTTTTTTCTGTTTATTAAAGCCTCCCAGATCATATCCGGCTGCTTCCAGAATAAGAAGTTTTCGGGAAGGATTATTCCTGCTTACAAATAAGGTATGTTCATAGCCATCTTTTCGAAATTCAACTTCCTTCTTTAAAACCTGTTTCTGGTAGGCTTCATTCAGATGCGCCACTGCACCTGTTGATCGGAAAAGTATGGTTCCAATAGAGTCATAGATAATGATCTGTCGTTTGCTGTAAGGGTCATCCTGTAAGGCTTCCAGTAAACGGAGCTGTTCTTTGCTGCTTCCTTTGGTAAAAATAAGTTGTTCCATGTTCAGTGCAGCCTGACGTAACCGATGATAGAATTCATCTTCCCGGTAGTTCGAATAAAACCAGTAAATGTTTACTGAAAAAAGGACCAAGCCTGTAATCAGTAACAATGACATGCTTAACGAGTGTTTTTCAACTATACGCATACTATAGCTTCAGATAATAGATGGCGGCGTAATGTAGCATATAGTTCGTTTTGTACTTTCCTGAGATTCTTCTCTTTCTCAAAATTAATTGCATTTTAATCTGGGTTCAATCAGAATTTGAGACACCAGACCCAACTTAGCTTTATCAAACGGGAGATTTCTGAAAGGTGTATCCAAACAGACTATCTCCTACTGGAAGGAATCAGATATGTTTGGCATCCTTTGTTTGTGATGCTAAACGCTCTTACTAAACACAACCTTATTTTTTATCAGATATGAAAAGCACTATTCTTTGTGAAGTATTGCTGGCAGGTTTGCTGGTAACTTCTGCCTGTGAACAGAAAAAACAGGAAAGTCGGGGAAATACAGCTTCTAAAGAAGTAATAGATACCACCGGAGCCATTCCGATGGATGAACTGCAAACGCAGGTTATGGCCGTTGATGAACGTCCTTCAGATGTGCATCTGATGACAGCACTGGATGATTTCAGTCATAAAAATACACAAGGGGCAGCTACACAGATTCAGGAAGGAATACTGGCGCTGAAGGAAGAAACGGCCAGGTATACCGGACAGGGCAAACAAGCTGTACAAAGTGCCATTCAAACGCTCGAAAAACTGAAGGAACAAATTGAAGCTGGAAAGCTGACAAATATAGGACCATTGCAAAATGCTGTTGCACAGGCTCAGAATACTGTGACACATAATTTGTTCTTTGCCGTAGAGGAGACCTTTGTTCCTGAAAAACAAAATTCGACAGCCCGATTGCTTACCGTTGCTGTAGCACACTTGAGACAGAGAGTCAACAAGGATACTTCGTCTCTTAAACAGGAAGGAGAGGCTTTACTCAAGGATGGTGAAAACCTTGAAGCCAGATTACAAAAGGGGGACAAGATAAGCACTACGCAACTAAAAGACTATACTGCCCGTTGCCACAACTGGCTGGAAAAACATAACAGCTAGACGATAGCTTTTGTACAGGAGTTTTTGTAACAGATTAATTAACACAGAATTAAGTGCTGCAGAAAGATTCTTGGCTCCCTCTATATCTTCTATTTCCGTTTATTGGTTTTATTTTTTAAGCATATGAAAATTCATTCATTTCAATATTTGATTACTAGCTTATTGTTGATAAGCTGCCTGCAAAGTACTATGGCTCAAAATGCAGAGTCTCCTGCGACTAATCAGACAGAGCCAGTTGCCACCCTGACTCAGCAATTGCAAAATCAGGATAAGGATATTGTTGCTTCCATAGCTCCCTATGATAGTGCTACACGTGAGGCTATTCTGACTGCGAGTGAAGCACCTCAGTTACTGGCACGTATTTCAAGGATGCAGGCTCAGACAAGCCAGCAGTTTCAGGATTTGATTCAATCACATTCCCAAAGAGAGCAGGATCATTTTTACCAGGTTGCCCGTTATCCTCAGGTAGTACATACCCTGGCAGGTCTGGGAAAAGGTAGCTCTGAGGCCAGTGTGAAGGCAATGGTAGAAGATCAGAATGCCAAAGAAGCGTTATGGAATATCTATCATCACCATTTTGCGGATCTGGTAAAGATAGATCAGATGAATCAGAATGCGGCTCAGACATTTGATCAGTTGACTGCATCGTATAGTACTGCAACTCAGAATGCATTTAATAAATTAATTGATATGCCTGAGGTCTTGACATTGTTAACAGATCATATGGACCTGACCATGCAGTTGGGGGATAGTTTTAAAGCAGATCCGGAACAGGTACGTAACCATCTGGCTGAGTTACATACTACATTGCAGGCAAAAAATCAGCAGGAGGTATCCGCTTATCGCCAGCAACTGGAGTCTGATCCGCAGGCTTTGCAGGAACTGCAGAAGTCGTCAAAAGAATTTGCTGCTGACAATCACTACGCCTATACCGTATCGGATACTGTTATCCCCAATGCAGCGACTACAACCAATTACTATTATGGGGTAAGTCCTTATTCGTATTGGTTTGGCTATCCCTACTGGTATGATTATGCTCTATGGTATCCAATGCCATTGTATATGCAAACTGGCTTTTACTTTGGTGCGGGTGGCAATCTGATGGTTTTTGGGCTACCTTCTTTTGCGTATTCAAACTGGTTCTTTACCTACGGATATCACCGCTATCCGGCATTGTATCACGCATATGGCAATTTTTATCATCAATATGCCCCTCGTGCGCCCTACATGCCTTTTCATAATGCCTTCTGGAATGTTGCCCGTAATCACTATGTGCATAATCCTGTAGCTCCAATGGCTAGCCGGACTGATCTAAACAGACGAAATTTCCTGCCTCAACATCAGGCTATTGTGCCTCAGGGAAATGTACGGGAGCAACCTCTGCGTTCCGGACGAGTTCCTGCATTGGAAAATTCCAGTCGCATGGATCATTTCCGGGCTAATGAATCACATGCCCAGGCATGGGGATCGTTTCGAGGAGGTCAGGGATTTTCAGGTGGATTCGGTGGTGGCTTTGCCGGAGGCGGTTTTCATGGCGGAGGATTTCATGGGGGTGGACGGCATTAATATGAGAGTTTGTTTTATAAAATCAGAGCCTATGTTTTTGAAAAGAGTATAGGCTCTGATTAACTTTTGCGCAATCTTTTTAGTTGAGTTTGTTTATTGTCCTTTACATCGTTCTTCTTGTGGCTCCTTCATTTTTTGCTTGCCCAAAAAAGGACAATAAATGAGAATTTGTTGGGCCAGGATGTGTGCTAGCCGCAAAAAAGGGCCCTTTTCTCCGATCCTTCCTCCCAGAGGCCAAAGGCCAACCTCGCGGAGAAAAGAAACCCAACGCACCTACACTGCCTCTTACGATTGAAGGCATCACAACTCTCTTTGTAACTTCTTTGTTTCTCCTATTATAAAGGATGCAATATTGTTCCTTAATATTCGGGATGACTCATGTCTTTAGAACATACTAATAGGGGAGAGTAAGTTGTATTCTTCCCTGTTATTTTATTTTACCAAAATCTTCTCTTAAGTAAATACTTTCAATCTTTTTCGCTTTAGTTATGGAATAAAAAGACTGACTAATAGGTTCAGTTAGAAGAATTATGATTTTAACAGATTTGGCCCTCGCCAACATAAAAGGACCAGCCAGAGAAGCTGGAGAAGAAAAAATAAACCGAATGTGGTTGTAGTCAGAAGGTTAGATTTACTATCTATCCAAGTCAGAACCTGTTCTTCTATACTGTCTTGAATAGAAAAGTATACAGACGGAGTCCATATCCTCCAGGTAAAGAAAGGGAGTATAATGGCTCCAATTAAGAGTAAACAAAAGGAAATGATAAAATGAAAGACAACTGTTTTGGTTTTAAATATTATCCTTCTCCAATAACGGGCAACTATATAGAGTAGCCAGATGAGCAAAAATGGCACAGTTGCTACGATTAGTATGTTTTCTATTACAAGATAACTGCTACTAATTGTAAGCACAAGAGTTATATAAATAACCTTTCCTACTATAAAAAGATGTTCTGGCAAGTATTTCATCAGCTAGAAAGAGTTTTCAAATATGCCATTTAAATGCCTATGGATGTACTAATTATTCTATCTATTTCTATCAATAGCATGTAAGTTGTAGTTTCAATATAAGTTCGTGAAATGCTCTTTTTCAAATCAGCTTATAATTCTTACAAACACCTTTTCACTCCCCAATAACCCTTTCAGATTAATTCTATATTTTGTCTTATGTGTGATTGTTGTGAAACATGATTATTGGTAGTGTTTTATCCGAAGTCCATAAATCAACATATATCTCATGAAATATTATCTGAAAATTGCCTCAGTATCCAGTTTGGTGTATGCATTATTTTCTATCATAGGAAATATAGTTCTGATGTTTTTGTATAAGCCGGAGGAACAAAACTGGATGGATGCACTCATGGTGGTGGCTTTGCCTATGAATGGTATGTCTTTCCTACTCTTACTCTTTACGCATCTATATTATTTTCGAAATGCTACTCAAATCTCACTAAAGGATATACTGATTATCTCTATTTTGGTGATTTTTCTTTCCTATGTAGTAGAGTACCTGGTTAATGTAGCTTTTTATGTAGGCTACTTTGAATCATTACCTAAAATCAGGCATGATACGCAAGGAATATTGGGTTTAATAGACTCCTTTGTGCATAATGAACCTTATATGCCTTCCTTTGCTGCCTTTCGCTATATGACTGGGCTGATTACAGAGCCTCTTAGTGCATTGTTTTTGAGATGGGATCTGGTAGGCTTTATAGGAGGACTTACAGGTAATAAGCTGTTTTATACATTGATACTGCTCTATGGGGAAAGTTTATTCTTTCTATTCAGGAAATACAACAAAGACCCTTGGCTGGCAATTATTCCCTTTCTGAATAACTGGATACTGGTGGAGATTACGCAAAAGCCCAAATGGTGGAACCTGGTATTATGGATTCCCTTTGTCAGACATATATTCCTGTATTTCATCAATGCAGAACTTGCCAAAGATGCTCAGCGCGATTCGTTGTATGCAGTAGGTATGACGCTGATGCCACCTCTGTTCTATGGAGACATGTATTTGAATGAGCAAAAGGGGTAATTTGTTTTTATCTATTTTTGTGTTTTCATTCATTACCGCAATCTTGTGATTGACTATTTTACTTCTCTTATTAGTCAGGGATATTCTTTTTTTCTGATTTGGTTAATCGTATTTATTCTTCTTGTTAAAGTCTATTTTGATGCTTATCAAAAAGAAGCTGTTACTGTGTTGGAGGCAATGAATCTGCTCATGGCTGTGTGCGGCTTATATGTCTTTTACTTTTGGTTTCATGAGGCGTTTACTTACTTCATGAGCAATCCCTATTCACGATATATATTTATAACGCACATTAAAGAGCCTTATGGCTCTGTCGTATGGATTACAGCAATAGTAGGGAGTGTCTTGACTCAACTTTTCTGGATACCAAAACTTCGCCATAACATGGTGTTATCACTATTTATATGGTTATCCCTTCATATTGAAGCCATACTTATATTTATAACCTCGTTTTTTAGTGATTACTTGCCATCTGGCTGGATTATGGAGCCAGTTTCTGTAGGGCAACAGATTCTATCCAGAGTACTTTATATAGGAATGGTTGCTGGAGTTTATTTCTTTTTGTGGAAACGAAAGAAGAAATAAATCAATGAATAAGCATTCTATTCTTATTGAAAGTCTTTATTTTATCAATTGCAGCAAGTAGGACAATCACGCATAACACTCCTCCAATACCCCATTCTTCCAAATGGAAATAGGGTATCCAATATTTATAAAAGTATTTTGGGTCAGGTTGTCTGGTGTAGGTCATAAATGTTAGACGAAGTAGGCCAATCCGAATGAGCATTCCAAGCCAGTATCCTATGAAAAGTAAGCTTGTATATATAATCCACCATTTCCATATGACTTGTTTCTTTAAAATATATATCAATCCTAAGCCACAATAAGGGATAACAAAGAAAGATGTAAGAGCATAATACCAACGAGTCTCAGTACTATCAGAATCATCCCAAATAATATGATAGCTGTCTGAGTCATTGAATAGAAGACCCTCTATCAGGAAGTGATACATCTGAGGACGCAGTTGTTTGAAAACGCTTATCATACAGCATGATAAAAAGAAACTAGCTACTAGCAAATACACTATTTTAAGTAGTGGTTTAAGGATTGATGAAGAAGATGTTGAATTCATGTTTTGTTTTGCTTGTTTCAGATCACATCTTACTGAAATTTCTATTCTTTCCCATGAACGTAATCCGGATATTTTTCCAACATGACTGGAACTCCGGTCAACTTGATAAAAGTAAAAACTGTGATTTGTTTTCGAATCAAACTAAAAAGCGACCATACTTCGGATCACTTTTTAGTTTGACTGGAATACTGGTCGCTTTTCAGAAATATTCAAATAATGTTCACTTTTTTCTTTGACCAGAATTTAGTTCACTTTCGCCAATGACTGGAGTTCTGGTCGCTTTGCTCAATTATCCGATTTCTGGTCAATTTTTATGTTGACCAGAAATCGGATAGTTTCAAGTTATTAATAGCCTACTAATGCTACATAGTCAATATTTTCTTCTTCCATATAATCCAATGAGAGAAGTATTTTACGCAGATCGTGGACAATTTCTGGTTCATCAGCGGAATAAAGAGATATAAAGTACCTACCCCAATCAAAAGGGCGTTCAGTCACTTCGGTTATCTGACTGCCAAAGCTTGGGTTCTGCCGTATCTTTTCCAGAAAAGTAAGTGTTGTTTCTCGCATTTGAGAAATATGTGTCCATCCTTCATGAATACTGTCATAATTTACTTCCCACTCCTTCTGGACTTGAATTATTTGCTGTTTTAGATCGGGTATTTTTGTTAAATCATTTGCCTCTTCTGCCAGATAAATTTCATATTCCAATTCTTGAGTATCAGGTTCGTAATTAATCGGATAACTCCAGTACGGAGTCAGATCAATATGTAACAGTGCCTCTATCTGTACTAACTCTGACTGTGCAAATGCATGAGGTCGGGAGTGAAACATCGCAAAATCTCTGCTTAGAAATGCCTCTTCTTCATTAATCTTTTCCACTATTCTGGCTTTTTTGGTACAACTTCGTGTCTTTGGAGCTAAAAATACATCATATCCCATGGCTCTATGAATCTATTTGGTGAACAAGCGCACGACAGAAGTCATATTTTCCTGACCCAGCTTTTGGGAAATAGCTTTCTGAAATACTTGTTGGGCTGCCGTCGCCATTGGAGATGATTCCGGTGCTCCTGCTGTTGCAAGGATATAGGAAAAGTCTTTTTCGATTAACTCTACCGGAAATTGTGGCGTAAAGTTCTCTGTTAGCATGGTGCTTGTGAGGTATCCAGCTACTGGGCTCCATACAGAAGTTTTAGAGATGGCTGCTAATGCATTTTGTGCATCCATACCTGACCGTTTGAGTATTCCGATTAATTCGGCATAGGCTGCCACCTGTATACCCAGTAATGCATTGGTAGTTAGCTTTACCAATGCTCCCGAGCCCCAGGCCCCTACATATTGAATTGTAGCTCCCATGGCTTTCAGGATGGGTTCTGTCTGGGTAAAGATTGTGTGATCACCTCCCACAAAGAAAACCAGTTGGGCTGCATCTGCCTGAGGACGTGAGCCTGATACAGGAGCTTCCAGAAAGGAAATGCCTTTTGCTGTTATTGTGTCCGCTAGTTCTTTGATCCAGACAGGTGTTACTGTCGAACTTTCAATCGCAATAGCTTCTTTTTTCATTCCCTGAAGCGCCCCATTTTCCGGGTCCAGCCATACTTGTCGGGATGCTTCGTCGTCTCGAACCATTGCCAGCACAAAGTCAGCTTGTGCAACTGCCTCTTTGGGAGAGTTTGCCTGTGTGGCTCCTTCATTAACGAGGTCTATAGCTGCTTGTGGTGTACGGTTCCACACTATGACCCTGTGACCAGCTTTGATAAGGTTTTTAGCCATACGAGAGCCCATAGCTCCAAGACCCAGTACGGCAATGGTTGATGTAGTACTCATTGTTTTATCGTTTTTATAGGTTTAAGAGGTGTAATTGTTTTCAGGAAATTTTACGAGACAAATCTGATTGTAAATTTATATACCATCCATTTCTGTATTTGTATAATCTGGCAATACATCTTTGTAAAGCTTGCATTTTTATAGTCAGATTCAAAGTGTGTCTGAGGACTTATCGTATAGCTGAAAAATAAACTGGGTGGCTTGTCAGGCCACCCAGTTTAACTTCGACAATTCTATGAAATGTAATCTGTTTGCTTACTGCTTCACAATCTTAAACTGCTCGCGCAATCCTGCATTTCCAGTAATACGCACCAGATACAAGCCTGGTTTTAAGGAAGATCCATTCAACAGAACAGAGTGATTTCCTTCTGTTTCATAGTTGGCAATAACGCGTCCTTCCAGTGACACTATCTCTACCTTAGCTTTGCCATAGCCACTATGCAATTGTACTTGAAAATCTCCGGCAGACGGATTTGGTGAGACAACCGATTTTTGAGGCAATTCAACTTCTGGTGAACCTATCCGGGCTGCTGATTGTGAACATCCTGTTGTAAATACAGTGAAGTATTGCTGACGCAAAATAGTGCCTGATGCATTCTTCGTGGTTGCTTCAATCAGATACTGCTGATCAGCCGACAGTTGTTGAATGACACCCGCAATAGAAATTGTTTGCGTTGCTGTTGTTCCATTGAGAGCATACGTATAGTCCTGAACAAGCTGACGCGGATCATTTTTCAATATTTTTACAATAAGCGTACGGGCAGTGGAGTCATTGGCATTTACCAATACACTCTGATTGTCACAGATAGTTACACTTTGATTGTTTGCTGGCCATAGGATCAGAGAAGTTGTGCCTTGATCAGGGGCTGTTGTAAAGATGATTTTCACCGTTTTACCTGTTCCAGAAATATCTCCTCCAGCTCTTTCTATCACATACAATATTTCCAGTTCATAGGTAGTTGCTGGTTTCAAACCTGGTATTTGCCATGTAGAAATGGATGGAGTGCCTTGTAATGTAACAAATCGATAATCTTCTCCCTGATTATCTGCCGGATACTTGTCAATTTTATAGGAATACAAACTCACTGTGATGCCATGACGATCTAGACCTGTTGGTCGTTGAACAGTAATTGTTGGAGAGGTAGATACATTTGTCTGACCATTAACCGGACTGATAACAGTAATAGAAATGTCAGCTGCCAGTGGACGCGGCTTAATGATGATAGGGTATTCGCTTTGGCCAATGATATTCTGTAAAGAATCCTTAGTTGTCAATACCATCCGAGCAGCATAAGGTGTCTGGCGTATATATGCTACATTCGATTGTAGTTCTACATTAGTTAAAGCTGTTTGTGCTGTGAGGCCTTTGCTTATTGGAAATGGATCTCCTGGAAACAGGGAGGTAAGCTCTTGGCCAGTCGCTACATCGAAGATTTCAGTAGAGATATAACGGGCATTAAGGTTATTGGCGTTTACTGTCCACTTTGCTGCATCAAAAGTAATTGCACCTGTTAAATATAAAGTATCCCCTGGACTTGGGGATACTAGCAATGGGCTAGCTGTTTGTACTGCTGAAGTAACGGAAGAAGTAAAAAATGTAAAATATTCCTGCTTAAGTAATGAGTTGGCTACGTCAACTGTTTTTAACTCAATGAGGTATTGATGATTAGGTTCCAGTGGATTACCATTGGAAAATGGAAAGAGAAAAGGTTCTGTTGTTTGATCGGTAGATGTAAAGGTATGAGAATCTTCATACACCAACTGCCGGGGATCATTTATAGATACCTTAATGTAAAGCTTCCAGGTTGTAGGTTCATTGGCATTGACATTAAACCCTGACAAGGTATTCAGATTAATGGTGGCACCATTCTGAGGTGCGAGCAATAAGGGAGAATTTACTCCATAGCTGGACATAACAAAGCTGCTAATAAATACCAGCAGCAGATAAAAATGTTTCATAGTGTTTTTAACTAAATAAGATGGATGAAAGGATGAAAAAAGTGCTTATTGTACTCTGTAGACGTTCACAAAAAAGTAAAATATGTGCATATAGTAAGTTAGTGTGATAGTTTCATCCTTTAATGACTTTTCGTTTTTAAAATAAACACGCTAAATGAGAAATATTTTTAATGAAATTTTATGACTAATAAAACTTGGGGGATTTGTAGAGTTTTAGTCTGTTTTGTGTTTGTAAGTGGCACCTAGCTAGTGTTACTGTAAAGATTATTCTAGGTTTTTCTTCAAAAAAAACGGTGTTCTATCTGTATTGGGTATTTGTTACTTTTCTTGTCTGTCAACTGATAAGGAGGGAATGGAAATTAAATATTGTTGTGACAGATTTCAGTTTTAGTAGAATATGAGAGCTGGATTTTGGCTAAAGGTAACAGGATATATTTTTAACTTATTGTAAGACACGAAAACTACAGATTATATACAGAGCCAGCTTCTGTTACTAGGTAAAGAAGTTTCTATTTTACTTATTTTTGAATCAACTCTCAATAGTGAGTCATACCAAATTTTGTCCGAAAGCGCACAACTCATGTCCGCTTCTGAACAGAACGCTCCTGTTACTGTGCTATAAACTATCCTTATTAGGCAAATACGCTCATTGTCAGAACCTGGCAATGCATTTGTAGTGTATCCAACCTATCACCAGATCAGTTCTTTCTCATCATTCTTATTGGGTAATCGAAAATCTCTGAATAAAATAATCAGTATAAACCCTAACCTGTAAACTCTGCTTTATGCTTAAAAATTATTTTAAAACAGCACTCAGGAATGTATGGCGACACAAAGGCAATACCTTTATCAATATTGCTGGTCTTATGGTTGGCTTTGCTACTTTTCTACTCATCTTTCTGGTGATTGCCTATGAGCAAAGCTTTGATAATTTTCATACAGATAAAAACAGCATCTATCGGGTGGTGCGGATGAGTCGGGAGACTGAAAACAGGGGATACAGAACGGGTGTGCCAGTTCCTGTAATAGCTACATTACGTAGTGAATTTCCTCAACTGAAAAATGTAGCTGCCATTATGGATGCGTATGATGTACAGGCCAACATTGCGGGTACTAATGGAGCTACAATGAAAAAGTTCAAAGAACCTCACGTTGTCTTTGCAGAGCCTACCTTCTTTCAGATGTTTGATTTCCCATTGGTACAAGGCAATATGCAAGCACTTGCTGAACCTAATACGGCGTTACTAACAAAATCTGTGGCTGCCAAATTTTTCGGCAGCTGGCAGAATGCTGTAAATAAGACATTCAGAATGTATGATCTGGATATAACAGTATCCGGTATTCTGACTGATCCACCTTCTAATACAGACTTTCCGTTAGGAGTAGTGCTGTCATATATAACTTTTGTGAAGATGAGTGGGATGGACAACTGGAGTGCTATCAATGATGCAAACTATTGTTTTGTCCAATTGAATGAAAACGCTTCTACTGGGCAGTTTGCCAGCCTCTTGGATGGATTTGTTACTAAATACATTAAACCTGTTGATATCGGATATATTCTTGCCCTACAGCCTTTAGATGAAATACATTTTGACGAACGATATGGGAATTTCACAGGTCATATTTTTAGTAAAGATTTGATTGTAGCATTGAGTCTGATCGGTCTGTTTTTACTAGTTATTGCCTGCATCAATTTTATTAATCTTACCACTGCCCATGCACTTAATCGTGCACGGGAGGTAGGTGTGCGTAAAGTACTAGGCAGCAGTCGTTCACAACTGATGATACAGTTTCTGGGTGAAACCGGTATTATTACATTGCTGGCTTTGCTAAGCTCCATCCTTGTTGTGTATAGCTGTGTGCCACTGGTAGCTGATTTTCTGGATATATCTTTGTCCATGTCTGTTTTTCTCAGCAAAGAACTGATCCTTTTTGTTGCGTGTGCCTTTGTGATAGTGACTCTTCTGTCGGGATTATATCCTGCACTAGTCCTGTCCGGATTTAAACCCGTTTTTGTATTGAAAGGTGTCTTGAAGTCAACTCGTCATGGTATTTCCTTTAGGCGTGGCCTGGTAGTTTTTCAATTTGTTATTGCACAGGTTCTTATCATTGGTACGTTAGTCATCGCCTCACAGATGAACTATTTCCGAACGGCTGATATGGGCTTTACTAAAGAGGCTATTCTCAATGCCGGAGTTCCTGGAGATAGCCTGAGCCAGACAAAACTGGAGTTGCTCAGAGATGAGTTAACCAGAATACCGGGTATCCAACAAGTGAGTTTTAGTACATTTACACCTTCTGTCAGTGGTGGGTGGGCTGCTGATCTTCGGACAGAAAGTAATCATAATCCATCACGTCCCGATATGATTGTTGCTATGAGACCTGCTGATACCAGCTACTTCCGTTTGTATAATCTATCATTGGTAGCAGGACGGATATACTTTCCCTCTGATACGATACGTGAGTTTGTGGTCAATGAAACTGTAGTTCGTAATCTGGGTATCTCCAATCCTGCAGATGTTATTGGTAAACGAGTCAAAGTGGCTGGAAAAACAGCTCCTATTGTAGGTGTTGTAAAAGATTTTCATCCCAGATCCCTTCATGCTGCGATTGATCCGGTGGTGATGACAACAATGAAAAATGAGTATGGGCTGGCAAATATCCACATCTCTATGAGTCAGGCAAAGAATGTGATCATGGATATGCAAAAGATATGGGCTAAATACTATCCGGAATATATATTCGAATATGATTTTCTGGATCAGTCTATTGCTTCTTATTACAGACAGGAGAATCGGTTGTCTACCTTATACTCTGTATTTTCAGGCATTGCAATTTTTATTTCCTGTTTGGGTCTGTATGGATTGATTTCTTTTATGGCTGTGCAGCGTAGAAAAGAAATTGGCATTCGCAAAGTGCTGGGTGCTCCTGTCAGTGATATTGTCTTGTTGTTATCAAAAGAGTTTACACTGTTGATTGTGATTGCCTTTTTGGTGGCAACTCCGATTGCCTGGTATTTTATGCAACAGTGGTTGCAACAATATACTTATCGTATTTCCATAGGCATTGGCTTCTTTGCAGCTACGCTTTTGGGGGCCTTAGTAATAGCCTGGATAACTGTTGGATATACAGCTGTTAAAGCTGCGTTGGCTAATCCAGTTAAGAGCTTGCGTTCACAGTGAATCTTATCTCCATTTGAGGCTGGATGTGTTTTGTGTTCAGCCTCAAATAGATGGTATATAGTGTTAACTTCATTCTTTCTCTATTTCTTTATCAGCTTAAACATTTCCCTGCCATCTGTTACTTTCTTTCACTATACATGCAAATTCTTGTTTTGACTACAACAACCACGAATTAGGCTACAGTTGGTTTTTAGATGTTGTGGACCTTTGTGATACAAACGTTCACAACACAAAAAACAAAAACATGAAAGTTGTCATCACAGGTTCGTTAGGAAATATTGGGAAACCACTGGTAAAAGAACTGGTACAAAAAGGTCATACAGTTATGGTGATTAGCAGCAAGTCAGACAAGCAGAAAGACATCGAAGCAATTGGAGCTATAGCAGCTATTGGAGTATTGGAAGATGTAGATTTTCTGGTGTCGATTTTTACAGGTGCAGATGCTGTGTACGCTATGATACCCCCCAACTTTGCTACAACAGATTCTCGTGCATATTATCAGCAGATTGGTAGAAATTATGTGCAGGCTATCCGGCAGACAGGCGTAAAACGGGTAGTGCATCTGAGTAGTTGGGGAGCTCATCTGGATAAAGGCACCGGATTTATTTTGGGTTCACACGATGCAGAGTGTTTGTTGAATGAATTGAAAGATGTGGCTGTTACACACCTGCGGGCTGGGTTTATATACTATAATCTGTATAACTTTATAGATATGATCAAGAGAGCTGGTTTTATTCGTTCAAACTATGGGGATGATGATAAGATCGTCATGGTTGCCCCTGAAGATATAGCCAGTGCTGCTGCTGAAGAACTGGTAACTGTTGGTACTGGTGTAAACATACGTTATGTGGCAAGTGGAGAATATACAGCCCATGAAGCCGCTTCGATTCTGGGTGCCGCTATTGGTAAACCGGATTTAAAGTGGGTTACTGTCAGCAACGAACAGATGCAGGCTGGTATGGCGCAACATGGAGTACCATCTCATATTATCATAAATTCTATTGAGTTGGGAGCCAGTATTCACAATGGTACCCTGAAAGAAGATTATGAGCTACATAAACCGTTGACTATGGGAAAAGTGAAGCTGAAAGATTTTGCGAAAGATTTTGCTGTGGCTTTTGCAAAAAACTAAACGTACTTATCCCAGAGGGGATATTGTTGTTATCTCCTCTGGGATGTATTTAAAGTCATGAAGTGATATTATTTATCTGTCAGGCAATGAAAAATATACAACCCTATTCCTTCCGGACCATAACAGAGTATCATCAGTTTATGGATTTGCCCAAACCCGAACATCCATTAGTGAGTGTGGTTGATTTTAACCATATCAAACGATTGCCAGACAACAAACCTAACAAATTTGTTCAGCAGTTTTATTCCATTGCACTCAAACGAAATTTCAATGGTAAGATCAAATATGGTCAGCAGGAGTATGATTTTGATGAAGGTGTAATGATTTTTATTTCACCTGATCAGGTTTATTCAATCGAAGCAGATAAAGAGTCACAACATACAGGATGGTTGTTGCTTATGCATCCTGACTTTTTATGGAATACACCTTTAGCGAAGGCTATCAAACAGTATGAGTATTTCAGCTATTCGGTCAGTGAAGCCTTGCACTTGTCAGAGAAGGAGGAAATTGTTGTTACCAATATCATGCAAAACATTGAGCAGGAATATCACGCAAATATTGATACCTTTAGTCAGAAAGTGATGATTGCTCATCTGGAGTTATTGCTGACCTATGCGGAACGGTTTTATCATCGACAGTTTATTACCCGAAAAGTAACCAATCACAAAATCCTGAATCGACTGGAAGAGATTCTGGCTGAGTATTTCAATAATGAGACAGTAGCCGAAAAAGGACTGCCTACAGTACAATACATTGCGGATGAATTACATATGTCACCCAATTACCTGAGTTCAGTTTTAAAAGTACTAACCGGACAAACTGCTCAGCAACATATACACAATAAATTGATAGATAAAGCGAAAGAAAGATTATCAACTACAGATTTATCTGTAAGCGAGATAGCCTATGAACTGGGGTTTGAACATTCTCAGTCTTTTAGTAAGTTATTCAAGAACAAAACCAATCTCTCTCCACTGGAATTCAGGCAGTCTTTTCAATAGGTTAGACAAAATAAATGAGAATATACATACACTCAGGTGAGGGTAATTCTAGCGAGAACTGTATCTCTTCAAAATCAAAAGGTATATTTGCAAACAGAATACCTATAGATTGGATAAGAGATTAGTTGTATGTTAGTGCCTGTTTTGTATGTACGATATTTTTCATAAATACCTTGAGGAGAAAATAACCCTGACTTCAGAAGAATCTGAACGCATTCGATCATTTGCTATTATAAAAAAGTTACGTAAAAGACAGTATCTGTTACAGGAAGGCGATGTTTGGCAATATCATGCATTTATTACCAAAGGTTGTGTACGGACTTATTCTGTGGATGACAAGGGAAACGAACATGTAATCGGTTTTGCTAGCGAGAACTGGTGGACAGGAGATCGGGAGAGCTTGCTTTCCGGAAATCCTTCACGGTTTAATATTGATGCCATTGAAGACAGTGAAATTGTTTTGTTTACTAATGCCAACTTTGAACTACTTTGTTCCGAGATCTCTGCCTTTAATAATCTGATTAATTCCATTCTGCAACGAAGCTTTGTTGTTGCTCAGAATCGTATTGAAGCAGCTTTGAGTTATACAGCAGAAGAAAAGTATCTCAACTTTGTAAACAAATACCCCGGCTTTGCAACTCGTATACCTCAGAGTATGATTGCCTCTTATCTGGGTATGACCCCCGAAACATTAAGCCGGATACGAAGTCAGATTACCAAAAAATAGTCTTTTTCTATAAAGTAGCTTTTATTGAGGCTTCTTTTTTATCTGTTTTTGGCAGGCACTTTTCTCTTGATCCAGATCAAGAACTTTCTTATTCTACATCAATGTGAAGGTCGGACTGTTGTGGCACCTTTGTAACATCAAACAACAATTACAAAACGTAAAACAACAGAAATCATGTCAAAAATAATTTTCATTACAGGCACCAGCACCGGATTTGGTAAACTTACTGCTATCACATTAGCCAATGCAGGTCATTCAGTTATTGCAGGTATGCGTAACGTAGAAGGCAAAAATGCAACTGCTGCACAAGAACTGGCTGCATTACCCAATATTGAAGTTGTAGAGATTGATATCACTAGTGACAGTTCTGTACAACAAGCCTTTGAAAAAGTTCTGGCTAAATATGGTAAAATAGATGTGTTGGTAAACAATGCAGCTGTAAGCGGTTTTGGTTTGCTGGAAGGCTATTCACTGGACCAGATCCGTCAGATGTTTGAAGTAAATATGTATGGGGTGCTACGTACCTATCAGGCCGTGTTGCCTTCTATGCGTAAAGAGAAAAACGGATTGATCATCAATATTACTTCCGGAGCCAGTGGACATACACTACCATTTATGGTTCCTTACTTAGCCTCCAAGTTTGTTGTAGAAAGCATCACCGAAGGAGCACAGGACGAACTGGCAGCTTATGGGATTGAAAATGTAAGTATTCAGCCGGGTGTATATCCTACAGAAATGACCAATGGTGCAAAAGCAGGTTTTAATGCTGACAAAGAATCTATAGTAGCTGAATACGGAGAAGAAGCCACAGAGAAGTTTAATGCATTGGGACAGGCATTATTTGGTAAGATGGCACAGTTCAATATGAATCCGCAAACTATTGCTGATGGTATTCTGGAACTGGTAAACATGAAAAAAGGCTCTCGTCCGCTACGTTTTCCGCTGGATGCAATTGCTCAGGGTACTGATAAAGAGTTTATCCAGTCCCGTGCGGATATTAAAGCTAAATGGTTAGCTGCTTATAGTGGTTAACACTTCGATACATTAGGTAGGCATCATAATTTTATAGAGAAACAGACCCATACAGTATGGCAATGATAACAAATTTTGAGATCGAGAAACTGGTAGAGAGTCATCTTGAGCTCTGGAACCAAAAAGACCAGACTTCACGTAATGTGTTGATGCAGGAAGTGTATGCGACTGATATTGAAATGGTAGATCGTCACTTTATTGCTGTCGGCCATGCCCATATCAATGAGTTTATACAGAATCTCCAGCAGAAAAATCCCAACTTCCGGTTTTCTCATAGGTACCCTATTGATACACATCATAACATTGCCCGTTTGTACTGGCAGTTTGGATCAAAAGAGAAGCCAGACGTAGTGACAGGTATGGATTTGTTTGTGATTGAAAAGGATAAGGTGCAAAAGCTGTATGTGTTTGTTGATGAGCCGAATAAATAAGTAAAGCCATTATTATTTTAACAAAACCTATACTAACCTCAGTCAGATAATAAATTAGTTATCTGACTGAGGTTTTTTACTCTGAGAAGATAACAGAAGTATTATGCTCAGGAAGGAAATATTGGTTAGCTTGGTGTTGAGGTAGCTGATTGTCAGTATAGTATATGGAGCGTTTGTATCTGAATACAGACAAGAGGGTAATACTATACCGGAAATTTTATAAATTGTGCCTTCAATTGCCTCTGTGGCAAATGGTCATTCTACTATAAACAGGAGAAACAGCAGCCTCCATTTACTACTATTAAATTTACTCAATAAGTAAGAATGACACTTATGGAACACAAAGCTATTTCCATCCGGCCCTTCATCGGTGCCGAAAATTTCCAGCTTTCACGTAGCTTTTATCGGGATCTGGGTTTCCAGGAAAGCGTTATTTCTCATGATTTCTCCTACTTTTATACAGAAGGGGTCGGGTTTTATCTGCAAGGACATTATGTCAAAGACTGGGTAGATAATACTATGCTTTTTCTGGAGGTAGACAATGTGGAGAGATACTGGAATGAACTGCTGGCTCTGGATCTTACTAGTAAATACAAAACGGTAAAACTCTCACCGATCCGAAATCAGGAGTGGGGGCGGGAGTGTTTCGTGCATGATCCTTCTGGCATACTCTGGCATTTTGGTGAATTCTTCAAAGAAAAGTGAGGAGATACAGTGAGTATACATACTATTCGGTGAAATGTATAATTCCTGCCGTGAAAGATATAAGGTCTTAAAGCCGTTGTTGGTACATCTTTGTATTGTCAATTACGATACAAAATACAACGATCAACAACATGAAAAAGACAGTTTTAATCACGGGCACCTCATCAGGATTTGGCCGGAAAACTGCTAAATTGTTTCAGCAAAACGGATGGAATGTTATTGCCTCTATGCGCTCACCTGAAAAGGAACACGAGTTAAGTAGTTTAGATAATGTCTTGGTTACTCAACTGGATGTGCAGGACTCTAAGTCTATTGAAAATGCCGTAAAAGTAGGTATAGATACATTTGGAACAATCGATGTGTTGGTAAACAATGCTGGCTATGGCTTGATGGGGGTTTTTGAATCTGCCACCAGAGAGCAAATCCAGAAACAATTTGATGTCAATGTATTTGGGATGATGGAAGTGACACAGGCTGTGCTACCTTATTTACGCAAAAACGGCAAAGGAGCCATCATAAATATTTCCAGCTTTGGAGGGATGATTGGGTTTCCGTTTACAAGTTTGTATGCCAGTTCGAAATTTGCTGTAGAAGGTTTTTCAGAAGCTTTATCCCATGAACTGGTAAAACTGAATATAGCAGTTAAAATCATTGAGCCCGGTGGTGTGCATACAAACTTCCGTAATGGACTGGATCTAATTAAAAATGAAATACCTGAGTACAACCCAATCATGGGATCATTCTTCAGTCGATACGCAAAGCCTACCGAGCACCTGGCTAAAGCAACGCCAGAAGATGTAGCCCTCACCATTTATAAAGCGGCAATAGATGAAAGCACTCAGCTTCGCTATGTAGTTGGAGAAGATGCTCAGTTATACATTGATACAAAATGGAAAAATTCCGAAGAGAAGTTTATCCAGTCAGTGCGAGATTTCTTTCTTAACTGAGAAGAAGTATCATATGATTGATAAAACCAGAAAGATTTGTCTATAGCGCGGGTCTTTCTGGTTTTGTTCCAGAAAAGAAAACAATGAGATTGTCAGGCATGAAACCGACATATATAGACATAGAATCCATCGCCGTAGTTCACAGGTTTTACAATTGTGGTACTCTCCAACATCCACTGATAACGGTGATTGATCTGACGGAAACAAAACCTGACAGACCCAAAGAAGAAGTATATTACAGAACAGCCTTTTATACGGTGATGTGCAAGCGGTTTGAAGGAACAATGAAGTATGGTAGATCCTATTACGACTTTGAAGAAGGGTCTCTGATGTTTACAGCACCCAACCAGGTAATTGCTTCCAGTCCGGATATCCAGGTTTCGGAGGGATGGGGTTTGTTTTTTCACCCGGCATTATTGGTTGGAACCGAACTAGGGAAAAAGATTCATGAGTACTCGTTCTTTCAGTATGATACAAATGAAGCATTGCATATCTCTGCTGAGGAAAAAACGATATTGCTGGATTGCCTGAATAAAATAAAAAGAGAGTACTCCCAGAATATGGATAAGCATACCAAAAGTCTGATTATTGACAACTTACAAGTGATGCTTACCTATTGTAATCGATTTTATGACAGACAGTTTTTTACGAGAGAGTATGTAAACCATGATATAGTGCAGAAGTTTGAGCGAATGCTAATTGACTACTTCGCTCAGGAAACACTTGTAGAGGCTGGCTTACCCGATGTGAAATACTTTGCCTCACAACTGAATTTATCTCCCAACTACCTGTCAGATCTGTTAAATCGTTTTACAGGTAAAACCACACAAGAACATATTCATTTGCAATTGGTAGACAGAGCAAAAACGCTGCTTTGGGGAACTGAAAAGACCATCAGTGAAATAGCCTATAATCTGGGCTTTGAACATCCTTCCCATTTTACAAAGCTTTTTAAATCCAAAATCGGGATTTCACCCAAGGAGTACAGGCAGTTGAATTAAGGTGTAGATAGAAAAGTAGTATTATACTTTTCCGTTAAACAGCCTTTTCCGGTTTCTTATCATTATCAAATGCATATTCTTCAAAAAATAGATTGATAATATACGATGGTTTGTGGAAATTTGAAGTTGACTTATTTGCAAACTAATCTACCATGCACCGCCTTTATCAATTTCTGCTCGGCATTGCCATGCTAATGCCTGTGGTCGTGAAAGCCGACCAGAACCCACTGTGGATGCGCTACCCGGCTATTTCACCGGATGGCCAATTTATTGTATTCAGTTATCAGGGCGACCTATATAGAGTCGCTGCTGCTGGTGGTCAGGCTATTCCGCTGACATTAAGTGAAGGACACGATTTTATGCCTGTATGGTCACGCGATGGCAAACAAATTGCTTTTGCTTCGGATCGTTATGGGAACTATGACGTTTTTGTGATGCCATCTACCGGAGGTGCAGCTACTCGTCTTACCTATCATTCGGCCAATGACCTTCCCAGTGATTTTACCCCAGATGGAAAGCACATTATCTTTTCGTCATCACGTACAGATGCAGCCAGCAATGTACAGTTTCCCTATGGTATCCTGACAGAACTGTATAAAGTATCTGTTGCCGGAGGTCGTGCGCAAATGTTGTTGACTACACCTGCCGAACAAGCTCGCTACAATCGGTCAGGTAACCGATTGGTATACCATGATAACAAAGGATATGAAGACCCTTGGCGCAAGCATCACACTTCCTCTATCTCACGTGATGTATGGGTATATGATGTGCCAACAGGCAAACATACACAGCTTACCACTTTTAATGGAGAAGACCGAAATCCGGTATTATCACCTGATGAGAAAGATATCTACTTCCTTTGTGAAAGCAGTGGATCATTTAACGTACACAAAATGTCGGTAGATAAACCTGGACAGGCTACTCAGGTAACCAAGTTCAGTAAACATCCGGTTCGTTTTCTGACTATGGCTGAGAGTGGTACGTTGTGTTATGGTTATGATGGAGAGGTTTATACACAGACAACAGGTGGTGAACCCAAAAAAGTAGTTATTCAGATCCTGAATGATACCCGCAATGTGTTGGAAAAGGTAGTACCAATCAACAGTGGTGCTACTGAAATGGCGCTTTCTCCTAATGGGAAAGAGATTGCATTTGTATTTCGTGGAGAAGTATATGTTACTTCTGTAGAAGGAGGAGTAACCAAACGTGTGACCAACACCTCAGAACAGGAGCGTTCTGTTAGTTTTAGCCCGGATGGTCGTACATTATTATATGCAGGTGAACGAAATAACAACTGGAACATATACAAAAGCTCTATTATACGTAAAGAAGAGCCTTATTTCTATTCTTCTACTGTACTGAAAGAAGAGCCCGTAGCCGCTACAACCGCGGAAGAGTTTCAACCTTCTTTTTCTCCGGATGGCAAAGAAGTAGCTTATCTGGAAGAACGTGTTACCCTAAAAGTGATTAACCTGGAATCCAAAGCGACCCGTGTTATTTTGTCTGCTGATAAAAACTATTCTTATTCAGATGGAGATCAATATTATACATGGTCACCGGATGGCAAATTTTTCCTGGCAACCTACTCTCCAAGCAACATGTTCAGTGCAGAAGTTGCTTTGATTCCAGCTGATGGTAAAGGTAAACTAGTGAACCTGACAGAAAGTGGATATAGCGACGAATCACCCAAATGGATGATGAATGGCAAAATGATGATCTGGTTTTCGGATCGTGATGGTATGAAAAATCATGGTAGTTGGGGTGGTGAGAGTGATGTATATGGTATGTTCTTTACCAAAGAATCATGGGATCGCTACAAGTTAAGCAAAGAAGACTTTACATTGTTGAAAGAGAAAGAAGAAAAAGAACAGAAAGAAGCTGCCAAGACTAGTGAAGCAGAGAAAAAAGACGATAAGAAGAAAGCTGGTGAATCGGCTAAGAAAGAAGATAAAACAGTAAAGATTGAATTTGAAGGACTGGATGGCCGTAAGTCTCGTCTGACAATCCACTCTTCCAATTTGACAGATGCTGCCGTATCACCTAATGGAGACAGATTGTTTTATATGTGTCGTTTTGAGAAAGGCTATGATCTGTGGGTGACCGACCTGCGTTCCAGAGAAACCAAAATTCTGGCTAAGCTGGAAGGCGGACCTGGCAGCATTGATATGACTAAAGATGGTAAATCTATTTTTGTGAGCTCGGATGGCAAGATCATGAAGATCGATGCAGAATCAGGCAAAAGAGAACCTATCACCATCAATGGTGAAATGAACCTGAATACAGCTGCAGAGAGAGCTTATATATTTGATCATGCATGGCGTCAGGTGCTGAAGAAGTTCTATGTTACCAATTTGCATGGCGTAGATTGGGATTTCTATCATACTGCCTATGCTAGGTTCCTGCCTCATATCAACAACAATCGTGACTTTGCAGAGATGTTGAGTGAAATGCTGGGCGAATTGAATGCGTCCCATACAGGTTGTCGGTATGCACATCCTCAGGTTAATCTGGATGCAACCGCTTCACTAGGATTGTTCTATGATCAGGAGTACGATGGCAAAGGACTGCGTGTAGTGGAAGTGATGGGCAATGGGCCACTGGCTAACGCTCAGTCCAAGGTAGAGGCAGGTACCATCATAGAAAAAATTGATGGAGAAGAAATTACTACTGAAATGGATTATAATAAACTGTTGAACCGGAAGGCGAATAAGAACGTACTGTTGTCCTGCTATAACGAAAAAACAAAGGTGCGCTGGGAAGAAACTGTTAAGCCAATTACTTTGCCTCAGGAAAGTGAACTTCGCTATCAGCGTTGGGTGACTACTCGTCGCAAAGAAGTAGAGAAGATGTCAAATGGTAGTGTGGGATATGTACATATACGTGGCATGAATGATGCGAGCTACCGCACCGTTGTAGAAGAAGTATTAGGAAAATGTGCAGACAAAGAATCGTTGATTGTCGATACCCGTTTCAACGGAGGCGGGTGGCTGCACGATGATCTGGCTACATTCCTAAGTGGTAAAAAATATCTGGATATTGTTCCTCGTGGTGTTCATATGGGACACGAACCCTTCCGTAAATGGATTAAGCCTTCTGTCGTATTAGTAGGTGAAGGTAACTATTCTGATGCTCATATGTTTCCGTTTGCTTTCCGTGAAAACAACATTGGTAAAATCATAGGTATGCCTGTACCAGGTACTGGCACTGCGGTATGGTGGGAGACTCAGATTGATCCGACATTGGTGTTTGGTATTCCTCAGGTAGGTATGGTTGCACTAGATGGCAAGTATCTTGAAAATAATCAGCTTGAGCCAGATGTAAAGGTGATGAACCAGCCTGAAGTTGTTTCCAAAGGCCGCGATCAGCAGCTGGAAAAAGCGGTGGATGAACTGAAAAAGTCTGCACCAGCCAAAGTTCAGTCCAAAGTGATTGGTGGTAATTAATAAAAGCTTGTAAGTTTGTGTATACAATGGCATGGTTGTCTTTCAGCCATGCCATTGTTTTATTTAGAGTATACAGCCATGACTCTTATCTTTGCCATCCTTCAATCTTGTAGATCTTCTCTGTGAGTTTTCTATCCGGATTTCCATTGTCAGGATGAAACCATACTTCAAATCTGGCAGCATACGGTTTGCCCCAGTCTCCCTCATAGATAGTAAAATGATCTTTGGTTCCAAATTGTATAATACTATCTGTATCATTGATTATCTTAATAGAACTGCTTTTCGCCAGGTTATCTGTGGAGAGTGGATACTCCTGCGTCACTTCATATGCTTTTAAGTAAATAGTTCCAGGTTCTGTTTTCCCTATCCAGATAGCATATTCATACAATCCTGGTTGAAAAGAATTGTACAGCTCAAAGTCAAAAGCTTTCCCTGTACTATGGTCTATAGAGTCAGAGCTTATGATTGATTGCTCCTTAGGAGTGTTCAGCGTAATATTGGTGGGTATAGTCAGATTATCAGCCCATTTGTCTCCATCTAGTTGTTCCATAGCAAAAATAAACACGGCATACAGAATGATTCCTGCTATTGTTCCCACTCCAAGTAACCCTGTGAGGATAGCTTTGAGCCAGCGACGATACACTAGGTGATAGACTACCGATCCAAAAAGGAATAGTAGTGATAGAGTTAAAAGGATAAAGCTTGCCATTCCCAGGAAAGGGAGTGGTGTCCAGTTGCTTACTATAACCAACCCAAGTGCAGCAACCCAAAATACAATGGGTATCCACCATTTTTTAAAGCAAGATGTAAGCATGTTTGTCCCTATGTAAAATTATTGTTTTTTAGTGTGAGAGCTTATTTAAAAATTATCTTTACAAATCAGATACTATTTCTGGTATATAGATACTTTGGCCTTACCAATGGTAAGTTAGAATATCAGAGTAAGAAGGCCACAAAATAATGAAGTCCAACAAAATAGTATATAGCTTTTACTCAGAGAAATTTACAACCACTATGAAAAGAATCGTCTCCCTGTTTTTGTTGCTAAGTCAAACTTATTTATTCGCTCAGGGTAAGCTACCAATTGGTGATACATTAAAATATGACATCCTTTTTAATGGCAGGAAGGCTGGATATAGCTGGCTTTGTCAGACTGGACCTCGTCAGTATGCTTCGTATCAGGAATACAATGACAGAGGGCGTGGACCTAAATTACTAACTACATTCAAGATCTCTTCACAAGGTATTGTGACCTCTCTACATGTAGAGGGTAATAACTATATGAAAGGCAAAGTGGCTGAGACTTATGAATTACTAAATAGTGTTGCTCGCTGGGAAAATACTGCTGAGAAACAGCAAGTTTCTGTCACCAAGCCTGCTATATATCTAAGTACTGAAGCGGATGCTCCTTATCTAGCATGGGCATTGCTTGCCTCTCCTGAGAAAAAGATTGATTTGTTACCTGCCGGACAGTCATCTATCCGATTGCTAAAAGAGCATATACTTAAAAACAAAAAGAAAGCCTATTTGTATTCAATTACAGGGCTGGGTTTTGATCCATCACTTTTCTGGCTGGATGAAAATCAGATGAGTCTGGGTTCTTTCAGTGATTCTTTTACTGAAGTTCGTGAGGATGTGAGGGATGATGCAGGCGATTTGTATCAAATACAAAAAGAAGAGATGGATGGCTATTATAGCAAACTGACCAGTCAGCTTGTCAGTAAGTCCAGAACAGAAATTGCTTTTCACAATGTCAATGTATTTGACTCCGAAAGAGGGAAGGTTTTGCCTGCAAGAACCGTTCTGATCATAGATGGGAAGATCCAGGATGTAGGAGATGCCAGTCTTAAAGTACCCAAAGGATATACGATTATAGAGGGAAAAGGAAAGACATTATTGCCTGGCTTATGGGATATGCATACACATTATGGTGGCGGATCTGAAGGTTTGTTGAACATAGCGTGTGGGGTTACCAACATTCGTGATATGGGCAACTCACTAAGTTTGCTGGAACTCCAGCAGCAGATTGACAATGGAGAGGTGATTGGTCCGAGGATTGTATATCGTAGTGGAATTATTGATGGAGATGGACCTTATACTGTTCCACTTGGTATATCTGTTTCCAATCTGGAAGAAGGAATCCGTGCTATACGGAAATACGATTCACTAGGATACCAGCAGATCAAGCTGTACAGTTCTATTAAACCTGAATGGGTAAAACCAATGGCTGATGAAGCACATCGGCTGGGTTTGAGAGTAGCAGGCCATATTCCTTCTCATATGACTGCAACACAAGCTATTAATGCCGGGTATAACGAAATTACGCATGCCAACATGTTGTTTCTAAACTTTTATGGGGATACAGTAGATACTCGTTCTATGCGTCGGTTTACACTGGTAGGGGAGAAGGCCGCTTCGCTGGACTTTGAAAGCAAGGAATTTAAAGACTTTGTGAAACTGTTTCAGGACAAACACATCTCAATAGATCCTACACTGGGAGTTTTTGAAGGAATGTTTACCAGTAGTCCTAGTAAACCTTCATTGGGGTATTCCAAAATTATGAGTCGTTTGCCTGCGACCATGCAACGCAATGCCTCATGGGGTGCATTAACGCCACCTCCAGGTCAGGAAGAAACCTATCGGAACGCCATGAAGGCAATGCAAAAACTTGTCAAAAAATTTTATGATGCAGGTATCCTGATTGTGTCTGGTACGGATGATCTGGCAGGGTTTATTCTGCATCGGGAACTGGAACTATATGCAGAAGCCGGCATTCCTACCACTGAAGTATTAAAAACGGCTACGTACAATGCCGCAAAACTTTCTAACAAACTGGATGTATTGGGGACAATTACCAAAGGAAAAATTGCGGATGTTATTCTGGTAGATGGAGATCCAATCCGAAACATTAGTGATATTCGCAGAGTATCACTGGTTGTAAAAGATGGTAATCTGTATGATCCCAAAAAACTTCTGAAAGCTATTTCTGTGAAGTATTTTGAGTAGGTGTAAACTTTGCTCGTAAGAGATAGCTTTGTATACGATTTATTGCCTAAAAAAAGAATGGCCAAAAAAACAAAGTCAATACCTGTACGATCCTATATTGAGCATTTTGAAGCAGGAGCCGCTGTAGGAAAGATAGTATCTGAAGATTTTTCTTCCTATCAGGAGGCGGGACACCCTCATCGGCATGATTTTCATTTTTTTCATATGCTGGAAAAAGGGAAAATTTGTATGGAAGTGGATTTTATAGAATATAAAATGGAAGGTCCTGTCATTTTATATATTCATCCCAGCCAGGTACATCGTACTGTAAGCGTTGAGCATTCAGAAGGTTATATGTTAGGTATTCTCAATGAAAAGCTTAATCCGGAATATTTGCAACTATTCAATGAGCTTGTTCTGCCTGCATCCCCTTTGGTATTAACTCCGGATATGGTTACTCTTTTTGATCAGGCTATTCGGTTATGTGTTGCTATTTCTGAGCAAAAGGATAATAGACTATATACCTTATTGGTAAAGGACTATATCAATGCTTTTGCAGGAATGTTTCTGTCTTTTCATCTGGAACGGAAAAGTTCAAATACCACTGTCTCTCGCTTTAGTACGGTTACACATGAGTTCAAACTACTTCTGGAACGTAGATTTGCTGAGATAAAGCGTCCAGCAGAATACGCCAGCCTATTACATATTTCTGTACCTTATCTGAATGAGTGTATCAGAAATGTGACAGGCCATTCTGTTTCTTATCATATTCAGCAACGGGTGATTCTGGAAGCAAAACGAATATTGTTTCATTCCAGCAAATCTGTAAAAGAAGTGGCTAGCGAATTAGGCTATGAAGATTACGCTTATTTTTCCCGTCTTTTTACAAAGATTACCGGAATAACCCCAGTCGCTTTCCGGAGTAAAAACCTCGATTCGTCTAAGTAATACCCTCCTTTCTGCATTGCTGCCACAAAGGCAATAACCGTACTTTGCACTGTACAACATACACTGACATACGAAAAGTACAACTGCAAACTTGTTTGAAACATGCCAAAAGTAGCTAAGTGGCTAGGTAATACCCTAGAAGGTTTATTTGCTTCCAAATTTCCTTTGATGACAGTGATAAATACTGAATACATAACGCCGTTTGTTAAAAAGATATGTTTTCAGGGAGATATATCTGATATGGATTTTCATATTGGTTATGCTATCCTGATACGAGTGACTGATACGGAATACAGAAACTATACAGTATCCTATAGTGATACCGAAAAAGGTGTTGTAGAGATTATTGTTCATCTACATGGGGATGCTCCTGGAAGTCGCCTTATGAATGCTTTGACAACTGGTGACCAAATTCGGATAAGTGTTCCCAGAGGAATGAAACAATATGATCCGTCTGTAAGTCAACATGTAATTATTGGAGATGAAACATCGTTGGGATTAGCTTATTCCTTTTTAGATGTAGTAAAGTATAAACAACATGACTGTCATTTTTATCTGGAGCTGGATAAGGAAAATAGTGCTGTACCAGGACTGCTTGGATTAGATAATTACACTGTATTTTCAAAGGATGGGACGTTTCAGAATGAGAGCTCTGTTGGCAGTTTGCCTGTCTTTCATTTGGATACATGGCAGGATAGCAACTTTGTCTTGACAGGGAATGCCAGATCTATTCAAACAGTGAAACGTGTATTAAAGCAAAAGAACTTCAGAGGAAGAGTCCTGGCAAAAGCCTATTGGATGGAAGGTAAAGTAGGCTTATAAGTATTCAGTACCATACAAAAAGAATCAATGTTTATGATTTATGTGTTTAAGACAACTGTAAAAACAAAAAAAGCTGTAATGTCTCTTAAATCTCGTCTGGACACATTGTTAGCTGATGCGAAGTGGAATTTTGATTTAGCAGATTGTGACCATATTTTACGTATTGATAGTCATACCTTACTGACCGCGAAGGTAATTGAGTTATTAAAGCAGCAAAATTTTGATTGTATAGAACTGGAGTAGGTTTAGCTATAATAGACAGCTTTTATGTAGATACCATTTGTAAGCAAACAACTTTGAAGTAGATGTCGGAGAGCAGGATAGCAGAGACGAACAAATTATCGATAGGGTGTGTTGGTTTTACCAAAAAGAACCTTTGTAAAATGGACAAGCCTATTGTGAAAAATCTATACGAATTCTGGACTCATATTGGGCAACTGACACATACCCTAAAAAAGACAACGTTATACTCTGCTGTTTCTGTACCTCACTCTGATTGGCCAAACAGAATCTTTGATTTTGAAGCTTCAAAGTTAGTTATTGATGAGATCCGTCAACTAAGCCATGCAAGCCAACTACCTGGTATAATCACTACTCAAAAGCCTAATATACTAAACACTAATCCCGATTTTGATTTTTTGTCTGGACAAAGAAATATGGCAATTGATCTGAGGTCTTTGGAGGCAAAACCAATAGTTACTACAACTATTCGACAGGTAAAAACAGATGCAGAATCAATAGCTTTTGCTAAAACAGCATCTGAATCGTTTCGGTATTATGTAGGAGATCACGTTATTTCTACTATTGTCTCTCAGTCAGAGCAGATTCGTGTGTTTATATACACAGAAGAGAATGAAAGTATAGGTTGTGGAATTGTATTTTTTGATTCAGACAATAATGCCGGATTGCATATGATAGGGACAACTCCTAATGGGAGAGGAAAGGGTATTGCTACGACTATGACCAGATATTTACTACAGGAGGCTAAAGCAAATGGAAGTATCTATTGTGTACTTCACGCATCATTGATGGGAGAACCCATTTATAAAAAATTAGGGTTTACAGCTTATGGAGAAATCGAAACCTACCGAATCAGAAAATAGAGGTATATAGAAGATGTAAATGGTAACAATCAAAGAAAAACGAATGCTTCAAGTTCAAAAAAAGCTCAGCCCAAACTTTCATCATGTAATAATAATTACTACATTTTTTTTGCTATATGCATGTGATAATGAAAAAGACACAGAAAGACTATTTTATGATATAAAAGAGTCTTATAATCCTTTACAAATAAAAAAGACAGGGTATTATTATAATAATAGTGAAATATTTAATATAACCACTTCATTAATTTATAAGTCTTTTTTAATTGACAGTTATTGTTACATCAAAGGTGATACTTTATATAATTTCTTGTCATTAAATGAATTTGATAAGCAGTGCATACAGAGTACATATGAGATATTATATATAGATCAACCAAAGAAGTATAATAGGTGTAATATAGTTGTTGCACCAGTCTTAAATTTCGCTTTATCAGAGAAAGATACCTTGTTTTCTTTGCATAGACTGACAAACTACCTTTGGGTTACCTTAAACGAAAAATTTTATGATACATATTTAAAGGATACCCTATATCGATTTACTCGTTCGTGGTACTTTAAACCATCCTATTGTGGTATAGTGGCTTCCCGATCAAAAGGCATCATTGGACTGTATAATCTGGAATTTTCACCAAATTCAGGTAGAGGTGTCATAAGTGATACATTAGGGTACACAGCATTACAAAGATTGGATAGTATGTATACGATTTCAAGCGAGATAACGCCTGGTAAGTTTTATAAAGGCTCAGTCAATCTAGACCTTATTAAGGAGTTTACTAAAAAACAATCCTTCTTTGATTAGAATAGAACAATAAGTATATCACAAAAAATGCCCGGTTTAGAGTCGGGCATTTTTTGTGAATGATGTCTATGATTTTATTATGCGTTATAGATAGCTTGGTTCAATAATATATTTTAAATAATAATAATAAAATAGGCCACAGAATAAAAGAAATCCATCAATATACATCTTATACAACCATCCTTCTTTATAAGACTGATGGATTGGAATGCTATATGCAAAGTTGGTAATTCTCCTCTTGATTCGTTCTTTTGAAGTAGATGGGTAATTATTTATTTCTTCTTTATAAGTTTTCAAATCAGCTGTAACCTCTATTATTTCATGTTCACAAACTTTAAATGATATAAAAGAATACAAGAAGTTTATAATTAACACAACTACAATTACAGAAAATAGTCTCCGGTTCATATTTTATTGATAGTACATCAATTCATTATCTCTTGTATTTACTATGCTAACAGGCTGTGTTTCTTGCCTAAATAAGCCTTACTATCTTATTTGGAGAGTATTTTCTCAATACGCTCAGCATATTCCGGTCCTGCTACTTTAGCTGCATCAATATGCTTTCCTGTAGTCTCCCAGAACGTTTTAGGATCTTTTGCTGCATTGAAAACTACCTGACCTTGTTCAAATGGAACTTCCTTGTCTTCTTTGCTGTGAATAATCAGTTTGGGTACCTCAACTGAAGTGATGTCTTCTTTCGCTGAGTAAGGAGAAATGAGGTATTGTTTAATAACGTCTTGTTGTTCCTTGGGTGCATAGAATGCGGCTATATCCGTAAAAGAGCTCAGCGGACTGTCAAGAACAAGGGCACTAACACTGCTTTTATTATCCTTTGCCAGACGTGTAGCCACCTGAGACCCGATAGAAACACCCAGCAAAATTAATTTAGTGCCTTTTACGTCACTTCTTTTTACAAGATAGTCAAGCACCAGTTGACCATCCTTTAGAATATTCACATGTGTGGGCTTTCCTGTAGATTTTCCATATCCTCTGAAGTCAATCATAAAGACCTGAAATCCTTTGTCTACCAGCGGTTTTGCGATATAGGTGTAAGAAGATACATTTCCGCCTGCTCCATGAAATAACAGTATCGTTGATTTAGCTTTCTTTTGTGGTTTTATAAAAATACCATTCAGTTTTACAGTATCTGTATCCAGAAATACTTCTTCGTATTTCAGGTCTGTTATTGGTTTCCATTCTTTGGATGGGAAGTAAAATTTGTCATCAAACTGAGCCTGGCAGATGGTGATTGAAAATACAAAAAGGAAAAAGAATTGAGATAGTAAAGTTTTTTTCATGAGTATGTTAGGAATAGTTACTCCAATAATAGGGCTATTTGAGCAATATTCTAGTAATCATAGGAAAATTTTGATTGAACTTGATAATGAAATGGGTATATGTTCTTCACTTTTTAGTTGGATAGAAATAGTAAATTGCCTTACTTCTCAACCCGAAACCAGTCGACATCCGCAAAGCCGGAGTCGTTGGTTTGGGTTGGACGAGTGCAAAAGAAACCGATTTTAGCTCCTATCCACCGGCCTGGTTTGGCGGTGAAGGCTGATCCTATATCTGTAAAGTCTGTTCCGTTGGTACTGTAGCTAAACTGACAAATGGCTCCTTGTGCTACCTTTACCCGAAACCAGACTTTCTTGGTATTAATAAGTAAACCACTTGTTTCTTTCTCTGCATTGCCCTTATCTGCTTGTGTACAAGTACTGTGTGATAGATATATCCCTTTATCTGTTTTGCTTAGAGATAGATAGGAATAGTTCATTCCCATGACCATCAAACCAACTTTTTCGCCTTGCAGTTTTTCAGAAGGTGAGAAGGTGAGTTGGGTCGTAGCAGTAAAGGTTGGAGCCGGAAATTTCTGTAGTACTAGATTAGGTACATCCCAGTAGTTTTTAAAACTTTCAGGCAGTTGGTATGAAAATAACCGCAGATACCCTTCACTGCTATTTGGAAAAGCCCAAGTAGCTTGAGGATTGGCATGCCATTGCCACTGTAATCCTAATGGATGTGTAGTAAATTCGTCTGTGTCTGGAGGAGTGATTCGAGGATATGTTTTGCCTACGTTAGGCTTTTTGTAGGTAAGTACAGGTTCTCCCTTGCCATCACCGTCCTTGTCAACGCCCATTACTGGCCAGTCGTTTACCCACTTGACAGGTTGCAGATGAACTACACGGCCATATGCTTCCAGATCCTGAAAATGAAAGAACCAGGATTCACCAGATGTCAACTCAACCCATGCTCCCTGATGAGGTCCATTGACAGATGTACTTCCCTGGTCCAATACTATCTTTTCTTCATAGGGTCCATAGATGTTTTTGGATCGTAATATCATTTGCCATCCGGTAGCTACGCCACCTGCCGGAGCCATAATGTAGTAATATCCATTGCGTTTGTAGAATTTGGGACCTTCTAGTGTAGGATGTTTGTTATGTCCATCAAATACAAGCACTCCCTCATCAAGCATTTTGGTTGCTTCTACGTCCATTTTATTGACTACCAATACACTCTTTATACCCGCACGACTTCCTGCAAAAGCGTGTACCAGATAGGCTTTGCCATCTTCGTCCCATAGAGGGCAGGGATCTATAAGACCTTTACCTGATTTAATCAAGACCGGAGTTTCCCAGGGACCTGTAGCAGATTTGGCTTTGATGCGATAGATGCCAAAATCCGGATCGGGATAAAAAATATAAAACTCTCCTTTATGGTAGCGTATGGAAGGAGCCCAGACACCATTGCCATGCTGAGGTTTCGCAAAATGGTCATAAGGCGGCTGGCGGTCTAGTGCATAAGCAACCAAAGACCAGTTGACCAGATCACGTGAATGAAGAATGGGTAGACCTGGAATACAATTAAAGGAAGAGGCTGTCATATAAAAATCATCACCTACCCGGCAAACATCCGGATCTGAGTAGTCTGCATAGAGTATCGGGTTTTTGTAAGTGCCATCCCCATTGTCTGCTACCCATACCTTTGATAGCGCATTCGGAGTAGTAGGTATCGGAGAGGTAGTTTTTGGAGTAGTCTTTTGTGCCTGAGCGAGGGTAGATGAACTCTGGAAAAGAAAAAAAGCCAAGAACAGAAGAGAGAAAAAGAATGGGAAGAATAAGTATTTGTATTGCATGGATATAAAGTTGATTGTATATATAAGATAGCAGGCTTTATCTGTTATGTGGGTTATAAATGAAATAGCCTTCGGCACTGAGACCGAAGGCTGATAGTAATGTATTACAGAATGGATACAACTTCTACTGATATCCTTCATTCTGAAAAAACTCACTTTTATTGGTTACAGCATCCAGCTGTACCTGAGGGATAGGACGTACCAGATGATAATCCTGAATGTTGTTTTTGGCATCCGGATTATACAGTCTTACCCGCTCTAGTAACTTGCCTGTACGTTTCAGATCGAACCAGCGTAACTGCTCGCCTACAAACTCGCGGGCTCTTTCATCAAGTATTGCATCAATGGTGAGATCATCGGCTGTAATCAACATATCACTTTCTTTCCCTGGTAGTGCGGCACGTTTCCGGACTGCATTGAAGTAGGTAGTTCCTTCATCAAGATTGCCAAGATTCATTTCTGCTTCTGCCACAATCAGATACATTTCTGCCAGACGCAATACAAAAGCATCTCTCTTACCTTGTTGCTGAGAAATGGTGAGTCGGGTAGGGTCCAGAAACTTTTTCAGTGACATATACCGGTCCCGTACTTTGATAGTACCGTCTGTGTTATAGGTTTTACTACGATCCAGTACAGTATATTTCTTTGCTATTCTTGCTTCTTTGGGAATAACATACTTGGTAGCGTAGATAGCAGTGTCACCAGATTTGAAGGTCACTTCTTTTTCGTCTTGTTTCGTATCTCCATTATTAACTTTATAGGTTCCAGGCTTGTTACTGGCCCATACACTCTGAAAGGTAGTAACAAAACGGGAATCTTTGGTTTCATCAAATAAATCCAGCAGATAGGTAGTAGGCATAATACGGGCAAATGGTCGTCCATAATCAATACTGCGTTGCATACCAGGAAGCTGGTCATAAGTCATCAGAAACATCATATGCGAGTTGTTACCTCCATCCCGTATAGTAAGAGAAGAGGAATTATCTCCAATTGTCTCATCAATCTCGCGGTTCAGAATCAGATCTGTTGTAAAGTTGACAACAAAGATTGCCTCTGTGTTTTTGATGTTATTAATATTCCAGAGCTCAGAAAATGAAGGCACTAGTTTATAATTGTAATCACTGATTACTTTTTTTGCCAGACGAGATGCTTCACTATAATTTTTGCGAGTCAGGTGCATACGTGCCAGAAATGCTTCCGCTGCGGGTTTAGTTACCCGTCCATAATCAGATGTTGCAGCCGGTAGATTTTCAGTGGCAATCCGCAGATCTTCAAAAATCTGTTCATAAAATTTTTCAACAGGTGTACGATTGGCAGTCAGTATCAGCCCATTTGTTTCTTCTGTTGTAAAATGCACGCCTCCCCAGGTTTCTACAATATGCCACAGATAAAATGCCCGCAGGAAACGCGCTTCCCCTTCACGGGTTTTTTTCAGTTCCTCAGACAGAGGTGAGGCACCAATTCTTCCAATGGCTGTATTACATGCATTCAAGGCTGCATAAAAACGCTCCCAGTAAAACGCCAGGGGAGCATTGGCCCCTCTGAGTTCCGAGTTATATTCTGCAACAGGAGGGTTTTCCAGTCCGTTGCCACGGGTCATAACATCGGTTCCTGTTTCGGTGAGTGCCAGACCATTTTCCTTGCCATACCAAAAACGCATAGGGGTATAGCAGGTATTGATCAAACTTTCCATTCCAGCCTGAGTGGCATAGTACCTATCAGCTGTCAGGCCACTGTAATTGGTTTCTTCCAGAAAATCATTACAGGAAAAAAGGCTAAAAGCCAAAGCCCATACAACTATTTTATTTAAAGATCGGGTGTGCATATTGATGTCAGTTTAATACACGATAAATCACAAGCAATAATTGTTACCCGGCATGCACCGGGATCTGATTCATACTCATTTTAAAAATCAGCGTTGATACCAAATACTATCAGTCGGGTCATTGGGAAGTCCAGGGCTCCTCCACGTTCCGGATCATAAGGTGCCATCTTGCTGAATGTAAAATAGTTTTTGGCGCTGGCATACACTCGTAACCGTGACAAAGAAAGTTTGCTTCGGATCGCATCCGGAAATGTATAAGCCAATGTGATATCCCGTATTTTAGTAAAAGATCCGTTGACATATTTTAGTGTACTATAATAACGGGCAGCAGTACGATTGGTACGGCTATCAGGACGAGGATAGGCATTGGTAGGATTTTCCGGTGTCCAGTAATCTACTACAGTTCCATTTTCCAGGCCGTCAATCTTATAAGAGTTCGCTGCCTCACTGGAGATCATCTGTCCGATTCGGGAATAGACAAACACAGTTAACTCAAAACCTTTGTAGCTAAAGCGGTTATTAATTCCAAGTGTCCATTTAGGTCGTTGAGTACCCAATATAATTCTATCTTCAGGAGTGATGGTACCATTGTTGTCCAGATCTCTTACTTTGATTTGTCCAGGTATCTGTCCGTATTTGGTCGCCTCATCTTCTTCATTTAGTTGCCAGATACCAATTTTCTCATAGTCATACCATACCTGTGTAGGTGATCCTACAAACCAACTATTCGCCAGATCCCGGTTACCTAGACTTAGCTGACGTATTTCTTCTTTGTTGGAGGTGAAGTTGAAATCTGTATTCCACCGGAAACCTCCCTTACTGTCCAGTGCAACGAGACTCAATATAGCTTCTATACCCCGGTTTCTGGTTTTTCCAATATTATCCCAGGTAGTACGGTATCCTGTAGAGGTTGGAATGTTTCGTTGTAAAAGTAAATCCCTTGTATCCTGCTGATAAATATCGACCGAACCTGTAATACGGTTATTCATAAGGCCAAAATCTATTCCGAAGTTGGTAGTAGCTGTTTTCTCCCAGGAAAGTTGAGGTGCTGCCAATATCATGGGAAAATAGCCATAGGCTGGTACTTCCGAGTTGCCCTGATCAAAGGCATACGTCGATTTACCCAAACCACCAGTTGTCTGGTAAGGTTGCACAGCACTGGTTCCTGAAATACCATAGCTGGCACGTACTTTCAGGTCTGATACCAGATCTACGGGACGAAGGAAGCCTTCTTCTTTTAGTTTCCAGGCTACAGCAGCAGAAGGGAAATATCCCCATTTATGTCCTTTGGCTAATACAGATGACCCGTCAGCCCGAAGAGTGGCATTGAACAAATATTTGTCTGCAAGCTTATAACTGAAACGAGCAAAGTAGGATGCCAGTTGCGATTCCAGAATTTTGCTTTGAATCTGAATCGCGTTCTGTGATGCACCCAGGTTGTGATAGGAGAAAGTAGGAGAGGATAAGTTCCTTCCTTCTGCACTATACGTTTCTTCTCTGGATTTAATCGTACTGGTTCCTGCTACAACATTAAATGAGTGAATACCTACAGCCTGATCAAATGTTAGGAAGTTTTCCCAGGTTATGCCCTGATACGGATTTTCACTGGCTCTGGCAATAGATTGTCCGTTTGGTCCTGCGTCAATGGTGTTGGTAGCTGCAAAGTAGCCTGTTCTGGAATCAACTGTATTAACCCCCAACCGTGTCTGAAAGCTTAGTCCTTTGACGATCTCCCAGTTTAAATTGAGTGTAGAAAACATCCTTTTTTCAATGGTATTGTTCACAAATGCCCCTGGTTGTTCATCTACCAGCGGATTCAGTGTAGAAGCATCACCTACTGGAAAAGTAAGGAAATTACCTTCATCATCATAGGGTCGTCCCAATGGACTCATCTTATTGGCCTGATTGAGGGGGTTGTTGCGTGCATTCCGATCCTTATAGGTATAAAGCAGGTTGATGCCTACTTTCAGGTTTTTATGTATGGAATGTTCCAGGGTAAACCGTCCATTGTATCGTTGCAGATCATCGTTGCGCAAGAGACCTTTCTCTTTGAAATATTCCAGAGATGCATAAAAGGTGGTTTTGTCGCTTCCTCCGGATAGACCAATCTGATAGTTCTGCTGACTTCCTGAACCCAGTATTTCTTTAGCCCAGTCTGTCCAGATACCATTGTTATAGTTTTCCAGTTGGGTTGCATTAAAGATTTTGCTGTCATCTTCTGGGCTGTTCCATTCACCGGCTGTGCGTCGCGCTTCTCTGCGTAACTGTACCCACTGTGGACCATCCATAATATCGGCATACCCAGTCATATTTTGCACGCCATAATACGAGTTGAATGACACCTTTGTACTACCTGATGCACCCTTTTTGGTCGTAATCAGAATTACTCCATTGGCACCCCGTGTTCCATAAATGGCTGTAGAGGAAGCGTCTTTTAGTACTTCAATAGAGGCGATATCGTTTGGATTGATATCGACAGTAGAACTATACTGAATACCATCTACCAGAATAAGAGGCTGGTTGCTGGCACTCAATGAACGGTTACCCCGAATAGTGAAGTTTAGTCCGGCTCCTGGTTGTCCACTGGTACGTGTCAGATCCAGACCTGCTACTTTTCCCTGAAGAGATTCCAGTGCGTTGGTTACCGGAATAGCTGTGAGTTCTTTCTCCCGAACAGAGGCTACAGAACCTGTCAGATCAGATTTTTTCACAGTACCATATCCAATTACTACTACTTCGCTGAGAGCTTTAACATCTGCCTGTAAAACCACATCCACAACAGTCTTATTACCAACAGGCACTTCTATACTCATATATCCAATAAATGAGAAGACCAACACCTGATCTGATTTATCGGAAGGGATCGATAAGGAATATTTCCCTTCATGATTGGTCGTGGTGCCTGTAATGGTTCCTTTCAACACAACGGATACACCAGGAAGGGCGACTCCCTCATTATCTTTGACACTACCTGTAATAGTTGTCGCCAGACTTTCTGCTATTTCAGATGCCGGGGAATAAAAAGATTGATCTTTTGACCGGGGTGCAACAGGTACAATCAGATAGAGGTTGGAGTCCAGTTTCTGGTAGTTGAGATTTAGTGGGGTAAGTACAGATGTAAGTTCATCGTCCAGTGATCTGTATTTACGGTGTTCTTTCTTTACCGATTTGTGCTCGATGGTCATACGGTCGTATGAAAACGAAATTTTGTATTTCGTTTCTAAACCTGTTAGTACTGTTTTTAAACTTTGAATCTGAAGATTATTAGGTTGTTCTTTTATTGATATTCCAGAATAGGCAGAGGCTATTTCCTGAGCAATAACTGGTGAATAACTGCTAACAATTGGCAAAAGCATGACCAGCAGTTTCAATTTAGGTAGAAACTTTCTCATAAAGATAAAAAGTAGTTGAGGTGTGAGTAGTTACATAGTATTATTCAATTCACGATTCAGAGGGTATCTTTCACGGGTTCAAGAACGAGCCGATTCCTTTCTTTTATTACCTGTAGCTTATAGGCACGGGTAATTGCCTCTAACAATAAGGCAGGTTTATTGATTGGAAACGTTCCGGTAAATTCTTTTTTTAATAACAAACTATCTGTTGTCTGAACTTCCAGATTGTAGAGTTCTTCTAGCTGACTGATAATTTCGGGTAAAGGTGTATTTTGAAAAATGAGTTTGTTGTTTGTAAAGCCTTTGTATATCTCTGGATTTACCATGCGCTTTTCCAGCTTCTTTGTTTCTTTTTTCAATGATATCTGTTCTCCCGGTTGCATAACAACTGCCTCCGACTTTCCGGCTATCCGACGATGTAATCGTATCTTTCCTGTATTTAGTATAACCCGACTTTGTGTAGCACGACTCAATACAGTAAATGTGGTTCCAAGCACTTCTACAGTCATAGAATCAGGTGTATGTACCAGAAACCGTTGGTTGTTGGACTGATGTTTAACAGAAAAATACGCTTCCCCGTCCATCCACACCTCGCGAGGTTTATTTGCATCCCAGGTTGCGTCCAGTCGGATTGATGAATGGGCATTAAGCACCACTGTAGATCCATCTGGAAGAACTACATTTTTTACCTGTCCGTATCCTGACTTATACGTGAGCATTGGCAATGGTCGCATCCAGGTATATACCAGTGCAATTCCGAGTAATACACCTGTAACAATTGCTGCTCTGGAAACCCAGAAGCTCAAGGATCGTCTCCGTTCGATGTGGTAAACATGTACATCTTCTGTTGATTCCTGCTGAATCAAATACTGCATTTTGCTCCATTCTTCATCCACTTCTTCTAATGTTAAATCATCCGGAAAATGCAGCGACAACACCAGTTCCCGTGCCTGATTGACCAGCGTGATTCGGTCGGGGTGTCCCTGCATCCACATTTCCCAGTATTGATCCAGCATGGGAGTCGGATACCTGACCCATTGCTGAAACGAACTTTGCAAGGCTAATTCTTCTAGTGTAGGTGATTCAGATTGGTGTTCCACCGTCTTTAAAAGTTATTGTGTAGATATGTATATCAATAAGGCTTTTCGTTTGTTGAAAAAGTCTAACAGAATGGTGTTAAAGTGCAAGGTTTTGTGTTATGTTATTAAAGAGAGAGCTGATTGAACTTTGTAGTGTTCTTTTCTGAAATTTTTTTTAGCAGTTATAAATAACTCCTCCAGAAGCTCTTTTATGGGTGTTTTTGATAGGAGGAAACTTACATGGGTAAGTCTTAATCATAGACCTTATAAAAATACTTCACTTTAAACAGGTACTTTGCATAGACATCGTATTCTGCTTAGATAACTAATACATCTGTTATTTTCTGTAGAAGTATAAGCAGGAATTGCCCCGATGCAATAATGAAGACATTCCTATTCTACCCTATGAGAGCTTTTTATACAGTTATACTGGTTTTTATATCTGCCTTAACCTATGCTCAGAAGGCAAATGAACTTACAGCCCAGCAAATTATTGATCGTTCCATCCAGTTTTGTGGAGGAGAAAAAAGGATTGCTGCTTTGAAAACCAGCAATATGACTTATATACTTTTACAACCAGATAGTTCTACAGCTATTATTAATGAAAAACGTACTTGTGGTTCTAAGTATGTTCAAAGTATTCTCTCTCATACTAACCAACCACAAACTACTTTTTATGATGGTAAAGAGATAGCGCAAGTAAATGGAGAAAAAGTTATTCATGTTGCTATGTCGAACACCGTTGAAGAAATGAAGCTGAAGACATATCATCATCTGCCTGTTGGTTACAAAATGCTACAATATAAACTGAACAGGCTTCCAGATAAAAAATTTGATAGCTTTGATTGTTATGTGGTGCAAGCTACAAACAGTAATGGCTATACAACCATAAACTTCTTTGATAAAACTAATTTTAGATTGTTAATGGTAGCTTATCCTAATGGAAATAAATCTCTGTTTATTGATTATGTATTTAAAGACGAGATTCTTTTTAACTCCTATATAATTAATACAATTGAGGCTACTGCTGAGAAACAAATCTTCCAGTTACGCAATCTAAAGTTAAATATACCTATAGCTGATCAGTGGTTTCATTGTCCCTATGCAAGTAGTGTTGAGATTCCCCCTTTTATAAAAACGGGTACTTTTGTATCTGTGGATGGAGACAAAACTAACTTCACACGAACTAATACTGTAATGGAGTATACAGACGAACAGGGAAAAGTAATAAAAAGGCGGTATTTACAATGGGTTACCAAAGATGTGTTTGGACTGATAGATGAAGAAGCACTAAAAGCCAATACTGCTACACCTGAATCACTCATTAGAGTAAGAGTAGTTTCATGGGATGAGACAGGTTATGTATGTCAATGGATAATGGGAGAATATACAGATACACAGTCATATATAATTGTTAAATGATGAGCCCACTAAGTAGCTCTCCAAAACCATTACTAAACTACTGGGATTATTACAGGATTTCTCTCATTTTTTTGAGTTTATTCTTTCTGCTGGGTTGTTTGGGGAAGACCTCGTGCTTTGATCAAAATCAACAGCTTGCAAAACTAGGAACTCCCAAAAAGCTGGAATATTATGAATGCTTATCGGGAAACGCATTTTCTTTTGCTGATACTGCTACCTTTCATATTACCAGTAAGGATGAACTGAATGCTATTATTATTGAAATCTGTAATGCAGACAAACCTGGTTTTTGGAAAGGTGCTGGTTGGGACAGACTAAAATTATATTATGCAGATACAGTTGTGACTATCCTTACAAACAAAGAAAGGATAGGTCTGTCTGCCAGTGGAAAGTTTTACGCTCTTGAAAAGGATAATTTTATTACTAAACGGTTCAGGTAGAGATAGTAATAAGGTAATAAGAATAAAGTTTAAAGACCCAAAAAGGCTGGAAGCGAAAATGCCAGTACCAGCATCATATGCAATGGAAATGTGGCTGATCGTAATTTCTCACGCAATGTTTTGAGTGCTTTGTGTACCAGATCCCGAACGGTTTGGTATTGCAGTTTCATAATTTCTGTAATCTGCTGATAACTGAGTTCCTGATAAAAACGCAGGTAAAGTGCTTCTTTCTGACGCTGGGGAAGTTTGTCCATTTCCTGTTGTAAACGTGTTTGCTGAGCTACTTCAGTTTGAGTAAGTATCAGTTCAGCTTCATAGGATTCCTGCTGCAGGACATTTGTGTGTGTAAAGGTATTTCGTTTGCGTTGCTGATTAATTTTATAAATCAGTTTGCGTCGAAAGGATGTTAATAGGTAGAGTTTCACTGAATACACCTGTCCCAGCTTTTGACGATCCCGCCAAATTTCAAAAAAGAGTTCCTGTAACGTATCTTTTAAAAGTTCCTTTTCCGGGAATAATGTATACCCATAGTTATACAATGGCCGATAGTATTTATAATACAATCTGGAAAAAGCCTGCTGATCTCCATCCTTAAACGCTGTCCATAAAAGAGCCTCTTCTGTCAATGTATTTGTCTGACCATCTGTTTTCTTAAAATCCGCATTTACGTTTACTTCGCTTTTGCCAAACATGATCTGTAAAAGGTATTTTTTGAGTTGGGTACTTCATAATTTTTCAGGGGTAAAACGTTCAATACAAGTTCTATGAAAAGGGTATTCTTTGTAGATTTCAAAGGCAGCTAGGTCGTCTGTTAATGACCCACACAAACAAGTTTGCACTGTCGGTTTGTGTTATTTTGCTTTGAAATTTTAAATTTAGTATGCAATAAGTCCAAAAATAAACATTCTATTGATAAAACTCTGCTTTCAGAGATTATTTTTTCCAGCGTACTGGGAGGCTAGTGGAATATAGTGGATAGTGTTTTATTTCGTTTGCCGAAACATCCTGTGAAGTTTACTCAGAAGTACGTCCTGTGCTATCTTGTTTTTATTATTGAGTAAAAGATTTTTCTTTGTGCTTTCTCGTTCTTCATGTGTTTCATCAAAGCAACCTTCTTTTATGTTCAAACGTCAAATCTGCCTGATGTTCTGTCTGTGCATTTATCTTTACGCTCATTCTCAACAGACAAAAACAAAAGGCTATAGTGCCTATCTATTCACCTATTTTACAGGGAGCGATGAAGCTATCAGGTATGCCGTAAGTAGCGATGGATATCATTTTAAAGCACTGAATGGAGGCAATCCTGTACTTAGTTCTGCAAAAATCAGTGGCAGTGGAGGGGTTCGTGATCCACATATTTTGCGGGGAGTAGATGGAAAGACGTTTTATATGGTGGCAACAGATATGAATACCGTCAAGAATGGCTGGAGTCCTAATCAGGGAATCGTGCTTATGCGCTCTAAAGATCTGATCAATTGGGAGTCACATCCTGTTGATGTTGCAAAGATATACACTGACTATGCTGCCGCTGACCGAATATGGGCTCCACAGACAATCTTTGACCCTGCAACCGGAAAATACATGGTCTATTGGTCTATGAGGTTAGGAAAAGAAGATCGGGATAAGATTTATTATGCTTATGCTAACAAAGATTTTTCAGCGCTGGAAACTAAACCGGCTGTACTGTTTAATCCTCCCGGCAATACAGTGTGTATAGATGCAGATATTATCGCCAAAGATGGAAAATATCATTTGTTTTTTAAACATGCAGGTAGTGCAACTCCTGGAATTAAAAAAGCAGTGTCAAATAAGTTAACAGGCGGATATGTTTTTCAGGATAAACAGCTGGAACAAACCAAAGATGAAGTAGAAGGGTCTGGTATTTTTAAGCTGAACGATTCTCCCGATTACATTCTGATGTATGATGTGTACCGGAATGGCCGCTATGAGTTTGCTCGTAGTTCAGATCTGGAAAAGTTTACAACTATCAATGCAGACATACAGATGGACTTTCATCCCCGTCATGGAACGGTAATGCCCATAACAGCCACAGAGGCTACCTCTTTGACTACCCGATTCCTGACTCCTGAGCAGGTGATTCTTTCTGCAGAAAGCAAAGACATTAAAAAAATCAATACAGTATTGGATAGTACTACACATAGTGTAACATGGCAGGTAAAACCTGGAACAGACTTGACGAAGTTTAAGCCAACGTTTCCCGAGATACCCGGTGTAATTATCACTCCAAAAGGAAATACATCCTTCGCAAAAGGTACAGTTAGTTATGTTGTAAGGATTTCCGGACAACAACCTATTACTTTTACAACAAAGGCTTTGGAAACACATAATCCGGTCTTGGATGGATTGTATGCAGACCCGGATATTATTTATGCAGAAAAGACAGGCAAATACTATCTCTATCCTACCAGTGATGGTTTTACCAACTGGTCTGGTAATTACTTTAACGTTTTTTCTTCAAGTGATCTGGTAAACTGGAAAGACGAAGGAACAATTTTGCAACTGGGAAAAGATGTCACATGGGCAAATACAAAAGCCTGGGCCCCTGCCATTGTAGAAAAAAAGATAAATGGACACTATCAGTACTTTTACTATTTCTGTGCTAATGGTCAGATTGGGGTTGCTGTTGCAAATAATCCAACAGGACCGTTTAAGGATTTAGGTAAGCCGTTACTGGATAAGTTACCTGAAGGTGCTACCCATGGACAACAGATCGATCCGGATGTATTTATGGATCCGGTTAGTGGCAAAAGTTACCTGTATTGGGGTAACAGCTATATGGCTGCTGCTGAACTAGCCGAAGATATGGTGTCGCTGGTACCTGGCACTACTAAAATCCTAACTCCTACGAAGACTTACAATGAAGGCACATTTGTCTTTTACCGCAAAGGAAAATATTACTTTACCTGGTCAGAAAAAGATACCCGTGATCCTGATTATCAGGTACGGTATGCGGTAGCGGATAATCCTATGGGACCTCTTACTATTCCTCAGAATAACCTTGTTATAATAAAAGATGCTACAGTGGGTATTTATGCAACCGGGCATCATTCTGTAATTCAGATTCCGGGAAAAGATGAATGGTATATAGTCTACCATCGCTTTAACTATCCGAAAGGAATTGGTATGGGACGATCTGCCGGCTATAATCGTGAGGTATGCATTGACAAACTTGAGTTTAAGGAAGACGGTAGTATTATGCAAACCAAACCAACCCATGCAGGGATCGCACCTGTGACTAAATAGATATCCGAAGTATGCAGATAATTAATAAACTACCTGCATACTTTCTCTATCTTTTACATCATAATAAATAATAAGAACTACCATGGATACAATACGACTTGAAAATACTGATCCGGATGATATAATGGATATACTTTGTTGTTTGGAAAAATCGTTTGGGATCAGGTTTGGAGAAAATGATTTTATGCATGTTGATACGTTTGGAGATTTGTGTGATGTCATTGAAAAAAGCATCTTATTTGAAGACAGAAATGATTGTACTACACAACAGGCCTTCTACAAAGTCCACAATGCTCTCAGGCAAACTATTCCTGATTGTGTTACTGTTATTAGTCCTGATACACAGCTGCATGATCTATTTTCCAGATACAATAGACACCGAATGATCAGACGTTTTGAGAAAAACCTGGGAGTTAAAGTAGGAGTTCTGAGCATGCAAGGCTGGTTGTCAATTATAATCATATCAGGGTTTCTAGCTTCGTTTGTATGTTTGTTTTTATATTTAAAGGTAGCTGTCATGGGATTTTTACTTTCTTATCTGGTAGCAAAACTGGCCAATAGAACAGCAAAAGAATTGAATGTAAAAACTGTGGGACAGCTAACTAAAAAACTTACCAGAGAACATTATTTGTTTGTAAGGCGATCAGCAGGAACTGTTAATCGAAATGAAATTTTTGCAGTCATTCAGGATGTATTCAGTGACTATCTTTCTCTGGATAAACAATACCTGACAAGAGATGTAAGTCTTGGATGGGGTTGAAAAGATATAGTGTCAAAGACTTACTACTAATACAAATATGACATATAAGCTTGAAAAATATATCTGGACAGATAAAGACTATGAACAAATGGGTTGGCATGATAGTACTTTGTACAAAATTCGTGTAACTCAGGATCTGGAATTGGATATTGATTATATTCTGAAATGGAATCCGCCTGATTTAGATGGATTATCATTCACCTTTTGGGTTGCTCCGGCAACATTGGTTTTTAAAAATATTACTATTCTATACTTGGAGTTAGATGTTGCATTATCTGATCATATTGAAATAGAAGATATTGAGAGAATAGAGACCTCTGATGGAATAGAATGGACAATTATGACTCGTCAGGGAGAGTTGACGTTTTTGAGTGTGGGATATGAGCAGTTCATTCGTCAGGAACCCTTTTTTGAGTTTGGACAGAGCATATCTTTTACTGCTAGAGGTGGTTTATCACTGGAAAGAACTACTAACCAGATTAATCCATGGCGTACCAGAAATGATGTCTTAGCTGCACGTCAGCAAGATATTGATTATTATGAACATGTAAAACGACGACATCTTAAGCGGACAGAGAAAGAACAATTGGAAATTGAAAGAGAAGCAAATACAATTGATCTCAAACAGTATCTCATAAAAAAGAGAGAACTGAATGTGATACTGGCTCAATATGATTTATACCTGAAAGATACCCGGTTTGAAAGGTGGTAGATTATTCTTTACTATCTCTAAGAGGAGAGGTGAGTCTTGAATGGCGATGAAAAAGAATGTATTCTAAAAAAAATCGTCTTCATCAATAAGGCCATCCAGGTACAGAGAACGCCAGGCTTCTGCTTCCTTTAATGCGGCATCAAGGCTTTCTGTGGAATAAAAAGTTTTTCCTGATCCTTTTATGCTATATTCCAGAACAGTTATATTGACAACATACAGAGTATCATCACCACCTTCATAATTAGTATAAATACGATAGCCAATGGTAACCTCTTTCATGAGATAAGGGTAGATGAGTTTAGTTGAAGGCAATATAGTAAAATGAATATTTTCAACTAATTAAAAGAATGCCTGAATACCATAGGAGATAAATCTGTTTTCTGCTTGAATAACTTGGTAAAAGATTGTGGGTGCTCGAAACCTAGTTGGTAAGCAACTTCTGCAATAGTCAGATTGCTGGTGCTGATCAGTTCCTTGGCAACCTCGATCAGTTTGTTATGAATATGTTGCTGTGTGCTTTGACCTGTATAGGTGCGTAACATATCGCTTAAATAATCCGATGAAAAGTTGAGTTGTTCAGATACAAACTGAACAGTTGGCAAACCGTTATGCAGGGCTTTGCCACTTTGGAAATAGTCTGAGAGTAACATGTCCAGCTTGTCAAGAAGGTTATTATGAGCTGTTTTGCGGGTAATAAACTGTCGGGTATAGAATCGATTGCTGTAGTCAAGCAATAGTTCTACATAAGAAGCTAGCAGTTCCTGACTAAAGGTATCAATAGCTGAATCTAACTCCATCTGGATCTGATGAAATAATCCTAGTATAATGTTCTTCTCTTTTTCAGACAGATGCAGTGCCTCTACTATGGAGTAAGAGAAAAATCCGTAGTCTTTTATCTTTTTGCCCAGACTGTGGTTACGTATCAGATCAGGATGCAGATAGATAGTTAATCCACATAGATTTTCTGTTGGACTGCCAACAGAGATTACCTGACCTGGAGATATAAAGAAAAGCCCTCCCTCATCAAAATCAAAATACGTTTGCCCGTACCGTATCTTTCGGTTTCCACCTTCAATAAAGGATATCTTGTAAAAGTTTAGTGCGATTTTAGTTCCAATCCTTTCTGCGTTGAATTGAATATCTTCCAGTCTCACTACACTCATTAATGGATGCAACGGTTTGGGAAGGCTCATATCGCGTTGAAACTCGGAAATGGAATTGTATATATAGGGTATATCTTCAGCTTTCATGATAAATAAAGGAATGAATGCTTTGGATAGAACATTCATTCCAGAATAAAGATTCTTACTAACTGCTTTTAGAAACTGGTAATAGATGGTATCAATATACTTCCTGACTATTTTGGGGTAGTATAGGAGATAGCACTGATGTTTTGTTATTAATGGTAGTACCACCCATTCCATTGTGATAAGCTGCCCGCATAAAGGGTATAGGGAAGTTCAGCACTGGCTCTGATACTTCATTCAGATAGGTAAGGTCATCAGGTGTTAGTGATACAGAAAGTGCTTCCAGGTTTTGTTGTAACTGTCCAATAGTTCTTGCTCCAATGAGGGTAGAAGATATACCCGGTTGTGCCATTACCCAGGCAAGAGCTACTGCTGCGATAGTGGTGTTCTGTTGATTTGCAATCTCTCGTAGCCGATCAATGATTGTATGTGTGCTTTCTGGAAGATCTAGTTTAGTATATCTTCCGGTTGATTGATCATTCTGATTTTCACGAGTATATTTCCCTGTCAGGATACCTTGTTTCAGTGGAGACCAGGGCATTACTCCCAAACCAAGTTCCTGTGCCATTGGGATGAGTTCGCCTTCGGACGTGCGCTCCAGTAGTGAATATTCTATTTGTAAACCAATAAACGATGCCCAACTCCGAAACTGGCTAATCATTTGCGCTTGTGCTACCTTCCATGCAGGAGTATCCGAAACAGCTATGTAACGAACTTTGCCGGACGTTACCAGATCCTGTAGAGCTGATAATGTTTCTTCAATAGGTGTAAACTCATCAAATGCATGCATCCAGTACAGGTCAATATAGTCAGTCTGAAGGCGTCTCAGAGACTGCTCCAGGGACTGGATGATATTTTTACGACTGGTACCACCAGCATTGGGATCACCCGGATAGAGATTTCCATAAAATTTGGTAGATAATACCAGACTATCTCTTCTGATACCTGTTTCTTTGATATAGTCACCGATGATCTTTTCTGAATGTCCTTTGGTATATAGATTGGCTGTGTCAATTGTATTACCCCCTTTGTCGAGATAGGCTTTTAGTATAGATTTTGATTCTTCTGGTAAAGCTCCCCAGCCCCATTCTTCACCAAATGTCATTGTGCCAAGTGTGAGAGAACTTACCCGTAATCCGGATTTTCCAAACGTACGATAATGTGTCAGTTCCATAATTTGTTTTGAATGGTTGTGAATACTGACACAAAGGTCCGGCATTGCAATGATAGCTACTTAGCCGGATACAGGAAATGCTTAGCCAAAAAAGGAAAAGGGTTGGAAATAAGTATGAATTTGTTTCAGACGTGCCCTAAATGGGTGATTATAGCTATTTAATTGGAGGTTCTAGACTTAGGCTTTACCATTACAATACCAATGGTAAGAAGAATCCCACCTAGCAAAAGTAAGAATAAACCTACAAACATTGCTGCCTGAACTATACATCCGTCTCCGGAACAAGGTTTTGTACCTTCATACATGAGTGGAATAAATAAGACAATACCTAACGTACCTACTAGAATGAGCAGATATCCAACTATTTTCTTTATCATACAAGTTTCTATAGTGTAGCGAATGAGTCTGTATATATATACTATAGCTGATGATTGTAACAGCATGATAGATTATTTTAGGGTTTCAGGTATATAGTGACTATACACTTTGACTTTCAAGGTTAAGCTTTGACATAGCCGTAACCCATGATAAGCAAAAGTACAAGTCCTATGATAGGGAGTATAATAGTACCCCCAAGGATTAATCCAATCATTGCTCTGGTTGCTCCACGATAGTATCCTTCTGATTTCCTAATTTGACGCAGGCCCCTAATTCCACTTGTAATAGCAATAAGAGCTGATACAACGGCTAATCCAAAAATAGCTACTCCACCGAAAGAGGTTAATAAAAGTAATATCTGGGTACTTATACCTGTCCAGAAGGATGTCTGTGCCATAGGATGTACAGGTGCTTTACGCGGTACATAGAGTTTTGTACTATCAACAGGCGAAGAAGTTGTTTTTGGAGATATAAGGATTGTTTTACTTGTATCTGGTTTGGCAATAATATTGGTTTGAGTAGAGTTGTTTACAGGATACTGGGATGAATGAGGAGTATTGGCTATCTGTGCAGCATTGATCGTTTGACTAGTATCTGGTGACGTCAGCGTTAATGTATCCGAAAAGGATTGTTTGGAAAGGGACGCTACACTTTTAAAAGACATACGATTAGAGTGACAGGCCTGAAGACAGATACAGCCTGCAATCATCAAGAAAATAAATCTCATATAGGTGTAAGCTAAGTTTTATGAATGCCTAATAACGCTATCTAAGGGGTAGGGGTTACTCAATCTACATAAAAAACAACACTGTTGCTTGCAAAATTTTTATATTTTATATGTGTTTTTTTGTATGCTTTGATAGTCAAAATGTTATGCAAGTGGTTGGTGATTGAAAAATTTAACCAGCCTGTGTACCTAATACTTATTAATTAATTGCTCAAACTCTTTTGGTAATAAAAATCCCTGAATATTAGACTGAAGAATACCATTATAAAAGATTAAGCAAGCAGGTGAGCCTGGAACTTTCTTTGGATCTAAAAAAGGAGCAAATAGTGGAATTTCTTTATCATCTGAATAACTCCTGAACCCAAATAAAATATGACTGTATTGTTTAGAATAGTTGACAATCATTCCACGTATAGTGTGATCAAGACCATACCATTGACACCATAACAATACAACAAAACACTCTTTAATTGCTGGCAAGTCATCAATGGTTTCACAATTTTTCAGATCAATACAATTTTTAGGATAAAAATTGGTGTCTAACATAAAATCATCCACAATATAGGTATCTCAAGTCTATTCATATACTAAGTAAAGACTTGTATCGTTTTCTTATAATTCAAACCAAACCTATAAAATTATGGAAACGATTCAAATGCACGAAGGTTCTCTTACAGAGAAAATTGATCTGGCTAGATTGGAACATAACCTGGCTGTAAAGATTATCACTGCATACATTGTACAATTTATAGCAATGGCTACTACTGTTGTTGCATTGGTGAAAATTCTATTTCGCAGGAAGTTATTAGTGTAGAATCTCGGGTAATGTTATTCCTCCAATTTGACTAATTGGGTAGGTATCTCGTTTTCTTTTAGTGCTTCATTAAGTGACCATGCATCACGAATGCTGCCTTGAAAAAGAGGAGCCTCTATTTGCTTTATGTGTTTCATCAGTTCTACCGGACTCAGTTCTAACAACATCCTGAGTTTTGCCATCTTTTGTGACTGACCTGTAAGCAATTCGGTAAGATAAATACACCATACACCTTTTCTTCCAGTTTTTTCTTCCCGAATCTCTTCTAACTGGACTTTCATGGGGCTATAATGCAGATTAGTTAATCGCCTTATTTGCTGGGTTTGTCTGTCAACAAATATAGGTGCTGTTCCTACAAGTCCTACTTCTTTACTCTCTTGCTCTCTATCTTCATTAGTTAATGATGCTTCAATTTGGCCAAGAGACAGACCATTATCTAACATCTGCTGTACTTTTTTCTCAAATGGCCGTAGTCCTAAAGCATGTTCTGTATTAAAAGAAAATACCCAGCCATACTCAAATTCAATAGGAGGTTCATAAACTGCCAAGTGATAACCTCGCTGTTCTGCGTCTTGATTCAGATACTTCAGTACAAGTTGTTTCGCTTCCTGATAATCTATAGTAATCATCTGATTTAGAGATTAGAGTTCCTGCTAATAACCTTTATCTGACATTTATCGAACAGGATTCTACTTTCTTTAAAAACAATCTGGCATTTCTTATTTGATGGATTTGGATCAACATATATCTCTAGTTCTTTCTTAAGAATATGAAAGAACGCATATTTCTCTAACTTATACTTCATTAATGATCCACCTGTAAATCCTTGATCCTGTATATATTCAATTTGATAATTATTGACCTCCCACTCTTGCTCTACAGTTTGTGAACCTTTAATAACATTGATCATTAACCCTCCTGCCAGAATAATAGTAATGAAGGCAGGTAAAAGACAGCCCGGAGGCTTTTCAGTAGTTAAATAAGTAATTATGGAATATACACAAGCAAATACTACGGTAAGGAAAAGTTCATCTAACCAATCAACAATATAATTATATCCAAAAACTTTTGGTGCAAATAATAGCAACGTAAATAATAAGATAACGATTTGCTTTTTTAAGGAAAGCAAATGGCCTAAAAATAATGCCAATGAAGGAAATGCAACAAAGATAAAAGAGTACTCACTCATTTCTGCTCTAATTAATAAAAAATACAATGAACCGGTTATTTAGATACCTAATCTGAATAAAAGTAACCAGCTTCTGCTTTAATTATTTGAGGCATGGTATGTTTGTCAGTCTCTCTTAAACTTTTGCCATAAAGTAGGAAAACGTACCGGGAGATCATCGTATTCCCACTGTTGTCCTATCCGTTTTGAACTGACAGGAAGCTCCATGTCTTCAACCTGATTTCTGGGATATTCCTCTTCAGGGGCTGAAGTGCCAAACCTCTTTTCAAAAGCTTCATCCGCTATATACATAAAACATTCTGCATCTATGTCTGAAGTGGGTTCCAGAACAGGAGCCAGAGTATCTGGATGATAAAGTGCAGTATCAACAATCTTTTGACCTTGTGCAATCAATGCATATAGAAAGTATAAATAACAATCATCAGAAATGCCAGGGCCATCTATGATTTCGTACAATGCACTGACATTGTAATGCTGACGAGCCTCTATTACTTTTATCTGAAGTATTCTCTCAAAATCAATAATGTCTTCCTTATTGAAATTAGATAGGGTATCTATCAGATGGCTAGCTTTTAGATCTGTGTGCTGAAATGGGATATTACCTGTGTATTGACAAGCTTCTTCCACTACCTGCCAGAATTCTGGTTCTGTCATTGCTTAAAAAATAAATCTGGATTAAACGCCTTCAAAGGCACTTAACCCAGAGTTTAATAGAATGGCTTATATCATATCTCCTCTTCTTCCACATTCACATAGAACCGGGTATCATCCACATCAAAATCTGTCGGTTCCATATCGGGTAAAGTCAGGGTTTTCCACTGAGTAGTAGGATAGATAAAACCAAACCTTTCCTTAGCTGTTGTTACACGAATTGGCATTCGGAAGTCTGCTACATCGGCAATCCATTTGTAAGAGAGAATCAATGCACTTCCCTTTATCTTGTATTTTACAGATAAAGCAGGAATAGAAGCATACCGAAGGTATTGATCGAAAAAATACGTGTAATCTGTATTAGTTTTGGTATTGATGTAGTGCACAATGTCATTGGTACAAACAGTCTTGTTTCGGAAATCTTTCTGAATACCCTGCAGGATTTCTGTCCAGCAGACATCATTATTGAGTACATTTTTGAAAGTGTACAACATCAGTGCTCCTTTTTCATACATATCACCAATATTGTAGTGGATGTGGTTTACATCATATACCCCAATGACAGGTTGTTTTTCAATGACTGATCCCGTTAAGCTTTCCATGTATTCTTGTTCCCCTTTTTTGCCAAACTTTTCCGCAAAAGGTAAGCTTTCTGAATAGGTAGCAAAGGCTTCGTGAATCCACATGTCGGCAAGGTCGCTACAACTAACCTGATTGCCCCACCATTCATGAGAAACTTCATGCCATACTATACTTAAGGGAGCAGTTGACATCTCCTCACTATCCCCCTCTGGCATTTTTCCAAACGAAACCGCACTCTGATGTTCCATGGCATGTAACGATTCCATTAGTTTGAATCCATCACGTGGGAAAGGATATTTGCCATATTGCTTTTCAAGAGTTGCTAACATAGGTTTGATACGATCAAAAATCACCTTTCCTTTTTCCAGATTATAAGGCATTACATAGAAGTCCAGTGTCAATGTATCAGACGTAATATACTGACCCTGCAGATGTGCATACTTTCCGATATTCAGTGTTACATTATAATTGTTAATAGGGTAGCTTACAAACCATTCGTAGCGGGTTTTGTGATTGGGAAGCTGAGTAGTCTTTCGGAGGTGTCCATTGGAAATATTCAGCAGGCCTTGGGGTACTGTAACTGCAATACTAACGCTATCTGGTTCATCGGATAAGTGATCTTTGTTTGGCCACCACAGACTAGCTCCTGATCCCTGACAGACTACCTGTACCCAGGGATCGCCATTGGCGTCCTTTGACCATAAGAATCCCCCATCCATAGAAATATCCCGATTGGGTTCTTTGGGATTTCCGGAATATTGAATCGTAATCTCCTGATTCGTATGCAGAGGCAGCATTTCCGGAAACTGAATAAATACAGCATTGTATGCTCGTGTATACGGCAACGTTTTTCCTTTGTATACAATCTGATGAATCTGCATGTTATCATATAAGTCCACCTGCATCTTCGTAAACGGCTGCTGTACACTGAACCGAATGAGGGTACTACCTGAGATAAATTTGCGTTCTATGTCTACATCTATATCCAGCTTGTAAAAGGTGACATCATAACAGGTACGCAAAGGTGTAAGTTTGCCTCGCAATGTATCTGCACGTGTAAAGCCATTTTCGCGGTTTGATGGCTTTGCCGGAGTAGCCTGACTCATTTTTTTTACAGGGATGGAATCAGTTTTTTGATCAAATGTTCCAAGCGTATCTTTGGAAGCAGGTTGAATGATATTGAATTGTCCCCAGAAATCACTTTTGTTTAGTTTCTGGCTAACAGAATCGGCAGATGTATAAATCTTTGTTTCAGGTGTAGCAGATCTGGCAATATCTGTTATTGTCAGAAGCAGATCTGTTTTCCAGACACTGTTTTCCAGATGACGGCTCTTGCTATTGACATCGGCCAGAAAATGGCGTCGTATATCTTTTATATACCACTTGCCTTGATACTGATCAAAATGGAGAACTTCTTTAAAACTTGATATTTTTAAACTCGCTTTCATAACCATGCGCCCAATACTCTTCCAGAAAAAGTTCCGATTGTTTTCCCTATCAATCCCTTGAGGAGACAATTCAAGATCCCATTGGGTAAAGGCCAGCGATTGTATATCTATATATAGTTTCCCTTGTATATAAGCTTTACTACTTTTCTTTTTCGGGTTAACTTCAATTACATACATCCTCCGTTCTCTATCGGAAACAATACCTTGAAGTGTAAATGTATAGTGTTTAAAATTTCGGCTATTTAGAAAAAAATTTTTGTAGCGTTTTATATCAGCTTGAAACACATTACTGGAAGTTAATGTGTTTCGAGCACCATTATTTAACTGTATCCAATAATAAAAACGGGGATCTTTGGTAAAAAGCGTAGTATCTGGTCTCCTTTTTCGTTCTTTTAAGGTTTTTATCTTTAAACCCTCCTCTTTTTCTTTACCGGGATGTTGTTTTACTTCCAATACAGATTCTGTATGAGTAATCTGACTAGTATCTAACTGGATCGTTTCTCTATAAAAAGCCAGAAGTTGAATAGCTGAGGTATCATAATTGGTTGGGATAGCTGCAATAGCCTCCTTTATGATTTCCAGACCTGTTTTGCTTTTGGCCTGTATATGAACTTCGGCCAGCTGAATGGGAGCTTCCTGTAATGTAATATGGTTCTTTTTTCCTTGTACATCTTTGACAGCTCTGGTTACAGACTCATAGCCAATCTGTGATATTTTCAGACTATCTCGACTATAGGACGCTGGTATCTTAAAAATAAAATTTCCTTCTGCATTAGTGACTGTACCAAGACTCTTACCAATAATGCCAATGTTAGCGTATGGGAGAGGCTGGTTGGTTTGTTGGGAAGTTACTCTGCCTGTAATAGTCAGAAAAGGTTCCTGAGACATTGCAGGACTGACTGCCGTAAAAAGCAGGATGATCCATAAAAAGAGTGTAAGCCGATAATTGGGTTGCATAGTATACATTGGGTTGTGTGTGCAGCAATACAACCAAAATGGCGACTCTAAATCTACTCAAATCCGGATTTGATAACTACTTTAAGACAGATTCCTGCGATTGTATGGATAAATATTCTCTGGGAGATATACCTGTACTATTTTTAAAGGCACGCTGAAAAGTTGCCTGAGAGTTAAAACCACAATCTAGTGCTATACCCACTATGGTGAGATGTGTATTGTCTTTTTCCAGCAGGCGTTTTTTTACTTCTTCAATCCGGTACTCATTTATAAACTCATTGAAACTTTTGTGGAGATAGTTGTTAAGGATATAGGAAATTGTTTTCTGCGGAATACCTGTATGAGTAGCCAGCATTTGCAGATGAAGAGTCGGTTCCAGATAGAGTTTCTCTTCTTCCATAACCTTTTTCAATGAAGCGATATAGTCAGTAATTTCTTCTGATGTAAAGGATGGAGTAGTAACTAACACAGGTTGTTGTGCAATTGTCTCTGGCTGTGATGGGGGTGCTTCTGTTTGTAGTCTGATATGTATATAACTTTTGAATCCAAGCCAGTACACCAGAATCGCCAATGGAATATAGATAGGATAATAACTCATATCATCCAGCAAGGTATTTCGGGTAGAAGGATTGATATAAGGAATAAGAAATAGTAACCAGATACCTTGAAATAGCAAAAAAGCATTCAAAAACTGGCCCAACCATTTTTGCTGACTATTGTCAGACTCTGCTTGTGACGGCAGCTTACGCATAAGATAGTGTCTGGCAACTAATACATATACTGTCAGTGATAGCCATCGGGGAATATCCATATACGTATTATAGGCATCAATAAAATCACCCCAGCCTTTGACTGTTTCTTCTTGTAGTTGTTGGGTTAGCAACCCTGCCAATGCTATCCATACGAGTAGTTTGGGAAATAAATCAATACTGGTAGGAAGAAAGTGAAGCCAACGTTTTTTATCTAATTGAAAATTTAAATTTGTGACAGATTGCACATAGAAATAGATCAAGGGACCTACTGGCATAATAAGAATGAGTGGTAGCAACTGTTGTATAACCTGAAGGGTGGCATACTCTTCTTCCATGCCGGATTCACTAATGTATAAGTTAGAACAAGCCAGCGCCAGCAGAAAAATAAGTGTAGCCAATAAGCGATTGGATACTTTATTGCTTCCTTTGCCCTTCCATACAAGGATGCTTAGAATAAATCCCTGAACGGCGCCCAGTAGAATAATGATGTTCCAAAAATCTGAGCCATTGATAAGTGACATACACGTTTGGTTTGTATGAGAGTGGTTGGGATACTATGTGTATTTATCAAAATTAAGAAAATATTTCTCTTCAAAAAGAAGTTTTATGTGAGCTGAGTTTTATAAAGCCAGATAGAGTAGTATACTGGTCTTTGTACTTCTCTTATCTCAAGGACTTTGTGGTGTGTTCATAATTATTTTTTAGCTTTCCACGATCTCACATTGTAATTCTCTATCTCTACAGTACAATGAACATTGAAAAAAAGCATACACTAGTTGATACCCAATCTGGAAAAGAATGTATCCTTACTCTCTATTCCAATAAGGTACTAATTGAAAATATAAAGGACAGCAAGTCAAAGGCTACAGAAAAAGAGTTCGCCACTTCAGCAGAGGCGTTAACTTTCTTTTCTAAAAAAGAATGGGAACTGCTGAAGAAGGGATTTGTAGTAAGAAATAAAAATGCATCTGCAGGGGAACCGCTCTTACATTATTTTATAGGGACTGGATATAGCGGATGTTTAGCTTTTGATACTACTCCCAATGGAATTTATGTATATAAACATGGTTGGTTCAAGACCGCTACTGATCAGAAAGATTTTTTGTCACTGATAGATATAGAAGGCAATCTCATAGAAACCATCGAATTGCCCAAGATACTTGCATGGGATATACAGTATAATGCTATAAAGGATGCACTATTACTGGATACAGATCATTTTATTTTTGAGTATTCACTAGCCACCAAAAAGTTCAATAGTTTGACAAAAGGATTTACTAAGCCAGTAAGCTTTATTTCTGTTTCATCTGAAAGATACGCTTTTGGTTCTCATCCCCAATTATATGTTTTTAATAAGGATACAGTTCTTCTTAAATATACTTTTGATGTAGAAGTGGTTAAAGGGAAACTGCCTTTTGAAGTTGTTTTGTCAAAGAGTGGACAATGGATTGCATTTCACAATCTGGAAAATGAAATTAAGGTGATACAGGTATCGGATGGTAAAGTAGTGAAGTCCATCACTGGTGAATTTGGTGTAATCTCTCAAATGGAATTTGCCGAGAACGATACCATCCTGGTTGTTAGGTCGTATGGGTGGCCATGGAGTATCCGTTATTTTGATCTTGTCAACGATATAGACCTGGCAATGCCTGAATTACAACTTCCGTCACATTCTCAGCAAGCCAGCTGGTTTTGTTTCAATGGAGACCAATCCAAATTGGTTATAGTGCAAAACAAGAACGCCTTTGTTTTTGATTTCGTGGACAAGACCTTTTTACACAGCTTTCAGATAGAACATAGTGTAAAAACAGCAAGGCCGAAATTTGTAAATGATCTGCTGGGCTTTCGGACGGATTATGGTTGTTTTAGTTTATATAATGTATAACCTGTCGAATGCCTGGACTTCTTTACCGGTAGTCTATTGATCCTTGTTGTCACTAATTACAAAGATCAACAGAGTTTCTCCGTAGTTTGATACAACTATGTCAGTTTCAGAATATTGGTAATAAGTGGATTGTCTTCATTTTTGCGCCAGTATAAGTACAGCGGGATCTCAAACGGAATTTTAATGAACCGAATATTAGGGGGAGCCTGCTGAGCAAATGAGAAGGGTAAGATAGCAATACCCAGCCCTTTCGCTACCAGAGATAATACAGTTGACCCAAAATCAGATTCATAGGAAATAACGGGGTTGATCTGGTAATGGTTAAAAATGCTAAAAATTGTTTCCGGAAAAATATACCCATGTTGTAACGTGGGAAGTACAAACCGTTGTTGTTTCAGTATATCTGAAGTCAGATCTTCTTCGGATTGAATGGGATGATTTATAGGAACTGCAAATCCAAAGTTTTCTTTCCAGACCAGTTTTGATTCAATAAAATCAGATTTGTGTTCATAACGACTGTAGGCAATATCAATTTTGAAGGCCTTCAAAAACTCCTCCTCCTGAGTGTATTTCAATTGCACCAGTTCCACTTTTACATCCGGATAGAGTTTAGAAATGCGGGCTAGTAAATCTGGCAACAGATTGTGGCTGATAGATCCGGGATGGTTAATAGTGAGTGATCCATATTCACCCCGGTGAATTTTTTGGGCGTATCGTGTGCTATACGTCAGTTGTTGCATGAGAGGCTCCCATTGCTGATAGAGAAATTTCCCTGCTGCGGTAAGTTCTACCTTTCGTTTACTACGGTTAAATAATGACAGACTGAGTTCATTTTCAAGTGATTGTATTTGCCTACTCAGAGCTGACTGGGTAATATTCAGTTTAAAGGATGCCCGCCAGAAATGTAATTCATCCGCCAATGTGAGAAAAGAGGTAATTTGTTGAATATCCATGAGTTGTATGATTAATGCATTTTTTGCATCAATGATACCAAAAATAGCATTTTTCTGCATTACCTAAAAAGATACATTTGCTAAGTCATCAACAACCATACAAACTTTAAACGGGTATTGTCACAATGTATAGTTTCAAAAATGATTACAGTGAAGGGTGCCACCCAGCCATTTTACAGGCATTGATAGAAAGCAATGGAGAGCAGCATAGTGGATACGGTTTTGATATGTATTCTCAACAGGCTGCTGATCTGATTCGCGAAAAACTCAAAAGTCCATCTGCTGCTGTTCATTTTATTTCCGGAGGTACACAGGCCAATCTTACAGTGATTGCTTCTATACTGCGTCCTTATGAATCTGTCATTGCTGTAGAAACCGGGCACATTCTGGTACATGAGACTGGGGCTATCGAAGCTACAGGTCATAAGATTGAGGCTGTACAAAGCACAGATGGGAAACTGAGACCTGCAGATGTTATCTCTGTTCTGGATAAGTTTGAGGAGATTCACAAGCCAATTCCTCGTTTGGTATATATCTCACATCCTACGGAGATAGGAACACATTATACAAGAGCAGAATTGATTGCATTGTCTCAATGTTGTCGTGAAAATGGTTTGTATCTGTTTATTGATGGGGCCCGGCTTGCTTCAGGCCTTTGTGCCAGTGATATTACTTTCTCGGATCTGGCAAAATATACAGATGTATTTTACATTGGAGGCACTAAAAGTGGAGCCTTACTGGGAGAAGCTATTGTGATTAACAATCCTGTATTACAACAAAACTTTATCTATAACCTTAAGCAACGGGGAGCATTGCTAGCGAAAGGAAGACTGCTGGGTATTCAATTTAAGGTTTTGTTCAGCAACGATCTGTTTTTCGAGATTGGAAACCATATGAATCAGATGGCTGCTAAACTAGCTACTGCTTTTCAAGAACAAGGTTATTCCTTTCTGACAAATTCACAGACCAATCAGATTTTTCCGATACTTCCTATTTCTGTAATAGAGAAGCTACAAAAAAAATACGACTTCTATATCTGGCAAAAAATAAATAGCCAGGAGTCTGCCATTCGTTTGGTTACCAGCTGGGCTACGAAAGAGGCAATGATTGATCAGTTTATTGAAGACCTGAGTGTAGCCAGTGAGGTTGAGAAAAAGGAGGTCTGTGAAGTACAATGAAACCTGCATAAATTCTAACTATATAAAAGCCAGCTTTTCATAAGGCTGGTTTTTTAGTTTGTTCTCTATTCTTCGCACAAATTTTTTATCAAACCAAGAGTCACATTCCAGTAAAATTCAAGATGCCAGTAAATGGTTTCTGTTGGGAAGTTAGTTAGGGTCAGGAATAACTCAGTCTGATCATCTGAGGGTATTAATTCAAATTGAATACTAGTATAACTTTCAGGAGTATCTGGAAGTCTGGACAGTGAACTCAAATGAGTATACTGAAGGAGATGCTCTGGCTCTGCCTGCAAAATTATTCCTTTATTTTCAAAGTAGTCGTCATGTAAATATCCCCGAATAGTGATTGGGCTCCCCTTTACCCAATCGGAGATAACTTCTACCTCTGAGTCTAGTATCCATTGCTGAATCCATTCCGGTTGTGTAAGCACTTGCCACACCTTTGTAGGAGTGGCATTAATCTGAATGGATTTGTTAATTATATGATTGGTGACAGATTGCATAGATCCAGCGATTTGAAAGTGTTCTTATTGGATTATAGATCTAAAGTTTTAATGCGAATATTGGTTCCATAGACAAAGAGGACAGAGAAACAGGAGATTGGTATCTGTAAACTCTCATTTGGTATAATTAATTTTTATACCCACACTTTTCTTTTCATTTTTTATCATGGATTTACTACGTACTTACTTCTGTAAGTTGTAGCAGATACTAAACCACCAATTTATTTGGATAACTCTTGCATAAACAACCCACATGAAAGCAATTATTGTATTTGATGGAGACTGTGTCTTCTGTAACAAATATGTTCAGTTTGTTCTGAATCGGGACGAGCAGGCTTATTTTAATTTTGCATCCATACGATCTGAAATAGGAGGGAGACTGCTGGAAGTAGCCCGCATTGGTTGTAGTGATGGGCTGGTTCTTTTTGAAAAAGATCGAAAATATGTTGGATCTGAAGCTGCACTTAGAATATGTCGTCACCTGCAAGGTGGATGGTCGGTATTGTTTGGATTAATCTATCTGCCACGCTGGATTCGGGATGGGATTTACAGATGGTTTGCACGTCAACATTATTTACAGGGAGAAAATATTAATTGCCTTATCCTGACTCCTGGTGAAAGAGCTCGTTTTATTGAATAAGTTTATTCAAAGCCTGATAATAAGATTTTCTAATTCTCTAGTATCAGGCTTTGTGTTTATAGACCGGAGTACTCTTCAGATCTCACTGGTTTTATTCTCCTGCATAAGTCTGGAGTGATAATATTGATAGAGAAAATCATAAATAACCATTTCCTGCTTTCGGGGTTGTGAACGAAACACACGATTCAGAAACATATGAATATGGCTTCCTACCAGGCTTTCCCACTGTTGAGAGGAAAAATTAGGTTTTAACTGACTGATAGTTCCTCTTGTCATATACCTTCTGTTTTCCCATACCTCTGCAATGGAAAATAGTGGATGTTTCTCATCTGGAATAGTTTCCAGTAGAGTTCGAATGTAGTTTCTCTCCAGTCTGTATTTCTCTCCCAACGATTTTCTGGCAAAGGATGTATGCAGATTAAATTCGTTTTTAAAGCTTGTCTGTAAGCTAAAAAGCAGCTTCTGCTTCTCTTGCAGAGACAATCCAAAATCTGTAAGCCATTGGTCTGTTCCCCAGAGTGCAGCCTGCCATCGAATTTCATCTGGTTCCGGATCTACTGCTAGGGTGTTCAGCAATGCCAGTACTGCCAGACTATCATGATAGAATAATGTTTCACTTTCTTCTATAGAAGAGTCCCCGTATCGTTCTAGTTCCCTTTGATACGTATCTGCTTGTATAGTGAAAATCAGATTCGTACTTAGATAAGGTTGTAGTTGAGTATATAATTTTTGAAGGATCTGCCCTGCTCCTGCCTGCGTTTCATGAAAGCGAATTCTCAAATGAAAGTTTGGATCTGCATAGCGGATAAAGAACCATTTATCAATCAACTTTCCTTCCAGGAGTTCTTCTGACAAAGGCTTAATAACTGTGAGCAATAGTTCATCGGCTGTATTGATTCCACAATATATCTTGACATATGTCCATTCGGAACCTGGAGGAAAACTTCGTGTGATCGTAGTTGCTGGAGGCGTATTTTGGATCGAATTTACTGAGACAGGATACTGGATTGGTAAAATAAATTCATGGGTAAACCTTCCATTCGGGCCTTCTATCCATACATTGTCTTGTGTAAACAAGTTCTCTTCCACTAAAAGAGAAGACTCTATCTGAGTGATATGTTGTTGCAGAAGTTCCAGACATAGGTCATTTTGCAGATCGATAGGCAAAAGTGCATCAGCCTGTTTAATGGTAATGTGTTGGGGAATATTTTTTGATTCTCTAAGTTGCTGAATGTATTCTTTGAGTGCAGAGCCAGAGAGATTTTTAATCTGATCCAGAACTATTTTATCCAGACGCCACTGAGCTTTACTTACTATTACTTTTTCATATTGTACACGTGGCAGATAATCAGCCTGTTTTACCACTCCCCAATCCCAGCTTATCCCTCGCTGTAGTTGTTGTAACTGAAGATCACACAGGAAATGATAGGCTGGAATAGTGTTGGCTGAATACAGATGAGCTGTACTCAAACGAGGAATCACTTCTTTTTGCAACCTTCGTGAATATAAAACAAGTCTGTTATTCCGAAGAAAAATATCCAGATCTTCCAGTAAGATCGTATGTTCATTATCTGTACCCGTAGGTGTTACTATAGGAATTTCGTAGTTACGAAGATGCGGACGAACAGCAATATTACCTACCCTAGCCTGATTCAGATGGACTATCTCTGCAAAAACCGCTTCAGGATAGAGTTTTTCCTCTTCTTGTGTAATTTGTCTGACATGTTGTGTCAGTTCATCACTCATATGACAGAATCGTCCTAACAGATTTGCAGCCGAAGGGCCAGTGGTAGCCTGGTGATAGATGATAAAATCGCCTTGGTCAATGGCATTGGCAGATTGGGCCAGGATATATCCTATTGAATAGAGAGAGGTAGGCAATGCAGGAGATTGCTCTTGCATAAACGGTTTCAGATCTTTTTCATTGAGGTAAATTATTTCTTGGTGATGACGAAGTGCATGTGTGTAACTATCCAACAGAAATTGCTGCCAGGGAGACCACTCAATGGATTGTGTGGCTGTCGTAGTAGCAGGCAGCATAATATTTTCCAGAAGAGGTACAAAGTCATGTGCTCCGATTTCACGAATAGGATACCCTATGCCTGTCTCTATATCCAGGGCCTGTAGTAATGGGATTGACTGATTTTCATAACGATCTCTGAATGCTTCTCTAAATCTGATAAGATGAGTTGGCTCATTGACAGACTGTATTCTACTGAGTAGCTGAATAGTTTTCTGTAATTGTTCTGTTACATGGGGAGTAAGTGTATTGCTGACAGATGATTTATAGACGTCCACTTGAAAAAGCTTGGTTGTATCAAATGGCAATCCAAATTGTCCTATCTGGATGGAAAGAGCTTTATAATTTGCAACCAGAGTATGGAAATCTTGCTCATCCGTTTGTTGTATAGTCAGTAAAAGCTGTTCCAGAACAGTTGCAATTGGCTTACCCTCTTTATATTTCTGCAGTATTTCAATAAGACGATGAGTATAGGGCTCTCCTGTAATAGTAGGTTCCAGTTCGCTTACCAATAATTGATTTTCAATCATTTGGTTTATAAAGTCTGCAGCTGCTTTTTTTTCTATTCCCTGAGATTGTAAGATTGAAATTAGTTGAAGGTGGGTAGCTCCTTTCCTTGCATAGTCCAGCAACTGTGTCAGGTAAGGAGAGTAATCTACATCTACAAGATGATGGTCCCGCATATTTTGTTGGATCTCGTAGATTACATACCTCATTTTCTCTCCAATCTGATAAATAGTATTATTGGGAAAGTAAGAGATCGTATGTTGTAGGTCAGGTATATTAGCAATATGCTGAGATAACACATGTATAAAGTCCATATCAAGACGTGTGTGTCTATGCCAGTCGTTTGCCGGATTGTAACATATGTTTGTAGTCTGAGCCAAATGTACCAGTGACAACCCTGCAAACAACCCAAATGGGGTACAGCGATAGGAGGCACGCAGCAAATATTTCGTTAGTGTTAACTCAATCTTTTTCCTGTCTTTTTCATTTTTTACCTCATTATTCAGCCATGCACAACATTGTATATACATTTCTGGCGATGCAATAAATAATGCTGATTGCAAAAGAGGATCTGAATAGAGAGACCGGATTTTTTCGGTTGTAAGTTGAGTGAGTGTATGATAGGGTAGAAGAGGTGATCTGAAAACCAGGAAACCATGATTGGTTAAGCTATGAGCCATACTAAAGTAATATTTTACCCAATGACTCAGGTAACCCGGTAATTTTCCGAGTGAGTCAGTAGTTACAGGTGCAGTAGTAAAATGAGAATAGGTTGTAAGAGAAATTATGGATCAGGTTTACAACAAACAGATCCTTTATTCTGATTTGTTTTGTAGTATAGCTTTTTGGAGTTTTAGTAAAAGATCATCTTTAAATTTTCCGGATATCGGAATACGTGGGGCATCTTTTAACAACACTTCATTACCATCAATAGCCGTAATCATACGTATGGTAACAATATACGACCGATGTACACGGGCAAAAAGATGAGAAGGTAAGCGTTCTTCCAGATCACTGATACCACTATAGGTTACAATTCGTTCCTGCTGAGTGGTATAGATGGAAACATAATTTTTTAGCCCTTCTACATACACAATCTCATTGAAATTAATCTTTCGCAGTTTTCCTTTATGTTCTGTTTTAACCAGAATAAAATCCATATCTGGCTGAGACGCCTGTGTTGTCAGAACTGAATTATTGCGGTTGAAATAATTCAATGCTTTCTCTGCTGCTTTAAGAAAGCGATTAAATGGAATAGGTTTGAGTAAATAGTCAATCACATTCCGATCGTATCCTTCCAGTGCATATTCACTATAAGCAGTTGTCAGTACTACTTTGACCTGATGACCATATAAGTCTATAAACTGGAGCCCATTCAATAAAGGCATCTGAATATCCAGAAAAATCAGGTCAATAGATTGCTGGCTCAACATCTCAATGGCTTTGGAAACAGAGGTAGTACCATCTACTAGTTTGAGATAGGGAGTTTCCTCGATATACTTGGTCAGTACATTAATGGCGGCCTGCTCATCATCTAAAATCAGACAATTGATCATCGTACTGTTGTTTTAATAAATTAAGGTTAAGAAATAGCACAAAGTCTGTTATCAGGGAAAATATCTACCGAGGTATTCCAACTGCAATACAGTATAAGGGCTGTTTCGCTAATTACCAAGTAGTGGAAGATTTAAATTTACATAGAATATATTGTTTTCTTCGGTTACTTCAAAGCTAAAATTACTCTTATATATGATTCTCAATTGATTCTCAATGTTTTTCAATCCCAACCCTCCCTGTGTATAATTGGGTGTTGCCTTTTTGGGATTTTCGGAATAGAAGGAGATCTCAGTCTCCGATAGACATATACGGATATGGACAGGTTGAGAGTTGTCATATACATCACCATACTTAAAAATATTTTCAACCAAAGAAATAAATAGTAGAGGCGGAATCATATGTTGGTCTTCGTATTCCTCACCCTCAATTTCCAGATGTACCTGAAGTTGATCTCCAAACCGATAACATTGTATTTTGATATAGTTCCGAATATAATCAAGTTCCTGTCCGATAGGTACAAGCGCCTGCTTGCCTATTTCTGTCACATTTCGTAGCATGGTAGATAAGGCCATGATGGAGTCTGCCAGTCTGGGAGATACCTGAAGTGCATCAGAAAAAAAGAAATTAAGTGTGTTGTAGAGAAAGTGAGGATTTAACTGTGATCGGAGAAATGCAAGTTCTGCCTGAGCTCTTTCCCGCTCTAATGCTGCAAATTCCTGCTCAATTTTACGTTTATGTTGTTCCAGTTGAATAGAACGTAAAGCAAACCAATATCCATAGCTAAATAATATGTATTGGCAGGCTATCCAGATAGAATCTGGTAGAAATTGCTCCATCATAACGTAGTTTTTTCGGTATGCACCTATAATATGAAGCATGGGAAATACATAGGTAAAAAGCAGATAACGAATCATAACGTAGATACATATCAGCAATACAGTGTAAAACACCAGTTTTACATATTGCCTTTTCTGCATACAGGGAATTATGATGAAATATACATTGACATAGAATAAAACAGCCACCAACGCATAGGTGTACAACATCTGTCCTAGCTCTATTTGCCGCAACTGATTTATAAATAATAAAATATTATTAACAAGTAAATATAGCACCCACACACCAGCATGGATCAAGACTGTTTTCCAGTGTTGTTGGAACCAGCGTTGTATATGTTTCATATAGGGCTTTTCAGGTAATGATATAGGAAAAAGGCAGCTTGGTATAATTGATTTTCCGGATTGAAAGAAAACCTGCAACTTTCATTCAGTAAATAGCACAAGCAACATATTTTATCACGTTACAAACAAACAAAATTTTATGAAAACAAATACAACCACTTCCACTTTGGCTTCCATCCGTGTTAAAAAAGTAGCTCGTTTAACAAGTGTTTCTGCACTGACTGGAGAAAACCAGCCTTTCAGCAACCAAACCATTGGCACTGTATTGACGACAGGAATATAAGAAGTTTATCTGTGATGCAGGAAAGAGCCACCTGTAATGGATGTCCTTAGCGTAAATGGGATAGGTATTTTAGGAATCTCTTTAGTAATGGAATATCTATTCAACTTACACAAAAAACACTGATGAATATGCAAGCACCATTAGTAGAGAGAATGGCTTCAGAATTGACAAGTCTGAGCCTGATTCCTGACTCAGATTTATCGACGGCAGATACCTGGTTATGGCATATCTGGCAACAGGAACTCGAACTTGATCTGTTGCAGGATATTATTCATACCGAAGACTGGAGACCCGCATCACAGTTGATTCCTCTTCTAACAGGATGCCAGACATTGTATCAATACCAGTTACACAAAAAAGAAACTATTCGAAAAACGTTACTGGATTTTGAGTTACAGCTTTACCAGGAGGTAATGCAACGAATTCAGGAGCAGAAGCTTGGATATTGCCAGGGAAGTACGGCTATTTTGCACTATTTTCTGAGTAACCAAACATCGACACCACATATAAAGGAAATGCAGCATCGTTTGCTTTCCCAGTTATGCCGTCATTGGTTACCCATTGGGAGTGAGCCGGTTACTGACCTAACTCTTGAAAGTGGGTATGCTGGATATATATTACTTCTGGTACGTTTACTGATGAAGTCACAAGCTTCACCCGCTTTGACACAACATCAGGGTACATTGATGAAGATAATTGATCAGTATATATACTATCTGTATGCTCATCAGCTGGATATAAATACCATGCAGAATCAGAATGCTCTTTTTCCTGTCCAAGTAAGTGACTCAGAATGGGTGACTTCTGATACACTAAGCTGGTCTGCTGGCGATCTGATACAAATATTGGTTTTGTATGAGGTAGGACAGCTCCAGAAAAGAAGAGAGTTAATAAAATGGGCTGATCGGTTGGCTGGATTTATACTCAGTCAACGGATGCATATGCAAAAGCAATCCGATTCTCTGTGTATGGGTTTAACTGATGGCATAGCCGGATTAGTGTTATTTTATCGACACTTACATTCACTTACACAGCAGGAGCGATTTTTTAAAGAAGGAAGTTTCTGGTTAGGAGAGCTTTGGCAGCGGTATATACGTGAGCAAAGCAATGAAGATAATTCTTTGCTTACAGGAAATTTAGGTGTATATGCTGCAATCAGACAGTGGACAATGGGTAATTTAAATACTAGTCTATTGTTTCTATAGTAATCTTGCACTTTTTAATATCTTTTTTATATTTTTTATCTGAGTTCTCTCCGCCAGAATGCTTTGAAATTGCTTAGACATTATTGCCAACGCTCCTCTTCACTACAAATTGCCAGCCTGATTCTTACAGCACCTAACTGTTGGATCAGGCTGGTGTTTTTATGGTATCTTTATCAAGAAGCTGTAAGCAAAATATTGTTTGTGAGATAGTGACATTGCCTCGTTTAAAAGTTATTGGTGGTAGCTTATTTCCTTATGCCTCAAATCTCAGATGGTGCTCTCAATGCTATTTGTCGGGCTTCTCTACAGAAATGAGAAAAATCGGTGTACCCAAGATGACTATAATCGCATTGACTTCCTTTGGTACGATATAAAGATATGCCTTGTCTAAATCGTATGAGTTTTTGACAATATTTAGGTGAAAGTACTAATTCATGATCAAAGTGACGATGAAGGGTCCGATAGCTTACAGATAAGTTATCTGCTATTGTTTCAATACTTTGGGTAGGGTAGTGTGAAAATAATGAGAGTGCTGTCTGAATTAGATTAAATGCATACGAAAAACTAAAATACTGATGGTTCTTGAAATAAGTTTCTGCACAAGCTATCCGTTGCTCAAAAGTTGATGTATTGCCTATCTGTTCTGTCAATTCATTTTTCCATACATTTTCTGGTGTACTTTGTGCATTAAGTAGTTCTCCTGGTAGGAACCCTGTAAGCTTTTCCAATACTCCAGGTTGTAGCTTAATGTAAAATGCGTGTTTCTGATATGGAAAAACAGAACACAAAGGATAGGTAAACGCTCCAAGTAATTGGGTGCCTTTCAGAATAGTCTCTTTTTGATATTGTTGTTCTGTGCTGATCCAGGTTGAATCGTTGAGTGAAAAACAAAATAGGCCATGTAAGCTGGGTATAGAGTAGAGATGAGTAGATGTTGTCTGATTTATTGGACTTTTAACCTCAAAATAATAAGCAATAAGTTTACGCAAGGCAGGTGAGGGCCAGGCAATCCGGATAAATTCCTGCTTCTCAGTTTCCAGTACAATACGACCTTTCATTTGATCTTTAATTTACATACCTTATTCAGTAGAAAACAGAATTTTATAAAGCAATTCTGTTCCCAACCCGCTAATCAACATACGTTCTTTTTTGTTTTGCAATAATTTTTGTGACCAGTCTACAAATCCTCCATCAGCTACTTCCCATGTTTGGTCATTTGTTACTACCATGATCTTAAACTGTATTCCCTGATAATAGGCATTCTCTGTGTCAGGTTTCAGCCATTCAACAGGTACAGATGTATTAAATTCTTCTAATACCTTTGCTATTCGTTCCTGTAGTAAAGATAACGCAGAGTACCCTTCACGCAAATATAGTTTTACCTTTATTGATAAATGCAGATGATCTGCAAGCAGGGCTTGGTATAATTTCAATTGTTCTAGGATTACAAATGTCTCAAATTGGCAATCACCCTGATCTCGTCCTGATACTACACAACCCAGGATGGCAAAATGTGGACTGAATTTTGCATTTTGGATTGGAGGTGTTCGCAAATGCCGATGTGTGGTAAACAGCCGCAATGTGTCCTTATCAGTGGCAGGCACCCATTCTCTTGTTTGTTTGCGACGACAAATTTCCAGCGCCATTGCATTGGTTATATCTGCCATTACTTCCATACCTCTTATCGCTGAAAGTATTTTGTTTTGATGTACAGTTCCTACTACTGAACAACTTCCCAATGGAGCTACCGGAGAAAGTATGATATCCTGAAATCCAAATGCATGAATAATTTTCTGCAGGCTAAGTTCAAACTCACTAAAGGCAACAAGAGGCAACTGTGAAGGCATGGCAAAACGACTATGCTGGTATTGTTGTAGCAACATAGGAGGTGATGATTGAGCTGCACGTTGAGCCATAAGGGTTAGCAACAATGTATTTAGCTCTGATCCTGAAATATTCTCACATAATTTTTCCAATAAATCCGGATAGCCCAGTTTATGAAGTATTTTTTGTAAGGCAACAGAATCTGGCTGAGTAGTTTCTTTCTGGGATTGGCTCATATTTCACTGATTAGATTTGTCTATAGAGAGCATAAATATGTTCGTCAAGTAACACATTTTCTTTAATTACAGAACGTTGGGCTACTCCTTCCAGTAGAAAACCATTTTTCTCCAACACACGCATTGAAGATTTATTATGAGAGAAAACTCCTGCAAAGATGCGTTCAATAGGAAACGTAGCAAATGCCATTTGTGTAATCTGGCTGACAGCAGTTGTGGCAATTCCTTTCCCCCACCATGATTTACCTAAGAAATACCCGATTTCTGCAGAAACTCTGTGAATATCATGCAGTGGCGTGATACTGATTACTCCACACAATTGCTGTTTGAAGAAGATTCCTCGTATCAGTTGCTGTTCCTGACTGCTGACTATAGAGATGAAGCTTTCGGCATCCTGTAAATGATACGGATGTGGGAGTCGGTCACGCACCTGAAGCCAGATATCTTTATCATTTGCAATAGCAGCCAGTGTCGGAGCCATTTGTAGTGTGAGTGGTAATAATTGTATATCATTCATAATTCCAGATCAATCATTTTGTAAAGGTCGTAAATAACTGTCGGGTGATTGGTGTAAAAATCTGCCAATTTTCAGCCTAATCGTTGATTCCTTTCCTATATGATATATATTCATGTTACTATTTAGTCAATAACACAATAAGATGATTAATATCATCTTACTAGCAGGTAACTACTTTGTTTTATTTATTATATATTTGTGTATCAGTGTATTTACGAATTAGAAATACCTGTCTTATTCTTGCTATCCTTCAGATATAGCTATTGATACATACTTTAATAAGTAGATCTGGTATCATAAAGCAGACTCAGTACGATTTCCAGGAATGAGTCTGCTTTATTAGTGAAGAAATCTTCTGATGAATAGACCCACAGCAAGACGTTTGGATATGAATAGATTTTTCTGTTACCACTTACTTTAATCCTGTTTTGATCATTCTGCAGATAGACCTGCTCCTTGTGGTAATTTCCTATATATCTAATGGCTTGTCATAACTGATTCTATGCTATTATCCGGAACAAGGTCTTAAGAGATAGAATAACTACTCTATTATGACTAGTTGTGTCAATCAATCAGTGGTAATAGTATTTTATGCACAAGGTTTATACAAAGTGAGTAAAAGATTTTCACAATACTATCCCTTACAATGAGAGCACCTCTTGTTTCTCCAGTATCCGTAGAAATAGCAAATGCTATTTTTGAACAGGCAGCAGATGGAATATTCGTCAGCGATCCAAACTTTCATTATATCCATGCAAATCCGGTTGGTTGTCAGATGTTTGGGTATACGCTTGAAGAATTACGGACGATGTCTGTAATGGATATACTAGCTCCGGAAGAATTACAAAAGGAACCCCTGCACAAAGAAGAGTTAGAGACAGGAGGTGTTGTATCTACTAAAAGGCATATCCGTCATAAGGATGGACGTTTTATTCCGGTGGAGATTAATTCCCGAAAACTACAGGATGGAAATCTGGTTGCCTTTGTCCGTATTATAAAAAGAAAAGATACTCAAGCTCAACTTAAGGTTCGGTTACAACAACAGTCTGCCGTTACTGAACTAACCCAACTGGCTTTGCAAGGGACTGATACAGGAAGGTTATTTGAATATGCTATATTTCTTACTACTCATCTGTTAAGTATGGAGTTTGCTCAGATACAGGAATGGGATGCAGATAGAAAGAGACTATTGTTCAGAGTGGGAACCGGCTGGCCTGAGACATGTATACATGCAGATGAAGTAGCAGATGAAGATAATTATAGATCTCAGGCTATCTATGCCCTCTGCTCCAACACTGCTGTGATAGCCAATGACTGGCATTCCGAACGTCGTTTTGAGGTATCTCCTTTCCTGAATGAGTACCATATAGTAAGTGGCATAAGTGTAGTAATAACCAGTACATCGGAACCTTTTGGTGTGTTGAGTTTATATAGCAAGCACTACTACAACTTTGATGAAGATGATCTTCATTTTGTACAGGCTATGGCCAATGTGCTGGCTATGGCTATAGAGCGAAAAAAGGTAGAAGAAGTATTGCGTGAGGAAAGGGATCGGTTTGAGAAACTTGTTGCTACCGTGCCTGGAGTAGTACTCGCTTTTCGGGAAAAACCGGATGGCTCTATTTGTTTTCCTTATGCTAGTCCTGGGATCGAAGATATCTATGGCCTTAAAGCGGATAGTTTGGCTAATGATGGATCATTAGCCGGTGAGCGATGGCATACAGAGGATCGTGCTCAGATTTTGGAAAAGATTGCACTTTCAAAACAACATATGGCTAGGTGGCATGACGAGTTTCGTGTGGTAAACCCTCAGAAAGGTGAACTATGGGTAGAAGGTTGGTCTATGCCTAAAAGAGATCTGGATGGTGGAGTTACATGGTATGGGGTATTGACGGATATAACCAATCGAAAGAAGGCAGAGGCTGAACTAATTGAAAGTGCGCATTTGTATCGTTCCGTTTTTGAAAATGCAGCTATCGGAATAGCTCGTGTTGCATTAGATGGTAAATGGTTGGATATCAATCAAAAATTGCTTGCTATCGTAGGATATAGCAGAGAAGAACTATTACAAAAAACGTTTCAGGATATAACTCACCCGGAAGATATAGATACAGATTTGCAATTGCTGCAACAGACATTGGATGGAGAGATAGAGGGGTACACCATGCAGAAACGTTATTTCCATAAGAATAATTTTATTGTCTGGGTGCGGTTAACAGTCTCTCTACAAAGGGATGAGACAGGAGAGCCATTGTACTTTATTTCGGTGATAGAAGACATTACCGAGCAGAAAAGGGTAGAGGATGCCTTGCTGCAAAGCGAAAATAACCTGAAACAAATTATTGAGAATCTTTCTGAAGGATTGATAATCTCAGACAGAGATGGAAATCTTCTCCATTGGAATCCGGTTGCCTTGCAGATGCATGGATTTGAGACAATGGACGAGTGCAGAGGTGCCGTGAAGGATTTTACATCTATTTATGAACTATCGTATTTGGACGGGGATGTTATTCCGGTTGAACAGTGGCCTATTTCACGATTGTTACGAAATGAAAAGGTTAAGAACCAGGAAATACAGATACGCCATCTGAAAAAAGACTGGGTACGTGTATTTTCTTATGGAGGAGGCTCTTTTTCAGATCTTTATGGTAATACAATATACTTTGTCTCTATTGGTGATATTACAGAGAAAACCCATAACGCACAGGCAATTCTTAAGTTGAACAGGGAATTACATTTGAATGAACGCCGATTCCGGAGTATGATTGAATATAGCAGTGATTTTATTGCTGTACTAAATGCCAATCAGGAAATTACGTATCGGAGTCCATCCTGGCAGCGCATATTTGAATGGGATACAAAGGGAGGGCGTTCACCTCGTTTTAATCTCCTGCATCCGGAAGATCAACCCCATGTGCAGAAATTGATTCAGCAAATATCCAGAATACCAGGCGCTTCCTCGGAAGTTAGCATTCGGGTGATAGATAAAAAAGGCAATTATCATTTTATGGATGGTAACGTTACTAATTTGCTTACAGATGAAGCGGTTCGTGGTTTGGTAATCAATCTGAGAGATATATCTGCAAAGAAAATTGCAGAAGAAAAAGTAAAAGCTAGTGAAGAGCAGTTCAGAGCTTTAATCGAAAATAGTAATGACATATTTATAGTGTCTACTCGTGACACTATATCCTTTGTGAGCCGAAGTATAAAACATGTATTAGGCTATACTCCAGAAGAATATATGACGTTGTCTCCGGAATACCTTGTCCATCCAGATGATCAGCCATTACGATGGAATGAATTAAACTATCCAGGAGATACTATAGAGCTTTTGTTTCGTAAGCGACACAAAGATGGTACATGGCGATGGATGGAGGGGATCGCTATGAATCTGGAACATATTCAGGGTGTGAATGGGGTCCTGTTTACACTGCGCGATATCACTGAACGTAAAGAGTCAGAAAAAAAACTCGTCCAGAGCGAGAAAATTTATAAAACTATTGCATCTACTATCCCTGGATCCATTATTTGCCTTTTTGATCAGGAAGGCCGCTATCTACTCGTAGAAGGCGACTTATTGAATGAATTTGGTTATAACAGAGAGTCACTGATTGGAAGAAAAGCAAAGGATTTACTGGATGAAGATGTTGTGAATGCATTGGATGTCAATCTGAAACGCGTGTTTGGGGGAGAGGTTTTTACTACGGAGAACCGTAGTGCTGGTACAGATATCATAACCCGGTATGTACCTATCAAAGATGAAACAGATAAGGTGACACTTGCCATGTTGGTATCAATAGATGTGACAGACATTAAAGAGGCTCAGCGTCAGATTTATCAGCTAAATCAGGAACTTGAGAAACGAGTAGAAGAAAGAACATCTCAATTGGTTGCTGCCAATAAAGAGCTGGATTCATTCAACTACACTGTAGCCCATGACTTGAGGGCCCCGCTACGGGCTATTAATGGGTACTCTTCTATTCTTGCTGAAGACTATGCATCTATTCTGGGCGCAGAAGGCAAACGGTTTTGCACGATTATTACGAATGAATCCCGGCGGATGGGACGACTGATTGATGATCTGCTGGCATTTGCCCGGCTTAATCGTTCTCAAATGGAATTGTTTCCTGTTGACCTCAACGATATGGTAAGAGAGGTATTTCTGTCACTGACTACAGAATCTCAACGGGATCGTATTCAATTTCAGGTAGAGGAACTGCCGCCTATGCAGGGTGATATCTCTCTGATGCGTCAGGTCTGGCAGAATCTGATTGAAAATGCTGTTAAATTTTCTTCCAAGAGAGATGTGGCTCAGATTCATATTGGCTATTATAAAGAAGCAGATGGGCCTATCTACTTTATTCGTGATAATGGAGTAGGTTTTGATATGAAATACATAGATAAATTATTTGGTGTATTCCAACGTTTTCACAAAGCCTCAGAGTTTGAAGGCACAGGTGTGGGTATGGCTATTGTACAACGTATCATTCAGCGTCATGGTGGTCGCATATGGGCCGAAAGCAAAGTGAATGAAGGAACTACTTTTTATTTTTCATTTACCCAATAGTATCTGATATCGCTTGTTACAAAGAGAATACAGATTACATTAGTAGTGGATGGTGTGTTGAGATGATATTGTGAGCTTAATAGACACCCACTCTGTCGTACAGGCACGGTTACTATCCCTGCTGTACGACAGAGTGGGTGTTTTATAGTTGATGCTGTGTTTTTTTGAATGGCAATGCTTTGAATTTCTGACTTTCCAATTCAAGTTTAAGATCTGCCATTTCTTTGACCAATTCGTCTAGTTCTTTCGCTTTCTGTTGATAGGCCGTCTTAAAATAGGCTTCAGAAACACTGATTTCCGTTTTCTCGTTTTGAAGAAGTAGTATCTGTTTTTCGAGTTGTTCTTCTTTTTGTTTCAAACTGGTTTCCATGCGTTGATAGTATTCTTGAGTAGAAAGCATCTCTTCCATATTCTGACGCATTTCTTCTTCCTGAGCACGTAGTTCTTCCGTCAGCAATTGTGACTGCTTCAGTAATAATCGGGTCTTTTCTGTATTGCTCAGTGCTGATAGAGTAGTTGCCATTCTCTCTCCAATCTTTTTCAAAAAGTCTAGTTCATGAGGCTGGAAAGGTTGGAAGGTTGCCAGTTCCAGTATCCCTACAATAGTTTCATTGAGTTGAATAGGCATAATCAGAATGCAGCGAGGCAGGGCTTCACCTAATCCGGAGGTAATCGTGACATAATCTTTGGGAACATCTGTCATATAGATCATGTCTCGTTCCAGAAACGCTTGTCCCACCAATCCTTCTCCTGGTTGTATTTGCTTATGCTGATATTTCCGGCGGTTATAGGCATAAGAAGCCACTAATTCCAGGTAAGGCTGATCTGAGAGGCTGTCAGTAAGAAGAAACAGACCTGCCTGATTGGCGTTCAGGTATTTTACAATCTGTGAAGTCGCTTCTACACACAATGCCTCCATCGTTGGATACGATTGTCCCAGCAGATTACTGAAATGAGCCACACCTTCTGCACTCCATTGACGTAGCTTTTCTTCCTGGGAGGCTTCCACCAGCTTCTGGTTTTGAGCTGAAACTTCCTGGAAGCTGCCTTTTAAGGTTAACAACATCTGCTTAAAGTTTTTAGCCAGACTACCTAACTCATCCGGGGACTGTATTTGTTCCAGCTCTTTATCCTGATCTTTCAGTCCTGTAACGACAGACTGGGCAATCTGGTCAAGCAGAATGATAGGTCTGGAAATGGAGTCTGAGAAGTAAAATCCCAATGCAACCGAACCTATAAGCAACATACCTACTACTGTCCATATAATGCCTTCGGAAGCTGATGTCTGATTCTCGATTTGCTGGTATACCCCTTGCTGGATAGAGGCAATTTGTGGTTCAATGGTATCTGCACTGGTTTTCAAACTGCCCTTTATGCCTTTATCTGGTTTCAAACCAATTTCTGTTTCAAGGGCTACAATCTGATCAAAGATTTGTACATACTTTTTCAAGGCAGTCACAGAGGCAGGGTCTGAATGACTTTGTAACACCAGATCGGCAGTGAGATGCAATTTGGTAGCATAGGCGACATCTTTTCGTATAAAGAAGTCCTTTTCGTGTCGCCGTAGGGTAAGTAGCTGAGTCTGATTGATGGAAGATGTATTTTCCAAATCATGTGCTACCTTACGCATTTCTCCTTCCAAGCCTGTATCTTTAAATCCTCTCTGCCGTGTTTTCTCCGCCAGTTGATAGAAGTAGTTCTGGTATTGCTTTTCCTGTTCTTCAATCTGCATAATGCTGGCTGCAATACCCATAGAGGACATATGACTGTTCTGTGCTATATACTGGAGCAAAATCCGAATAGAGTCCAGTGCCTGTTTATGTCCTGTCAGATTCGCACTTTGCCCTGTTTGTATAAAAGTACTATTGACAGGATCATAGATAAGAAAGTCTTTTTCAAACTTTCTTGCCTGTAGGAGTAAAACGCGCAGCTGATCAATTTGATTATTTATTTTCTGATACTGAGAGAGTTGTTTGGAATAATAAATGGATATTCCTCCAATAAAAGAGGATGCTATAACTAAAGTGAAAAAGGTAAACAGCAGCTTGTATCTAATCTTATAAAGCGAAAACATATCAGATCGTAGGTGTAAGAAAGTGACGGATGTAAAAAAAAGTGGTGTTAAACGTAATTTTCCGGCAAGTATTAGCCATTTAGCCTGATATCATGTAAACAAAGTATGCATATCTTACTGAAAACATAGAGATGTATAAATAGCTCAGAAAGTTGAAGGTTCAGCTACTGAATACGTTGAAGAATCCTTGCCTTCTGTACAGCTTTAAATAATTGATATTTCTTACATATACCTGAATACTGTGATAACAGGAAATGTAAATCCTGATAATAGGGTAAAAACATGTGTAAGATCGATATAGTTGGCAAAAAAGTGGAGGAAATAGGACTTTATAAATGCGCGATATGTATTTAGTAATAAGTATAATAGCGAATTTGCTTTTTGTTAAAGAAAACTTAACATTGATTATATGTAAGGAACGGGAGGGTTTGTCACTGGAAGCAAGTCAAATTAAAAGGGTAAAGGCAACGATTCGGGCAGACAATCTAACCAACAGGAGTATTACCTGCTGGATTTTTTAGTAGACAAAAATATCTTTCTTCAATTTGTGGATAGTATTAAAAATCTCAGTCAGACAGCCAATACATTTGATGTGACCAGTAAAGACTGATATCTGATATAGATAAATTTAGAGAGAAATAAACTAAGCTTGTGCCAATTATGAATACGTAAAATACAGAGATATTCACAAATCTTACATAGCAATAAAATGAAAATGCTAAAACGTATCAAAGGGCGTATTACTTTTTGTATTATCTCAATACTAAGAAACTGTTTTGTTTGTGTTAAGAAAGTCGCTGAGTATAATTGGTGTTAGATGGGTAATTGTATTTTTCTACTGATTGTCTTTCTTTTATAAAAGACTTGTATAAATAGTGTGTATTAGTATTTTTCTTTTGCTTAACCCTTTATTAATCATCCATTTGTGTGGATACGTGTAGTAATAGTAAGAAATGGAGGTAGAAGCAGGGCTAATCTTACGTCTGGTGTTGTTTTTGTAAATTTTAGATTTTACCTATAAATAAATGGATACTTTTGCTTGCGACACCCACTTGCATTTTTTGTATCCATGTCTTTTGTATTTACTTCACTTAGATCTAAAATTCTTGTAAGCTATCTCGCCTTTGTCACCCTATTATTTCTGATTATATGGTTAAGCTTTTCATTCTATCAGAAACGAGAGCAAATGGCTTTGACTATTAATGAGTTGAATGCTTTACGTAGCTTATTTCTACAAGCTACACGACAGGAAAAACACTTCTATGCCTACGATCTTACTGACACTGCTTTTTATGGATCTGAACAATGTAGTTCACTAACAGAATATAATCAGCTTGTCACATCTCTTACAAATCGAACAGCCTCGCTGACGCAATCAGAAGATGCAGACCGACTAGCTATTAACACCTCGTTAGCCGTACTGAATCATTTGTGGAATGACTATGCAAAACTTTTTAATGCTACAGTAAACCTATGTCTTAAACGTGGTTTCAAAGATTATGGGCAGGAAGGAAAGATGCGTGACTATGCCCATGCATTAGAATGGACTTCTATAAATAAGGTGCAGCTTTTGACACTCAGACGGTATGAGAAAGATTATATTATCCGGAAAGATACTCTATATGCCTTTCATTTTTTCTGTCTTTTGCAGTCTCTGCAGAGTCAATACTCACGAGATGCACAGGTTGTAGGATTGCTGAAGTATTATGGCGAATCATTTCGCAACCTAACTCAGATAGATGCAGAACTGGGATTAACTCCATTGCTTGGGAGGCGGGGCAAGATTCTGATGATGACTCAACAGCTGGAGAAAGATCTGGATACGCTAATTATAAAAGCGGAACTGGAGGCCAAAAGAATTCGCCATGAGTTGACTATTTCTTTCCTGTTCATCATGGGAGGAGCATTTGTATTGTGCATAATTTTGAGTTTTCTTTTTTCATATTCCATCACCCGACCTGTCAATCTGCTTACGCAACAAGTAGATCAGATTGCAGCAAGCCGGTTTGAATCAATTTCTTCTCCACTGCCAGTACGTTCAAAAGATGAAGTAGGTACACTGACAGATCATATTAATCAGATGCTAAGTCAAATACAACTTCATTTGGAAGAGGTGCAGGCAAGTAGCGAATTACTGACACAGCAAAATGGAGAATTACACCAATACAATCAGCGGTTGACCGTTTCCGAACTCCAGTTGAGGCAGTTGAATGCTGTGAAAGATCGTTTCTTTGCTATCATCTCTCATGATTTGAGAGGACCACTCGTGTCTTTGCAAAACTTCATGCAATTGTATGAAGAAGACTATACTTTATTTTCGGCTGAAGAACTGCAGTTGATGAAGCGCCGAAGCATTACATCCATCAATCAGATGATTAACTTACTGGATAATCTGCTGAGTTGGGCTTTGATGCAAATAGACCACATCCGGTATGTTCCTGGTAAAGTAGATCTGTTAGAGGTACTGAATAAGAACCATGAACTGGTAATGCAGTCTCTTGAAGTAAAAAAGATCCGATTCCGGTTAGTGACAGAAGACTCAATTAAACTCTGGGCAGATTATAATATGGTTGACTTTATCCTGCGAAATTTACTCTCAAACGCCATTAAGTTTACTCATCCGGAAGGGGAGGTTATCATAAAGGTAATGGCTGATGAGACTACTGCTGACATTACGATATGTGATACAGGGATAGGAATGGATGATCATATGCTAGCTAAGATTATGTCATCACAGGATTTATATGTTGATCCGGTTTCTACATTGGGTACACTAAAAGAGAAAGGAACAGGACTGGGATTGATTATCTGTCAGGATTTTGTTCGCCGGAATGGAGGAGTACTGACCTTTGATAGTGAACCAGGCAAAGGTACAACAGCAACACTGAAATTGAATCGATATGTAAAAAAGAGGGTGTCTGAATAACAGAGATGAAATCATCTTATAAACCAAGCATGTGTCTCAGATAACTAAACTTCAGCTATCTTTTCAGTATGACTGGAAATCTGTTCAACACAATTCCGAAAAAGTTTAGATTTGTTTGTTGGTGAAGATAAAAAGTGAACAGAAATCGAATTACTTTCGGTGCTGACCATACTTCCGATCACGTTGAAGAAATATTCGAATAATGGTCATTTTCTTCGTTGAACTGAGTTTAGTTCACTTTGCCTATAACTATAAAAAAGTTATGTTAGAGCTACAAAAAGTGTTGTGATTACTTGAGTATAAGGTAGCATTGTTAGTTATGCTGGACTTCTTGTAGTTGTGAAGCCCCCTTGCTGTCCTCCTGAAAGGACCTTCCCGCCATTGTCGGGACAGGCGTGGCAAGACCGGCGGTTTTTCTGATTGGAGAGTATTTTTTCTCAGGACCCAAGCATGGCTCTATTTGCCAAAAGGTACTGTCTGTAAAGTCAACAAAAATGTTATAATTATTTTAAGCTATTCTTATCTTTACACTCTCAAAGAGAACAGGTCCTGTTTAGCAGGTCGTTCATCTTGCGTAGCTACCCACTGTGGTAG